>NZ_CP157823.1:0-708571 GCF_041898185.1 Corynebacterium belfantii | reverse complement strand
TGGTCGACAGTCAGTCCTAGTTGTTCTGCCGTGGTGCTAATTGCCGGTTCACCGTTTCGCTGCATCAGCTCTCCGCGATGAAGAGCTAGCTGATACGCCAAAAGTTGTTTGTTCTCGTTGGCTTCGTCTTTAGTTACGGCTTGTTTTCCGGTTTTAAAATCGACAATGTGGAATTCCCCAGCATCGTTTCTTTCCAGGCGGTCAATGCGTCCTCGCAATTCCACTCCTGGTGCAACCGCAACGTTGACAGGTACTTCTACACCCACGAGCTCACGCTGAGTGTGCGATACATCGATCCAGTGAGCTAGCCGTTGCAGCATGGTGGACCATTGCGACATATGGTGTGGAAGGCTCCACGCTGGTGCATCCAGTAGCGCTTCGAATGCTTGGGTTACAAGCTGTTCTGCTTCGTTAGGGTCTACTCCCCTACCAACGGCTTCGGCGAATGCGTGCGCAAGGGTGCCCTTGAGCATGTGAATCGGCGTATTTTCTTCTTCTACCAATCGTTCCAGCCGCGCTCGCAGTGGACAGAGCAAGGCATTCTCGATCAACGAGGGGGACACCTTACTGATGTCTAATGATGTCGTTTCTGATGGCCCACCAAATCCCCACCACTGTTCAGGCCGGGCACCTGGAACTTGATGGAGTGCTAGGCGCGCAAGTTGGCGTGCGGCCTGATCACGACGTCGCTGAGGCGAATCTGGATTGGCTAACTCACGGCGTAATTCGGCAACAATCGAAGGAACGCTGAGCAGACGGACATATTGATCGAGATGGACGGTTTCAGTATCAATCTCGGATTGAACGCTTGCGGTTTCAGGGTCTGTTGGGCCTTGTTCTTTTGATTCTGCGATTCCTTGTAAAAAGCGCGAAGGCTCGGCAGCAGTATCCGATTCTGGAGATTCCACTGCGGTGATCACAACGCGATGGGTTCCTCGAGTACGAGCTACGTGGAAGAGCCGTTTTTCTTCTTTTAGTTTTTCTGCGGAGCGAGAAATGTAGGTATTGGGCTCGATCCCAGAGTCTATTAGGTCGATCAGGTCTTCTTGGCCAAATAAGGTGCCAGTTTCCTGCAACGATGGCCACGTTCCTTCTTGAACACCTGCGACGATGACTGTGTGCCACTGCTGTCCGAGCGATCCGTGGGCAGTGACGATTCGCACCGCGTCGGCAGTAGCAAGGCGTCGGTCACGAACACCGGTAGGAAGTTCTTGTTCTGCAATATGACGAACAAAAGACGTGATAGAGGCGGTCGGTCGACGTTCAACCCAGTCACCAGCTGCGTCGAATAACGCCATGACGGCGTCAAGATCGCGATCAGCCTGTGCACCGCGCACTCCTCCGCGCAGGCTGACGGTTTGTAAATGGGATGATAATGCGGAGGCATCCCAAATCTCCCAAAGGATTTCTTCCACGCTGCCAGGTTGCGCACCGCGTACTAAAACAGCCCGAATTTTATCCACCACTGCAAGTTCTCGGTCTGTGAGAACTGCCTCTACTTGCTCTCGCAGTTGGGTTTGTTCTTCAGACTCTTTGGGATCGATCAGCTCACGCATGATCTCGATAGCACGACGATTCCCACCAGCGTGCATTTCGGCTTTTCTGAGCCCGCGGAACAGACGGCGCAACGTCACGGTGTCTGCACCACCGATAGGGCCTAAGGCCAATTCTTCGAGTTCTTGAGCTGATAGCTCTTGATAGATCGCACGAACTGCGAGAATCAATGCCGACACGATTCGTTGTTCACTCAAGATGATGTCCGAGGGATCCTCTTGTACTGGGACACCAGCAGATAGCAGTGCTCGTCGTAACGATGGAATATCCGCGGTGGAACGAACGATTACAGCCATATTATTCCAGCGAATGCCTTCTAATAAATGTGATCGGCGCAAAAGATCCGCAACGAATTCTGACTGATCTCCTGTGCTTCCTAGAACTTTGGCTTCTACAGTAGGCTGACGAAAACTGGAGTATAAGGTCAGCTCATGGTCGACTGGGGCATGGAGTAAAAATTCTGGGCTGGCGCCACGGAAATGGAACACCGACTGCTGTGGATCTCCTGCGATCACGGTGAAATCTGTATAGCGCATGAGTGTTTGGAGCAGTTGCGCTGATTGGGGGTCAAGATGTTGTGCGTCGTCAATGATGATGGTGCGCCACCCCATATCAGGAATGTCAAAGCGCAAAAGTTTGCTGACCAGCTCAGAGGCATTCAGGCTATGGGTACCGCCCAAATTCATCACTTGCTGATATTCGCGCATAAATTTGCCAGCCGAAGCCCACATTGGGCGCCCATACCTGGCTCCTAATTCTTCGAGATCTTCTGGTTCTAATCCCCGCTCTCCGCTGCGGAGAAGAAAATCACGGACTTCACGTGCAAAACCGATGAGTCCAAGTGCTTGACGTGCTTCAGCAGGCCACATCGCTGCCAATGAGGGGTTGTCCACATGTCCTTGCAGTAGCTCTCGAATCACCGCATCTTGCTCGGCACCTGTGATCAGACGCAGCTGATCGCCGCTAAGCGATCGCAATAATGCAAAAGCTAAGGAGTGCACTGAACGTACCAAGGATGATGGTGACGTATAAGAACCATCGGCGATCCGATGCGCGATACCGGCTCTTAGGCGTGCTGCGGACTCCCTAGATGCTGCCACCACAATGATGGATTCGGGTGATACACCGCGGCGGATACGCTCTGCGACGGTATCCATAAGCAAGGTACTCACGCCTGCGCCTGCAGCACCAGTCACCCGCCAAGTGCCGCGTTGTTCTTTAAAGAGCTGATTGTCCCATTCCCGAATGGGCTCAGTGTGATCGTTATATACGATTTCTACTCGTGGATGTTGAGCGTAAACAAAGCTCTGTTGTAATGGCGGAATACCAGCTGTGAGGTCTTCGCCTACGACTTGTACTGATGTAGTCGGTGAGTCCTGTGGAGTAGAAAACGCATCCATGCCTCATAGTGTGACAGAGGCACGTGACATTATGGTTTGAGACACCCACTCTAAATTCGTACCTGTGTTCGAAGTTGATTCTGGATGCAACGCATGCACGGCTATACGATAAACCAAAGCGCGCAATAATAGCTGGTCACGGCGCTGTATGTGCGAAAAGCGATCGATTATCCCCTCGTCTACTGCGCCAGCCAAGAGGGCATCAACTATGCACACAGCAGCAGTGTAGCCATAAGGTCGAGCTACCCCCACTAGGTCAGTAACCACCGGCATTTGATTACCGGAGTAGATAGTGGTGGCAAACATATCAGCGTGGGTCACTTGGATTGGTGCGTCAATATCTCGAAGCAAAAGAACAATCTTTGGCAACAATCTCTGGGCTGTCAGCTGAGCAGGGTTAAGAAACACCGCTTCCGTATCCGGGGTGACCCCCAGTGCCACCATTGGATCTGGAGCCCACGCACTATGGTCTGCTAGCGAAAACAGATCGTGACTATCTGGTTCCGAAAAAGAATCAGGAACATCAATGTCAGCAAGGGCGGTGTCGAGGCGCAGGGCGGCAACTACAGTTTCATCTACCCGGCGCGCAAGCGTACCTTCCTCGAAGGAATTTGCGCGCCAACCTGCGTTGATGTAGCGCCCGTCTGTAGATTTCAGCGGACGTACAACTCGTAGACCTTGGGGGTGGAGTTTATCGCGTACTCGCGCTGACCAAGCAGAGCGATCGGGATGGATTACTTGGCTAAATGCCACGTTGCCTACGCGCCAGCCGTAGTCCCATGCGACACCGAGCTGACGGGGAGTCGTATTAGGGGCATGGAAGGCATCGCGAACATGTTGTGGCAGCTGCTGCAGTTCCATTGGTTGCTCTTTCTAGGAGGGGTTAGGCGAATGGATACGGCCATGGGTTGGCCGAACACACGGCTCCATCGTCGTTATAGATTTCATTCGCGTCGATGGCAAACAACTCTGAGTTAGATAAGGAGAGGGTTTGTTGCATCATGATGGGCGCGAGCTCACCGTTTTTGCCGCATGGTTCATGGTTGGTAAATCCAATTCCATGCCCTACCTCGTGGTTGATCAGGTACTGACGGTAGGCGCCGAGATCACCTTGGAAAGGTTTTGCGCCACGCACCCATCGGGATTCGTTAATCACAACGCGGTTGCCTATTCCATAGAAGCAGCTCGTTTCCATTGCGATGTTATTTCCACACAGGCCATGCGTGGTGTCAACGGAGGACAACTGGATGCGAAGATCTGGGTCTTTTACTGCGCTGGCATCCACGTGTTCAAAACCAAAGCGCTTATCGTGTGTCCAGCTTTTCGGGTTAGTCAAGGTGGCATCGACCATTGCAGCGAAGGCATCGTCACCGCCATAGGCGGCGGTGTTAATTCCGTTTTCTACCTCGATGACGTAGGTAAACACTTTGTCACGGTCTTTGCCCGCGTGGGCTCCTGCGTTTCCTACCGTGCGGTAGGTTCCTTCGCCCTTTTCGGTAAATTCTGGGCCTGATGGTAATTCCGTGATGGCGATATCAGGACGGTTTTGTTGTGCAGGATCTGGCCCTTTTTCCTGCGCTGATGTTGCGGTGGCGGTAGGAGCTCCGCCGACAGTTGCTGTGGACGTGGTTTCCGCTGGGGTGCGGAAGACGTCGATAAGCACCCACACGGTGATAACCGCGAGTACAGGGATGGCGTAGGCGCGCCAGCCGTAGTCTCGGGCAAATCTTACAAAGAAGCTTTCAGCGTGTGGGTCGGTCACAATTATGCTCCCGCGAATCCGACGGTGCGAGGAGCGGTGGAGCCTACCTCTACGTAGGCGATTCGAGCATTACGCACTAGGTAACGGTTGCCGTGGTCGTCGACAAGGTCAAGCACGCCCTCGGCATCGCGCAAGGCATTGTGGATACGATCGACAATCTCGTTATGGTCTTCGCGGCTAGAAACCACGAGCTCACGAGGCGAGTCTGAAAAACCGATCTTAATGTCCATATATTTTAGTCTCCTCTTGTTTCGGCCTAACGTGAGTTAGAGAGCCTCGGTTGAAGTACAGATCTCACAACATCATAGTCTGCTCGTTGATTCCACCCCAGCTCCACCTCAAAGCTAGGCATATCCCTGCGGAAATCCCTAGCTCCCCGCTTGTTCGCATTGTTGAACTTCCGTGACGTTGTGATGCGTGCCTACTCCCCCACAGATTCGACCCCCGAGCGAGACGATACCTAGGTAAACCCGTTAGTATCAGTGGTGTGTCTGAAGCATCTGTACAACCGACCTTCGTAGAGTTGGGCGTCGCCCGAGAAATTACCGACGCCTTGGCATCCGTAGGCGTGAAGCGAACTTTTGCCATTCAGGAGCTCACGCTACCTATTGCTTTGGATGGCCGTGACTTGATCGGCCAAGCACGGACAGGCATGGGCAAAACCTATGGATTCGGTGTTCCACTCATCGATCGCGTTTTTGATGCAGCAGACGTTGCAGAGCTTGACGGCACCCCACGTGCACTCGTCGTTGTCCCTACCCGTGAACTCGCCCACCAGGTAGGCGACGATCTCAAACTATTGTCTCGCAATATCCCCATCACGGTGGCCACAATTTACGGCGGCCGCCCCTACGAGGAACAAATTGCGCAATTAGAGTCCGGTGTCGATGTAGTGGTGGGCACCCCAGGCCGCCTCATTGATCTTTATCAACGTGGCAACCTTGCACTCGATCATGTGGCCGTATTAGTCCTTGACGAGGCCGACGAGATGCTTGATCTGGGGTTTTTCCCCGACATCGAGAAGTTGCTTGCCGCGTTGACGCACCCTCATCAAACAATGCTCTTCTCAGCAACGATGCCAGGTGCCGTGGTCACGCTAGCTCGCACTTTTATGCACCAACCTGTACATATCCGTGCCGAAGATACTGGGGCAGCACAAACCCATGCATCGACCACACAGGTAATTTTCCAAGCTCATCGGATGGATAAGTCAGCGGTCACCGCACGCATTTTGCAGGCGGAAGGCCGTGGAAAAACTATTATCTTCGCCCGCACCAAGCGCACCGCCGCTGAACTGGCGGACGACTTAGCGCAACGAGGGTTCCGTGTCGCCGGCGTTCACGGCGATCTAGGCCAATCAGCCAGAGAAGCCTCCCTCGATGCCTTCCGCACCGGCAAAGCCCACATTTTGGTGGCAACAGATGTGGCAGCCCGTGGCCTCGACATTGACGACGTCACCCACGTGATCAACTACCAAACGCCCGACGATCCGATGACCTATGTACACCGCATCGGCCGCACTGGACGTGCGGGACATACCGGAACCGCAGTCACACTCGTAGGTTACGACGAGCTACCTAAATGGCAGTTGATTAACGACGAACTCAACCTCGGCCAGCCCGAGCCACCCCAATGGTTTTCCACCTCACCTGAGCTATTCCAAGCACTCAATATCCCCGATACCGCCACCGATTCTGTAGGACGCTCCCGTACAGCGGTGGGATCCCGCAAGTTTGATAAGAGCCGTTCGCCACGCTCACAACGCCGCCCCAGCAACAAATCTGGAAAGCGCTCATGAAACCATCCGGCCAGGAAAAACCTCGCTGTAGGAGCCGTAAGACAGGCGCACTACAAGGCAGCCGGCGCGACTATGTTGCCACAGCAATCATTTCGATGATGTGTGTAGGCGCAGTGGCCAGCGTATGGGCGACTGCACCCGCGAGACATTCGCACCTCACGCCTGCATCATCTCAAGCAGATTCTGCGCAGGATTCCTACGTCGTACCCCGTGCACTTCCTGCATTGCCCGCCGAAGCAACTCCTGTAAAAACGCTTCCAGCAGATCCATGGTCACCGCGGCCGATCATTGCCGAAGGCCTAGTGATTTCTTATAAGAACACGACAGTAACCGCAATCGACCCCGATGATGGCAGCACGGTGTGGAGCTATTCCCGCGACGTACCACTGTGCTCGCTAGCTCAAGCGTGGGGCGACGTGGTGATGACATATAAGACGGGTCGCGGCTGTGGCGATGTGGTAGCAGTATCCGCTAGCTCAGGACAGTACTCGGCAACAAGGAGTGCGTCAGCAAGCGAAAATGTCTCACCTATTATGTCCAACGATCGTGTCGGTATCGTCTCCGACCAGCGCGTGGAGCTGTGGCGTTCTGATTTAGTACGCACCGTGGAATACGGTGACGTCCCCATTAAGCAGGAGGCCCACCAACAGCCACACGAAGACTGCAGCATTACTTCTGCACTGACTCGAAAAGATCTGTTGGCCGTTGTGGATTCCTGCGAAGGCTCATCGTGGTTACGTCTGCAAAAAACGACGCCGGAAGATTCTCGGCAACCAGAAATTACTCAAGATATTGATCTCGGCAACACCACCGCTCATGTTGTTGCGGTGGGACAAACAGGCGCTGCAGTAGCCGTAAACTCCCCCACGCCTGCGATTATTAGCTTCGACGCGCATGGGCACGAAGTCGCGCGCCATGAGATCCCCCAAGCCCCAGAGATCACGAATACTGCGCCGCTCGTTGCCGATTTAACGCATTACATCACGTGGTACCACAATCACACACTGTATTTAATGCGCCCCGACACCCTCGCTGTAGAGCGGGAACTTCCCGACGCCGTAGGCACCGGAATCAGCCTCGGAGCTCACATGGCTTATCCCACGGCCGAAGGGTGGACCGAGATCGAACCTATGTCTGGGCAAGTAATACGCACTATCCCAGTCGATCGCGGCGGCTATACCGGCTTTGTATCGATGGGCATTGCGGAACCCCACATCGTGGAAAAACGCGGGGACCAAGTAGTCATTTTCCGTCAGTAGTTTCGCGCAGCCCAATCGAGCGAACGGGGACTGAACAAGTACGCAAGGGTTACTATCGCCGAAGCGCATGTCACCACAGCCAGAAGCAAGGCGTGGCCATTAATCATGTAGAAGCCGATAGGTAGCAATAGAATTTCCAGCATGATGACGGGGCCACGACCCCAACGCTTTCCGCGCATCATCATGATCGCACCTGCGATGACAGTGCCAAATACGATCACAAAAAATATCGCTGTGCCCACCCCAACCGAAGTGACTGCAGTATCAGTTTCGTACACAATGGATTCTTCGGGCGCGCCGGTGATGCTTCGCAAAACGAGGAATACAGCAAAGCCGAGTCCGATAGCGGACTGCACGATAGCAATAATCCCAGCATTTCGAATCGTCGTAGGCGGAAGAGTACCTAGCGATGCATTGCCATAGGGGTCGTTGGATTCTTTTTGTTCGCTGCTCACCGTGAAGAGTGTAGTGCAGCAGCCATCGGAGTTCCTTAACCACAAGCCCATTGCACACAACTTTTTACATCGCCAACGTGTTATTCGTTCTTACAGCTCGACTTTTTACCCCTTTTATCTACTACTTCCTTAACGTAGCCCTATCTAAATCAATTAATTTTCACTAAGAAATTCGCCCCACCCGACCTGAGCCCAGTGCTACACATTTGGGGGTTACCGAATCTGCGATTTGACCCACCCCAAGCAACCACCCCACACATAGACCAAAAGATGGAACCCAAAACCACTGGAAGCAAGGTTTTGATTCTCCAATTCCCCTTAAGTAACTCGCCAGTATTCCGCATTGAGACTGACGACAACCCTCCTCCAACATGTGATTCTTAACACTTTTAAGCGTTAACTCTTCCCAAGCGCGAGCGGACATGCCATTATTTTCAAGTACCTCAGGCGAGAACATGTGTTTCCCGCCCACCTTTGAGGCATACAAAGAACCCCACCGCACCCACTCAGCATCCATGACGTGAGTCTTTGCGTGATTCTGCCACCTTCCCCATCCGACAACTGTCGGAATGTGAGTTTCGTATGCCCTCAACGTGCCCTGTTAAACGTGTAGTGATTTTAGGAGACCACAATGGATTGGCGCCATAAAGCCGTTTGTCGCGATGAAGATCCCGAGCTCTTCTTCCCTGTCGGCAACTCTGGCCCAGCGTTGGCACAGGTCGCTGCAGCAAAAGTAGTGTGCAACCGCTGCCCAGTTACCTCCCAGTGCCTCGCATGGGCATTGGAAACCGGCCAGGATGCCGGCGTGTGGGGCGGTATGAGCGAAGATGAGCGTCGCGCGCTCAAGCGCCGTAAGAACCGCGGCCGTGGTCGCGCACGCGCTACCGCATAGCTATTACCCCCCTGTGGGGTTTCCCCACCGATTTTCCGAGTCACCTCCTCACCCACTAAGGTGGTGTTTCGATATTGACATTTTCTGCAACCTATAAGGAGCACCGCTATGAGCAAGCGTGGACGTAAGCGCAAGGACCGTCGTAAGAACAAGGCTAACCACGGTAAGCGCCCTAACTCTTAAGCCATTAAGAGCACAACAAAGCTCGCGATTCGAGGCCATCTCCCAGATAATGGAGAAAGATGGACTTTGCATCGCGAGCTTTTTCATTCTCGTATTTGCTAACCTTGGGCGCATATTCCCATAACACATACACGTAATTGATAGGTGAACGAGAAAATGGAACCTTATGTCGGCATTGTTATCTTCGAACTCGCCAAATCAAATACTTCACCAGAAGAGAACAACAACTTTTTCCGCGAAGATTTCTATATTGTCTATGCAGATTCGGAAGAAGCTGCTCACAAATTAGTGGAAAAGCGCGCACACGAAGAAGAAACCCCCAAAGACGCAGCGCAAGACTCAGATCCTACAGTAACACTGCGCCACATCATCGACGTCGCCCCAGCTCTTTACGGATACGTCGATAAAGACTGCGATCTGTATTCTCGCCATTTCGCCTCACTTGAAGACTACGCACGGTTTGAGATGATGCTTGGCGGAACGGATCCCTTAAGCCACTAGTTCTTTACTGGTATTTGATCTGGGTAATGGAGATCGAATACGTGATTTTTTCCCGCAGTGTAGCTGGTGCGATGCCACAGCAGCAGCGTTTTAGCAATCCACGTAGTTCGGTTTCTGCTTCTACGATCTCAGCGCAGTGTGGGCACTGAGCTAAGTGCGCCTGCAGGCGAGCACAATCGACTGGAGAAAGCTCCCTGTCGAGTAAGGCGTACATGTACTCGCGTAATTCGGAACAAGAACATCCCTCGTGGCTCATGCTTTGTTCTTCCTTCCTGCAGCATCAGTGGTGTGATCTGCATGTTTATCCTCAACCGCAATTCCGTGTTCTTGCGCCACGTCTTTCAACGCCTCACGCAACTGTTTTCTTCCACGATGGAGTCGACTCATCACGGTTCCCAGTGGGGTACCCATGATCTCTGCGATCTCTTTGTATGCCAACCCCTCAACGTCTGCGTAGTAAACGACCATGCGGTAGTCCTCACTGAGGTCGTTCATGGCTTGGGCAATCCGCTGATTAGGAAGGTTTTTCAAGGCTTCCACCTCAGCGGATTCTAAACCGACTGATTCATGGGAGGACGTGGCCAGTAGCTGATGATCGGTCACATCTTCAGAAGATTGCTGCGTAGGCTGGCGCTTCTTTTTCCGATACGAATTGATATACGTATTGGTCATAATGCGGTACAGCCATGCTTTGAGGTTGGTCCCCTCGCTAAAGCTATTGAAGGCTTGATATGCCTTAGCGTAAGTTTCTTGGACTAGGTCCTCAGCGTCTGCTGGGTTACGCGTCATCCGGAGTGCGCCACCATAGAGTTGATCGAGCAACGGTAGCGCGTCACGCTTGAAACGTGCGTCAAGGTCGCTTGTTTTCGTAGCCACTGGTCTCCTTAGATATGGTTAAAACCATTCTAGTAGGAGGCATAAATGAGCAAGAAAAAGCCGTCCGGTGCTACACCTGCACTCGCTGTGTTGGAAGCTGCGGGTATCGAGCATTCGGTGTCTACTTTTGAAGGTGGCACAGACCATTTTGGTGACGCCGCAGCTGCGGCACTCGACGTAGATTCGAATAGGATTTTTAAAACACTGGTCATCGATTTAACTGCAGGTAAAGGACCCAAGCGTCAACTTGCGGTGGCATGTATTCCGGTGACCTCAAAGTTGAGCTTGAAAAAGGTAGCGGCTGCGTTGGGCGCGTCAAAAGCCACGATGGCGGATCAACACGACGCCGCTAAGTCGTCAGGTTATATTCCTGGCGGTATTTCTCCTATTGGTCAGAAGCACCCGTTGCCCACTGTGGTAGATGAGACGGCCATTTTGTTTGACACGATTTTTGTTTCCGGCGGCAAACGCGGTCTTGATGTGGAACTCAGTGGCGAAGATCTTATCCGCGTTGTTGACGGAAGTTTCGCGGATTTACAGGCTGAATAGATCCGTGGGGGCGTCGATAAGCTCTGGGTAGTCGTTTCGGATATTTCCCACGCTGGGGTCAGCTGGGCTCGTATGAAAGGCGGATGCATCGCCGGGAGTAAGAAGTCCACTGGCCTCGTCGGCGCTGCCACGCAGCCATACGGCGAGCTCGTCGTTGTTTAAAAACCTCGGCATGCGGTGATGCAGCCAGTCCAAAGGCACAACGGAATCAGTGGTTATCATCGTCGCTGAAAGCATGCCAGCACCGCTATCCCACAGACCGGCAACCCATGTGGGTGCACCAGTAGTAATCCAATATGGTTTCTCGTTGTGCCACTCGTAGTAGCCGTCCATGGGGATCGCACACCGTTGAGTACGAAACGCCTGACGAAAACTCGGTTTGGTAGTCACTGTTTCTGCCCGCGCATTAAACAACGGTGGTGACGTGACCTCGCGCTTCCATACAGGAATCAGCCCCCAACGTACTGGCTCAATCACGACCTCCGTTGGTGTTGTTCCCACCCTAAGAACCGGAATGATCGTGGTTGGAGCGATGTTATAGCGCGCCGGTGGCATACCTTTCGGCGCATGAATGCTGTGAAAAATCCGCAGCGCTGGGTGTCCCAATAGCGACTCGTCGGTAGTAAACAAAACAAAGCGTCCGCACATGTCTTTATTATGGAGGAATGGCACAATTGTGGGACGCACCAACCCCAACCAATGCGGTACATGCAACCGTACGGGTTCCGGGGTCTAAGTCGATGACCAACCGCGCGCTTATCTTGTCCGCGATCGCTCATCGCCCAGCACAGATAAACGGGGCGCTACGTTCACGAGACACCGACCTAATGATCCGCGCACTCACCGCCCTAGGTGCTAGCGTGCGTTTCGACGACCCCAATCACGGCGCTGCATCCACATCGCTGCACGTCACCCCCGCGCCTTTCCACAGCGCCACCATCGACTGCGGCCTGGCCGGAACAGTTATGCGTTTTGTTCCCCCCATAGCTGCATTAGCGCATGGCAGTGTGTTCTTTGACGGAGATGTGCAAGCACGCACTCGCCCCATGGGAGAAATCCTCGATGCCCTTCGCACTCTGGGGGTAACAGTTACCGGCACCCAGCTCCCCTTCCATGTGGAAGCCTCCGGACAGCCCGCCGGCGGTGTCGTCGACATCGACGCGTCCGGATCCTCCCAGTTTGTCTCGGGACTTTTGCTTGCCGGCGCACGCTATCGCACCGGACTGACCGTGCGGCATATTGGCGGCAAGTTGCCAAGCCTGCCGCATATTGAGATGACTGTTGATATGCTACGTCTTGCTGGTGTGCAGGTGGATAATTCTGTAGAAAACGAATGGCGAGTAGAACCAGGTGACGTAGAAGCTCGAACTTGGAACATCGAACCCGATCTCTCCAATGCCACGCCGTTTCTCGCAGCGGCAGCCGTGACCGGTGGAACGGTCACCATTCCGGATTGGCCACAGCGCACGACCCAAGCCGGCGACGTGATCCGCGATATTTTAAGTCGTATGGGCTGCACCGTTGAGATGATTTCTCGAGGTTCGAGTTTTGATCTGCGTGTAACTGGCCCGGAGCGCGGTCAGCTGAAGGGAATTTCTCTCGACATGTCCGATATTGGTGAGCTCACCCCCACTGTTGCAGCTCTGGCGGCTCTTGCCACAACACCTTCGAAGTTGGTGGGAATCGCTCATCTGCGTGGGCATGAGACTGATCGGCTAGCGGCGTTGACTAAAGAAATCACAGGTATTGGTGGCTCATGTACCGAGCTTGCCGACGGCCTCCACATCACGCCCAGTACGCTTCATGGCGGGACGTGGCATTCCTATGCGGATCACCGAATGGCTACTGCAGGTGCCATCATCGGCCTCGTTGTTGGCGGTGTCCAGGTTGACGACATTGACACGACGTCGAAGACTCTGCCTGGTTTTGCCGATATGTGGCATACGATGGTGCGAGGCTAGGTCGATGGCACGCAGAAACTCTCGTCGCCAATGGGATGAATCCGACGTACGTGTACGCCCTGGCAAAGGCTCACGCCCCCGTACGAAAGACCGCCCGAAGCATGACAACGCTGAATTCGGCATGGTTGTGACCAAAGACCGCGGACGCTGGGGTGTTGTCCTTGACGGTCAGGAAACACCAGTGGTGTGTATGCGCGCCCGCGAAATGGGACGCACACCCGTGGAAGTTGGCGATCGAGTAGGAATTGTTGGTGATACCTCAGGACGGCCAGGCTCTCTTGCGCGCATTGTGAAACTCGCAGAGCGCAGCAGCGTGTTACGGCGAACTGCAGATGACACCGATCCTTACGAGCGCATTGTTGTTGCCAACGCGCAGCAACTGCTCATCGTCTGCGCCGTTGCCGATCCCGCGCCACGCGCAGGTTTTGTCGAACGCGCCCTCGTAGCTGCATTCGTGGGCAATCTTCAGCCCGTGATCTGCCTGACCAAATCTGACCTCGCAGACCCCACCGAGTTCGCCTCCGAGTTCGCAGCCCTCAACGTTCCTGTGGTGGTGTGCGGTGTGGAAGATCCACTCGAGCCACTGCAAGAATTCACCCACGGCGCTATCTCTGCGACCATTGGGCATTCTGGGGTAGGCAAATCGACGTTGGTAAACCGCCTAGTGCCCTCCGCGGCACGCGAAACCGGTGAGGTATCCGGCGTGGGTAAAGGTCGCCACACCTCGACGCAGGCCGTCGCATTGCAGTTGCCGGAAGGCGGCTGGATCATCGACACCCCAGGCATCAGATCCTTCGGCCTCGCCCACGTCGATGCCGATACTGTCATCGGTGTATTTGAAGACCTCCATGAAGCAGTCGAACAATGCCCGCGCGGTTGCACCCACATGGGTCCTCCCGCCGACCCCGAATGCGTCCTCGACACTTTCGACGCAGACTCCCCCACTGGTCGCCGCGTTGTCGCGGTGCGCAAGTTGCTCGGCGCCTTGCGCACCAACGTGGATTGGGAATAGATCAGCGCTGTTGATTTCCCCGCGGCCTGCGCCCTGAATAGATCAAGATGGCATCTTTGATACTCGGGCGCAGGCGTTTGAGTAGTTTTAGGCCCGTGCGTAGGCCGCTACCGTTGCTTCCGCCTGCCAGCTGATTTTCAATCTCAGGGTTTTGCGAAAAAGCGCGGTTCGAGCGCACCTCGGGGGCATTATCTGGGCTCGCCACTAAGTACTTATTGGGAAGGGTGAGCTTGAGCAGTGTTTTTTGCACCTTGAACAACTGTGCTGGGAAAGAATCGACGTTGTACGGCAGATCGTATTCGTCGCACAGCGCACGCACTTTCTCTCCTACTTCTGCCAGACGATTCGATGGCATATCTGGGAACAGGTGATGTTCAATCTGGTAATTCAAATTGCCCGACATAATGGTGAGCAACTTGCCGCCATAAAAGTTTGCAGACCCCAGCATTTGGCGTAGATACCACTGATTGTGGTCCTCGTTTTTAAACTGTTCTTTGGTAAACGTCTCGGCCTCATCAGGAAAATGTCCGCAGAAGATAACAGAATATGCCCACACTGAGCGCACTAGGTTGGCAACCGCATTCGCCTTCACTGCCTGTGGAAAGGCCTTTCCAGCAAGTGCTGGATAGAAAACGTAGTCGCGAGCAAGCTGGCGACCTGCTTTGTTCGTCGTCTCCCAGAATTTGTCTTTTGTGTCATTCCAATCAGCGCGTTTAGTCAGATAGCGCCCAAGTTCCACGTCGTAGTACCCCACCGCCCACTGGAACATCGCTGCCAGCACGGTATTCACTGCCGGTTGGAAAGCATGTAGTGCTGTCCATTTTCGGTCGCGGGTGACGCGCAAGATTCCGTATCCCACATCGTTGTCCATTCCCAGCACATTGGTGTAGGTGTGGTGCACAAAGTTATGTGAGTGCATCCATTGTGATGATGGGCAAACAATATCCCACTCCCATGTGGTGGAGTGGATTTCGGGATCATTCATCCAATCCCATTGCCCATGAAGCACGTTATGCCCGATTTCGAGATTTTCTAGTATTTTCGCAGTGCTGAGCAACCCTGTTCCGAGCCACCAACACTTCTTATTTCCCGCAAACAACAGCGTGAATCGACCAGCTGCCTCAAGGCTACGTTGGGTACGAATCAAGCGCTTGATGTAGGCCACGTCCCGAGCACCTAGTGACTGCGTTACCTCTGCTTTGATCTGATCTAGGCGACGACCGATTTCTTCGATGTCTGCGTCGCTTAAGTGTGCATACGCTTTAATGTTGTCGATTGCCATGAGATTGTTCCGTCCTATGCTTCGATAGTGATGTCGCCTGCAGCTACGCACACGCAGGTACGAATACGTGACCCCGGCTCATGAGTCTCGCCGGTGACGAGGTTGGTTGCGTGGCCATGAGTCAGCGGACGCACACAGGTGTGGCACAACCCCATACGGCAGCCAAAGGGAAGCTGTACTCCCGCCTGCTCTCCTGCCTCGAGAACCGTGGTGGCGCCGTCGACAAGCACGCTGGCACGCTGCCCAAAGCTCACCGTGCCGCCCTGCGCTGTCGTGGCCTTTCGATCCAGCAAAAATCGCTCAGTGGTGAGGTTAACGTGATTCTTATTCGCCCATGACTCGTACGCATCAAGCATGGTGGACGGGCCGCAGGCGAACACAGTGCGGCTCGTTACATCAGTAACTATCGACGCCACCGTCTCCGGTGTCACCCGCCCCTGCGAGGACGTCTCTTGTACCACCACACGCAGCTGCGGGTGTTGCGTTGCCATTCGCGCTAACGCCTCAAGAAACAACCCATGAGCGCGATCGCGTATCGAATACACCAGCACCACGTCAGTTTCGGCAAACTGTTGGCGCTCAGCCATCGTGCGCAACATGGAGATAATCGGCGTAATGCCTGTTCCTGCAGCAATGAGTGCAAGCTTTGGGGGCAACGGAGTGGGGAGATGAAAATTGCCTGCGGGGGCAGACAAGCGCACCGTGGTTCCTGGAGTAGCATGGCCTACCAAGTGATTTGAGAGCTTGCCATGTTCTACCGCGCGCACCGTGATCGATAACAATGAGTCAGACGTTGTCGGTGTGCAGGTCAGTGAATAGCTGCGCCAGATGTATCTGCCATCGACTTCCACACCAATTCCGATAAATTGACCAGGCTCAAATTGGGTGGGCACACCCCAGCCCGGCACGATGTCAAGATGAACAACGTCTGTTTCTCGACGTACAGCTGCGATAGTTCCACGAAGTTCGCGTGTTGACCAGCGTGGGTTAATCAGCACCGAGTAATCATCTGGCAGAAGTGGCGTGGTAAATCTGCCAAGGATTTTTCGCACCTTTGAGAGACGATCTTTCGACGTCCGTGCCATGACATTCTTCCCTTCCCAAAACATAACCTACGGTTAGGTAACCGGAGTGAGTATGCATGTTACGTCAGCGTAGGTTTTCCCGTCAAACATTTAGGGAGAAAAGTATCTGTGTCTAAGAAAGACCACCCCCTACGAGGGTGTCAGGTGTTTTGTGTGTGAGGCTCTGATCCAGAAGGAGTTTCACTGATAATGACTACCGTGTCACCGAGGAAAGGTCATGACCCGAACAGGGTCAACGAGATCAGCGCTAAGCTGATGGAAAATCCGGAAATCGCCGAACTGATCGGCGAGTTGTCGACTTCCACCGATGATGCCAGCGACCTGGTCAAAGGTCTTTTGCAGGCATCGATCAACGCTGGTCTGCAGGCTGAAATGGACGCGCATCTGGGATACGCGCACTCTGATCGTACGGCGAAAGCCCAGCTGGGCACCCCGGATGGTGGCAATCACCGCAACGGGTCGTACACCAAAACCGTCAACTCTGGTTACGGCACCTTTGATGTGACTATGCCCCGGGATCGAGCTGGCACGTTTACGCCGCGGATGCTGCCTAAAGGCACCCGCCGTCTGACGGAGCTTGATGACATGATCATCTCCCTGTACGCCGGTGGGATGACCGTGCGCGATATTTGCCACCACCTCGCCACCACCCTCGGGGTGGATATGAGCCCAGATACGATCAGCACCATTACCGACGCGGTGTTAGAAGAGGTCATGATCTGGCAAAACCGCCAGCTCGACGAGTTCTACCCAGTGATCTTCCTCGACGCGCTGCGAGTGAAGATCCGCGATGGCCACCGCGTGGTCAACAAGTCTTGCTACATGGCGGTAGGCGTCGACATGGACGGCATCAAGCACATCCTGGGATTGTGGATCGCAGACAATGAAGGCGCCAGTTTTTGGGCATCCGTGTGCGCTGACCTTGCCAACCGTGGGGTCCAAGACGTGTTCATCGTCTGCTGCGACGGGCTCAAAGGCCTGCCGGAAGCCGTGGAGGCAACCTGGCCGAATTCCATGGTGCAGACCTGTATCGTGCACCTGATCCGGGCGGCCAACAGGTGGGTGTCCTACCAAGACCGCAAACCCGTATCAAGTGCGCTACGGGAGGTCTACACCGCACCGACCGAGGACACCGCCCGCGCCGCCCTGGACGCATTCGAGGCCAGTGAACTGGGCCGTAAATACCCGCAATCGGTCAAAGTCTGGCGCGACGCCTGGGACCGGTTTGTGCCATTTTTGCAGTTCCCGCCTGCGGCACGGCGGGTACTCTACACCACGAATTCGATCGAATCGCTGAATGCTGAGCTGCGGAAAGCCACCCGCAACCGCGGCCAGTTCCCGAACGATACCGCGGCGCTGAAAACGCTGTGGCTGATGATCTGCAACATCGAGGACAAGCGCGCTGCCCAGCGAGCGAAGAAAGCGAAGCGCGCCATCGAATGCAACGGCTATATTGAAGGAGCGAAAGCCACCGGGTGGAAACAAGCCATCAACCAACTAGCCGTGGCTTACCCCGACCGATTCGCGGACTACTTGTAAACCAAGCCCCCCGCACACAAACAATCGGACACTCTCCCCCCTACTCCTCATGCCCCCGAACTGCGAAAACACAAAAACGCACCCCTGCCACAACCGTGACAAGAGTGCGCCCTTAAAAAAAGATAATCTACAGCAGATCCACCAAAGCCGACAACTCCGAAGGGTCATACCACGCCAAGAAATTATCCAAAGCATCACCTACCGCCAACTCGGCATCCTCATCGCCCAAATCAGCGGCATCGATAACCTCAATAGCCTTAGCCGTGGCAGCCTCCGAGCCTTCTACATCAACATGGATCGCGGCAACAGAATCGAACCCCACAACGGCAGGGTCCAACACTACAACAGACTCGCCAAGATCCGGCCGAAGAGTAATCACCTCATCAGGAACATCCACCGACACCACCACACGGCGATATGGAAACGCCCCTTGGTCACCAACCGCCAGCAAGCGAATAGACGCCAACGCAGCATCCTCAAACGCAGACTCCGCGATTTCCTCCTCATCACCTGCAGTATAAAAATCCCGCAGCGCAGGCGTTACCGCAAAACCATACCCCGAACGCGCAACAATACTGCCCTGCGCATCCAGCTCTTGCAGGATGGAAAAAGTAGCCGGAATATAAACCCGCATGTCGAACTCCTCTAGAACTCACCGTCAAGACCGAAAAGACCCGCGATCTCTACAACCACACGGTCAAACTGCTGATAAAACACACCAACAAGACCGCTTTCCACAGCGCCACGCACATTCAAAATCGAATCATCCACCATCACGCAATCGCGCATAGGCACATAAATCGCATCGGCAGCCGCTTGGAACGCAGCTTCCGACGGCTTCTCCGCACCAATCTCACCGCTCAAAATCACCGCATCCACAATGCCCTGTGTCTGCAACACACGGATAGGATCAGCCGCTGGGCCACCAGGATCGTTCGACAACACCGCAGTGCCAATGCCATGCGCACGGGCAGCAGCCAAGAGGTTACGCCAGCGACGCTGGTCCTCATCCGTTCCATCGAGGACACCCACATAATCGACGATCAAGCCACGCACGGCCTATCCCCACCTCCGTTTATAAGGTATAGAATTTACGAACATTCTCCGCTATTGTGTCACACAAGTCGGTTCGAACGCGCGCCCACGCGTCACACATGCCCAAAATTGTCTGCCTTGAGTACAAACAATCACGCTCAAGGAGCCACTACAACCATCATGCTAACCCCAATCCCAGGGATGAGCTATCTCAAATCCTTTCGGAAAGAATCGACGATTCCTTCCGAAACTCCCCGTCGCCTACCCACAAAAATCAAGCGCGACGCGTTCACCCTTTCTGCAACAGCACTCAATGCCGCATTTGGGCGTCGTCACGCGTCAACGCTTGCCGACGCCCTCTACTCCGAGCAAATTCGCCGCCTAGTATCTGCCAGAAGACGCGGCAAAGCGCCAGTGGCACCAACCCCATTAATCGTGGAAAGCCTGCATTTTCATCAACGCAATCAGCTCATCGATGCAGTAGGGTCAAGCACTTTCCAAGGTCGCCACATTGGGTTTCTTGCACAATTCGAACCGCGCGATCCAACCAGCACCCATCCACAGGTGATTCGAATGCGCAGTCTGCGACTTATCGAGCCACCACCTAATAAACCTTCGCCATAGAAATAACAAACGCCGTCTCCCTAAAACAACGCCATAGACATAACAAACGCCGCCTCCCTAAAACAACAGGAGGCGGCGTTTGTTATGTCGGTGGAAGAATTAGGCTTCTACGGTGCCTTCTTCAGTTTCCGCTGGCTGCTCATTTGCAGCTGCAAACTGCTTGCGCAGCAAGAATAGCTGGCGAACGGTTTCTTCCTTTACAGCGTCTTTCATAGCATTGAACATGTCGCCGCCCTCCTTCTGGTACTCGACCAGTGGGTCACGCTGAGCCATTGCACGCAGACCGATACCTTCCTTGAGGTAATCCATCTCGTAGAGGTGCTCGCGCCACTTGGTGTCGATAACCGGCAGGATAACCATGCGCTCAATGTTGCGCATCTGCGCCTCGCCACCGATAGCGGTGACGTTTTCCTCTAGCTCCGCGTACTGCTTGTGTGCGTCTTCCAGAACAGCTTTACGCAGATCGGAAGCAGAAAGCTCGCCAGATTCACCATAGGTATCGCCATCAATGAGCTCTTGTGCACTAAAGGATGCGCCATAGAGAGACTCGAGAGCGTTCCACAGGGTTTCTAGATCCCAGTCCTCAACGTAGCCGGTCGCGGTCGCAGCATCGACATAGGCACCGATGGTGTCATCGATCATCTTTTGAATATCGGCTGCGATGTCAGCCGATTCGAGGATCTCACGACGCTCCGTGTAAATGACCTTGCGCTGCTCGTTCATGACCTCGTCGTACTTTAAGACGTTCTTACGCATCTCAAAGTTCTGGTTCTCCACCGATGTCTGGGCCGACTTGATGGAGTTGGTCACCATCTTGGCCTCGATAGGTACATCGTCTGGAACGTTGAGGCGGTTCATCATGTTTTCCATGGTCTGGCCAACGAAACGAACCATGAGGTCATCACGCATAGACAGGTAGAAACGAGTGGTGCCAGGATCGCCCTGACGACCAGCGCGACCGCGCAACTGGTTATCAATACGACGCGACTCGTGGCGCTCGGTACCCAGCACGTAGAGGCCGCCTGCCTCGCGAACCTCCTCCGCTAGCTCAGCACCTTTTTCCTTGACGCGTGCCAGCTCGGCATCCCACGCTGCCTCGTACTCTTCAGGCGTATCAACAGGGTTGAGGCCACGCTCACGCAGGTTGATGTCAGCAATGATGTCCGCGTTGCCACCGAGCACGATGTCAGTACCACGACCGGCCATGTTTGTTGCCACGGTCACCGCACCAGGCAGACCCGCCTTGGCCACAATCTGGGCTTCCTGCTCGTGGAACTTAGCGTTGAGTACGCTGTGCTTAATTCCACGGCGCTGCAGCAGCTGGGAGAGATACTCGGAGCGTTCCACAGAGGTGGTACCAACCAAGACAGGCTGTCCCTTTTCCACGCGTTCAGAGATGTCGTCCGCCACGGCAGCAAACTTTGCCTCTTGGGTCTTGTACACCAAGTCAGTCATGTCTTCACGCTGGTTCGGACGGTTGGTAGGAATCGGGATAACGTCCAGCTTGTAGATCTGGTGGAGCTCAGATGCTTCCGTTTCAGCAGTACCCGTCATACCCGACAGCTTGTCGTACAGGCGAAAGTAGTTCTGCAACGTGATGGTTGCCAGAGTCTGGTTCTCGTTTTTGATCTCGACGTTTTCTTTCGCCTCGATCGCTTGGTGCATACCCTCGTTGTAGCGGCGGCCATCAAGAACACGACCAGTGAAATCATCAACGATCAGAACTTCACCGTTGCGTACGATGTAGTCCTTGTCACGGTTGAACAGCTCTTTGGCCTTGATGGCATTGTTCAGGTAGCTCACCAGCTGGGAGTGCTCAGGAGCGTAAAGGTTATCAATACCAAGCTGATCTTCGACAAAGGCAACGCCTTCTTCACGCACACCGACGGTACGTTTACGGTTATCCACTTCATAGTGGATGTCGCGAGTCATACGAGGAACGATCTGAGCGAACACACTATACCACTGCGATGATCCATCTACTGGACCAGAAATAATCAGTGGCGTGCGTGCCTCGTCGATAAGAATGGAGTCAACCTCGTCAACGATCGCGTAGTGGTGACCGCGCTGAACGAGCTCATCGAGAGAGCGCACCATGTTATCGCGCAGGTAGTCAAAGCCCAACTCATTGTTGGTGCCGTAAGTGATGTCGGCATTGTAGGCTTCACGACGCTCCGCAGGCTGCATGTTCGCCAAGATCACACCAACATTAAGGCCTAGCCAGCGGTGCACACGGCCCATCCACTCAGCGTCACGCTTAGCCAAGTAGTCGTTCACGGTAACAACATGAACACCCTTGCCCTCGAGAGCATTGAGGTATGCCGGAAGCACACAGGTCAAGGTCTTACCCTCACCAGTACGCATCTCGGCTACGTTGCCAAAGTGCAACGCAGCGCCACCCATAATCTGCACTGGGTAGTGCTTCTGACCCAGCACGCGCCACGACGCCTCACGGGCGACCGCAAATGCCTCAAGCAAGAGGTCATCTACTGATTCACCTTGCGCAATGCGCTCTTGGAATTCATGGGTCTTAGCCTTGAGCTCCTCGTCAGTAAGATCGGTGTAATCCGCCTCGAGTGCGATCACATCATCAGCGATCTTCTTCAGGCGCTTGACGGCCCGTCCTTCGCCAACGCGAAGCATCTTGGAAAGTCCAAACACGTGTACTGAATCCTTTGAAAATAGTTTCGTCTTAACGTAGACATTCTAGGTCATTGCTACCTTATACCAAGAACCCAGATCACCGAGTGCCGGAGATCTGGGTTCTCAATTTAGGCTAGACTAACACAATGACGCTATCCGCAATAGCGCTATCGTGCGCTGACCTTCGTCAGAAGGCCTATCCTTCTTTAGCGAGAGAAATCAAGCCGTAGTCGAATGCTCGGCGGCGGTAAACCACCGATGGCTGGCCGGTTTCTTCATTAACGAAGAGGTAGAAATCGTGTCCCACGAGTTCCATCTCAGATAGAGCGTCATCCACGCTCATTGGAGTAGATGGGTGCTCCTTAGTACGAACGATCTGTCCTGGGATGACATCTTCTACTTTGTCGGCATAAGGATCGTGATCGTACTTGTTTTCCTCGCGAGCAACTTCTGCTTCCTTAACAAGCTCAGCTGCAGCCTCGCCAGTACCCAAAGGTGCACGGTGGCCGGACAAGGAGATGGAACGACGAGCCTTAACTTTACGCAGCGAACGCTCCATACGAGCCAGCGCAGTCTCAAGAGCAGCGTAGAAGCTGTCTTCCTTAGACTCGGCGCGGGCGATGTGACCCTTACCTGTAGCGGTGATCTGAATACGATCAGATTGCTCAGAGCGACGAGGGTTTGGCTCATGCTGCAACTCAACATGGAAGAAGTTCAGCGTTGGATCGAGACGGGAGATCTTTGCAAGCTTGGCATTCACCCGCTCTGCGAAGTGCTCAGGCACTTCTACGTTACGTCCGGTGATGGTCACCTTGACATCTGGGCTCAAGGTCTCGTTGCTTCCAGCAGGCGTGGTCATGATCACGTACCTTCCTGAGTCGGCCGCCACGGTTCTTAGTAAGTCGGATACTTACTTTCCGCTATCTGGCGGGGTTCAACTTCTACTGCCAACACTACATCTGGTCATAACCTTTTCGCTACCGGTTTCACCAACTTAAGAGCTAGCCCACCCCAAAGCACCCCTTACTTTCACTCCGGCACTGGTCAGCACCGCTACCGACTCTGCTATCGTTGCCCCCGTTGTCACCACATCGTCCACTAAAAGCACCGGACGATAGGGGCGCGACACAAGTTCCACCTTGCCCATCACGTTGCGTCGTCGCGCAGTTACATCAAGCCCCACAGAATCGCGCATCGTTTCTTTCTCCCATAACGCCTGTTCAGAGCAGTATCCGGTCTGTTTGCATACTGCATACACTGGATCTCCACCGCGTTTGCGCGCCGATGATCGCTTTGTAGGAGCAGGTACCAAAATCGCATCATGATCTAGCTCACCAGCTGCTATGAGATATTCCACAGCCGCTGCCACACTAGCTGAAATGAAGGGAATCAAGTCGCGGCGACCACGTTCTTTAAGATGAATGATCGATCGACGCCGTGACTGGCCGAATGCCCCCATGGACCACACGGGCACATGAGGATCAGCGGTAGTGGAAATACGTTGTGGGGGTGCCAGCCATTGCCGTTGGCACCGCTGACACCATCGCACACCAGATCGTCCACATCCCCCACACGAACGTGGTAATAACAATTCCATCATGTTCCCACCCCCTAGATGTTGCTACCGAGGCACGACCAAGACTGAACGGCTGCCTTCTAGGCCTTGGACTTCACGCCAATATGTAGTCGAGGTGTCAGAGTTGGGCAGCTCCAACGCTGCACGCGCATCTGAGATATACAACGTGGACTGCGAAGCAGCCACGTTCACCACAGGAGCAACAATGTTGCCTGCAGAAAGCTTAGAGCCCAAGGATCCGTCTTGGGCAACGATCCATACTGGTGCATCTGGTTTAGAGGTTCCGATGATCAAGGAGCCATTAGGCTGCCATGCGAGTGACTGAGCTACATTCGCCAGTGACGGAATAATTGCTTGCACATTGACAAGTTTTCGCTGACCAGGGTTGGGTCGCGCCACTGTAGCTGTGTACACGCTTCCGTCGACAATAAATGCGGCGCGGACACCACTTCGAGAAAGCTGCAATGCGGAAATATTTTTACCTAAAGAACCCAGCTCCGATGTATCCACAACGGTTTCTACGATGCCTTCATTTTCCGATGACCGCGACAGGCGCACGACTTGATCAGAATCCTTGACCACCCACAATGATGAGGAAGACAGCTCGAAACTCGGCGAAGTCAGCCTGCGAGCTTTCAGCACATCAACAAATTGTCCGCCGATAGGGCCAAGCATAAGCGTCGACATCTTTGCATCGCCTTCGCCTGCGGTACGCACAGCAGCTGCGGTGTCCGTTTTCGCTGACACCGCCATCGATTCGATGTTGTGGGTGCTGCCCAGCGTGCCCGTGGTAGGAGTTGCTAGCCCCTGATTAAGCTTTTTCACACCCGTGGAGTTGAAGGCATACAGGCCACTATCAACAGCTTGTTGAGGCAACGGATTGTATTCGGCGAAGTCGTCAACAGTTAGCTCTTCGGAGCCGTTAATCGGAGACTTCATCGTAGCCCCATCGAACTTGAAACGATAAGGACCTGGTACTTCGGCTAGGGCGAGCGTCCACACACTTTGCGCCGTTAGACGCTTGAGGCTGTCTTCATCCAACGAAGATAACCCAGTGAACTGATAGTAGTCATCGTGGTAGCCCGCATAGGCAGCACCCGAAGGCACCTCGTTGACAACTCCAGGAGCAAGGCTGTTCGACGGTCCCGTGAGGATAAGCGACAACAACGCACTTTCGTGGTTATCGTTGTGCCCCATTTTTTCTTGGAAAATCCAACGCCGATCCGCCACCAAAGTGGTGCCGGAGGTGTCAAAGAAATACACCTGCTTTTGGCGGTAATGGTTCCACAGCTCATTTCGCTGCACCACAATTTGATCCGGCAAGGTAGAAATTCGCCACTGGCCATCTACCTTTTCCAAGCCAATCGTTGTGGAATAACGCTCGTTGCGTGGACGATACTCGCCGCCCTCACCGATGGAACCAACGATGAGGCCGCGGACGTCGTAACGTCTATTTTTTGTGCTGCTATCCGCCGCCGAATTGATCTCGATATCATCAAGTACGAGAGTTTCCGGCGCTGGATTCCAGCTTTGCGATGCTCGATGCGTCAAATAGCGACGTGCCAACGAATAGCGTTGCTGTGGATTGTTATTTGCCTCGTAAAAATCACGAAGCAGCAAATCAGGCTCTTGGTCTTCTATCGGTCTTTGAGGCTCCTCCGACGCAGATGCCTCGAAGCTTCGTAACACCTGAGGTTCCGAGTTCGACGGCAACGACGTACATGCAGCGGTTGTTGCGGCATAACCCACAGCGATCAGTGCTATGAGATACCTCGAAACATGGTTACGCATCGGTGTCCTCCAACGGGGGCTCTGGGGCAGATAACTCAATAGGGGCTTCGGTAAATGATTGTTTAGGCACACGAGGCACCGTCAACAGGAACATAGTTCCAACCCTTGGGCGGCCCGCAGCACTGAGCTGGCCACCGTGCAAAATGGCGTCTTCTCGGGAAATCGCAAGGCCCAAACCGGTGCCTCCGGAGTGGCGGACTCGGGAAGGATCCGCTCGCCAAAAGCGATTAAATACTAGGTCTTCCTGACCAGGCTTCAGGCCCACCCCGTGGTCGATAACCGCGACGGATACAGCCTCGTCATTTTCACGGCACAGCAAAGTGACTGGTTTGCCCTCAGAATGGTCAATTGCGTTGGCCAAAAGATTACGAAGGATTCGCTCAATACGACGGGAATCGCCCTTGATTTCTACCGGGTTTTCAGGGACATCAATGATGATGTCTACACCGAGTTCCTGGGCAAGATGGTCTACTTGCTGATGCACTGAAGAAATACAAATTCGGATATCGAGGGTTGTTTCGGCAAGATCAGCCACACCGGCATCGTGGCGTGAGATCTCCAGCAGGTCCGCCAACAATGCCTCAAAGCGATCAAGTTCACGCACCATCAACTCCGAGGCTCGTCGAGTGCCAGGAGAAAGGTCATCGGCTTCGTCCACAATGAGATCAGCAGCCATACGTACCGTTGTCAACGGTGTACGCAGCTCATGTGAGACATCCGACGTGAACTGTTTTTGCAGGTTGCCGTATTCTTCCAGCTGATGAATCTGCCGCGACAAAGACTCCGCCATCGAGTTAAAGCTCATCGCTAGTCGTGCCATCTCATCTTCACCCGTAACCACCATGCGTTCGCGCAGATGACCCGAACTGAAACGCTCGGCAATACGCGAAGCCGAACGTACAGGAGTGATCACCTGCTGTGTGAGCAACCATGTAATTCCCACGAGGAGTACAACAAGGGCTACCGCTGCACCGGAAAATAGGCCGCGCAACAGTGCAAGAGTTGCCTCATCCGATTCCATCGACAACACCAAATACACCTCGGTGTTGGGAATATCAGAAGCCGTGGGACTGCCAATGATGAGGGCTTTGTATGTGCTACCATCAACACGGTCAATAGTGGCAAATTGATACGAGACTTGTCCTTGGTCGACAAAGCTACGCAATCGTTCAGGAATACGGTAGCCATCAGGAGAGGTAACAGTGGAGCCATCGGGGTTAGACACCACAAGAACAGGCTCATAGGCAGCCGTATCGTCCGCACTTGTTGCCCTACTGGTCAGTACAGCACGCGCAGAATTGAGTCGAACTTGCACGCTGCTCGATGAACCTGTTAATTCAATCTGTTGTTCGACTGAAGCACGGGCTCGATCGATTTCGGAACTGGCAACATCCAGTTTGGTGTTAACCAATCGCTGGGTAACAAAACTGACCAGCACAAATGCCAGCACCATCATCACCACGAGTGAAGCGGCAAAAATGGAACCTAGAACCTTAAATTGCAACGAGGTACGCCACAGTTCTGCAATGCGATGACGTACCCGAGAAACACCCCGATAAATAGCGAGCTACTCCTACCCTGTCTTATACCCCACTCCGCGCACTGTTAACACGATGTGCGGGTTTTCTGGGTCTTTCTCGATCTTTGAGCGCAGTCGCTGCACATGGACATTAACCAGTCTCGTGTCTGAGGCATTGCGGTAGCCCCAAACTTTTTGCAGAAGTTCCTCACGTGTGAACACCTGTCCTGGTTTGCTTGCAAGCTCAAGCAGCAAATCAAACTCTAAAGGAGTGAGCTGAATTTCCTCATCTCCTCGAGTGACTTCGTGGCCTAGGACGTCGATCGTAAGATCCCCGATCTCAATGGTTTCGGATGGAGAGTCCTCTGTACGACGCAAACGTGCACGTAGTCGGGCGATGAGTTCTTTCGGCTTAAACGGCTTGTTGATGTAGTCATCTGCACCTGATTCCAAGCCAAGGACTACGTCCACGGTGTCGGTTTTCGCCGTGAGCATGACGATAGGAACTGCCGATTCCTGCCGGATTACCCTACAAATGTCGATGCCGTTCATACCAGGAAGCATCAAATCGAGTAGTACAAGATCAGGCGATTCTGCTCTAAAGGCATCAACTGCTACTGCCCCATCAGTGACCGCGACCGGCTCAAATCCCTCGGCCTCCAGCACGATGGTCAGCATCTCTGAAATCGCAGGATCATCGTCGACAACCAAAATTTTCGGTGCCATACCGTCCGCGGTCCTTTCCATGTAAGCGGCTCACATGCGAGCCCAATAGGTGTCTTAGCACTTCATCGTAGTCTCAGTTATGCACTGAGCGCTTGAATAATTCGTTGTGCCACCGTTTCCGGTGACTCATCTGGGTGTACTAGCAGCCATGGAGACATCCATTTTTGCTGTGCCAGCGACTCATACGCTTGGAAGGTTCGTTCCTGTAGACCAGCGTCTTCCTCATAGCGGTCTAGCTTGCGAGATGCGTCGGCAGCCTCGCGGCGTTGCGCCCGCTGCGCGGCTAATTCCGGAGAGGTATGCAGCAAAATATGAATATCGGGTACAGGTAAGCCCAATTCCTCAAATTCGAGTTCTTGAACCCACTGCACCATGGCATCATTTCGAGTTCGCGCAGCTGAATAAGCAGCGTTAGAGGCCACATAGCGATCCAACAGCACTACTTTCGACGTCCCCACATAGTGCCCCAGCACCGCCTTCGCGTCGTAACGGTCCAGCGCAAATAGCGTAGCCATCGCGTAGGAAGAATCAGTCAGATCTCCCATCGAGCCATATAAGGCACGCTGGGCCAGCTTGGCATGAATGGACTGCTCGTAGCGCGGGAAACCGATCACATCGGCATCGAAACGCTCCTTGAGGGCGCTGACCAAAGTATTTTTGCCAGCGCCATCAATACCCTCAATCGCGATGATCATTAGTAGCGGTAGTGCTCCGGCTTGTAAGGACCAGCAACATCGACTCCGATGTATTCGGCTTGTTCCTTTGTCAGCTCGGTGATCGTGCCACCCAATGCCTCAACATGGATACGCGCTACCTTCTCGTCTAAAATCTTTGGCAGACGGTATACCTCGTTGACGTATCGGCCATCGTTTTGGAACAACTCAATCTGCGCAATGGTCTGATCGGCAAAGGAGGTAGACATCACAAAGCTAGGGTGACCGGTTGCATTGCCCAAATTCAGAAGGCGACCTTCAGACAACACCACAATGGACTTGCCGTTAGGTAATGTGAACTCGTCAACCTGTGGCTTGATGGTCACACGCGAAACATCATCGCGGTGCAGCAACGAGGCCATATCGATCTCATTGTCAAAGTGACCGATGTTGCCCAACACTGCGTGATCTTTCATAGCAAGCATCTGCTCAAAGGAGATGATGCCCATGTTGCCAGTGGCAGTAATCACGATGTCGGCATCGCCAATAGCTTGATCAACATGGACCACTGGGAAACCATCCATCAAAGCCTGCAACGCATTGATCGGATCAGCTTCGGTGACCTTTACGCGTGCACCCTGGCCAGCCATGGCTTCTGCACAGCCCTTGCCCACATCGCCATAGCCACAGATCAGCACGTTCTTTCCGCCCATCAGCATATCGGTGGCGCGGTTGATTCCGTCGATAAGCGAATGCCGAGTGCCGTACTTGTTGTCAAACTTGGACTTAGTCACTGCATCGTTGACGTTCATTGCGGGGAACGGCAAAACGCCTTCTTCTGCAAAATGGTAGAGACGGTGAACACCAGTGGTGGTTTCCTCCGTCACACCCTTGACGGACTCGGCAATTGCGGTCCATTTACCAGGCTGCTCTGCCAATGTCTTGCGCAACATGCCAAGGAATGCTTGGTACTCATCCGAGTCGCCTTCTTCGACTGGAGGAACCACGCCAGCTTCCTCGAACTGCTTACCGCGGATCACGGCCATGGTGGCATCGCCACCATCATCCAAGATCATATTAGGAAGCTCATCACCCCAGCTAAAGATCTTATCCACGCAATCCCAGTACTCTTCGAGCGTTTGGCCCTTCCACGCAAACACCGGAACACCTTGAGGTTCTTCAGGGGTGCCATGTGGACCGACGACAACAGCTGCGGCAGCCTCGTCCTGAGTTGAGAAAATATTGCAGGAAGCCCAACGTACCTGAGCACCCAAAGCAACAAGAGTTTCGATAAGCACTGCGGTCTGAACCGTCATATGGATCGAACCGGTGATCCGAGCGCCCGCCAATGGCTGCTCTTGCTTGTATTCCTCACGCAACTGCATAAGGCCAGGCATTTCATACTCGGCTAGACGAATCTGGTGGCGGCCAGCCTCAGCCAAGCTGAGGTCTTTCACGTTGTAATCAAAAGCAGCCATCGTGGCTATTCTCTCCTCGGGGAAATTGCGACAAAAGGGAGTGCAGAAACAAATCGAATCCAGCTTACAGGTAGCACGTGACACCCAAACTGGAAAAATAAAATTAGCTCAGTGCCTCGGTGAATGCCTCGAGGTCATGCTCGGTTTCCACCGTGTCGAGCAAGGAAGCTGCAACTTCATAGAGCTCCTCGTCACCTTCGCCGATATTGGCGCGGATGAATGGGTGCTCGTTGACTGCGTCGGCATCAGTAAATGGTGCACCAGCCCAGATAGCAACAATGGTGGCTGCTGCGAGGCCGTTTTGGCGCTCGTCTTCCGAAACTTTGCCTTCTCCAACGGCAAGAACGCATGCGTCGCGGATAGCCTCGACAACTTCATCCGTGTCCAAATCATTGAGTTCGTCGAGAAAATCAGCGTTGACTTCTTCTAACAAAATCTCGGTTTCCCATGCAGACATGGTGTAGATACCTTTCCAAAAGTCTCAGACGTATTCGTCGTTCCATGCTCAACGCATAATCTGCGGCTTCAAAACCAGACGAACACGATGAAAATTGCAATGTTTTCCTATGGGGACAAGTTATACCCATAAAGACTAATGCGCGTTCCTTGCACACCCAACTGTGCAAGGAACGTTCTTGCCGTCGGGAACACATAGGCGCTCTTCCTCATAAAAAATTTTTATGATAGCGTGATTTTTGTTATCAAAATGTGACGCAGTAGTCACTGTGACGCATCCGAGCATCCACGACGTCTATCTAGCAGCCATGCGCCCCTGCTGACTCGCGTGAGGAGAACCAGTGATCATGCCCAACACCCGACGCTTTGCCATTTTCATCGCCTCGGGAGTCTCCGCCGCGGTTTTTATTGGCGTCGCAGTGTGGAAATTCGGAAGCACCGACAATCTAGCCAGCAAAAATGAATCCGCTGCTGGTCCTGCTGTCGTGGCAACCACCTCGGCCTCTGACATTCCAGTTTCTCATAGCACCAGCAATAACAAACCGGTTACTTCTTCACCATCTATGCCAGACGTCTCCAGCCAAGACTCTCTCCCCCACCGTGCAATGGCGCAACCTAGTGCAGCCACCGGCATGAATTCACAAAAGTGGGAAGAAGATATTGCAAAGCAGTTACGCAACAATGAGCTGCCACACACAGCAAAAACGCGACGCCTTCCTACCTACGATGCAGACCAGCCAGCAACAACCACACGCACAACAGCCCAAGCGACACCGGAAAACGCTACGCCAAGTGATCCTGCGGCACCTTCAACACCTCGCAACGAAGGACCAGTGCCTACCCCAGATCACACCGATGAACCATCGGCACCGAACAGCACACCGCAGGCCCCTCCAGCTCAACCGCAGCTCTTGGATCAACTTCCTCACATTGAGTTACCAAAGGTGATTCCTGCGCCTCCTGCACCCCCTACCCCACCAGCTGCTCCTGCACCGCAGGCTGATACTCCTACTTCTATCATGGAGGAAGCAACTGTTCCGCTAATACCGCAGCTTCATTTGTCCAGCGGAACGTCTCGTGAAAATCGCAGCGCAGAAGAAACATCTGTCACACAAACTGCAGATCCGCACGACCACAATGCAGAACCTAGCCCTGCCCTGTCTGCTAACGCACACCCCGCGGCCCCCTCTGCGCAGTAATAGCGCAGCTCAGAGCCTACTGAGGTTATACGGAGGCGACGAAAAGCTCTCCTGATCCAGTGACTTCAACTGCTGGGTCGTTAGCAGAAATCCACAGTGCTTGGGTGGGCGCTAGCACAACATCATTAATAGCTAGCTCACCGGAAGTGCACACGGCAATCATCGGACCATCGTGCTCAAGGCGCGCATTATGCTCTGCCTCAGAATCGATGTGTAAACGCTGAAGCGCAAACTCATTGATAGGAACCTCGTAGCGTCCCGCCACAGACCGCACAATGGGATCTTCGAGAGATTCAAAACGAAGCACTCGAACTAACTCGGGAACATCCACATACTTTGGGGTAAGGCCGCCACGCAGCACGTTATCCGAATTTGCCATGATCTCTACGCCCAAACCTTTGACATAAGCATGCAGGTTACCGGCACTGAGGTAAATGGCCTCTCCTGGCTGGAGCACCACATAGTTGAGTAATAACGCCCCCAAAACTCCGATGTCATTGGGGTAGCGATCATTAAGCTGAACTACATTGCGAGCCGCTATCTGGATCCACTCTGGACTCGTAGTGCTCAGCTCGTCGATAGCCTCAATAATGGCGGCAATCAGCTGCTGGCGGCTTGCTACGGGGATCGTGATCCATGTGGTAAACAGCGCACGAAGGTTTTCGCCTTCATGTTCTGGAGAAGAATCGAGCATTCCTACGTAGCGGTTGAGTTCCACGCACTGCAGTGCTTGGAAAAGCTCGCGAGTTTTATCCAATGGTCGGAAACCTGCCATCGCATGGAACTCAGTAAGTGCTACCAAAAGCTCTGGCTTATGGTTGTCATCCTTGTAGTTTCGGTTACTGGCACCAAGCGCAATGCCGAGATCATTTTCGCGGCTAAATCCTTCTTCTGCCTGCTGCTTTGATGGGTGCGCCTGCAAGGATAGCGGTTGATCCGCGGCGAGAAGTTTAAGCAGGAATGGAAGCCGGTTACCGTGCTCGGTGACCACACGGTGCCCTAATTGCGTCGTAGGGGCTTGCTCAATGACGTCAGCAAGAGTCCGCTCACTATCAATCACAGAGGGACCACTTGGATGAGCCCCGTACCAGAGTTCTGCGATGGGCCTCGAGTCGGCCACATCTCCCCGAAGCTGTTGAATTAGCGTTCGAGAGCCCCAAGCATAGGCTTGAGTTGCTGGTGCTAGTAGCTGCATCGTAGTTGTTCCTCCACAACAAGTATCCCCCGAGAAGTTTTTATGCATCTGCGGCACCAAAAAATGCCGTCGCTGCATAGCCTCGAATCAGCATCCTGATGACGGCATCACGCTCATGCGTGGTATCCTCCGATGCTTGGCTTCGTGCCCACTCCACCGTCTCCGAGCTTAACCACAGCACGGTATGCAGCGGTAACTCGGCGTGAGATGATGGTGCGGCATCAAACTCGGGATCATAAAAAATATTTTGTTCTTTAGGTTCTAAACGCGGCAGAGCCACTTCTAGTTCCTGTGCTTCTATGCTTGCCGACGCCCTTCCGAACGCCGCCCACAAAGCCGACATGGTATCAGCCAGAGACGCTGCAACTAAACCTCGACCGCTATGAATCACACGGCCTGACAAAAGTGCCAGTTGACGGGCAGGATTTACTAATTGATCCCGCTCCGGTGAGCATTCTTGCAGCTCACGGTCTGCGTGATCGGCGCTCACGTGTAACTCAGCACTGACATCTCCCGCTGCCTGCACGGTATGATCAAGGCAACGTAAAACCGCAGTGGCAACCGCAAAAACGCGAGCAGGGCTTGGCCCTTGTGCGAGCGGTAACGCCGGTATCCCTATCGCAGCTACGTCCTCGGCATCAGCCGCTATGTGCCCATGAGGCGCGCAGGCCACCACCACGTGGCAGCTACGACGTGCCGCAGTCACGATACTTTGCGAAAGACCATCATGATCTGCACGCTCACTGATTGCCACCACGACGTCTAGGGAACCAGCAAAACGCGGTAGTTGATCGCTAATGTGTACGGGACATCCCATAGGCTCTTCAACTGCGAGCGCTAATCGAGCCGCAGCTCTACCCCAGTGCTCGGGACATAAGATGATGACGCTTCGTGGCTGCAACATACACAGTTGTTGAGCTTGCTCAGATTCGCACCACTGCGCTACGGCACGTATCTGTGCGCCTTCATGCGCAATGTCATAGAAAGCAACGGCTAGTGGGTCATATGCCCCACTAGCCGTTGGTGTAGTCCACGAAGAAGTATGCATCAGTGGCCATTATAGGCTTCGCCACTGTGATGCTTCTTCTCCCAAAGATTATGCGCGAATGATAGCGAGAATCTCTTCGACGAGCGCTGCCACTTCTTGGTCGGTTTCAGCCTCAACGTTGAGTCGCAGCAGTGGTTCGGTGTTCGATGCACGAACGTTAAACCAAGCCTTGGTGTCCTTGAGCTCAACAGTGACACCGTCGAGGCGATCAACGCTTTCGATACGATCAGCAAAGGCATCTAGTACTGCTTGGGTACGCTCTGCCTGTGCTTCAGTGCTTGCCAGCCTAGAGTTGATCTCTCCGGATGCTTGGTAACGGTTGTACTGACGCATGAGCTCCGAAAGCGGCTTATCTTGGCCACCAAGAGCCGCCAAAACGTGCATGGCAGCAAGGATTCCGGAGTCAGCGTTGAAAAACTCCGAGAAGTAGTAGTGCGCGGAATGCTCGCCACCGAATACTGCGGAGTGCTCAGCCATTTGGGCTTTGATAAAGGAGTGTCCCACGCGAGTACGTACGGCGCTACCACCGTTTTCTGCGATGATTTCCGGCACAGACTTCGATGTAATCAGGTTGTGGATTACTGTTGCACTTGGGTGCTGTGCCAAATAGCGCTCAGCGACGATGGCACAAATGGCCGAAGGGCTGACCGGCTGGCCAAGCTCATCGACAACAAAGCAGCGATCCGCATCTCCGTCGAATGCTAGACCGATGTCAGCACCGACCTCAGGGGTGAACTTTTGCAGATCCACCAAGTTCTTCGGGTCTAGTGGGTTGGCCTCATGGTTAGGGAACGTGCCGTCGAGTTCAAAGTAGAGCGGTTTAATCTCAAGTGGCAGACCCGCAAATACTTCAGGAACGGTGTGGCCACCCATGCCATTGGCGGCGTCAACAGCCACAACCAGCGGACGGATGTTGGACAAATCGACCAAGTTGCGCAGGAATGCTGCGTAATCAGCCAAGGTGTCTCGATGTGAGATTTCGCCTTGTGAACCATCAAATGCTGGGATGCCGTCGACAAGCATGTCGATGATCTGCGCCAACCCAGTTTCTTGTCCCACGGGACGGGCACCACTGCGGCACATCTTGATGCCGTTGTACTCGGCAGGGTTGTGACTCGCCGTGAACATCGCGCCAGGGCAATCAAGCTCGCCCGAGGCGCAGTACAGCTGGTCGGTAGAGGTAAGCCCCAGTTGGATGACATTGACACCCTGAGATACCACACCGCGAGCAAAGGCGTCGGCAAGCTCTGGTGAAGATGGCCGCATGTCATGACCGATGGCAACCTTAGCTGCGCCTTCACCACGCATCAGCGCACCAAATGCTGCGCCAACCTCTGCAATGAAGTCGCCGTCGATGTCTACGCCGACGACGCCGCGGACGTCGTATGCCTTAATCACCTTCGTTACCGATTCACGGGTACGCATGAAAGAAAATCCCACCTTTCAGGGATGCACAAAAGTATTCACAGGGATTCTACCCCCTAGTACGGATACAAGTCCGCCTGTGATCCGGCTTTATGCCCTAATCGCTATCGTCATCGTCTTCAGGCTCCGGCACAACGCTCAGATGCGCACGCCGCCCACGCTGACGCTTCACACGATTAATCGGGTGGTTACCGCCAATATCTTCCGGAACAGGGGTATCTACCCGAATGGGATCAACCAAACCAGAAGCGTGTGTTCCAGCTTCTCGCACAGCTTCTGCCAACGCGGTGAGATCCGACTCATCATCAAACGTGAGATCCTCATGAACTAACTCCCAGCCCAGAGGTGCTGTGGTTCGCGCTGCATGCGCCTCACACAGATCCCAACTATGGGGATCATCATTAGGCGACAAGGGACCAACCACCGCCGTTGATCGCGCGTACGCGTATGTCAGAGTAGCCACCGCGGGCTTACCGCAACCGGGACGAGAACAACGACGGATATGATTCACGGTGATTAAGTCTAGACTGCAACTTGAGGTTTAGGTAGTAACGCGGGCCTCGGCGCGCTATCGCCACCATCAACCCGCAACGCATTATCCTGATGCCCATGACTCAGCGACTACATAGGGATCGACATGATCGCGGAGTACGCGGCCCGCTTTTTTCCAGCGCACTGCCACGTTACCGCTCCAGACGGCAGCGTTTCGACGCCACCGTCCTTGAGGCATACGCGCCCCTGCAACAACGCTACGCCGCACAATTAACCCACCTTGATATTGCCGTCGATACCGTTCCGCGCATGCGCCTTGGCTTTGATCCCGCACTCCTACCCGATGAAGTCGTAGCCGACGGCCCCGTCCCCTTAGGGCGCGTTATACCAGCGGGCGTAGATTCTTCAGGCCGCCCCACCCGTGCCCGCCTCGTTCTCTTCCGCATGGCTATCGAGCAACGGGTGGTCAGTGCACAAGAGCGCCGTGATCTCGTCACCACCGTCTTAACTGCCCTAGTGGCCAATTACCTTAATATCTCACCAACAGATATTGACCCGAATTTCCAGTGGTAGCCATCAGCAAAACCCTCTGCCATATATCTCGTAGCAGAGGGTTTGATGCTGCATGCTCTCAGAGCTAAGCGCTACCCAATCTCACGCTTTAGTCGACGACGCTCACGCTCGGAAAGACCTCCCCAAATACCGAAGCGCTCATCGTGCTCCAATGCGTATTCAAGGCATTCATCCCTTACCGCACAGGCTTGGCAGATACGTTTTGCCTCACGAGTCGATCCGCCCTTTTCAGGAAAGAATGCCTCTGGGTCAGTTTGCGCACAAAGCGCTTGTTCTTGCCATTCCTGCTCAACCGCACCAAAGAGCTCATCAATGGATAGGTCAAGGGCTGCGCGAGTCCGAGGCGCGGCGTTACTGGCCATATCTTCCACGCCACACTCCTCTCCTCGTTATGTCCAGTATTTACAGGCTCCCATAAACCCCGATGCATAGGTTGGGAGCGATTCCGCCTACACAAGGCGAATTACATAACTGAGATTCAACACGCCAACACAAGATAACGTCAACCTGAACGTGTAATTCCGATCGGAAAAATCTCATTTTCGCAGGTTGTTAACTTCATGAGTCACATCAGTAACATTGCCACCATCATAGGGGTATACGGCGGGGGTACTACATATAGTGGTGCCCCTAAAAATACTTCGCTAGTCGGCTCATTATCGGCGTGTCGCATAAAAGTGTTTGAACACAAACGTGCTAGCACTCAGCAGCTACTAAGAAATCGCTTCAGCCAGCCTCCATAAAATGCGAAAACTCCCACCACAACAAGGGGTCTACCCTGCCGTGGTGGGAGCCTATGCACTAGGCATTACTGCAGCTTAGGCATCCGAACTAAAACGGATACCAGCAGTTGGAATCACAACTCCCGGCCACACACGCATGCCGTCGCGAAGCTCACAACGCGCACCGATCTGCGCACCTTCACCAATCACGCAGCCGGTAATACGAGCATTGGCACCAATACGAGCACCATGTCCAATAATCGAATCTTCAATCACAGCACCCGGCTCGATGGTCACACCATCAAACACCACAGTGTCATCCAAGCGACAGCCCGCACCGACTTCCGTGCCGCGACCAATCACGGTACCGCCCAAAAGCAACGCACCATCGCTAACACCAGCGGATTCGTCGACAAGGCACTCCCCCGTCTTGCCTTCCAGCAACGGCGACGGTGCAATACCACGAACCAAATCTGACGAACCACGCACGAAATCAGAAGGAGTGCCCATGTCGCGCCAATATGCATTGTCTACATAACCGAACACGCGGCGCCCCTCCTCCAGCAAGCGTGGGAAAGTCTCGCGCTCCACAGACACCACTCGATCTGCAGGAATCTCACCGATCAGCTCACGACGGAACACATAGCAACCAGCATTAATCTGGTCCGTTGGCGGATCCTCGGTCTTTTCCAAGAAAGCAGAAACTCGTCCCTCAGCATCAGTGGGCACACAACCAAACGCACGAGGATCTGGAACTCGTACTAAATGCATGGTCAAATCAGCGTTTTTGGCATGGTGAGCATCAAGGATTCCACCAAGATCAGTGCCACCAAGAACATCGCCGTTAAACACCATCACGGTGTTAGCACGAAGCTTGTCATACACGTTCCGAATGCCGCCACCGGTACCCAATGGCTTATCCTCCGCCACGTACTCAATCTCCAAGCCGAGATCAGCACCATCACCGAAGTAGTCCTCAAACACCTCCGCCTTAAACGACGTACCCAGCACCACATGTGTGATACCGGCAGCCTTGATACGCGCAAGCAAATGCGAAAGGAACGGCACACCTGCCGTAGGCAGCATGGGCTTTGGAGTCGACACAGTCAGCGGACGCAACCTAGTGCCCTTACCTCCAACAAGGATCACAGCATCTGTGTCACTGCGCAGTGTTGTTTCAGTCATTAGTTTCGAGTGCCTTTACTTATCGGTGTAGAGGGATTATCCCCATCGCATAAACACAACAATTGCTTTGCACCAACGTTATGCCGTAGCCGAGGGCCCTTACTTCAAGGTAAATAGTGTAACAATCCTAGAAATGTAAGTTAATTATTGAACTCATTTGAACTTCGCAGCCGCCACCGCAACTACCGCGCGAAGCTTCAAACCTACTCGCAGCAGCACACGTAACGGCAGGTAACGAAGCCCCGGATGGCGATCAGCTTGGAAACGATACGCCGAATCGTGATGCGCAAGAAGCATCTTCTCTGGGTGCTTACCAGCCGCGTGCCCAACAGCATGCGTAATAACCGCATCGGGACAAAAGACGTTATCAAAACCCGCACGGCCAAATCGATCACCAAGATCCACATCCTCCATATACATGAAGTAGCGTTCATCAAAGCCACCGATCTGCTCGAAAGCATCCCAGCGCACTAGCAAACACGATCCCGACAACCAGCCAGCCGTACGCTCAGTAGTCATGTCTCGGTTATCACGATATGCCCGCGACCACGGGTTAGAAGGCCACACCGAGCTAAACAACGCATGTCCCACGCCATTTTTGATGGTGGGTACCTGGCGCGCTGATGGATACGCCGAGCCATCAGATTGGCGAATATACGGCCCAATATCCGCTGCTTGCGGATGACGAGAAGCACATTGCACCATGGCGTCGATAGAACCTGGTTCAAAAACCACATCGGGATTAGATAACACGAAAAATTCCGCATTGATCTTTCCAGATTCCCTCAGCGGCGCAAGCTTGCGCACAGCCGCATTAATTGCCGAACCGTATCCAATATTTCCGCCCGTGGGGAAAAATTCCACTGAAGGATCTGCCTGCGCAGCCGCCTCTGGCACACCATCTACTGAGCCGTTATCCGCCAACACAACATAAGTGGGCTGTGCAGTCGCCTCTTTTACAGAGGACAAAAACGCGCCCAGGTGTTCACCAGGCGAGTATGTCACAGTAATGATTGCCAAAGCTGGTTCAGTGGAATTAATCACGGCAATCAGCCTAGCGGTGTACGCCCATCAGATAGGGAATGCCACGCGGTGTAAACCCATCACGGTGTGGCTGGGACACGAGGATAAAGAAAAAGTTACTGATTTAAAGGTATCTCCCCTAAACTTTGAGCAGATCGTGAACTTGATTTTCTTCGGAGCACCACACAATGTCAGATAATTTTCGCCGTAACCGTGCGATCCAAGCACCACCACCAGCAGGCCCAACCACGGCACAGGCAGGACCAAAATCTGTCAAAGTGCTGCTGTCCTTATTATCTGCCTTAGTGCTGATTGTCTCGGCAGCTGGTTATTTCACCGTCGGACGAATCGGCAATACGGTCGCTTCTGCCGGCAACCTCGTACTCGGCGGAGATAAAGGCATGAAAGAAGCTGCCGACGGCGCCACCGACATCCTGCTCGTTGGCTCCGACTCGCGTACGGATGCCCAGGGTAATCCGCTCACTCCGGAAGAAATCGAGTTGTTGCACGCAGGCGACGAGGAAAACGACAACACCGACACCCTCATGGTTATTCGCGTGCCTAACGACGGCTCCTCCGCCACCGCGATCTCAATTCCTCGTGACACCTATGTGCATGATGAAAACGAGGGCAACCTCAAGATCAATGGTGTCTACCGCGCCTACAAAAACCGCAAAGCTTCCGAACTAGTCAATAGTGGGGAAAGCGATCAAAAGCATGTAGAAGAACAAGCAAAGGAAGCTGGACGCAAGGCTCTAATCTCTAGCATCTCCGATCTCACTGGTGTCACCGTTGACCATTACGCAGAAGTAGGCCTCCTCGGGTTCGTGCTGCTCACCAATGCTGTTGGTGGCGTCGACGTTTGCCTTAACAACGACGTTTTCGACGAATTCTCTGGTGCAGACTTCAAAGCCGGCCAACAAACCCTACGCGACGGTCAAGCTCTCGCATTCGTTCGCCAACGCCACGGTCTACCACGCGGTGACCTTGATCGTATTGTTCGCCAGCAAGCATTTATGGCATCGCTTGTAGCCAAAGTTCTTTCTTCAGGCACACTGACCAACCCATCCAAGCTCTCCGATCTGGGTGAGGCAGTATCTCGCTCCGTGGTAATCGATAAAAACTGGGACGTAATAAGTTTTGCCAACCAACTCCAAAACTTGGCCGGTGGCAACGTTAAATTCAACACCATCCCCGTGACATCCATTGATGGCGTAGGCGATTATGGCGAATCCGTGGTCACCGTGGATAAAAACCAAGTCCACCAATTCTTCGATCGCCTCCTCAACGGCAACAACGGCGAAGAAGCCCCAACCTCGGATAGCGAAGCACCGGCAGAAACCCCCCACACGTCCACCACTATCGACGTGCTCAATGCCACCAGCACCACCGGTCTTGCTTCGCAAGTAGCAGGCCATCTCTCCGCAAAGCACTACACCATCGGCAACACCGGCAATGCATTAGAAGGCATGTACCACGAAAGCCAAATTGTTGCCGCCGACCCCGAGAATGAAGCAGTCAAGGCTATTGCCGCCGAACTCGGAGGCCTACCTATTACCCAGCGCAGTGACCTAGATGCCGATTCCGTCGTCGTTGTTATCGCATCCGATTACTCTGGCCCAACCGGCGATGGCGCAGAATCGTCTGAATCTTCTTCTAGTAGCACCACCGTTGGCAAGCCTGGTAGCGACGAAGGCGAAGCAATTGTCTCCCCTGAAATCGACGCCGGTGGACAAGGACCTCGCTGCGTGAACTAGCATGAACAGGCATGGAGTTACTAGCAACCATCCTTGCCACTGAGCCCGCCGCCCCACGTGTCACCATGTACAACGAAGACACTGGGGCGCGTCTTGATTTCTCCGGAATCACCCTCGACAACTGGGCCGCAAAAGTAGCCAACATGCTCCGCGAAGAGTCAGGACTCGACGCAGGATCCACCATTTGCATCGACCTGCCACCAAGCTGGCAATCCATTGCAATCGCACTTGGGGCACTCGCCGCAGGCATCACCCCACACTTTGGTGCCACGAGCGATCATCCAGAATCCGAAGCACTATTTGTAACGCCAGATCACACAGTCAGTGGAGACGTCGATACGTATCTTGTCACCGACGACCCCTTCGGCCGCGGCGTAGAAGAATGCGGCACAACACTGCCCGACGGAGCTATCGACTTCGCCCCCACCGTGCGATTCTACGGCGACCAATTCTTCGAACCCACCCCGCGCATCCAAGACCTCACCGCCACCAACCCACTCCAGCCCAACACCCGACTCATCAGCCGCGGCTGGACCGACCTCGACGGCTTCACCCACGCAGTTATCAACCCCCTCGCCGCCGGCGGCTCCGCAGTCATCGTCGCAGGCACCCCCACCCCCGAGCGTATCGACGCCGTCTGCGCCGCCGAAAAAGTCAGCGCACGAAACCTCTAACGCGGCTCCCGTGGGGCAAGCTGAACCTGCTGCACCAAATTGAATTCGGCGATCGTATCCAACGACTCCTGAGCTGACTTCTCATCCAACACCTCCATGGCGTAGCCATTCTGCAGCAGCACAAACTGCCCCACCTGCACCTCCGGCACATACATCACCGAACATGGCCGCTGATCACCAGCCATATCCACCACCGCCATCGGCAATGGGCCATCAAGAATCTCAACAACACACGCTGGAATACCAAGACACATCTGATCTAGTTACCTTTCTCAATCACAACGCCCATATGCCCCTCCGGAGCCGAACTACACGGCAAACATGGATTCGCCGTCCTAATCGAATTCTCCACGCTCAGTTCTACTCTTCTATCCGAATCCTGTTGCAACGACGCCTCCAACATCGACGCCAACCACGCCTCATTTTGAGCAGTCGGAGTCAAAATCTGACAATCCGTCAACACACCATCTTCATTAGCGACGTAACGATGCACCAGCAATCCCCGTGGACCTTCAACCGCACCGACTCCAATTCCGGAAAGAATCGTCGATTCTTTCCGGAATTCTCCTTCGCACAACCGCGGATCGGCGATGATGCGTCGAATTTCAGCCAGTGACCACGGTTCCATGGCTTCTCCGTGAGCGTAGGGGCCTACGCGATAAGGATGACCATGGACCAGTGGTCGAGGCGCAGGATCGCCAGGGCGTGATTCTGCTACATGGTCAGCCCAGGTTTGCAGATCAAAGGTGATGTGTTCTTCGCCAGAACGAGCGGTGACATGATCGCCGAGGGGGTCGAGGGCTCCATGACTGGTGAGCATCATGTCGAAACCGTCATAAGGGACTGGTTCAATTGACTCCTCGTAATTTTCCGGTAGGCGCAGCTCTGCGATTGCCTGTGGATCTGGAAGTGCACGCACACCACCGGGGATCGCAACGTCGGGGAAATGACCAGGTGAACCCGCAGCAGCCATCACTGCCTTGCCAAGGCGCTTGATGTCCATATTGCGGGATGCATAAAGAATCGATCCGTGGTGAAGCAGCAACCGAACAAGTTGTGCGGATTCGGGAACTTCTACGCCACAGAGGGCGTCGAGTGCGCGTATCCCCGCGAGGTGATGTGCGACTGGGCATAGTCCGCAGAGTCGTTTGACGATGTCTGGTACTTCAGCAACGTTACGGCCGACGAGCATGGGGTCGAGACGCGGCAAGCCAGAAAGATCAAAGTATGCACCCGAATCGGTGTACACTACCTTGGCTTCGAAAGGATCAACGAATTGATCCAAGCGCAGTGTTGTACTCACTGGTTATAGCTCCTCATAATGGTTATATGCATGAACTTGGACTGTTATCTGGTGTAGTGTCTGCGACGGAATCGTCGATTCCTTCCGGAAAGAATCGTCGAATCCTTCGAATAGCACTGCGCGTTGGGGCGCGGTCAGGGGCAATTCCGGAGGCATTGGAGGGTGCGTGGCCGATCGCTTCGAGCGGCAGTGTATGCGATGGTGCTGAGCTTCTCATTGATTTTATTCCTGCGACGGTGTGGTGTCCGCAGTGTGATGGTGAGGTAGAAATCGATGAGTTTTTTGCGTTGTGTTGTCCGGTGTGTGGAACCCCGACGGCTGATTTGCGGTCGGGGCGGGAGTTTGAGATTGCTTGGGTGGATATTGAAGATCCCAAGGACGAAGAACCTTAATTCGCGTGGGTGGCTTCGAGATGTTGCCATTCTGCGATGACATCTCGGGCCGCGGCGGTGGCGGGTTCGATAGCGTCTGTTACTGTTTGGCTGAGGCCTACGTGAAGGTCGCAGTGCTCGACGACGATTCCTATCACTGCTATTTCGTTGGGTTCGCGCCCTAAGAGTCGGGCTGCAGAGAGTAAATCGAGAAGTCCGACTTGGTGTGGGGATAGTCGTGAGCTCAGCAGACGTGGGATCTGGTCGCCGTGGAGGCGAACAACATCGCCTGGCGCGCCTGGCCCTGTGACGGCGTCGAGAAGCAGAAGTTTGTCTGCGTCTTGGACGATGGGCAGCAGTTCCATGCCGGATGTGCCGCCGTCGATGTAGTTGGGGGCTGCGGGGTCGGATGTGGATAGTCGCGGAACCCAATCAAGGTCGTTGGTGATGCCTTGGAGACGGCGCAAAACTGCGAGGCCTGCGCCGTCGTCACCCATGACGGGGTTTCCTACTCCGAGTACTGTGATCACGCTGTGCTCGTTATCCGATCTCTGGGGCGTCGACTGGGCGCGCACCTCGACGCATCCAGACGGCACCGTTGAACATGGAGGACACGCCTCCGTGGCGTTCGAGGGCGTCGGCACGCACGGCTAGGTAGACGTGAATGATCACGAACGCCCAGATGATGTACATGATCACGGCGTGGATCAGACGAATCACGGGGATTCCCCACCAGTGCGCTGGGTAAGACATCATGATCCAGAACCAGTTGGTTTGGTTGGCAAGGCCGTAGAGGGTCATGCCGGTGACCATTTGTGCCAAACACAGCACGTAGATGCCGGTGTAGGACAGCTGCTGGAGTGGATTGTGAGCCAAAAATAGCGGGCCATGGCGTTTGATAAACGCGTAGTACTGGATGATGCCCAGCAGGTTTTTAAAGTCCTGCTTGTTATTCAGCGGCCAGAAGGCTCGCCAGCGCATTTGTCGGTCTTTTGAAGTAAAGGCTAGCACCACGCGGGAAAGTCCTAGGGCGATCCAAAGGAATCCTGCAACAAAGTGGATGAGACGAATCCATCCCATCATGTAGCCCACGTCGCCGCCGGTGGGGCGATAGTAGGGGTTCATGATGTAGTAGCCGGTGAGTGTCATCGCAATGATGAGGAACATGTTGGCCCAGTGTTGGAAGCGCAGCATGCCAGACCAGACGTTGACGCGCACCCATTCGCTTCGGCCACTGTGCTGGCGAATTTCGTCGTCATCTTCTACGCCAACGGCGACGAACCCTTCCATATGGAATGTGCCATCTGCTTCTTTGGTTGCAATGCCGAGGCAGCGTCGGCCGCTTTTGGTCAGCACATCAGCGTTGCGCTCTAGGAGTGTTTTTTCCTCACGGGTGGCGTGAGCTTTGCTCATCACGGTGGCGAGGTCGCCACGCATGATGGTTACGGGGCGGTCTTCACCGGCCATGCGAAAGTTGTCCACTCGAGCAAGTGAGTACTTGCGTTGTGGGGTCGCTGGCTCATATGCCGATGCCTGTGGCAGATCAATGTCGGGGCGATTGACTGCTAGCGAGTTGGCTAGGGCGTGGTCGATGGGGTCTTCAGTATGCTCAGGTGCCGCAGCGGCCAAGGCGAGAAGTCGCCCGGGGCTTAGTTTGCGCACACTGTAGGACTGTGCGACGTGGATGAGTTTCATGACGTCATCACCTGGAATTCTTCGTGTCCCTCCACATCGAGCACATGGACTGCGCAGGACATGCATGGGTCGAAGGAGTGGATTGTGCGAAGCGGTTCCAAAGGTTGCTTTGGATCAAGCAGTGGGTGTCCGCCGCCGGCGAGTGATTCCTCATAAGGACCCATGTTGCCTTGTGGGTCACGGCCACCGGCAAGCCACGTGGTAGGAACAACCGCCTGGTAGCGGGTTACTTTTTGGTCTTCGATGGTGACGTAGTGTCCGAGGCAGCCACGAGCAACTTCCATCAGTCCGAAACCATCAGAGGCTTCTTTAGGCCACGTATCTGGCTCCCACTTAGAGGAATCGAAGACTTCGTAGTCGCCGCCAACGATTCCTTGGACGAAGGCTGGTAGCAGATCTACTGCCATGTGATCGGCAGTGGTGATTGCTTCGACGGCACGCGCCAAGGTTCGTCCCGCGGTGGAGTTGAGATCCTTGAGTTGAACATCCACGCTGCGCAGGGCGTCGTCGACAAGCTTGCGCGTGTGTGCGTGGCCTTGGATGTAGGCGCTGAGCACGCGGGCAACAGGGCCTACTTGGGTGGGGCGGCCGTCGTAACGCGGTGCTTTAGACCAGGTGTACTTGTCGCCATCTGCAAGCCAAGTGTATGGCGGCTGAGGACCGGTGTAGTTGACGGTTGTTTCACCTACGAGTGGATGCAAGCCGGCGTCGTCGCCTTCTTCGTAGCTGTACCACGCTGAGGAGATGTACTCGCGGATCTTGTCGTGATCAAGCGGATGGATCTTGCTGTAGTCGCCGTCGAGGATCACGCCCGGTTTGATATCGCGGTTGCTGTGAGAACGTGGTGCTCCTACTACCCCACCTGCGTAGCGTGTACCTGCCATGCCGATGGCTAGGAAATTTGGCGAAGATGCACCGATCTTGAAGTAGTCCTTGTAGGCACCCATGATGGCGACAGCATCTGGGTAGTAGCATTCCTTGACAAATTCTTGGATCTCATCGGTCCAGTCTTTGATTTGATCAAGTTGTACTTGGTTAAACGTCTCGGACTTATTGGGATCAATGTTGCAGGCCATGCCGCCCACGAGGAAGTTCGGGTGCGGGTTCTTGCCGCCAAAGATGGTGGTGATACGAATGATCGAGCGCTGGAATTCTAGGGCGTCGAGGTAGTGTGACACCGCCATCAAGTTGGCTTCTGCAGGAAGACGGTAGTCGGGGTGATCCCAGTAACCACCGGTGAAGATGGAAAGCTGACCGGAATCGAGGATTCCTTGGATGGTCTTTTTCACCTTGGCAAATTGCGACTCGGTGTTGCCTTTCCACTTCGAGCCGATCTTGTTGGCAAACTCGACGGCTTTCTTGGGATCGGCTTCTGCAGCGGATACCACGTTGACCCAGTCCAGGGCGTGTAGGTGGTAGAAGTGCACCACGTGGTCGTGGATTTCTTGTGCGCCGAGCAAAATGTCGCGGATTAGTTCTGCTTGCTTGGGCACTTGTGAACCAATGGCGTCTTCAACAGCCATAACGGAAGCGACCGAGTGGGTGGAGGTGCACACGCCGCAGATACGGCCAACGAATGCCCATACGTCGCGGGGGTCGCGCCCCTTCACGATTGTTTCGATGCCACGGAATTGGGTGGTTTCGCTCCACGCATTGGTGATGTTTTTGCCATCGCGTTCTAGCTCGATACGCAGGTGGCCTTCGATTCGGGTGAGTGGATCAATAACTACGCGCTCAGCCATGTGCTTTACGCCTCCTCGTTCTTGCTAGATGCTGATTGTCCGTGCTTATCGGCGCCTCCATCACCATTACCAGCGGCGTTGACTGTGGAGAACGGCAGTGCAACAGGCCCTGGTCCGTCACCGAAGGCAGCTAGAGCAACGTCGTTTTCGCGGCTGAGCCGGTTTTCTTTTTGCGAGCGCAGCGCGGTAATGCCGCCGTGGACCGCCACGCCTGCTGCGGCTGCGCCCATGAGGCCCAGTCCGATCTTCTCAGTTGTCGATTCGATACCAATGCCTTTGATATCGGGCAGTACTGAGTAAAACGGCGTGAATTTATCAAAGAAGTCTTTTTCCGTGCAGCCGATACATGGGTGACCTGCACCGATAGGCCAGCCGGCTTTCATATTCCACTGAATGATCGGGCATGGGCTGAATGTGGATGGGCCCTTACAACCGACTTCGTAGAGGCACCAACCGTTTTTAGCGCCGTCGTCATCAAAGGAGCGCACGAACTGGCCGGCATCGTAGTGTGCACGACGTGGACAGGAATCGTGAATACGCTGGTCGTAGGCGAAAAGCGGGCGGCCTTCGGCATCCACCTTTGGTGCTTCACCGTGGGTAAGAATGTAGGTGATGGTGGCGGTAATAACCTCGCCAATTGGTGGGCAACCGGATACGTTGATCACGGGTTTATCAGTAATGATGTCCTCTACGCCTACCGCACCTGTGGGGTTGGGCTTGGCGGCCTGAACAGAACCATAGACTGCGCATGCACCGACAGCGAGCACCGCCGTAGCGTTTTCTGCTGCCTCGCGCAGTACCTGCTCAGCGGACTTTCCACCGATGGTGCAATACACGCCGTTTTCATTCAGCGGTACAGAACCGTTGACTACCAAGATATGTGGCTCATGGGAGACTTCTTCGAGCGCTTTTTCAGCTGCTTCGCCGGAGGCCGCCATGACCAGCTCGTTGTAGTTCAAGGAGAGCAGCCCCAAGACCATGTCTTCTACGGTGGTGCCACCGGATCGCAGTACCGATTCCATGCAGCCGGTGCACTCTTGCAGCTGTAACCATGCAACATTGGGTTTGGTTACGGCACCGAGTTTTTTAGCGATCTCCTCGGCGCTAGATTTCAGCTCTTCTGACCGCGCACTAATGGGAGCACCAAAGGTAAACACTGCAGCTAATCCGCTACAGAGCTTCATAAAATCACGGCGACTAACACCACGACGTTCTAGGTTTTCCTGGAGGGTTTCCCCTTGCCAGCCGGTGTCAACGTTCATAACAGCAGCCCCTCCTCGGGGGTAGTAACCAATACACCCAGTGCCCTGTTCAGCACTAACGTAAATGCGGCACTTTTCACTGAAAGAATATCAGTTCACCTGCATTTTTAACATTCCCACCGATAGCTCTCACGGTATAACGCGCGTGAGATTTTTAGTCTGTGCCGCAGCCTTCGTATCCACCTGCGATTCTTAGTTTGCACACCGTTTTTCACAACTAAATTGTGTCGAAAATACAAAGGGCGGGCACACCCACTTTGTGGGGTAGCCTCACCCTAAGAGATCAGATGACTTACTAGCCCATTACGCCCCGACCAACCATTCAATCCAGCCGTCGAGTCCCTCATCTGTCTTGGCAGAAACTTCAAACACTCTGGCATCGGGATTGACTTGGCGCAGATTCTTCATAAAAAGCTCCATATCAAAGTCCAGATACGGCAGCAAGTCGATCTTGTTAATCACGACTGCATCCACGCTGCGGAACATCACAGGGTACTTCAGAGGCTTATCTTCCCCCTCCGTGACCGAGTAGATCATCGCTTTACTGTGCTCACCGACTTCAAATTCCGCAGGACACACCAAGTTGCCAACGTTTTCGATGAGCACCACGTCAAGGGTGTCAAGGTCTAGGCCACGAAGCGCACGGCTCACCATAGGGGCATCGAGGTGGCACTCTCCACCAAAACCATTGCCAGTATTCAGCAATGAAATCTGAGCGCCAAAGCCAGTGAGACGATCTGCGTCCAGGGAAGTTTCAATGTCGCCTTCAACAACACCTACGCGCACTTTTCCTTCTGCAGCTCGCAATACATGCTGCAGCACCGTGGTTTTCCCTGCACCAGGCGAGCCCATGATGTTGATACAACGCACCTGGTGGGCGTCGAAAAGCCCCTTGTTATCCGCAGCGCAGTGGTCGTTTTCGTGGAAAATATCCTCCAGGACCTCAATGCGCTCCCGCCCAGTTTCGTAGCCGGAGTGATCCCCCACATCATGCGAATGACCGTGGCGATCATGGTCGTGAGAATGCACCGTACCGTCGTCGTGGCGATGAAAACGCCCCATGAAAAACTCCTCCTAGGATTGCTCGACTTCTATGTCCATAACTGTGAACTCTTCCCCACTGATTACCTCAGCGGGCGCACCACAAGTGGCACAGCTAAACTTCAGTTCCCCATCGTCAGTGATATGCCCGTCAGGGCAGCGCAGCCGCAGGGGCACCGAAGTGGTTTCTAACACCGCGCCGTCGAGAGGCGTTCCCTTGATAACAAAACCCCACGCGTACTCCAAGGTTTCGGGGACCACCTGACGCAACACGCCAATACGCACACGTACGACAAGAACACGGCGGCCTTGCGCTGCCCGATCGACAGCACGCGCCAACTGAGAACTTAACGCTACTTCATGCACAAGCACTAGCCTAGAACTATGTTGCGCACTCGATACCTGATCAGGGGTGTAGTTCAGGGGGTAGGCTTTCGCCCCCATGTTGCCATTATCGCCGCCCGTCATCGCATAACTGGCTTGTGTGGCAACAACGATCTTGAGGTGTTTGTCGAGGCCCAAGCCATATCCGAGGATATTCTCGACGCATTCATTTCCGACGTGCTCACCACCCTCCCGCCACTCGCACACGTGGTATCCGTCACGCAGTCATCATGCCCACCGATCAGCCATGAAACAGACTTCCGCATCGTCGCATCCGAGCATATTCCCGGCGCGCGTACCCTCATCCCACCTGACGTAGCCACGTGCCCTGATTGTTTGGCGGATATGGCGGATCCGAACAATCGACGTTTTCGCTACCCTTTTACAACGTGTACTCATTGTGGACCGCGTTTGAGCATCATTGAAGACCTTCCCTATGACCGACCGCTGACAACAATGAAGCTTTTCCCCATGTGTCCGCAGTGCACCAAGGAGTATTCCGATCCGCACGATCGCCGCTATCATGCGCAGCCAATTAGCTGCCATGATTGCGGCCCGTCGTTGTGGGTAGAGGCTACTGAAACGCCTGGCAGGCCACCGCTACGCTTGCGTGTCGACGACCCCATCGCTTACTGCCGTGACTCTATCTCTAGGGGAAAGATTGTAGCCGTTAAGGGCCTAGGCGGATTCCATCTCATGTGCGACGCAACCAATAGCGAGGTGCTGCACACGCTACGCGAACGTAAGCATCGCCCCACAAAACCGCTGGCCGTTATGATTCCCGATGTGAAAAAAGCTCGTGAGCTAGCCAGATTAGATGCCGATACCACGGCAGCGCTTACTGATCCCGCGCATCCCATCGTTTTAGTGCCCACGACAAGCAAGCAACGCCTCAAACTCAGCCCACTTATTGCTCCAGGCTTGGACTGTGTAGGACTCGTGCTGCCCTATACACCACTGCATACGCTCTTGGTTGACTCCCCTGTCGTAGCGACTTCTGCTAATAACTCCGGCGAGCCCCTATGTTGGGAAAATGACGCAGCACGCGAAAATCTGACTCATCTTGCCGATGTTTTCCTCATGCACGACCGCCCGATCCATATTCCTGTTGAAGATTCTGTGGTCGTTCCGAGCGCACACGGCATTGTTCCCATTAGACGATCGCGGGGGTTTGCCCCACTGCCACTTACAATTCCCACTTTTGCCGAAGCTGGCCAACCGGCACTGAGCACGCTCGCAGTCGGTGGAGAATTAAAAAACACTTTTACCCTTGCTCACGAAGACTACGCACATATTTCTAGCCACATTGGGGATATGGGATCGTGGCCAAGCCAGCAGGCGTTCCATCGCAGTATCAATCAGATGTTGAGTATTCAACGAACCCGGCCTGACCTGCTGGTCTGCGATCTACATCCAAGCTATGCCACCACCGCTTGGGCACAGCGCTATAGCGAATCCAACGACATTCCGCTTGTTCAGGTCCAGCATCATGAAGCCCATGCGATGGCGCTTCTTGCTGAACACCGCGCATGTGATACACCAGCGGTCATTCTGGCCGCAGACGGCACCGGCTATGGGCACGACAATACGATCTGGGGCGGCGAACTTCTTTCCTATCATCCTGATACTGGATTCGAGCGCACGTGGCACGTCCCCACCTTTGAACTTGTTGGTGGCGACCACGCTATTCAGCAGCCGTGGCGGATCGCAGCAGGCATCGCGCATGCATGGGGTCTGGACTGGGATTGTGGGAAAGAATCGACGATTCTTTCCCACACATCTGCGGCAGAGATCGAACTAGTAGAAAGTCAGTTGTCGTCTGGCTTTGGCGTGGTGCGTACAAGTTCGCTGGGCCGCGTGTTTGATGCTGCGGCTGCAGTCGTGGGGATTCGCCCGCCGAGTTTTGAGGCGGAGTCCGCCATGTTGTTCGAGGCTGCGGCTAGAAATTGCGAGAAACGAGAATCAGAGGCGACGTCGTTTCCGGAGGCATTTGCGGAACTTCTTGAAACTCGAAACCCGTGGACGTTTCATCATGCGGTGGCGCAGATTCTTCAGCACCACATCGATGAGGCCGCAGCCGGCATGAGTACTGGTCTTACTGGTGGATGCGCATTGAATCAACTGTTGTCGAGCATGCTGCGCGTTGATATGCGTCATCAAATCGTGCCACCCAATGATGGCGGGTTGAGCCTCGGCCAGGCGGTGCTGGGACGCTGGGCTGTGCGCACCGCCTAGCACTTCTTCTAACAGATTCGGGGTAGCGGGTCACCGACCAGCATGTCCACCATGCGGGAACCGCCAAAACCGGTGCGCAGGACGACGGATGCTGCGGGTTGTTCCACGATCTGGCCGATACAGCTGGCTTCGGGGATGGTTGCCAGTGCGGTATCGACTTGATCTGCTGGCACGATTGCTACGAAAGTTCCTTCGTTGGCTACGTACATGGGATCGATGCCGAGCATGTCGCAGGCGGCTCGGGTCATGTCACGAACTGGCAGGGGGTCGTTGAGGGCTACGCCTAGGCCGGTGGCACGGGCGAGTTCGTTCATCACGGTGGCGAGTCCGCCTCGGGTAGCGTCGCGCATCCAGCGTGGGGTCACACCAGCAGCGTAGAGAGCTTCAACTTGGCCGTTCACGCTGCGGGTATCGGATTCGATAGGGGCAGTAATGGCGAGATCGCCACGTGCCATCATGACAGCCATGCCGTGGTCTGCGATGGGACCAGAAACGATAATGGCATCGCCTATTTGGGGGTCAGCACTGGCGCGTCCTTCGGGGATAACACCCACTCCGGCTGTGGTGATGTATAACTTGTCGCAGGTGCCTTTGGGGACGACCTTGGTATCACCTGTCACGATGTTTACGCCAGCTGTTTTTGCAGCGGTATGCATGTCGGCGACGATGCGTTTGAGAGTCGCGATTTCTAGGCCTTCTTCGAGGATGAAGGCTGCGGAGATCATCGTGGGGATCGCGCCGGAGACGGCGAGGTCATTGATTGTTCCGTTAACAGCGAGGTCACCGATGCTTCCGCCTGGGAATTCGATGGGGTTGACTACATAGGAATCGGTGGAAAATGCGAGGGTTCCACCAGCCACATCTGTGGGTACTACGGCGGCGTCGCCACGCATCTCAAGGTGATCGTTGCCGTATCCAGAGTAGAATACGTTTTCTACCAAAGCGGCAGAGGCTTTTCCGCCGGCGCCGTGCTGAAGCGTGACTTTGTCGTCTGTGAATCGAAATGGTCGGGCGCGTACGCGATCGATGTTGATATTTACCTTGTGTTCGTCGTCGTTTAGTCGATTCTTGGGTTCCATCGATTGTTTCCTTGGTAGTGTTTTCTAGCGGTATTGAAGGATATGAGGAGTAAATCTATGTGCCTTGGGGTGCCCGCCCAAATTGCGGAAATTCATGACTCTACGAGAGCTACTGTAAGCATGAGTGGCGTCTCGCGCATGGTTTCCACCGATCTTCTTGCCGAAACAATTGATGTAGGCGACTGGGTTTTGATCCATGTGGGTTTTGCACTGAGCAAGATTGACGAGGATGAGGCGGCAGTGACGCTTCAACAAATTAAGCAGCTGGGCGGCTTTGATGAGGAGCTGCAATCTTTTGAGTCATCGGAGATTTGATGAAGTACATAGATGAGTTCCGCGATCCTGAAGCTGCCAAAGCACTTCTGAATCGTATCGAAAAAGACGCGGCCCAGCTTGGTGAGATCTCGCTCATGGAGATCTGCGGTGGGCACACGCACACGATCTATCGCTATGGCTTGGAAAATCTCCTCCCCGACAACATCGACCTCGTCCATGGACCAGGTTGCCCTGTGTGCGTTATCCCCATGGGACGCGTCGACGATGCCTTGTGGTTGGCCTCCCAACCCAACGTCATCTTGACCACCTTCGGCGACATGATGCGCGTTCCTGGTTCTACCGGTTCGCTTCTCGACGCCCGCGCGAACGGCGCCGACGTCCGCTTCGTGTACTCGCCTCTCGACGCCCTCAAAGTTGCCAAAGATAATCCCTCCAAAATGGTGGTGTTTTTCGCCGTAGGTTTTGAAACGACTGCCCCGTCGACTGCTGTAACACTCGAGGCGGCCAAAGGCGAGAATGTGACCAACTTTGCGGTGTTTAGCAACCATGTGACCATCGAGCCACCTCTACGCGTTTTGGTCAACGACACCAAAGTCGATGGCTTTATCGGTCCAGGCCACGTGGCAACCATCGTCGGAACTGACACGTTTAAGTTTCTCCCCGAAGAATTTAACAAGCCCGTTGTCATCGCAGGATTCGAGCCTCTCGACGTCCTCCAAACCGTCGACATACTACTGCAACAATTCCTACGCGGAACCTCCGAAGCAGGAAATCAATACGCCCGCGTTGTGCGCCCCGAGGGCAACACCGCAGCGCTCAACTTGATGTCGCGAGTATTCCGTGTCCGCGACACCTTTGAATGGCGTGGCCTTGGCTGGATCCCCAACTCTGGCCTCGGAATCGCTGATGAGTATGCCCAATGGGATGCAGAAAAGCTTTTCGACGTCCCCGGCCGCCGAATCCCCGACCCCGTCGCCTGCGAGTGCGGCTCCGTTTTGACCGGAAAAATCAAGCCGTGGCAATGCCGCGTCTTTGGCACCGCCTGCACCCCGCAAACCCCCATCGGAACGTGCATGGTATCCCCCGAAGGCGCCTGCGCTGCTTATTATAACTTCGGACGTATCAACCGTGAGGAGGCCGCGGCGCTACGCTAGGAGGCGTCGCCACGCAATACGCAACAGCGAGTGCGGCAACGCGAAGCACTCGCGCACAAAATTATTGACTCGAAATGGCGGCTTAGTCACTGCCGAGCTCACGCGAACAGGCACCCCGAGATGACGTGCCCACGCTAGGGTACGCAGCTTATGAAAATCGCTGGTAACTACCAGCCACTCCGCGGTATCCGGCAACAACGCGTGAGCTTTTTCTAGGTTTTCGTTGGTGCTGGTTGCCTCCGATTCCACAATCAGGCGACGATAATCCACCCCGTGACGAATCAACCAATCATCCATCACGTAGGCCTCCCCCTTCCCAGAAACAACAATAGGCCCCGTAGTGTGCCAAGACAGCTCAAGCGCATGCTCAAGCCGCCAGCGCAACACGTGGCCTGGCTGGGCTCCTTTTACTTTGGAGCCCAAGACAAGAATCGTCGATTCCTTCCGGAACAAAAACTTACTCGCCGATCAATTTCTTCTTGAGGTTGGCGTCTTTGCGCTCAACTTCTTCCCGCATGTTTTCTTGATAATCAGCCATCTTGGTTACTAGTTCTGGGTCACCTGCGCCAAGAATTCGTGCGGCCAACAGTCCTGCGTTTTTAGCGCCTCCAATGGAGACGGTGGCAACGGGGACTCCGCCTGGCATTTGGACGATGGAGAGCAGGGAGTCCATGCCATCGAGTTCTTTGAGGGCACGTGGGATTCCGATGACTGGTAGCGGGGTGGCTGCTGCGACCATGCCAGGTAGGTGTGCAGCACCGCCGGCGCAGGCAATGATGCATTTCAGACCGCGCTCATGTGCGGTTTTTGCGTATGCCAGCATTTTATCTGGGGTTCGGTGTGCAGAAACTACTCCCACTTCGAATGGGATGCCGAATTCGGCGAGGACTTCAGCTGCAGGTTCAACGGTGGGCCAGTCGGAATCGGAGCCCATGATGAGGCCTACGAGTGGTGTCATTATTGTTCCTTCCATTCGGCGTGAACGAGGTAGTGGGCGGCGTTTTCAGCTGCGGTTTTCAATTCTTCTACATCTGTGCCGGCCATGTTGACGTGGCCGATTTTTCGGCCTGGGCGATGGTCTTTGCCATACATGTGGATTTTCGCTTCTGGGTAACGCTTCCACACGTCGATCATGCGCTGTGGCATGGGGGTTTCGGGGTCTTGTGCCGCACCCAAAACGTTGGCCATAACGGTGTAGTTTTGCAGCGTTGCGGTCGATCCTAGAGGTAGGTCGAGTACAGCTCGGATGTGTTGTTCGAACTGGTCTGTTACGCAGCCATCTTGGGTCCAGTGGCCGGTGTTATGCGGGCGCATGGCTAGTTCGTTAACAAAGATTCCCTCGGGGGTTTCAAATAGTTCGACTGCTAGGTTGCCGGTCACGCCTAGTTCGGTGGCGATGGTGATGGCTACGTTTTCGGCTTGTTCTTTCAGCTCTAGGGAGAGCTCGGGGGCGGGTGCGATAGCAAACCAGCAGATGCCATCTTTTTGGATGGATTCTACGACTGGCCAGCCTTTTACCTCACCGGAGGGGGTGCGGGCAACCATGGCCGATAGCTCGCGTACAAGGTTTACTTTGTGCTCGGCCATCAGTGGAGTTCCGGCAGCGAGAAGTTCGGAGACAAGGTTGGTGAGCTCTTCGAGGGTATCGGGGAACCACACGCCTTTTCCGTCGTAGCCGCCGCGGCGGGCTTTCAGGCAGACTGCGCCGTCAACGGTGTTCCAGAATGCGGTGGCGTCTTCTACGCTATCGATGTCTGCGAATGCTGGAACTGGGGCGCCGAGTTCTGATAGGCGCTGACGCATCACAAGTTTATCTTGGGCGTTTACTAATGCTGCTGGTCGCGGTTGGACGTTGATGCCTTCAGCGATCAAGGTTTCTAGGTGCTGGTTGGGCACGTGTTCGTGATCGAATGTGACAGCATGTGCGCCTTCGGTGACGCGGCGGAGATCGTCGAGGTTGGTGTAATCTCCCAGTACCACGTCGGTGGCTACTTGCACTGCAGACGCGTTGGGGGCGCCCGCGAGGATGCGTACCGATTGTCCTAACTCGATAGCTGCGGTATGCATCATTCGTGCCAATTGACCGTCGCCGATCACGCACAGAATTGGCATGTCTGTCGCGTGGGCTGCTGGATTACCGTTGCTGTGAGTCACGGGTAACTACTATAGCGTGCACCCCCTACCCCACCCCATGCCGGTTATAACCAGACATGGGGGTCAGTGCCAGCCGATATGTTGCTCTATTTCGTTGACTACATATTTAGCCTTGGCAACATTGGGCAGGTGTATGGGGCGGGAATAACCAGCAACGGCCAAGAATATGTTTTTTCTTTTGCGGCTCACGTGACGCACAGCGTGAAAGGGAATAGATTCTTTAGCCCCCATAAGCCCAGGTGCCCGTAGGATCAGGCGTCGATCGGTCACGATCACACGTTCTTTCCGTGCACGAACAACGGGCAGTACGAATCTCCAGCAGATTAGGGCAGCCCATAGAAACACCACGCCGTTGCGCATGGTGGGGTCACTGTTATCGTCTACCGCCAGGCTGTCGAGAAATCCAATACCCATCCAGCACAGGCCGGTAATAAGGAGCAGTTCACACACGGGTAGCACGAGGCTAGTCAGGGGCGTGGTGACGTCGACGCGAACTTCTTCCCCCTGCTGTAATCGAATTCCTGCCACTTATTTATCCTGAAGACGCAGATGGGTCACGTCGCCAACCATGAACTCGTGCAGTGTTCCTGCAGCATCGCGCACGCAAATGAGCCCTTCATCGGTGACAGATTCGGCTACACCAAGCAACTCTTTGTCCTCCGATAGCACCACGCGTACATCCGCGCCTATCGACGTACACGCCTTGCGGTAGTGACCCATCAACGAGGGGTCGCCGGCAATCCATTGATTCAATCGACGATGCAAAGCATTGAGCACATCTACTGCCAGTTGGTTGCGCTCATAGGCAATACCTTCAAGGTCCAAGCTCGTGGCGTGTGCGACAGGCAGCTCTTTTTTGGTCAGTGCGGTATTGAGTCCTAGGCCTATAACCACAGCGGGATGATCGCCAAGACTTACAGCCTCTGCCAAGATGCCGCAGAGCTTGCGGCCGTCGCACAGCAGGTCGTTGGGCCATTTGAGGCCGATGCGGGGGTCGGCGCCGAGGACGTCGACAAGCGCTAATCCAGTAGCCAGTGGCATGGTTCCTAGTCGGGAGACTGATTCTTTACGAGGTCGTATGAGAACCGACAGCGTGAGTTGCGCTCCTACTGGGGATTCGTATTTGCGCCCCATGCGTCCGCGGCCTTGCGACTGGTGCTCGGTAAGAAATGCTGTCCACTCCGGTGCCCCAGCATGCGCTGCAGCCACGAGATCCGTGTTGGTCGACCCCGTTGCCATTGTGTGCTCAAGACGGTTGTAGGGGCCGTTTTCTACAAGCTGTTCACGAAGCCAAGCAACGTCCAAGGGTGCGCGGGAATCAGAAGACACGGGGGAAGTCATTCTTTAGATAATAGTCGTTGCTGCAAAAAGGTGGGCATGCCGGCTGCCAGCGATCTTTGGAGAGAAATTTTTTAATTTTTCTACACGCCGAACGTTTTTGTATTGAAACCTGACTTGGCTCAATTTAGTCAGACGGTTGGGGCAGCTTTTCGGTGAGTTCGCGGATGTCAGCGGGCAGGTCGGTTTGTGCATGGAGGGTCTGGCCTGCGATTTCGACGGTAAACGTCCGGTATTTCTTCAGGGTTCGCACTAATCGCTTCAACGACAGGCCCGTGGCTTGTTCCAACACGTGGCCTGTGGCCATCGCGGCCATCACAATGGTTAGGTGTGCGTGGATGGAGTCTTCTTTACGGTGATAAATCGGTCGGGCTTTCAGGTCTGATTTCGCCATTCGGAACGATTTCTCGATCGTGAACAGGCGCCGGTAGGCACCGATGACTTCCTGGGGTTTTAAGTCTGTGCGTGAGGTCTCGTATCCTTTAATCCCGGCCAGGGTTAGGTGCTTGTTGGCTAGGGTGTGGTTGACCTGCTTATTCGGGGCCTTGAGGTTGACGTATCGATTCCGCTTGACGGGTATCTTTCCGTCAACAGCACGCTGGGCTTTATCTAGTTGTTCGCCGATGCCGCGCCTTGTGCGCCGAGCCCTATCGTAGGAATACTGGTAATAGGTCACTGCCTGCGGTTTGCCGCTGGTGCGGCGTTTGTCGCTGTGGTGACGGTGGGTCCAGATGTGTCCGTCGTCGTAGTCGGTGTAGCTGCGCCCTTCCGCTGCATCTAGCCAGGCTTTAATTGGTTCTGGGATTTCGCGTTCTTTCGTGCCCAGAATGTAGTCCAACCCGGCATCGATAATCGCGGTCTTGTTGGCGGCTGAAAACATGCCAGCATCAGCAACAATCGTGATGTCGTCAAGGTGGTAGGCGTCTTTAAGACGCAGGATCATTGGCAACATGGTGTGCGTTTCCGCACGATTGCCTTCAAACGCGCCGATCGCCAAGGGCAAGCCGGTGGAGTCGGTGAGCATCCCGACAGTGATCTGGGGTTCGAGTCGGCGTTCTTTACTAAACCCGGGTTTGCGTAGCTCGTCGGGCACGTCAGTTTCAAAATACAAGGTTGTCACATCGTAGAGAACCATCACACCAGGACCAATGGCCGCGTGTGTGGCTAGCGCGTGGGTTATCTGGTCGCGGAAGTCTTTGTCGGCATACCGCGGAAGGTAGCGCTTTATAGTCGCGTATGAAGCCGAGGCCACGCCGACTTCTGCCAGAGTTTCAATGGAATCAAACTTGGAACCCGGCGAGATAATACGGGCTTGGACCAGGTTGAAAAACACCTCGTCCTTGCCGCTTGCCGTATCCAGGCCAAGGAGTTGGAAGGCCCCGCGAATCGCGTCTAGGAGAAGACCTGCGCGTTCACCGGATACCGTGACGGGATTATCAACCGTGCCTGTTCCAGACACAGCAACCGCAGAAGGCAACACTTTGAGGTCAAGTGAAATTTGCTCGCCATCGACAAGCCGCTGAGCCTTGACCATCAGCGCTGCGAGATCGTGGTCGGTATGGGCGGAGCCGACGTGTTCGATTTCAGGTTTGCGGTTGCGGTACCGCCAGATGATTTGAACAGCGGTCGCACCCGACGCCGTCGGGACCCGGCGGATACTCGGTGACATATTCAACAGCCTACCGGCACCCCCACCGCTACCCGCTTAGTCAGACAAAACCCGCACTCTGATACCCAACCCCACAGGCAGAAACGTCAATATGAAATACAACACACCAAAATGAGCCAAGTCAGGTGGGCATGCCGGCTGCCAGCGATCTTTGGAGAGAAATTTTTTAATTTTTCTACACGCCGAACGTTTTTGTATTGAAAACTAACCATTGAGGCGCTATCCTCTCCAAACATGACCATTTCCTCATCTTTTATCGACGTGGACGCCCTACACCACCCAAGCACCACCGCAGGCAAGATCGCCGACTTCAAGGCACGGCGCGCTGAAGCCAACACACCGATGGGCGAAACGGCACTCAACAAAGTGCGCGGACAAGGCCGAATGACAGCACGCGAACGCCTCGATTTCCTCCTCGACGAAGGCTCCTTCATCGAAACCGACCAGCTCGCACGACACCGCACCCACGACTTCGGCCTCTACGGCAAGCGCCCCGTCACCGACGGAATCGTCACCGGCTGGGGCACCATCGACGGCCGCGAAGTATGCATCTTCTCCCAAGACGGCACCGTATTCGGCGGCGCCCTCGGCGAGGTCTACGGCGAAAAAATGATCAAAATTATGGAACTCGCCATCACAACCGGCCGCCCCCTCATCGGCCTCTACGAAGGCGCCGGCGCCCGCATCCAAGACGGCGCAATCTCCCTCGACATGATCGCTCGCACCTTCTACCACAACATCAACGCCTCCGGAGTTGTCCCCCAAATCTCCGTCATCATGGGCGCCTGCGCGGGAGGAAATGCCTATTCCCCAGCACTCACCGACTTCGTGGTAATGGTCGACCAGACCTCCAAAATGTTCGTCACCGGCCCCGACGTGATCAAAACCGTCACCGGCGAAATGATCACCCAAGAAGAACTCGGCGGCGCCTCCGCCCACATGACCGCAGCAGGCAACAGCCACTACACCGCCTCATGCGACGAAGACGCCCTCGAATTCGTCCAAGAGCTCGTCGGATTCCTGCCCTCCAACAATCGCAGCATGGCACCTCGTGAAAACTACGACCGCGAAGACGGCAGCATAGACGACAACCTCACCCCCGACGATCTTCGCCTCGACCATATCATCCCCGACTCCCCCGCTAGCCCCTACGACGTACGCGACATCATCGAATCCCTCACCGACGACGGCGACTACCTTGAGATTCAAGCCGACCGCGCCGAAAACGTCGTCATCGCATTCGGCCGCATCGAGGGCGAATCCATCGGCTTTGTATCCAACCAACCCACACAACTCGCCGGATGCCTCGACATCGACGCCTCCGAAAAAGCAGCACGATTCATCCGCACCTGCGATGCCTTCAACATCCCCGTCATCATGCTTGTCGACGTCCCAGGCTTCCTCCCAGGCGCCGGACAAGAACATAACGGCATCCTGCGCCGCGGCGCCAAACTCCTCTACGCCTACGGCGAAGCCACAGTGCCAAAGATTACCGTCATCATGCGCAAAGCCTACGGCGGAGCCTACTGCGTGATGGGATCCAAGGGACTCGGTGCCGACGTCAATCTCGCCTGGCCCACCGCCCAAATCGCCGTCATGGGCGCCGCAGGAGCAGTGGGATTTCTACACCGCAAAGAACTAGCTAAGGCTGTAGAAAACGACGAAGATGTTTTCGCCCTCACCCAAGCCTTCGAGCAAGAATACGAAAACCACATGCTCAACCCCTACATGGCCGCCGAACGCGGGCTTATCGACGCAGTCATCCTCCCCAGCGAAACCCGCGGACACATTTCCCGCAACCTCCGCCTACTGCGCAACAAGCACATGCAACGCCCCGCCCGCAAACACGGCAACATCCCACTCTAAAAGCGTGGCACTGGTGCGATTACTCGAAGTGAGCGTAGCGCGAGATAAAAATGTGGCTGCCCCGCCTAGGTTTGAAAGCGACAACCACAGCCTTCTTATTCGCAAAGTAACTGCTATCGCCTAACAACCAATCGCATTAAACTGGCCTAGATTGCCCATTGTCAATGAGTAATCTAGGCCAGTTTTCTCTACTGAGAAACGTAGAAATTCGATTTAGCGGTTGAAGAACTTCATGACCATTGGCATCCGGCCCAGTCGAACCAAGGCCGCCTAGAGCTGCAGCAAGAATACCGAAAATTTGAAGTTGGAGCTCCCCTCTGACTTCCGAGATTCCTCGCCAGCGCCCCTAGTTCTTCTTTTCATCTTTTCCTTACCGGCCCTATTTCCAGCTTAACTATCGGTGGAATTATCTTTACCAGCTTCAGCCTGATTCTTGTCAGCCTTGGCAGCCTCATCAATGATGCACTGTTAAGCCTTCATCTGATCAGCAACAGGCTATGCAGACAAAAGAGTATTTTTGTTTGCTTCAAGAACTTGCTCAGCCAGCGCAGGAGTATCTATAGCCTCTTCCAACTCCTGCTGCAACTTTTGATATCTGAACCATTTGATATGTCTTCAATTACAGCAATTGCAGCATCTTGATGAGCTTTTGACAGAACAGCCTTAGCCCGATCGAGCAAACGCTGCGCGTCAGTAACCATCACCAACGCGTTAATGAATTTTTGGTCCAATTTTCTCGAAGAGAGGGTGTCAGGTGTTTTGTGTGTGAGGCTCTGATCCAGAAGGAGTTTCACTGATAATGACTACCGTGTCACCGAGGAAAGGTCATGACCCGAACAGGGTCAACGAGATCAGCGCTAAGCTGATGGAAAATCCGGAAATCGCCGAACTGATCGGCGAGTTGTCGACTTCCACCGATGATGCCAGCGACCTGGTCAAAGGTCTTTTGCAGGCATCGATCAACGCTGGTCTGCAGGCTGAAATGGACGCGCATCTAGGATACGCGCACTCTGATCGTACGGCGAAAGCCCAGCTGGGCACCCCGGATGGTGGCAATCACCGCAACGGGTCGTACACCAAAACCGTCAACTCTGGCTACGGCACCTTTGATGTGACTATGCCCCGGGATCGAGCTGGCACGTTTACGCCGCGGATGCTGCCTAAAGGCACCCGCCGTCTGACGGAGCTTGATGACATGATCATCTCCCTGTACGCCGGTGGGATGACCGTGCGCGATATTTGCCACCACCTCGCCACCACCCTCGGGGTGGATATGAGCCCAGATACGATCAGCACCATTACCGACGCGGTGTTAGAAGAGGTCATGATCTGGCAAAACCGCCAGCTCGACGAGTTCTACCCAGTGATCTTCCTCGACGCGCTGCGAGTGAAGATCCGCGATGGCCACCGCGTGGTCAACAAGTCTTGCTACATGGCGGTAGGCGTCGACATGGACGGCATCAAGCACATCCTGGGATTGTGGATCGCAGACAATGAAGGCGCCAGTTTTTGGGCATCCGTGTGCGCTGACCTTGCCAACCGTGGGGTCCAAGACGTGTTCATCGTCTGCTGCGACGGGCTCAAAGGCCTGCCGGAAGCCGTGGAGGCAACCTGGCCGAATTCCATGGTGCAGACCTGTATCGTGCACCTGATCCGGGCGGCCAACAGGTGGGTGTCCTACCAAGACCGCAAACCCGTATCAAGTGCGCTACGGGAGGTCTACACCGCACCGACCGAGGACACCGCCCGCGCCGCCCTGGACGCATTCGAGGCCAGTGAACTGGGCCGTAAATACCCGCAATCGGTCAAAGTCTGGCGCGACGCCTGGGACCGGTTTGTGCCATTTTTGCAGTTCCCGCCTGCGGCACGGCGGGTACTCTACACCACGAATTCGATCGAATCGCTGAATGCTGAGCTGCGGAAAGCCACCCGCAACCGCGGCCAGTTCCCGAACGATACCGCCGCACTAAAGACACTGTGGCTGATGATCTGCAACATCGAGGACAAGCGCGCTGCCCAGCGAGCGAAGAAAGCGAAGCGCGCCATCGAATGCAACGGCTATATTGAAGGAGCGAAAGCCACCGGGTGGAAACAAGCCATCAACCAACTAGCCGTGGCTTACCCCGACCGATTCGCGGACTACTTGTAAACCAAGCCCCCGCACACAAACAATCGGACACTCTCCTCGAAGAGCTTCATTCAACAATGAAGCCTCATCTTTTAGATGGGTTAACAGAATCTAAAGACCACTTCGCCACTTCCGCCGCAGCTATTGCCTAGTTAAGCTCACATGTCGATCGCACTATATCAAGATCCGCACCAGCTACAGCAATAACAGATAATGTAGTGGATGCAGAAACAACTCATCCCAAAGTCTCCACCAATAGAACAAGATCTTCACTCTATATTGAGGATTTGCCAGACCACCCGAAATCACTATAGGTGTGCTTTCCTACAGCAAACCCCATCTAAGGACACCACCCACTCCCCCCACTCAAAGCAATATCTGCATGTCAACCTCTCCCAAGAGCAAATCATCTACCCCCAAATGCAAAGTTTTTTTGCTGTGGATTCGACAAAATTATCAAACAGTTCACAAGTTTTTGCCCCAGCCCCTACACTATTGTGTCATGACTGCCGCAACGATTAACGACGCAGGGGCACAGACCCCCGACCTGACAACGACCGCAGGCAAGCTTGCGGATCTTCGTGCACGTATTGCAGAAACCCAGGCTCCTATGGGTCCTGCATCCATCGAAAAAGTTCATGCAAAGGGTAAGAAGACCGCTCGTGAACGTATCGAATACCTCTTGGATGAGGGTTCTTTCGTTGAGGTTGACGCTCTCGCCCGTCACCGCTCTAAGAACTTCGGACTTGATGCCAAGCGCCCTGTTACCGATGGCGTGGTCACCGGCTACGGCACTATCGACGGTCGCAAGGTCTGTGTCTTCTCCCAAGACGGCGCAGTGTTTGGCGGTGCTCTTGGCGAGGTCTACGGCGAGAAAATCGTTAAAATCATGGATCTTGCCATTAAGACTGGCGTTCCACTGATCGGTATTAATGAAGGCGCCGGCGCCCGTATTCAAGAGGGCGTTGTGTCCCTTGGCCTTTATTCCAAGATCTTCTACCGCAACACCCTTGCGTCTGGCGTGATCCCACAGATTTCGCTCATCATGGGCGCTTGCACAGGCGGCCACGTTTACTCGCCTGCTCTCACCGACTTCATCATCATGGTGGACAAGACTTCCAAGATGTTCATCACGGGCCCAGACGTGATCAAGACAGTCACCGGCGAGGAAGTCACCCAAGAAGAGCTCGGTGGTGCACACACCCACATGGCAACCTCCGGTACCTCGCACTACACCGCTTCGGACGACGCAGATGCTCTCGACTGGGTTCGCGACTTGGTGGGCTACCTGCCTTCTAACAACCGCGCTGAAGCTCCTCGCGAGCAAACAGAGATCATGGTCGGATCTATTAAGGAGAACATCACTGACTCCGACCTCGAGCTCGACACCATTATTCCCGACTCCCCTAACCAGCCATATGACATGAAGGACGTGATTACTCGCGTTCTCGACGATGGCGATTTCTTCGAGATCCAGGAAAACTACGCGGGCAATATCATTGTCGGATTCGGTCGTGTCGAAGGCCGCAGCGTCGGCGTTGTTGCTAACCAACCCACCGAATTCGCTGGCTGCCTAGACATCAAGGCCGTTGAGAAGGCTGCCCGCTTCATCCGCACCTGCGATGCGTTCAACGTTCCTATTATTGAGTTCGTTGACGTCCCAGGCTTCTTGCCAGGCACGAGCCAAGAGTACGACGGAATCATTCGCCGTGGTGCCAAGCTCCTCTACGCCTACTCTGAAGCAACCGTCGGCAAGATCACTGTGATTACCCGCAAGTCTTACGGTGGCGCTTACTGCGTGATGGGTTCGAAGGACATGGGCGCCGACCTCGTCTTGGCATGGCCAACCGCACAGATTGCCGTCATGGGTGCTGCCGGAGCCGTAGGATTCATTTATCGCAAGGAAATCAAGGCCGCTGCCGCCGAGGGCAAGGACATGCTCGCTGTGGCTAAGGAATACGAGCGCGAGTACGAAGAAACCTTGGTTAACCCTTACATGGCAGCCGAGCGTGGTTACGTCGACGCCGTTATTCCACCAAGCGAAACCCGTGGTCAGATCATTGAAGGGCTACGCCTCTTGGACCGCAAGGTTGTTAACGTTCCTGCGAAGAAGCACGGCAACATCCCGCTGTAATCGGTCGCAGTTACGTTTTCTACCTCACCTCTCGCAGTCTAGGTGAGGTAAAATGGCTCGCATCCATCTTCCACATAGTCTGAAATAGGTTTGACATGTCTGACTCCGTATCTGACGCACAAGCACAGTCAACGCCAGAAGGCGCACAGCAAAAGCCGATTCTGCGTGTTGTTAAAGGCAACCCCGATCCAACACAAGTAGCTACCTTGACGGCTCTTTTTGCGTCCATGGCAGACAATGCCGCACGGCAAACCAAGCAAGAGCGCGAACGCAACTTGTGGGGAAATGTGGAAGAGCGCCTTCAGCGCCCCACTACCTATAACCCCACCGCGTTTAGGAACGTGAGTTTCTTCTAAGGCGACTTGCGTCGTTGGTTTTAAAAGGGCTTGGTCCACCCCTCACCATGGGGGTGCACCAAGCCCTTTTTGCATACTAAATACGACTTTTTAAAGCATTCCTTATGCAATTTACACAACGATTCCACACCTAGAACATTAGTAAATACGGTAAAGAACAAAACAAAAATAATAGCTTTTTAGCGTTCGATAAAATAAATAAAACTGCGGGTAGAAACCACATTCTACCCGCAGAAAATTTGCTAGTTCCCAATAAAATCTATTCCATATTTGATATGCCATTATAACACCCGTCACTAAGAGTTTCTCAATCTTGACTTAAAAACAGCAACCTCAGTAGATTCAAAATTAATAATAAGTACGCAAACGTTTGCAGAAAAGTAGGTACGCATGAGTGACATCTCTCAACCAACAGTTGAGAACGAAGAGAAATCACCTACATGGCGCAGACGGCGACAAAGCATCACGCTGAAAGACATTGCCGCCGACACTGGCTTGTCTATCAGTACCGTGTCGCGCGCACTGGCCCGTAACCCCGTTATCCCCGAATCAACCCGTAGCATCGTCGAAGAAGCAGCTGGAAGGCTCAACTACCGGCCAAATGCTCAGGCAAAGGCACTCCGCAGCCAAAAGTCCAACACCATTGGCATTGTCTTGCCAAATATCCGCAACCCTTACTTCAACCAGCTAGCATCAGCTATTCAAGAAGCCGCAAGCCTTAAGGGCTACTGCTGCATGATGGCAAATTCGGCAGAATCGCCAGAGCTCATTAACAGTGCTTTGGATATTCTCAACAGCCAGCAGGTTGACGGCATCATCGTAGTCCCCCACATTCAGTCTGCTCACCGCATCACCGCCATTGCAGAACAAGGCACGCCCATCGTTGCGGCTGACCGAACAGTCACCCACAGTGCCGTTCCGTCTGTCACCTCTGATCCACTGCCAGCGATGAAAGAGGCGCTGCGAACGCTAAGCCAGAACCTAGGGGCGTCGATAGGCTACCTTGCCGGACCACAAGATACGTCGACAGGCAGGGAGCGCCTCGAAGCGATCACGTCGATCAAGAGCGAACTGGGAATTCCTTCCCCCGACGTTTATTTTGGCAGCTACTCCAGCGAGGCCGGTTTTGCGGGCACACACGAGCTCCTTAACCGCGGAGTCAATAGCATTTTGACCGGCGACATCATGATGACAGTCGGCGCGATTCAAGCAATCTACGCTCGCGGACTGCGCATCGGTGAGGACGTAGCGCTCATTGGCTACGACAACACCCCAGCATTTATACTCCAAAAACAACCCATTACCACTATTGACCAGCAGGTTGATGACATGGGCCAGCGAGCATTCGACATGCTCTACTCGCATATGAATCATGGCGAACGAGCAGCATCGTGTGTCATTCCTACGACACTTGCGCTGCGCGCTTCACACTCGTTGGCGGTGTAGCACTTCTCACCTCCACGGCAGAAATCCAGCCACCGGCCATAATTTTCCTTAATAATGGTGAACAAGTACTTCCCAAGGACTGTTCAAGCCCTTGATGTAGACGGTGGCTGTCACGCTGCTGTGGAAAGGAGAGACTGAAAAAGTATGTCCTCATCAATGACTGTTGTTGGTTCGATCAACGCTGATGTCAGCATCCAAGTAGCACGACATCCCAGCCCAGGCGAAACCATCCTTGGCCACGACTCCATCATCAGCCCAGGTGGCAAAGGCGCAAACCAAGCTGTTGCCGCCGCGCTGCAAGGTGCAACTGTGTCGTTCGTCGGCGCGGTTGGAAACGACACCTACGCCGACCACGCCCTGAAAATCCTGCGAACTTCTGGGGTCAACTTAGACGCAGTGGAGGCAATCGACGGCAATACCGGCGTTGCTTATATTCAAGTTTCTGACGACGGCGAAAACAGCATCATCGTTATCCCCGGCGCGAACTCACATGTCACCGCAAACTACGTGGAACACCATCGTAAGCCCATCGAGGAAGCCGACATCGTTCTCTTGCAAGGTGAGATCCCCGCCGATGGCTTCAGCGCTGCAGTGCAAGCAGCTCGTGGCACAGTGGTAGTCAACCTTGCGCCAGTGATCGCCGTCGACCGTGACTGCCTCCTGCGCGCGGATCCGCTGATGGCTAACGAGCATGAGGCTGCGTTGATTCTGGAACAACTCGGCGCTCCTGTAACCAGCGAGGATCCCCACGTTCTCATCGAAGCGTTGCGTTCTCAAGGTTTTGCCTCTGTGGTGCTGACCATCGGCGAGCATGGGGCTTTGGTTGCCGATGCTTCTGGCATTACGCCAATTGCCACCCCGCATGTAACGGCTGTCGATACCACGGGCGCTGGGGATGCTTTCGCAGGTGCATTCGTGGCTCGCCGATTGCAGGGCGACTCGCTTGTCGACGCCGCCACGTTCGCAGCCCGCGTCGGAGCTTTCTGTGTTCAGGGTCGCGGGGCGCAAGCTTCTTATCCTTCGATCTCCGATACGCTACCTGCGGTGTAGCGCCTACTATAGGTGAGCATGAATATCGTGCTCGCCTCATCTTCCCCATCACGACTCTCAATTCTGCGTAGTGCCGGCGTTGAGCCGTTAGTATTCCCCGCAGATGTTGATGAAGATGCTCTGCTTGAGTCACTTGCAGAACATAGGCCTGTTGATAAAGTCGCCGCTTTGGCTCAGGCCAAGGCTGAGGCGATTGCAGAAAGCTACCCCGACGATGTTGTAATTGGCGGTGATTCCATGTTGCTTCTCGACGGCGTATTGCAAGGAAAACCCCATACCATAGAGAAGACTATTGAGCGGTGGAAACAACAGCGCGGCAAAACTGCTGAGCTTATTACCGGCCACTGTGTGATTACTCCACGTGGTCGCCATGTAGAAACCTCCACTACGACTGTCTCGTTTGCACACGCCCATGATGCCGACATTGAGACTTATGCGCGCACTGGTGAACCGTTGCAGTGCGCGGGTGCTTTTACACTCGAGGCCATCGGTGGTTGGTTTATCGACTCGATTACCGGCGATCCATCCAGCGTGATCGGACTATCGTTGCCAGTGGTGCGTCGTGCGTTATACGCGGCAGGCTACAACGTCAGCGAATTCTGGAACAATAACTGATATGACAGCTTTTAACGATATGCTCGCTCCCCCACCCGTTCAGCTTCCGCAAGACCCAGCGCTTGACGGCATCGATCTCGAAGCAGTCACTGCTACGACCGCCCTTGATCACCCCGAAAGCCCGTCCGTGTGGGCACAACTTGCACACAAAGCACTTGCAACAGCGCACAGTGATGAGCAACGGGCCATCGCCTACGCCTATGCACGAACCGCCTACCACCGCAGCCTCGATCGCCTCCGCGCCAACGGTTGGAAAGGTTGGGGGCCAGTGCCATTTGCACACGAGCCAAACCAAGGCGTGCTGCGTGCTATTGCCGCGCTTGCCTTAGCCTCACAAAAAATTGGCGACACCGCCGAATACGAGCGATGCCGCCAGATGCTTCTCGACGCCGACCAGAGCTGCGTCGATACGCTGCTTCCACCAGCCTAAAGCTGGGAGACCACTGGTTCCATCTTCTCCCACAACAGTGGGACAAGACTCAACGCGTAGGCATCGGAAATGTGGTTGCCATCGCGATAAACATAGATATTGCCGATCACACCGGGGCAAAAACCATTCGGGCAGAACCAGTCGGCGGTGTCAATAGAGATCATCGTCTTGGACTTCAAAAAACGCGCCGCGGGATCTACAGGAGAATAAATTTCCTCCCGCGGCTTACCGCATTCCGTCACACTGCCACCGCTTGCGATGCACTGCGACAGCGGCCACGCTTGGCCATCTTTATCCAAGAACCACGGATTATCCCGCAAACCAATAAACGGAATCTTTTCCTTTTCCAACACCGCCCACAGCGTGCGATAGCTTTCTGGAACCTCGTCCAAACCGCGCAGCTTCTCCAGCAACGGACGCGTGGAATTAGAAATCACCAAATCAGGCTTATCCCTACGGACCTTCTCCAGCATGACCTTGTTAAAAGTCGCACAGTCATCGCTAAATACACCGTCTTCTTCCGTGGCAAACGCTGGACAACCCTGACGCACAATCGGAATAATCTTCAGACCATGATCGCGACCGATCTGATCCAACGCAGCCATCCACTGCTCCGCATGGGAACCACCGATCACATAGGCAACCTTCTTGGCATTCTTGTCGCCATAAACACAATATTCCTCGCCGAAGTTGTCGTTCGCGATCTTCGTGGGGTCGTCGTCAAGCTCCGACATGCAGCCGTCCGTCCACGCTGGCGACAAACTATTAGCCAAAACATAGGGATCCGGCGCAAACTTCACCTGCGGCACACGCCCGCCAACCAACGCCATCGCCCCCGGATACAGCGCCGGATCCAGCTGAGTCTTCGACAGCGCTTGTACTTCCTTTTGCCATACGGAAGGAATCCACAATGCTGTCCCGCACAGCGCAAGAACCACTACGCCGGCGAGCGCACGCGTAGCCCCCGTCGCCTTACGCAACGTCGCTGCCGCACTACGTACTCGACGCGCTTGGCGTTCGGGGCGTTTGGCATGCTGTTTGAAAGGTTCCTCGATGAGCTTGTGCGTCAGGTGCGCCAAAACGACCGACACCGCAATCACCGAGAGACCGAGTCCAGTACCTGGACGATCGAGCCCAAGATAAATCGTGGACATAATCAACAGCGGCCAGTGCCACAGGTACAACGGGTACGCGATCGAACCAAGCCACAACATGAAACGGCTCTTCATCCAACCAGCACGGTGGCCTTGCCCAAGGATGACCATTGCAGCGCCGCCCAGAGGATATAAAGCGCCAGGACCTGGGAATACTTGGGCGCCGTCGAAAAGCAGGCCGGTGGTCAACACCATCGCTAGGCCTAGGTATGTCAACACCACACCGACGACGCGACTGACCCGAATCTTATCGGCGTACAACACAAGTACCGCGCCGAGCGTCAGCTCCCACACACGCGACCAGGTGGAATAATAATTCAGCGATTGATCCACCGGATGCAAGTACACCGCATAGCTAAACGACGCCACCGTCACCGCGATCAGCGGAATACCGGCCAAATGACGCACCCGCTCGGCTTCATGGCCGCGTCGACGCCGCAGCTTCAACACCACAGATACAAACAGGGCGAACGCAATCGCCGCCAGATAAAACTGTCCCTGCACAGACATCGACCACAGATGCTGCAACGGACTGACCACACTGGAGGCTGCACCATAGGCAGAGCCCTGCGCACTTAACTCCCAGTTTTGGTAATACCCCACGCTAGCCAGCACCTGATCCGCAACATTTGTGGTGCGAAGCTCGGGGATCGCTGACTCAATAATCAGCACCGTAGACATCAGCACCACCATGAGTGCTGGAAGGAGTCGACGAATCGTTCGCCACAACGGCCACCACGGGTTCAAGCTGGCATTCGGTTTAGCGGCATAACGCAGCTGCGAACCAAGGAAAAAATAGCCCGACAGCAAGAGGAAAACATCCACGCCACCCGACACACGGCCCACAAACACGTGGAATATGACCACGAATGCAATAGCAATACCGCGTAGACCATCAAGGTCGTAGCGGTATTTAGTAGTCGAAGGCCTAGAAGATTGTTGAGTTTTAGGTTGCGGCACCGGAAATCTCGCGTCTTAGAATCGATCGTTGTGTAGAAATAACCTCAATATTTTAACCAACGCACATCGTGGAATACGAAAGACATGTTACGCGGGAGGCGTCGAAAAGCACGAAAGCGGCGCACCACCCTTTGTCTCCCCATCGAGAGAATAAGGGCGTACGCCGCTTTCGCTTTTACGTAACGAAAACGTTTATGCGTGCTTCTTTTCCACGCGCTCGACGGCTTCCTGAGCAACGAGCTCTTGGATGCCCATGTCCAGCTCAGAGGTGAAACCAACGCATGAGCAGTTGATCTCGCCGAGAACGTAGGTGTCCTCGCCGTTCTCGCCATCAGCGAGCATGAAGTCTGCGGTCCAGATCAACGGGATGTTGTCGCCACCAAGCTTTTCAGCGATCACAGGGCGAGCAGCTGCGAACATGTCGACGAGCTCCTGCCATGCCTCTGGCTTGTCGTAGGTGTACTTTGCGCCCGAGAACAAGGTTGCCGAGAAGTTGTCGCCGCCAGCAGCTGGCTTCTTGTGCACCACGAATACTGGGTGTGGACCAACCATCAAGATACGGATTTCGCCTTCGACAATACGAGGCATAAAGCGCATATCGACGAGCATACCGTTATCGCCCACGATGTACTGATCGCAGAAATCCATAAACTCGCCAAGCTCACGGATCTCGGTGTGGTTGTCTACAGCCTCGGTGCAGCGCAACTTGGTGTCCAAAGGCAGTGCAGTTCCTGGAGCCACCGATGCAGCGAGCTCCTTGTCCTCAAGCTGCACACGCCAGATGCCCGAGCCTGTAGAGCCACGGTTTTGCTTAAGAACGCGCTCACCATAAGAAAGCGAGGTTGGGAGGGTGTTGTGGAACGTCTCCACATCGTAGTAAGCGGCGGTATCGGAAGGAACCAGATCAGTGTCGTTGAGCTTGACCAAAGCATCCTTTGCGCCATAAGCCATCATCTCAGCTGGGGTAGACATACCCACAAGACCAGCCTCGGACAGCTTGGTCAGCAAATCAAAGTAGCCCTTCTCGCCGCCAGGAATGTTGCCTGGGTTAACACGAGAAATGTAGCCGTCGAAGTTCTGGGAAACATACTCAAACAGGCCTTCGCTCCACCCAGGACGGTAGAACACAACCTCAGCGTGCCATCCCTTTTCCTTGATGGCATCAACGATAGGAAGCGTGTCCTTACGGTGACCGTTGAACTGCTTATCGTTTCCGCCTTCGACCTCGAAGACAACAATGCTCTTGTGCAATTTATGAACCTTTCGGGGTGGTATGTGGACTCCTTCCCTCCGCAAAGAACAAGCGCCTTCGCATATAAGAAGTCAGCCACAAAATAGGACGCGAATAAACCGCGAAACAACATCCGAGGAGCTTGTCAGCGCGGCCACGATAGACATACCGGCTTTTACTGAATGGGCGCCTCAAACTTGATGCTATTAAACATCTCACTTCTAGGGGATAGAACACACTAAGGAGTAATCAACAACACACAAAAGACGAACACACCCTTATATTTAAGGAGTAGGCGCAGATACAGGGGGGCGTCGATAAGCCTTGACTACGCCATGCCATTCCTCCCCTGCTCAGCAGCACTTTTGACCCACCATGATGGCTACACCCCCAGCATGCGGTAGGATGTGCGCGGCCACAATACATAACGAAAGAATAATGCCCGCTGTAAGACTGCTCACAATGTGAACTTTGTGCGGAACAATCAACTGCACCGCCACGTTGTGACAATATTGCTTAAAGGTGGGCCAACCCCGTGGCTTTTCACGCCAGCCCACTGCCATAGTGGAATCTTTCAGCGATTGCGCGTCACCGTTTAGTCATTGAAGAAGGTAAAAATGCCAGCACCATTCGATCCCCACCCACAGTTCCAGGAGTACGCACACCCCGAAAAGCTCGTCTCCGCCTCGTGGCTGAGCGCCCGCCTAGGCACCAAAGGCCTTCGCGTTGTGGAATCCGACGAGGACTCACTCCTCTACGACATTGGACACATCCCCGGTGCCGTACGCATCGACTGGGCCAAGGACTTAAACGACGCCACCATCCGCGACTACATCAGCGCCGAGGATTTCGCAACGCTCATGGACGCGAAAGGCATCGCCCGAGACGACACCGTGGTGATCTACGGCGATAAGTCCAACTGGTGGGCAACCTTTACCCTATGGATCTTCGAGCTCTTTGGCCACGCGGACATCCGCATCCTCAATGGCGGTCGCGATGCATGGATGGCCGAGGAACGCGACACCTCCTACGCTGTTCCGGAGTACCCAGCAACCGGCTACCCCGTTGTCACCGATACCAGCGCACCAGCGCGCATTTTTGTCGACGAGCTCGTGAGCAAACTGGGCACACAACAGCTTATCGACGTCCGCAGTGAATCCGAATATGCGGGCATTGCAGACAATGATTACCCCTCATCTGGGGTGTTACGCAGCGGCCATATCCCAACTGCGGTGAACATTCCATGGAATAAGTCAGTACACCCGAACAGCCGGTTCCGCTCCTTTGCTGAGCTCAGTGAGATCTACGGCGGACTCGACAAAAACGCTGAAACCGTCACCTACTGCCAAGTAGGCGACCGCGCAGCCCACACATGGTTCGTCCTAAAATACCTGCTTGGACACGACATTGCCCGCACCTATGACGGATCATGGGCCGAATGGGGCAACATGATTCGCATGCCTATCGCCAAGGGTGAAGAGCCCGGCGTGGCACCCTAGAAAAATAATAGTTTTGACTATAAAATAAATTCCTCGGGAGCAATTCTTCCGAGGAATTTGCCATTGAAGAGGCATCTAATGTGCAAGAATATGTGATGCCCACCGCATTAAGTGCACTATGTAGACTATCTTACTTTTAATGTCGGGCACTCAAACGACTGACAATGGTGTAGCAACCTATAGCGAGATGTCATGCCACGCCCCTAGAATTGCTACACCAGCCCCAAAAATTTTCATCAGAACCAGGAGAGCTTCAGTGTCTGTGGAACAGAAGAAGATCACTAAGGTCCTCATCGCAAACCGCGGTGAGATCGCCGTCCGCGTTATCCGTGCAGCCCGCGATTCCGGCATCGCCAGCGTCGCCGTGTACGCAGAGCCCGATGCAGACGCTCCTTTCGTCTCCATGGCTGACGAGGCATTCGCACTAGGTGGCCAAACCTCCGCCGAGTCCTACCTTGTCTTTGACAAGATCCTCGACGCGGCCAAGAAATCCGGCGCCGACGCCATCCACCCAGGCTATGGCTTCCTCTCCGAAAACGGCGACTTCGCCGAAGCAGTTATCAATGCAGGCCTGATCTGGGTCGGCCCATCGCCACAGTCCATCCGCGACCTCGGCGATAAAGTCACCGCACGCCACATCGCGCTTAAGGCAGAAGCACCTATGGCACCAGGCACCAAAGAGCCTGTCAAGGACGCTTCCGAGGTCGTCGCTTTCGCAGAAGAGCACGGACTTCCTATCGCCATTAAGGCAGCATTCGGTGGCGGTGGCCGCGGCATGAAAGTCGCCTACACCATGGACGAAGTAGCCGACCTCTACGAATCCGCAACCCGTGAGGCAGTGGCAGCCTTCGGCCGTGGCGAATGCTTCGTCGAGCGCTACCTCGATAAAGCCCGCCACGTCGAGTGCCAGGTCATCGCAGATATGCACGGCAACGTCGTTGTCGCCGGCACCCGCGACTGCTCCCTCCAGCGCCGATTCCAAAAGCTCGTCGAAGAAGCACCAGCCCCATTCCTTACCGACGACCAGCGCACCCGTCTCCACGAATCCGCCAAGGCCATCTGTAAAGAAGCTGGCTACTACGGTGCAGGCACCGTCGAGTACCTCGTTGGCTCTGATGGACTGATCTCCTTCCTCGAGGTCAACACCCGCCTCCAGGTGGAACACCCCGTCACCGAGGTCACCACTGGACTCGACTTGGTTCGCGAACAGTTCCGAATCGCAGAGGGCAAAGAACTTCACATCAAACAAGACCCCACCCCTCGTGGACACGCCTTTGAGTTCCGCATTAACGGCGAAGACGCTGGCTCCAACTTCATGCCAGCACCAGGCAAGGTAACCAAATACATCGAGCCATCCGGCCCAGGTGTGCGCATGGACTCCGGCATCGTCGAAGGCTCCGTCATCGGCGGCCAATTCGACTCCATGCTCGCCAAGCTCATCGTCTTCGGCGAAACCCGCGACGAAGCACTCCAGCGCGCATCCCGCGCACTCAACGAATACGTCGTCGAAGGCATGCCAACCGTCTTGCCATTCCACCGCCACATCGTAGAAAACCCAGCCTTCATCGGCGACGGCGAAAAATTCGACGTCTACACCAAGTGGATCGAAGAAGAATGGGACAACCTCATCGAGCCATACGTTGACCCAACCGAGGTGGACGACGAAGAAGCAGCACTGCCATCCCAAAAGGTAATCGTTGAAATTGACGGCCGTCGCGTAGAAATCGCGCTGCCAGGCGACCTCGCCCTCGGCGGCGGCTCCGGCGCACCAAAGAAGAAAGCCAAGAAACGCCGCGCAGGCGGTTCCAAGGCTGCTATCTCCGGCGACGCTGTTGCAGCACCAATGCAAGGCACCGTTATCAAGATCAACGCCGAAGAAGGCGCCGAAGTAGCTGAAGGCGACACCGTCGTCGTCCTCGAAGCAATGAAGATGGAAAACCCAGTCAAGGCACACAAGTCCGGTGTTGTCACCGGCCTAGCCATCGCCGCCGGCGAAGGCGTGACCAAGGGCCAGGTTCTCCTCGAAATCAAAGACGCCTAAGCGTCCTTAAGAAGCCTCAGGCTCGTCACCTCGCTGACATTACGAGCCTGATTTCACCCCACGTGGGGCCTTCCCGTAGGCACTCAAGCAGTGCCGTGGGAAGGCCCCACTTTTGTCTTACTTTCACGTTGTCGCCCCCAAAACTTCTGATCAGTGTTCGAGAAAAGCTTTACACTATGTGACATGGAACCAACCGAAATCAACGGCGGACGCTTCTACGCACGCCCACTCCACAACGACGAAAGAATCGACGACTCCCCCGCCCTCCAGCTTGTCGACGCCCACCTCACCGTCGACGAAGCCCGCACCGCTTGGGACCACGACACCCTGTACACATGGGCAGTCTGCGAACAAACCAACGTCGACATGGTTGCACTCGCCGCACTTCATATCACCGACACCGCCACCGTTCTCGACATCGCCCCCGTAGGTGACCCCAACCGCAAACTCCCCAACGACCCAGTTCTGACCCCCAAAACAGTTGGTGACGCAGTCACCGAAATCCGCGGCCCCATCACCCGTTGGTGCACCGCACACGGTTTCACCCTCACCAGCTAATACAATGAAGCGCTATGACCAATAGCCCCACCGACGCCCAGATAACAGCAGCACGGAATTTTCTCCACGCCTTAGAAGCCGACGATCCCCGAAATGCCGTTGTTGTATCGGAAGGAATCGACGATTCTTTCCAACACACACTTTCTAGTATCGACGCGATGGTGAATATGCGTGATCCTCGCGCAGCTTCTCAAGCACTCGAAGAAGCCCAGTCAACTTTCCTCAAAGCCACCGCACCTGCGGCTGCAATCGTGATAGGAGACATCACAGCGTTACCGGCTACGGCAATGGTGGTACCGGCTACACAAACGTTGATTGGGCCGACGTCGCCCTCGCTGCGCGATCTCGCGGCTCGGATCCATCAACGTGCCGGCTTCGGACTTCGCTTAGAGTGTGCGCGCCTGCTTAACGAATCCCACGGGCCCATAGAAGTGGGTTCTACGTACATTACCAACGGATTTTTACTTCCCACACCATGGCTTATTCACACAGTGACTTCACAGCTTAATTTGGCAGCGCGGGGCGAAAGTATCGAATTATTGCGTCAGTGTTTCCGAAATATTTTTGCCACCGCCGCGGGAAGGGATTGGAAGGAATTGACGATTCCTTCCCAAATCACAGGCCCCTTAGGGTTCCCTGCGGGGATGGAAGCCCAGATCCTCAGCGAGGAGCTAGCAGCCGCTAGGAAAACAGGATTTTCGGCGCACGTGGTTATCGTATGTGACTCGGAATCGGTAGCCGGAGCGTATCGACGCACCTTCGCACCAGTTACGGATTAAACACACGAAAATAACAGCAGCCGGTTCGAATCTCCGCACGGGAGATAATCGAACCGGCTGCTGTGCGTCTAACCGTTAGACAGTGGTGACTACTTGATCACGAGGAGCAAGTCGCCGCCTTCCACCTTGGTTGCCTGCGTCAAGACGATACGGTCGATAGTTCCGTCTGTGGTGGCAGAGATCGTTGCTTCCATCTTCATAGCTTCGATGACGGCAACTGGGTCGCCTGCTTTGACGGTAGCGCCATCCTCAATTGTCACCGTGACAACGCCTGCGAATGGTGCTGCTACGTGTCCGGCGTTGGAAGGATCAGCCTTTTCTACAGAGGCGGTCACTGACTCTACGCTGCGATCACGCACGAGGATCGGACGAATCTGGCCGTTGACGTTGCACACAACGTTGCGCATGCCCTTTTCGTCGGGCTCGCCGACGGCGTCGAGACGCACCAGCATTGGGACGCTGCTATCCGCGGTACGAATGACCGTTTCTTTGCCTTCTTTGAGGCCATAGAGGAATTCTGCGTCACCGAGTTTGGTGGTATCGCCAAACTGACGGCGGTGCTCTGCGAATTCTGCCGCAGGCTTCGGGAAGAGCAGACGATCCAGCGTTGGGCGAACAGTTGTAGGATCTGCGAGCAGCGCTTCGTCTTCTGCTGGCAGTGGTGCCAAAGTGTCCTTGGATTCCTTACGTCCTGCCAATGCTTTGGCTCGCAGTTCTTCTGGCCAGCCACCTGGAGGGGTGCCGAGTTCACCACGGAGGAAGGCAATAACGGAGTCAGGAATATCGTACTTTTGTGGATCTGCTGCAAAATCCGCTGGGTTAACTCCGGCGCCGACTAGGTAGAGTGCAAGATCGCCAACAACCTTTGACGAGGGGGTGACCTTAGTCGGACGTCCCAGCATCTCGTTAACGGCCGCATAGTAGTCTTCGATGAGCTCAAAGCGGTCTGCTAGGCCGAGTGCGGTTGCCTGTGCGCGCAGATTGGACAGCTGGCCGCCTGGAATTTCGTGCTGGTACACGCGTCCGGTTGGCCCTGGGGTTCCGGATTCGAATGGTGCGTAGAGTTTACGCACTGCTTCCCAGTACGGCTCTATCGATCCGACTGCGTCGAGCGAAAGGCCCGTGTCGCGGTAGGTGTTAGCGAACGCAGCAACGATAGCGGAGAGTGATGGCTGCGACGTTGTGCCCGATAGCGGCGCGGAGGCTCCATCGACGGCATCGGCACCAGCGGCTGCTGCAGCCCAATACGTAGCCAGCTGGCCGCCGGCAGTGTCGTGGGTATGCACGTGAACAGGCAGATCAAAGTTGCGACGCAATTCCGTGACCAGCTTGGCGGCCGCGGCTGGCTTCATCAATCCGGCCATGTCTTTAATCGCAAGGACATGCGCACCGGATGTGACGATTTCCTCGGCAAGTTTGAGGTAGTAGTCCAGCGTGTAGAGCTTCTCATCTGGGCTGGTTAGGTCACCAGAGTATGCCATGGCGACTTCGGCAATGGTGGTATTGGTTTCTAGGACTGCGTCGATTGCTGGACGCATCTGGGAGACGTCGTTAAGCGCGTCGAAAATGCGGAAGATATCAACACCGGAGCGTGCTGCTTCGTCAACGAACATCTTACAGACGGAATCTGGGTAGGGCGTGTAGCCAACTGTGTTGCGGCCTCGCAGCAGCATCTGGATATTGACGTTTGGCATGGCCTCGCGCAGATGATCGAGGCGCTCCCAGGGATCCTCGTGGAGGAATCGCATAGCGACGTCGTAGGTAGCGCCACCCCATGCTTCTACGGACAGCAGCTCTGGGGTTAGCTTTGCGACGTGCCGTGCCGCGTCGATCAGTGTGTTGGAGCGTACGCGGGTAGCGAGAAGCGACTGGTGTGCATCACGGAAGGTGGTGTCAGTAACCGCAAGCGCATCCTGTTTACGCAGTGCGCGTGCAAATCCCTCTGGGCCGAGCTGGAGCAGACGGTCACGGGAGCCACGTGGTAGCTCACCTTTGACCTCTGCTGGGAGCTTTTCTAAGGGGTTGATCACAGCCGGGCGCGGACCATGAGGCTTGTTCACCGTGACATCGGCCAAGTAGTTTAAGATGCGGCCAGGCTCATCGTCGGCAGGTGGTGCGTGTAGCAACCATGGGTGGTCAGCGATGAAGCCGGTAGCGATGCGCTTGTGCTGGAAGTCTTCTTCGCGTAGCAAAGCACGCAGGAATCCGATGTTGGTGGCCACGCCTGAGACGACGAATTCTGCGAGAGCACGCTGCGCGCGTGCTACTGCGGTGGCGAAATCGGCACCTCGGCAGGTCATCTTAACCAACATGGAGTCGAAGTTCGGGGTGATCTCACCACCGAGCATGGCGGCACCGTCGAGACGAACACCTGCGCCGCCTGGTGAGCGGTAAGCGGTGATCGTGCCGGTGTCTGGGCGGAAGCCATTGTTGGGGTCTTCGGTGGTGATACGGCACTGCAGAGCCGCGCCTTCGGTGTGGATGTCTTCTTGGCGTAGGCCGAGATCCTCGAGTGTCGCACCGGAGGCAATCATGATTTGGGACTTCACCAAGTCCACCTGAGTGACTTCTTCGGTCACGGTGTGCTCGACCTGGATACGAGGGTTCATCTCGATGAAGACGTGGTTGCCTTCCTCATCGACCAAGAACTCCACGGTGCCCGCACCTTGGTAATCAATGTGGCGTGCAAAGGCGACTGCATCGGCACAGATCTTTTCGCGCAGGCTTGGGGCCAAGTGCTGAGCTGGGGCGATCTCCACTACCTTTTGGTGGCGACGCTGCAGCGAGCAGTCACGCTCGTACAGGTGGATGATGTTGCCTACGGAGTCGCCAAGGATCTGAACCTCAATATGCTGAGGGTTGATCACTGCACGCTCGGCGTAGACTCGGCCGTCACCGAATGCTGCAGCCGCTTCACGGGAGGCTTCCGCTGCTAGCTTTTCTAGGTTTTCGGGGGCGTCGACAAAGCGCATGCCACGTCCGCCGCCACCTGCAACAGCTTTGACGAATAGCGGGTAGGTCTGTCCTTTAGTCAGTTCCGCGAGCTTTTTGGGATCGTCTGTTGCTTCTGTTTCGGTCAGAGTAGGAAGACCGGCTTCACGGGCAGCGGTTACTGCTGCTGCTTTGTCGCCGGTAAGCTCCAGTACTGATGGAGGTGGACCGATAAAGGTCAACCCGTTTTCGGCGCATTCACGAGCAAGCTGGGCGTTTTCAGAAAGGAAGCCATAGCCTGGGTAAATTGCGTCGGCCCCCGTTTGTTTAGCAGCACGGATGATTTCGTCGATATCGAGGTACGCTTTGACCGCAGATCCGCCCTCACCAATGAGGACAGCTTCGGAGGCAAACGATCGGTGGAATGAATTACGGTCTTCGTTGGGGTAGACAGCTACCGTGGCAGCACCGGTTTCAAAGGCTGCACGAAAAGCTCGCACGGCGATCTCGCCACGGTTGGCGACGAGGATCTTGGACAATGGATTTACCGGAGAGGTTCCACGCTCAGATGATTGTTGAGACACTGTTAGTTTGTCCTTGTTTGAAAAAAGAAAGCCAGCACTTTTGTGAAAAAGCACTAGACTATGTACCTTGATTCGCACGGTGGCGAAATCTGTGATCGCAGTTACTTTTACAGGCTTCGAGCTTACCCGTCGTTTTACCCCTATGAAACCTCCGGTGCCACATTAATTGACAACGGTTGCCTAATTTCGAGGTGAGAATAGAAATATCCATGGTCGTAGTGCCCGATCGCACCTAAGAAACCCCCCAAACCTTGCCCGCACTACCCCCGCCCCCTTGGCATTACACGTCAAAGAAAACGACCACAGTTCAGCACATTCCTTGCCACTATCCCCCACTGTGCAGTCTCCCCCGCTGCATAAAAAGAGAACAATCGCGATTGTGAACAACACAACATCGCGACCGCGATGACCTAAAACATGAGGTCAAGACATTTAAAGTCATAAAACAATAGCCGAGGCGCTTACTAAGAAACTTAAAAACGCCTCGGCTACCCCCTACATAATTACCCCTGCTGTTTTATTGCAGGTCATCATGCTGCACCAACTGACGTGCAGCCTCAGTAATCGAACCCGACAGTGATGGATATACGGCAAAGCTCTCCGCAAGATCAGACACCGTGAGCTGGTTAGTCACGGCAACAGCGATCGGAAGAATCAGCTCTGATGCAGTCGGTGCCACTACAACACCACCAATCACAATGCCGGAGTTCTTACGGCAGAACATCTTGACAAAACCATGTCGGAGGGAGCGCATTTTGGCACGTGGATTGGTCTGAAGCGGCAACATCACGGTACGGGCAATGACTTCACCCGATTCGATCTGTTTCTGGGTCACGCCCACAGCTGCAATTTCTGGACGGGTAAACACTGCGGTTGCCACTGTCTTCATGCGGATGGGCTTTACGCCTTCTCCCAACGCGTGGTACATGGCAATGCGCCCCTGCATAGCAGCAACCGAAGCCAGCGGGAACAAGTCGGTGCAGTCGCCACCGGCGTAAACGCCCGCAACGTTGGTCCGCGAGACACGGTCGACGCGAATGTGGCCAGAACGTGTCGTTTCAATTCCTACCTTTTCTAGACCAAGATCCTTGGTGTTAGGCACGGAACCGACGGTCATCAAGGCGTGGGAGCCATAGATTTCTCGACCATCAGAGGTTTTCACGCATACGCCACCATCTTCGGTGCGGGTAACGGAATCGACGCGAGCATGCTTTTCCAAAGCCACGCCGCGTTCTGCCAGCACGGTTTCAAGCACATCAGCAGCATCGGCGTCATCGTGAGGCAAAATGCGGTCACGGGAAGCCACCATGGTAACCTTGACCCCAAGCTCTGCGAAGGCAGAAACAAACTCGGCACCGGTCACACCCGAACCGACCACGATAAGGTGCTCTGGGAGCTCGTTGAGGCCGTAGATCTGACGCCACGTAAGGATTCGTTCGCCGTCTGGTTGTGCGTCTGGCAGGATGCGCGGAGTGGCACCGGTAGCAATCAAAATGAGGTCGCACTCGATGGTTTCTGTGGTTCCATCGGCACGGTCCACCTTGATGTAGTGCACGGTTTGTTTAGGGTTATAGTCATCAAACGAGCCGCGGCCGTCGATAACGCGCACACCGTGAGCATCCATTGATGCACGAATATCGGAAGACTGCTCGTAGGCAAGGGCCTGAACGCGGTTATTGAGGGCGTCGATAAGCAAGTGTGCCTCGCCGATGCCCTTGTTGAGCCCCATGTCGTCGGCACGGCGCAAGTCAGTCTTGATGTTTGCGCCTGCGATGAACGACTTGGATGGCACGCAGTCGTTGATAACTGCTGCGCCACCTAGGCCACGGTCCTCAATAATGGTGATTTCGGCGCCATATTTTGCGCCGGCCAACGCTGCTTCATAGCCTGCGGGGCCGCCACCGATAATCACGATTCGAGTCACTGTTCCTCCAGTATGGGTGTGCCGGTTAGATGAGTCCAACACCCAAGTGTATCGGAGACATCCCACAGCGCGAATCGCGCACTTTACTCCCACGGGGAACGCGTCAGATTAATCCTCGATGAACAACGCTGCGTGGGAGTTATATCGATCAGCCACTGCACCAAAGAGACGAACGCCTACTTCAAGGCAACGCTCATCCGCATACATGTCGGCTTGATGCAGGTCACCAGGGGTTCCTTCCCCATTCCAGCACCCCAGTCGGGCCATAGATCCAGGGACGTGTTCGAGGTACCACGAGAAGTCTTCACCACCTGAAGACTGTGGTGCTTCGACTACTGTGCTGGGGTTAATCGTGCGTGCCGCGTCGGCAATGACGGCGGTGGCGACATCGTCGTTAAGCACCGGCGGTACCCCTTTATGGTGGATAAGCTCATAAGTGCATCCGATAGGCGCTAGGACTTGAGGAACCAACTCTGCAAGGAGTCCTTCCATCATGCGCCACACCCCAATATCTGCGGTTCGTATGGTGCCCTTCACCGAGCCTTCTTCCGTAATGGCGTTAGGCGCATAGCCTGCGTTAATCATTCCAAAGACTAAGACGGTGCCTGTGCGCGGATCGACCCGGCGCGAAAGCAAGCCTGGCAGGTCAACGACCAGCTTGGATAGTGCGTAGACGACATCGGCGGTTAGATGGGGGCGCGATGTGTGCCCTCCTGGGCCGAATACTTTGATTTCAATGACGTCGGAGGCACTCGTGATGGCGCCCGCCCGAACGCCTACTTTGCCGACTGTGAGTTTGGGTTCGGCATGAATAGCGAAGATGTTGGACACACCTTTCAGTGCCCCGAATTCAATGACTTCTGGGGCACCGCCTTCCATGACTTCTTCGGCTGGTTGGAAGATGACACGCACGCCGATGGTGAGGTCTGCAGAAGCGAGTGCGCAGGCGGTTGCAAGTGCGACGGTAATGTGGACGTCGTGTCCGCAGGCGTGCATGACACCGTAGTTTTCCGAGATGACGTCGTGATCGTCGTTTTCTGTGATGGGGAGGGCATCGATGTCACCGCGGAAGGCGATTTTTTCTGGGGTGTCTGGGCCGATATCGACCATGAGCCCTGTGTTGGGGAAGCGCTGTGGGGTGAGTCCATAGCGCCGCAGGGTGGCGTCGATAAAGTCGGTGGTAGCAAACTCCATGTGCGAAAGCTCTGGGTGTCGGTGAAAGTGCCGTCTCCACTCGATCATCTCGTCACGGTGTTGTTGTACCCATTGCGTGACATGCTCCGCAACCGATTGTGCCACGATACTTCCCTGCCTTTCACCTTTTCTGCATGCAATCTTTCATCCTAACCACAGCAAGAAGAAAGGAAAGTTATAGCCCCACGTTCGTAGGAAAGTATCTAGGCGAGGGGTCGTCGTCGGGCTTATCGACGTCCCCACTATCTTCTGTGTCTTCTCCGCTCTTCGTCGTGTCGGCGTCGTTGTTATCAGGCGTTTCAGGCATGACTGCGATGCCAAAGTCTGGGTCGTCAGCGTGGTCATCATCCCAGTCTTCGTCATCAAATAGTGGCGACTGCTCATCCCAGTAGCGGTAGCGATACTGGATGGAGAATTTTTGGGTGTCTTGGCTGCTGGTAGGCCATGCGATGTCGATGGGCAGTTCACTGCCAGTGTCTTGACAAATGTCAGTGACGTAGTCCCCTACCGCGGGCATGAGTGCAGCTGGTGGGACATGGAGAGCACGCGCTAGTCGATAGATTGTCGACATCGTGGGATCGGAGCTTTTGGTTGCACTATTTTCGTTGCGCTCGAGATTGGAGATTTGGTTGCGGCTTAAGTTGGCGATTTCTGCAAGCCCGTCTTGAGTAAGGCCACGCAGTCGCCGTAGTTTATGTAGCCTCACCCCAAAGGCGTGGCCATAACTGGGCCACTGCGTCCAACCTTCATTCATGCGCTCAAATGTGCCCAATACAGTGGTCAACGTCCGCCCAATACATTGGTCAGAGCACTGTAAATAAACAAAATCTTATAGTAATGGGCGGTGGTTACGCATAACAAAAATCCCCCATGCCAACCGCAGGCCATGCACAATCACATGGCTACGACAAGCAGGGGGAAACGACTATGAGACGCTATGAAAGCAGTTTTAGAGGTCGATATTACGCGGCCCGTAGAGGCGATCACCAGCATCGCCGAGGCCAGGAACGATGTAGGCGTCGTCGTTAAGCTCGGGGTCGATGGTGGCCGTAACCAAACGACAAGGCAGGCCCGACTCAGCCAAGGCATCGACACCTGTTTGCGCCGACACCATACAAATAGCGGTAATGTCAGTAGCACCACGATCCGCCAGCAGCTTAATGGCATGCAGCAACGAACCACCCGTAGCCAACATCGGATCCACACAGAACACGGTACGGCCGCTGAGATCGTCGGGTAATGCTTCAAGATAAGGAACAGGCTGATGGGTGGCCTCATCACGCGCCATGCCAATAAAGCCCACCTGAGCATCAGGGATCATCGACAATGCCGGATCCACCATGCCCAAACCGGCACGAATAATCGGTACGATAATGGGAGGATCTTGCAAACGAGTCCCCTGCGTATCGGCAACAGGAGTACTGACTGGGAACTGCTCAATTGCAAGATCACGAGACGCCTCATAGACGAGCATGGCGCCGAGATCTGCAAGCGCAGCACGGAATCCCGCATTGTTAGTGCGCTTATCGCGCATGATGGTAAGGCGTGAAGCTGCCAGGGGGTGGTCGACGATCCGAATTTCCATACCAGCCATCGTAGCCCCGGAATGCGTGGGAACCAGAACCCACGCTCATTACGTCTAAACATATATGGACTCTCACATCGCCATCGACGTACCTCTCATGCACCAATGGCTTCGCACGCTTATCGACGAAGCCACACACCCACCCAGCGACCATCACGACATTACCTCAGACTGCGCCGGAATTGGCGACTTTCTCAGGGCTTATAACCGCTGCGTTACATCCTTGACCACACGCGCAACCGAGCACTGCCACCAAGCAGAAGAACTAGCCGCCACCGCGCACCAGCTTCTCCAACACGCCGAAGACATCGACGCCGATACTGCCCGACGAGAGGACACCCTGTGATTAACCTCCCCGGTGTGGTTTCCATGCTGGCCACACTCGCACCCCCACACCTCAACCTAGCCATCCCCGAAACACCATCTTTTCCCACCGCCGACCTGATCACGCACGCTTTTGGCACCACCACACCACTTATCCATGCAGCACAAACCCTAACCGCCGACGCACACCGCGCACGCAGCGTCATCCCCCAAGCACTGCACGAAATAGACAATCTCCGCGCAGAACTCGGACACATGGCCACCGACTTTCTAAGCGAGGCCACCCGAATCTTTCCGAAACTCTTTAGCCCCCTGCCGGGATCAGCACACGCAGCCCATGCAGAACTTGCAGCATTGCCAGGCAAATACATCGATCTAGCATTCGCACGTCTCGACCTCGCCAATAAAAACCTCACCCATGCCACCATGACACTGCTCTCGGTAGCAGATAGGGGCGTCGATACGCGAGGCGAACTCCCACCACCTGCAGCACCCCCTACCCCTCCACCTGCGTCTCACCTCGGAAAACGAGCCGTCGACGCTGCCATGAGCGCCCTAGGCACCCCATACCTGTGGGGCGGAACAACACTCGCCGGCTTCGACTGCTCCGGATTTACCCAATGGGCATGGCGACAAGCAGGCATTGAGCTGCCCCGACTCGCCGAACACCAAAACGTCGGCGCACCCGTCGCGCGTGAAAACCTCCAACTAGGCGATCTACTCGTCTGGGACGGCCACGTTGCCATGTACGCCGGCAACGGAAACATCATCGAAGCCGGAAACCCCGTCGCACTCAACCCCATCAGAACCACCAACATGGGAATGCCGTTTAAAGGTTACTTCCGACCCACAGGGTAGACCCGCTAAGATGCATAGCCATGGCTAATAAAGGAATCGTACCCGTCAAAATCTCATTGACCGAGGGCGACTTTTACACTCTCTGGGCACCACAATGGCGCGAACACGGCGCCGAGTGGCAGGCGTTTCTCGGTAGCGGGGACGACCTTTACGTATTCGAATCCCCCGCGGCAGTCCTCGCCTACATCGAATCCGGCGCGCGCCACGACCTCAGCGACCACCCCAAGTGGGGTGCCTTCATGGCCGGTACCGACGATCGCGTCGTGCCCACCGATCGCCAAGAATACGACCTCATTGGAGTACCTGCACTACTCGCAGAACGCCCAAGTCACACCAACGTCTCTGCAGTGGCACGTTGCTTTGCCATCGCACGCAGCCTCGGCGATGTGACCGCAACCATCCCAGTACAAAGCTTCTTCTCCTCGCACTCCATCCTCATGAACACCGAGCGTGGCGGCGACCACTTCACCGGCGACTCCGGCCTAGGCGAATGGACCGGTATCGGACGCATCGTCTTGACCAGCTGGAATAACGTCATCGATGCCCTCGACAGCGTCATCACCGTCCACACTGACGGAAACGCCGAGGCTATCAGCGACGCAGCCGCGCGTATCGACGACGCCGCCGCCGAAGCAGAACAGCGCCGCATCGCCGAAGAAGAAAAGAAAAAGGCCGACGCTGAAAAAGTCGACCCCTACGACGCCACCCCATGGGCAGCAGCAGGTATCGACCCCATCAAGATCTCCATCGATGGGCGCACCGTCTACACCCTGCGCACCTACATCGAAGCACAGCCCGTATTCCTAGGAAAATACGGGGAAATCTTCACCTTCAACTCCGGAAAATCTCTCGTCCGCTGGCTCGTCGAACATGACGATCACGATCTCGCACGCGTATCTACCTGGGAAGACCTCATGGTTCCCGTCAACACCGGCGAGCTCGACATCACAGTCCACCCCGACAATGTTTACTCATTCAACGGCCTCACCCGAGACATCAACACCAGCGTCGAAGCCGTAGACACCGCCCAAATGGCCCGCGCCTACGAACTCCTCGCCGACGCCGCCGACTGGGCAGCCGACGACTCCCTCAACTCATACTTCCTCACCAACCCCCGCATGCAGGACTACATCTCCTACATGATCGGATCCACCCGAGTCTCCGGCTACACCCCCACCCCACCATTTACCGAGCACTCCGAAAGCTGGGCTGAAATGGAGAAAATGCTGACCAAACGATTCAGCAAATTCTAAACACCCCTAAGCCCGCAGCCGAGATCACCTCGGACAAACCAATCCCCATGAGAAGGACTGAGAAATCAGACACCAACTCATGGGGAATATTTTTATAAAAACTGCACCTGCTTGACGCACTCAAGAAGAAAAGCAGCTATGCGGCCGTGGTGAAAGGCTGCTGTGTGGCCGTGCAGCTGTGCGGCTGTGAATGCCGCTTTCTTCTAGTTGCTGGCTACCAGAAAACCAGTTCAGCACTCATGACCCAGTCAGCCCCCACAATCTCCTAGAGATCTAGATCATCAAACTCAATACCCATCTCATCTAGAAACTGTGGATCCACGCCTTCTAAGCCAGCAGCCCCACCATGATGATCCGTGTGCACATGACCTGCATGATCACGCTCAACGCGCAGCTCTGTCGTACTTTCTGCATCGTCGGTAGCGGAATCATCAGCAAAATCTTCACCCAACTGCTCAAAGAACGGGAAAACCAATTCTTCCCACAACTGCACCCTCAGCGGCTGTGGCAACAACGACACCGCCACGGCATCTCGAGTCAACTCGAAAAGATCCTCGATCTGTAATTCCAAGTACTCCGTCAATGCCAAAAGACGATCTGTGGAAAGAATCGACGATGCTGTCCGGTAACCCAACTTAGACATCAACGGCAACGGATGATCTGCAAGCTCTGCAACCTCTCCATTTTCAAGATCAGCAAAAGGCCCCACAAGCACTGGATAATCACGATCGCGGACCCACGCCGAAAGCCTTCCCGGAACAATATCGTCATCTTCGAAACGAAAATCTTCAAACAAACCAATGCCATGAATGATGCGGCTAGCCCCCACACGAACCTGATCTGCGACGCTGCCATCGAACTCAAAAGGAACATAATTTTCCCGCAAAATGGCAGCTACGTCAGCGGATTGCGTCGAAAAGCCCACGACGACAGGCGTCCGCGAGCGGTCTGTGTAGTGGGAAGAATCGTCGATTCTTTCCACTACCCCCACAGTAAACGGGGCTTGTTCGGCGACAGAAATCGCACGATCAATATCCTCATGCGGCACCGTGCACTCAAAATACGCCACGTGGTCATCTGTCAGCTGCTGCACCCGAGACTGCACATAAGCAGCATCACCAGACTCGCCGAGAATCACTTTCGGTAGTGCGTGAATTAGCTCATGCGAAATTACTTTAAATTCTGAACGGAAAATAGGGGTGTCATACATGAACTACACCTTAAGCCACGGCACCATCATAAGTATGAAACGTGTGCCAAAAACTCTCATCGCGCTGACCGCCATCACTGCAACACTCACACCCACCGCACTTAGCGCAACCATGGCACCAGCATTAGCCGACCCTGCACCGCGTTCCTCCGCGCCGAACACCGACAAATGCGACAACGCCACCACCCCACCATCGGCCGAGACGACCTCCGAAAAACTCGCACCAGGACATACATCAATCGCACCACTTCCTACCGTCGACAACGAATTTGGCAGCTGTGGAATAACAAAAGCAACAGGATTCGACGTCCCCACCAATACCGCTTCGGCATGGATGGTTTTTGACCTCGATACCGGTGCTGTCATCGCCACCAAAGACCCCCATGGACGCTACCGCCCTGCATCCGTCATCAAAGCACTTATCGCGCTCGTAGCCATCGAAGAACTCGACCTTTCGAAAAAAGTTACCATCACCAATGATGACGTGAACCAAGAAGGTTCCGCTGTCGGTTTTGTGGAAGGAATCGACTATTCCGTCCAACAACTACTCGACGGACTACTCTTAGGCAGCGGAAACGACGCCGCCAGCGCACTCGCACGCGCCCTCGGCGGCGAAGACACCGCCATCAAAAAGATCAACGATCTTGCCCAGGAATTGGGAACCGTCGACACGTACGCCGCCTCATACACTGGCCTCGACGCCCAAGGCATGTCCACTTCTGTGCGCGACCTTGCTGTCATCTATCAAGCAGCATGGCAAAACACCGTCTTCGCAGACACCGTGAAAAAAGAATATTCAGATCTTCCTGCCGATAAAGCCGGCACAACATTCCAAGTCTGGAATGACAACGGCATCCTCATGAACACCGAACACGGCATCGGTGGCAAAACCGGTTTTACCGACGACGCCCACCACACCTTCGTCGGCGCCAAAAACATCAATGGTCGACGCATCGCCGCCATCATCCTCGACACGACCATCGATCTAGGACGCCCGTGGGAACAAGCTAACAAGCTTATCGACGCCGGCTACAAAGTCGCCGAAAACCAAGCAGTAGGGTCGATTCTTCGGAAGGAATCGACGATTCCTTCCGAAGAATCGCAACCAAAAGAGCTCTCGCGCCCATCGTTTACTAACCCCTCTGATAACCGCAACACGACACCTCGTTTTGTGATTCTGGGGGCGTTGGTGGCGCTGGTAGGGCTCGGGGCGCTGGCGTGGATGTTCGGTAAACGTGAAGATCGCGTGAATCGCTAAAACAGGAAAACCCCTAAGTACGGAGACGATGTGTGTCATTTCCTGTTCTACCTAGGGGTTGTTTTATTTTTTATCAAGCAAGCGTTGTTTTGGAATTACTTTCGCTTCCACAGTGACAGCAAGGCAGTAGCGGCTGCAGCACCGGCGATGCCGATTCCAATGCCTTTGCCTTTGTCGCCTCCGGTGCGGATTTCTTCGCGAACGCGGATGACGGCTGGTGCTGGTGGCTCGAGTTTGGCAATCGCTAAGGATTCTGCGGTGGTTGCAGCCCAGGCGCAGCAGTACATAAGGATGCGCCAGACGAAGTAGAGCAACACCATGAGTCCGATGATGGGGCCGAAGGTGGCTCCGGCGGGGTTGCTCAATGCGTTCGAGAAGAATTGAGATGCGAGTTGCTTGAAGGTCTCAAAGAGCACAGCACCAATACCTGCGGCTTTAAGGGCAGATTTTGTGGGGACTTCGCCTCGGGGGAGGTATTTGATAAGCCAGAGGAATACGCAGAAGTTGGCGATAAGTCCCACGACTAAAGAGATGAAGAATGTGAGAAGGAAGATGCCGGGAACGTCGGCAAGCCCGATGGCGTCGATAAGCTGCGTCGTCAGGCCAGAGGATCCGATAGCGGTGATACCCAGCGCGATGCCCATGGCCACGAGCAGGCTGAGGAATCCAAGGAAATCTTGGAATTTGGTTTTCGCAAAGTTGTCACCGGTGACTGGGTATCGCCACATTTTCGACGCCCCGTAGCGCAGATGCGACATCCAGCTTAGACCGGACCATAAGGCAGTAAGACCACCGATGCCGAACATGGCACCGCGTTGACTGATGGCGGTATCGAGAATTTCTTTGAGGGTATCTGCGATAGATGCGTCGACAGAATCGGTGATTCTTTCCTGTAATTGCTGCAGTGTTTCTGGCTGACGCGCAAGAATAGTTGCTGCCGCTGCCATGACGAGCATGAGGATCGGGAACATCGACAACACAGAAAAATATGTAATGCCCGCGGAGTATTGGTTGCCGCCTTCTTGGCTGTACCGCTCATTCATACGCATGAGATGGTCAAACCATCCCCATTTGAGTCGTATCTTATCGACGATCCCAGGGTCGTCGGCATTCGAACGTTCAATGCCGAACTCGTCGGTCTTGTTGCGGTTTTGGCGCGTGGACATGGCGCGAATGCTCTCGCGTTGGTGTGCCGCGCGCGATGATGCGGGCACAACAGTGTTCGCTGAGATTTTTCCTGAGCCTCGAGACGCCATAAGAATTTCTGCCTTTTTAAATCATTGTGAGCTGGGAACTTAATCCAGACTATAGGCAGAAACAGCAATCCAGCTGCTTATAGTGGCGAAGCAGCCGGATCGTTGCAAAGTTGTAATTGTCAGCGTTTTAGCGCTTTGGGGGGCAAAAAGCCGATATGCTCGTAAGCATCTACAAGGGTGCGCGATGCAATCTCGCGGGCTTTTTCAGCGCCAAGAGCCAACACATTTTCCAGCTCAGTGCGGTCAGACATATACATGTCGTACTGAGCCTTCAAAGGTGTAACGAAGGCCTCGAGGGCATCGGCGGTGTCGACCTTCAAGGCGCCGTAACCCTGGCCTTGGTAGGCGTCGACGAGCGAGTCGATGCTCTTGCCCGTCAGTGCCGACTGAATGACCAGCAAGTTAGACACACCAGGCTTGTTTTCCTTATCAAAACGGATCTCGCCATCGTTGTCGGTCACAGCAGAGCGAATGCGCTTCGCAGAAACCTTGGGGTCATCAAGCAGATTAATCAAGCCCTTGGGATTCGAACCCGACTTGCTCATCTTGGATGTTGGGTCTTGAAGATCATAAATCTTGGCAGCACCCTCTGGGATAATTCCGTCTGGCACCACGAAGGTCTTTTTAAAACGGGAGTTAAAACGCTCAGCAAGCGTGCGGGTGAGCTCCAAGTGCTGGCGCTGATCCTCACCCACCGGCACGAACTGCGGACGGTAAAGCAAAATGTCTGCGGCCATCAACATGGGATAGGTAAACAGACCTGCTGAGGTACGATCTGCGCCACGCTTAGCGGACTTGTCCTTGAACTGTGTCATTCGGCTCGCTTCACCGAAACCGGTCAAGCACGTAAGAACCCAACCAAGCTCAGCGTGTTCCGGCACGTGAGACTGCACAAACAGGGTGCTCTTGTGAGGATCAATACCCAAAGCTAAGAGCTGTGCAGCACCAGCCATGGTACGTTCCCGCAGCTCACGAGGATCTTGATCAACCGTGATGGCGTGCAGATCAGGGATGAAGTAAAACGCCTCGTAGTTATCCTGAAGGTCGATCCACTGCTTCAGGGCACCCAAATAGTTTCCTAGGTGGTACGAGTCGGCTGTTGGTTGAATTCCCGACAGCACACGTTGCTTCTTCTGCGTATTTTCTTGCACGGTTGCAGTCATGGTGAACATCCTACAGCGCAGTCACAACACACGAGGAATACGACCCCACCTGTTGATGTAAAACAAAACCGTCTTCCGGTACGGATCCGCTGTGTGATTTCCACAAGTGGATCGTAAGGAAGACGGTTGACAGTGTGCGCTAGCCTGGTATCCGTGGCTCGCTGCGGAAGAATTCTTTGAGCAGACTTCCTACTGCATACGAGGGCGGGGAGCCACAATAGCGATGAGGCCACCAATGGTCGTTGCACCGCCTACGCCCATGAGGATGCCGCCGAGCATACCCGCAACGTCATTGTTACCGGTCAAGAAATAACCGCCTAGGACGGCAGCGATACCGACAACAAGGGCGATGATTCCAGAAATTCGCATGATGTAACTGCTCCTGATTCTATTGTCAACGTCGAAGCACTGACAGTACTACCGCAAGCAAAATTAATCGAAACGAGGTGTCTGACCTTAGCCCCTATCCGCGTCTACAACCTGTGAACCAGTCTGTGCGATTAAGGCGCCACTCTGAGCCCGTGTTTAGGAATACACCACCGTCAAAGGTGAGTGATCCGACCAGCGCAAATCATATGCTGCTGCCTTATCGACCCAGCACCGAGTCGCACGCTCCAGCATCGCAGAAGTTGCTGCTTGATAATCAATACGCCAACCAGCATTCGTATCAAACGCCTGACCACGATAAGTCCACCAGGTATAAGCAGCGTCCTCGGGAGCTAATCGACGCGCCACGTCAAACCATTTCGGGTCGTTCGCCGGAGTACGACGCTGCTCCGAGGCATAGTCCACCGCACCTGCCCATTGGCCAGCATCTGACACCTGGCTTTCAGAATCAGGGAAAACACCAAATACCGAATCCATAAAAGCCCGTTCGTCTGGAAGGAATCCAGACTTCTTTCGGTTCGTTTTCCAATTCTTCAGATCTTGCATGCGGTGACAAATGTTCCAATCACCACCGACCACCATGTGCGGATTATCCTGCGCCGCTTGCTCAAGAAACGGACCGAACACATCAAGGAAACGGTATTTCTCGTCTTGCTTATCAGTATCGGCAGAACCAGAAGGCAAGTAGAGCGACGCCACCACCACGTCATGACCTGCATCAGGATCAGACAGTGTTGCTTGGATATACCGGCCAGAATCGACGAATCCTTCCAACCCCACCTGAACATCACGCAGTGGCTGGCGACTTAAAATACCCACCCCGGCGCGGCCTTTGGCAGCAGCAGGAGCGCCAACATAGTGCCATCCGGCATCGAGGGCAGGTGCCAAAGCAGTAAGAGAATCTTTTTCCGAAGCACGAACCTCTTGCAGCAAGACGACATTGGAACCGGACTGCTCTAGCCAAGGAAGCATTCCGCGGTTGGCGTCGCTACGCTGCTTGACGGCAGCACGAATTCCATTGACGTTAACTGTTGTAATTTGCATGCTGGCCATCCTAGCTGTGCTGTTTGCGTTCTTGTTTGCTGCGCGTGATATGCGCTGGAATCCAAATGATGATGGCGACACAACCTAAAGCAGCACCAGCAAGAGCAGGAGCAGAATAGCTATATCCTGCGCTGATCACTACGCCACCAAGCAGTGCGCCACAAGCATTCGCGATGTTAAGCGCAGAGTGGTTAAGTGCAGCAGCTAGGGTCTGCGCACGACCGGCAACGTCCATAAGTCGGATTTGAAGAGGCGGGATGAGCATCGAACCGGAAAGCCCCACCAGAGCAAAGTTGATGATGGCGATCCACGCATAGGCACTGGTGAAGTAGAAACTCACCAGGGTGAGCACAATGCAAATAAGAGCAGTAAGAATTCCGTATTCCACGCTCCAGTCGGAAAGGCGTCCGCCGATAAAATTGCCAGCAATCATGCCAAGGCCATAGGCCATCAGCACGATCCACATGAGTGCCTCAGGCAGACCCGCGCGCTGCGTCATCGTCCAAGAGATATAGGTGTACACAGCAAACATGCCACCAAAGCCCACCGAGCCGATCAGCAGTGACGCCCAGACTTGACCATTCCTTAACGCACCGAGCTCTGTGAGTGGGCTCGTCGGTTTCATCTTGGACATGTGTGGCATGAGGGTCCACAACAATGCCAAGGTAATAGCACCGATGATGGTGACCACCACGTACGCGGCTTTCCACGTGGTAGCAAATCCCAAAGCTTGGACAGCGGGTACACCGACCACAGTTGCCACGGGCAATCCCATGCCCACGAATGCCAGTGCACGACCGCGTTGCCCTGCGGGGGCCATCGACGCCACGGCAAGACCCGCTACGGAGAAAAACGCACCGTGCGGCAAGCCAGCTAAAAAGCGTGCAGCCATCAGCACAGGATAAGAAGTGGTAAATACTGTCAACGCGTTGCCGATTGTAAAGGCAATCATCAACAAGATCAGTAGACGTCGGCGCGGAATCATTCCGGTAAAAGCGGTGATGACAGGCGCACCGACGACCACGCCCATCGCATAGGCGGTAATCACGTGACCGGCAGTGGACTCCGCCACGTTGAAGTCCTCAGCGATAAGGCTGAGCAATCCCATGGAAACAAATTCGGTAACACCGATACCGAATCCGCCGAGCGCCAACGCCAACATGGCGATGAGTCGGTGGCGATGAGTGATCTCTGTTTGGCGAGGTACAGGTTTTCTTTTATTGAGGTGGTTGACAAGCACGACGAGATACCTTAACAGCGTTTGCATGTTTCCCTGATGAGCGTCCCCCATACCCCACGTTGTAGCGCGCGACAATACCCGCAAAACAGGACGCTTGTACTGTTTTTACCCCCGCTGCCCCATACTCAAAGCCCAGCTAAGAGCGTTTTTTGCAGCTGAAGACTGAAAAGGTGCTGGGTAACAGGTATTCTTGTCAGTTGTACTACGAGCCCAATGAATACCTGATGAACGAGGAGACTCATGGCGAAAATCATTTACACCCGCACCGATGAAGCACCGTTGCTTGCTACGTACTCCCTGAAGCCAGTCGTCGAAGCCTTCGCTTCCACCGCCGGCATCGAGGTTGAAACTCGCGATATTTCCCTCGCGGGCCGTATTCTTGCCCAGTTCACTGATTACCTCAACGAGGATCAGAAGGTCGACGACGCACTTGCAGAACTCGGCGAGCTGGCCAAGACCCCAGAAGCAAACATCATTAAGCTTCCTAATATCTCGGCATCCGTGCCACAGCTCAAAGCAGCCATCGCAGAGCTCAAAGCACAGGGCTTCGCTCTTCCGGAGTACCCAGACTCCCCCGCCACCGATGAAGAAAAAGACATCCGTGCGCGCTACGACGCCGTCAAGGGTTCTGCCGTCAACCCAGTACTTCGTGAGGGCAACTCCGACCGCCGCGCCCCCATCGCGGTGAAGAACTTCGCCAAGAAGAACCCCCACAAGATGGGTGTTTGGTCCTCCGATTCCAAGACCAATGTAGCCACCATGGACGCAAACGACTTCCGCCACAACGAGAAGTCCGTCATCATGCCTGCTGCAGACACCCTCACCATCAAGCACATCGCCACCGACGGCACCGAAACCATCCTCAAAGATGGCCTCAAGGTTCTCGAAGGCGAAGTCATCGACGGCACCTTCCTGTCTGCAAAGGCTCTCGACGCCTTCCTCGCCGAGCAAGTACAGCGCGCCAAGGATGAGAACGTTTTGTTCTCCGCCCACCTCAAGGCAACCATGATGAAGGTATCCGACCCCATCATCTTCGGACACGTCGTCCGCTCCTACTTTGCCGACGTCTTTGCCACCTACGGTGACCAGCTCAACGCAGCCGGCCTCAACGGCGAAAACGGCCTTGCCGCAATCTACAGCGGCCTCGACACCCTCGACAACGGCGCCGAGATCAAAGCAGCTTTCGACGCCTCCCTCGAAGCAGGTGCCGACGTTGCCATGGTCAACTCCGCCAAGGGAATCACCAACCTCCACGTCCCATCAGATGTGATCATCGACGCCTCCATGCCAGCCATGATCCGCACCGCAGGCCGCATGTGGAACAAGGATGACCAGGAACAAGATACCCTCGCTGTTATCCCAGATTCCTCCTACGCAGGCGTTTACCAAGTCGTCATCGAAGACTGCAAGAAGAACGGCGCCTTCGACCCCACCACCATGGGCACCGTGCCCAACGTCGGACTCATGGCACAAAAAGCCGAAGAGTACGGCTCCCACGACAAAACCTTCAAGATTGCAGCAGAAGGTAAGGTAGTCGTCGTCAATGCCACAGGCGAAGCACTCATCGAACACAACGTAGAAGCAGGCGACATCTGGCGCGCATGCCAAGCCAAGGATGCCCCAATCCAAGACTGGGTCAAACTCGCCGTCACCCGCTCCCGCCTCTCCGGCATGCCAGCAGTATTCTGGCTCGACCCAGAACGCGCCCACGACCGCAACCTGATCACCTTGGTAAAGAAGTACCTCGCCGACCACAACACCGAGGGCCTCGACATCCAGATCATGAGCCCCACCGAGGCAACCCAGTTCTCCATCGATCGCATCCGCCGCGGCGAAGACACCATCTCCGTCACCGGCAACGTGTTGCGCGACTACAACACCGACCTATTCCCAATCCTCGAGCTCGGCACCTCCGCCAAGATGCTCTCCGTCGTGCCACTCATGGCAGGCGGCGGACTCTTCGAAACTGGCGCCGGTGGATCCGCACCAAAGCACGTCCAGCAGCTCGTTGAAGAAAACCACCTCCGCTGGGACTCCCTCGGCGAATTCCTCGCCCTAGCAGAATCCCTGCGCCACTTCGCCAACACCGAAGGCAACACCAAGGCAGGCGTACTTGCCGACGCCCTCGATCGCGCAACCGAAACCCTCCTCAACGAGGGCTACTCCCCATCGCGCAAAGCTGGCGAAATCGACAACCGTGGCTCGCACTTCTTCCTCACCCTCAACTGGGCCAAGGAACTAGCTGCCCAAACCGACGACACCGCGCTAGCCGAAACCTTCGCACCTGTCGCCGCACAGCTCGAGGAAAACAAAGACACCATCGCAGCAGCCCTCATCAACGTCCAAGGCGCCCCAGTAGACCTCGGTGGCTACTACCAGCCTGACGACGCCAAGACCGCAGCAGTCATGCGCCCAGTCGCAGAATTCAACAGCATCATCGATGCGCTGAAGTAAGCTTGCGCTCTTTTATAGCTAAAAATGGGAAGGAATCGTCGATTCCTTCCCATTTTTTATGCCCTGTCCCATCCTTCTTTGCGATCATCACAACCAACTACCCCCAAATTTGCACCACTTTGTCTAGAATTTTATTCATATTATGAGCTGGTGTTTTTATTATTTTCTAGACCAAGCGGTTTCTTTTTCTTTGAAGTCGCCCTAGCGTTGCTTGCAACGAAAACATCTTAGGGAAGGAATCGACGATTCATGCCAACAAAATACGATAATTCCAACGCCAACAAATGGGGTTTCGAGACTCGCTCCATCCACGTAGGACAAAGCGTCGATAGTGATACCGGTGCCCGCAACCTACCGATTTACCTGACATCGTCGTATGTTTTTAATGACGCCAAACACGCAGCAAACCGCTTCAACCTTTCTGACGCCGGCCCCGTCTACTCCCGCCTAACCAATCCAACTGTCGCGGCAGTCGAAGAACGCCTAGCTAATCTTGAAGGTGGCGTACACGCGGTACTTTTCGCTTCCGGAATGGCCGCCGAAACCGCCGCAATCCTCAACATCGCCCGCGCAGGTTCTCACATCGTGTCCAGTCCTCGCATTTACGGCGGCACCGAAACACTCTTCGCTGTCACATTGGCACGCCTAGGCATCGAAACCACTTTCGTAGAAAATCCTGACGACCCAGCCTCATGGGAGGCTGCAATTCAAAACAACACGGTAGCTCTATACGGGGAAACCTTCGCTAACCCACAAGCCGATGTGCTTGATATTCCCGCAATCGCAGAGGTTGCCCACAAGCATCAAGTACCACTGATCGTCGACAACACCCTCGCGACCGCAGCCCTTGCACGCCCACTCGAACTCGGTGCGGACGTCGTCGTGGCATCACTGACCAAGTTCTACACCGGAAATGGCTCCGGACTCGGCGGAGTGCTTGTCGACGGCGGAAAATTCGACTGGACCGTTACACGCAACGACGAACCCATCTTCCCCAACTTTGTCACCCCAGATCCCGCATACCACGGCCTGAAATACGCAGATCTTGGAGCACCCGCCTTCGGATTGAAGGCTCGCGTCGGACTTCTACGCGACACTGGCGCAGCCCCATCGCCACTCAACGCATGGATCACCGCACAAGGGCTCGACACCCTCTCCCTACGAGTACAACGCCACAACGAAAACGCACTCGCAGTAGCACAATTCCTCGCCAACCACGACAAAGTAGCCAAGGTAAACTACGCAGGCCTTCCCGACTCCCCCTGGTACCAAGTCAAAGAAAAACTCGGATTCGACTACACCGGCTCCGTGCTGTCCTTTGACGTTAAAGGTGGAAAAGACGAAGCATGGCGCTTTATCGACGCACTCAAACTACACTCGAACCTCGCCAACGTCGGAGACGTACGTTCCCTCGTAGTCCACCCAGCGACCACCACGCACTCACAATCGGAAGAATCGGCACTTCTAAACGCAGGAATTAATCAAGCAACCATTCGCCTCTCCGTCGGCATCGAATCCATCAACGACATCATCGCCGACCTCGCAGCAGGTTTCGACGCAATCTAAACCTAGACCCGAATGACAAGAGGGGGTCTGCTGCCACCAACGACAGCAGACCCCCTCTTAGCATTCATACATGGAAGATTCTGGAAGGAATCGACAATTCTTTCCCTTAAAAACGAATCCAACCAGCTTTTTGAGCTACTTGGAACAAGATGCCCAAAAATGCTGCGACACCAGAAATACCGAGAATGGTGCTCCAGAGCGTCGACAAGTTAAAACCAGAAGTAGAACTTGTCGGGGCAGGTGAAGCGGACTCAGCACCCGTACGGCCTGCTGACTGACGTTAAGCAGCTTTCTGGTTAGCAAGCTCTACATTTTTCTTATACTCAGCCTTGAGCCTATCTGCTTCGTCCTTACAGACTTTCTTGAGCTTGAGGTCAACTTTTACATCGTCAAGGTCAGAGTTATAGTTACCATCGTACTGGCCCATAAAGATGACATCGACGCCGTCAATCACGTTATCTTTAGTCTTAGGCTGCGGAACATAGCGCATATTAGATCCGCTAAGTGTGGCGGCAGTCTCGTTTAGAGTCCAACCAGCAGTTGTTCCAACACCAAAGGTGTCACGCCCTGAACGCTTGTTGGCTTCAGTCCGGTCAGCTTCCTTGTATTCAGTCATATTCTTGCTGGGAACATAATATCCAACGTAACTTACACCGGCTTTAACCGCACTATCTTTGGTCGTGACGTAGGGGTTGTGCAATTGCGAATAAAGGGAGCCGTGATGCCCTTCAAAAACAATGCTTGAATACTTAGTATTAATTTCGACCTCTACGATTTTATTGTCTTTTATCTCAAGGTTCGATACCTGCGGATCAACAGGAACCTCAAAGTAGAAGTCTTTCCCCTTTTGTCTCCAACTTCTTTAATATCTCCGGCAACTTTCCAATTACCGTTAGCTAGCTTCTTATTAGGAATGTACTGACGGTAGGACTGCTTTACTCGAGGGTGTCAGGTGTTTTGTGTGTGAGGCTCTGATCCAGAAGGAGTTTCACTGATAATGACTACCGTGTCACCGAGGAAAGGTCATGACCCGAACAGGGTCAACGAGATCAGCGCTAAGCTGATGGAAAATCCGGAAATCGCCGAACTGATCGGCGAGTTGTCGACTTCCACCGATGATGCCAGCGACCTGGTCAAAGGTCTTTTGCAGGCATCGATCAACGCTGGTCTGCAGGCTGAAATGGACGCGCATCTAGGATACGCGCACTCTGATCGTACGGCGAAAGCCCAGCTGGGCACCCCGGATGGTGGCAATCACCGCAACGGGTCGTACACCAAAACCGTCAACTCTGGCTACGGCACCTTTGATGTGACTATGCCCCGGGATCGAGCTGGCACGTTTACGCCGCGGATGCTGCCTAAAGGCACCCGCCGTCTGACGGAGCTTGATGACATGATCATCTCCCTGTACGCCGGTGGGATGACCGTGCGCGATATTTGCCACCACCTCGCCACCACCCTCGGGGTGGATATGAGCCCAGATACGATCAGCACCATTACCGACGCGGTGTTAGAAGAGGTCATGATCTGGCAAAACCGCCAGCTCGACGAGTTCTACCCAGTGATCTTCCTCGACGCGCTGCGAGTGAAGATCCGCGATGGCCACCGCGTGGTCAACAAGTCTTGCTACATGGCGGTAGGCGTCGACATGGACGGCATCAAGCACATCCTGGGATTGTGGATCGCAGACAATGAAGGCGCCAGTTTTTGGGCATCCGTGTGCGCTGACCTTGCCAACCGTGGGGTCCAAGACGTGTTCATCGTCTGCTGCGACGGGCTCAAAGGCCTGCCGGAAGCCGTGGAGGCAACCTGGCCGAATTCCATGGTGCAGACCTGTATCGTGCACCTGATCCGGGCGGCCAACAGGTGGGTGTCCTACCAAGACCGCAAACCCGTATCAAGTGCGCTACGGGAGGTCTACACCGCACCGACCGAGGACACCGCCCGCGCCGCCCTGGACGCATTCGAGGCCAGTGAACTGGGCCGTAAATACCCGCAATCGGTCAAAGTCTGGCGCGACGCCTGGGACCGGTTTGTGCCATTTTTGCAGTTCCCGCCTGCGGCACGGCGGGTACTCTACACCACGAATTCGATCGAATCGCTGAATGCTGAGCTGCGGAAAGCCACCCGCAACCGCGGCCAGTTCCCGAACGATACCGCGGCGCTGAAAACGCTGTGGCTGATGATCTGCAACATCGAGGACAAGCGCGCTGCCCAGCGAGCGAAGAAAGCGAAGCGCGCCATCGAATGCAACGGCTATATTGAAGGAGCGAAAGCCACCGGGTGGAAACAAGCCATCAACCAACTAGCCGTGGCTTACCCCGACCGATTCGCGGACTACTTGTAAACCAAGCCCCCCGCACACAAACAATCGGACACTCTCCTTTACTCCCCATTTCAGCGTGCCACTTTCAATCACCTGCACCACCTCACACTGAGATGCGGATGCCGGTTCTTCAGCGACAGCTTGAGGAACAAGAAAACCTGTCATTGCCACAGCATCAGCAACGGGTAGAGCGAAACGTTTCAACATAGAGGGATAGTCCTTCCTGAAGGGAAATAAAGACAAGGCGTCCCTTACAAAGGTTTGCCTTAACTTTCAATCGTGCTGAGATAAATAACCCCACGTCATACTCCCAAAACCTTCGACAAAAATAAGAGTGTCGCTTCCGATAACAGAAACGACACCATGACGGCTAACAAAAAACATCAAATGCAGAAAGCTATACCAACGATTGCAGAGACAACCCCACAAAATCATCTTGGTTTTGCGTAGTACGACCTCGCAATGGCTGGACAGAATTGACGATTCCTTCCGAAACATCAACATGAATAGGCCAACCGTAAACAGACGAAAGGGTTTCATCGGTGTAAACGTCGGCAACAGAACCATCTGCAACGATGCGCCCATCGGCCAAACACACGATGTGATCACAATAAGCAGCGGCAGCGCTGAGATCATGAAGAACTACGATCACAGCTATGCCTGTGCGCCTAGCAATTGACTGCATCAAACCGAGAACTTGCTCCTGGTGACTGATATCGAGAGCCGCCGTTGGCTCGTCGAGCATAACGACAGGCGTTTGCTGAGCCAGCACTCGAGAAAGCGCAACGCGGGCTCGCTCACCACCAGAAAGCGTAACAATATCGCGACCGGCGAGATGTGCGGCATCCGTGGCAGACAACGCGGCGTCGATAAGCCTGTCATCGAACTCCTGCCGATCCGTCCCCTCCCACGGACGACGTCCCATCGCGACAACATCCCGCACCAAGAACTGAAACGATACGCTCACGTCCTGCAGCATGACCGAACGTACCCGAGCTAATTCACGCGCAGAACTATCCACGGGATCAAGACCACAAATATCAATCGAGCCCGATTGACGCTCCAAATCGCCACTCAATGCAGCCAACAACGTGGACTTACCAGCACCATTCGGGCCAATAAGACCTGTGACTTCACCCGCATAGGCATCAAAATTGATATCGCACAGTAGACGCTTCTGCCCCACAGAGACCGATAGATCACGGACACGAACCAACGACTCAGGCTGCACGCTACTTTGATCATCAGCACTCAATGGACAGAGCCTTTCTTCAACATTCGACGTAACAAAACAAAAAATGTTGGGCCACCAACAAGTGCCGTAAAGATACCAATCGGCAAATCCGCAAACGGAATCATCGTACGCGCAAAAACATCCGCGCACGCGATCAATACTGCTCCTGCCAACGCAGATGCTGGAAGAAGTAGACGATTCTCTGGGCCAGAAATGCTCCTCAGCAAGTGAGGAACAATCAAACCAACAAAACCAATCAATCCAGCAAACGACACAGCCGCTGCAGTCAAAATCGTCGACGCAGCAATAGCAATAATGCGCAATCGTCCAACATTGATACCCGTGTGCTCTGCCGCACGTTCGCCAAGAGCCAGCACATCTAGTTGTTTACCGATTTGGAAAGAAATGACGATTCCTACCAGTGCAATAGGGGCAACTACCCAGACGTGTTTCCACTGTGCTCCATTAAGCGATCCCATTTGCCAAAAAACAATCTCTTCACGATTCGATGTAGGAGCAAGGTACACAAGGAAAGAAATCAATGCATTACACACGGCATTGATAGCGATACCAGTCAAAATTAAATTGACGATCGCAACCTTACCTTGATGTCGAGCCAGCTGATAGATAATGACCGTCACAACAACCGCGCTCAAAAATGCTGCCGCAGGAACAGTAAAAGTACCCAAAACTCCCACGTTAAATACGATCACCGCTGCTGCACCCACACCAGCTCCAGAAGTAACTCCGATAATCGACGGCTCCGCAAGTGGATTCGCAAAAACGGCTTGCATCAGAGTGCCAGCCACACCAAGGCATGCACCAACCAACAAACCCAACACAATTCGAGGAAGACGGATCTCCCAAATAACGTTGTGCATCAAGCTGCTTGAATCAGGCTGAGTAAGAATCGTCAATAAGTCGCGAAGCGGAACATAGTACTGCCCCAACGCCAACGACGTAACAACTGACGCCAGCACCAACGCCACTAAGACAACAAACAACATCACTCGACGACGCGCCCGAAGAACGAACACGTCGTCGCTACGCTTGCTATACCTGTGGGTCATACAAAGCCTGCGCCGTGCGAAGAAGCGTCTGACCAGTCATCGGACCGAACGCCAAAGACTGTCCATCAGGGATCGTAATGACTCGACGATTCTTTCCAGCAATCGTCTGCGCCACACCTGGTCGCGCCAATAAACCATCAATTCCACCAGTCGATTCCAAACCAGCTGTCATCATGATGATCGCCTCAGGATTAATCTTTGCCAAAGCCTCGGCGTTTGCAGGCTCAGCATAAGAAAGCTTGTACTCAGCGCCCATGTCCTTCGCACCAACGCCCTCAATCAAATCTTTAGCCCCAGTTCCTTCACCCATAATGAAGAAAACACCACCATTACCACGCGCATACAAAAATGCCACGCGCATGGGATCAGAAGGCGCGATCGCAGCAATCGCCTCACGAGCCGCAGAAATTTCATGAACACTACGTTCGGCAAGAATCGACGCCTCGTCGCTAAGCCCGACTACGCCACCCAACGTCTTGATATCCTCCGCAACAGAATCAATCGTACGAGTTGGCTCCATCACCACAGTAGTAACGCCAGCATTGCGAATCTGATCAATCGCATCACGCGGACCAATCGAGTGATCAACGATCAACAATGACGGATGCAGACTCAACACGGCCTCAACATTGATATTATGGCCACCCTCAGTCACAACAGGAACATCTTTAAGCACGTTCTCTGTCGACGACACAGTCCTGCCAACAATTTTGTCAGCGAGCCCCAAGCCTTCCAAAGTCTTCGTATACGTGCCATAAATATCCAAGGCAATAATGCGAGAAACATCCGTAACCTCAACATCAAAACCATCGGCATCCGTGAGATGTACAGGCAACGAAGGGCTCACAGATTCCGAAACAGGCTGCACATCATCAAAATCGCGCACATCAGACACACCTGTAAAAGAACGCGGATCCTTGACGTCGCCAGCCTTAGGCAATGACTCTCGGAGATCCTTCGTCGAATCATATGTGCCCTGAACACCACAACTCACCAGTGCACACACGCACACCACGGACATACAAGCACGAAGTAAAGATTTCATCACACATCACCTACACGGGATTATTAACAACTAGTCGACCCATACTTCCGCCAGCCACAACAAACGCAGCGATCACGAGCAGAACATACATATTGGGATCAATACCGGAATCGCCCGTTGCCGCAGAACGAATCTTGAAGTTTTTAGCGCCACTCTCATAGCCTGCAGAGGCATCCCCTTCAGATTTTCCGGAAGGAATCGACGATTCCTTCCCACCTGAAACAAAAACAGCAGCTGCATTTGTTCCAGTAGAACAATCGGCCGCTCCGCCGAGTTGGGCATCGAAAGTGATCGGATCAAGGTCAGAGCCAGCATCATAGAAGCCAGCGAATGCGCCAGCACCATCTGGATGCAATGTCATTGTGGCTTTGCTACTGACCGCGGTTTCAGAAGCATTCAAAGAGCTAAAAGTAAGATTGCCGATAGCTACCCGCCCATAATCTGACTTCTTGCCTTCCATGTCAGACGAGCGGACCTGAGCGAACAAAGTTCCGGTAGCACCGTTGAAAACAATTTCCGGATTGGAAATATTGAGATCCAAGGTGCCGTGATGACCACTAAAACGTATCGTTCCGCCGAATTGTACCGATCCAGATTTTGCTTGTGGATCTACCGCTCCCGACGCACCAGAGAAGGTGAACTCTCCGTTGGAATAACCAACGCCATCAAGGTTCCATTGCCCCTTTGCTATAGAACCAGTGATGTAAGACTGGAACGACTTTTCAAGCCCCACGCTGCGTGAGCCTGAGTAACACCCCGAGAGGATGCATCGCATTGAGGGGAAGAATTGGCGATTCTTTCCGAAGATCCTCGTGTCGTTCCAGCGCTTCGTTGCGTTTGTGGAGACGTTCGAGACGCATCTGAAATGTTGGAGCTCACCGTCGTCGACTCTGGTGAGCTTGCATGAGCGTTGTCGGTAGGTTCTGTTCCTCAACGATTAAACCCATCGAGCTCGTCTAGAAACTCGCCAGCGTTATCCATGAAGATAGTGACGGCGTTCATGGTGTCGTTGGTTTCGGAAAGAATTGCCATGGCTTCTTTATTAAAACCCGTGAAGTTTCCGCTGATGGATTGGACACTACGTTTTTTGTTTCCATTGCGACCGTTGCCATCAGAGTTGGATCCAATGGGCGTTGTGCTGCCGCTTAAGTCGATGGCACCCGATGCTGGATCCGCTGGAGTATTCAGATTGATAGTGGCAAGAACGACGTCGTCTCCGGTGATTTTTGGCCCGCGATCCTTGGTATTGGACATGTCGGAATCGTAGGAAACATAGTCGACAAGAATATCTGCTGTTGAGCCATGGGTTACGACCTTCCAGTCAGACAAAGTCATATCAAGAAGATAGACCCCAGACCCGTGATCATGGCCTTTGAAGTGGACAAACCCAAGGAATGGGATGGTAGCGCTATTACCGTCGATACGTGCTTTCCCAGGAGTGAAATTGAAAGCTCCGTCGTTTCCCGTTTTGTCGCCGCTAAAGCCGATGCCTTGGGTGGCCCACTGGCCACCCGTTTTACCTGCAGCACCTTTGAGAATGTAATGGCGATAGCTTTGCCGAATTCCCCAGTTAAACGAGCATTGATTACTATCAGCCGCTTGCGCTGGGGCGATACTAATAGAAAGCGGTGCCAGCGTCAACACGGCAGCAGCCATTAGTCCTAGAGATCTTTTTTGAATTATCACGGTGCGGGGACTCCTCATTTCTTTCTGGCCGCCGAGTAGAGGGGAGGCTCGGTTTGTCGAAGGGCTCTACACATAAGCCCAATAGGTGAGATTCGGCGCACCGCCTGAAATATGCAGACGACATTGCAAGTTTTCCACACCCAAAAACATGTATAGGCTACACTTACCTAACTTTCTAGTCCAACTCCCCTATCAAACTCTTGAAAGAACAATGAATCCTCAATCAACCTCTGCTTTTCAGAGCCTCTACCCCGACATCAACCCCGCCCACAGCCTCCCCCTTACTGCCTAGGAACGCATCTCCATGGCACTTGCCGTCGGAATCTTCTCCTTTAGAGTCACCTTTGGCGACCTCATCATTGCAGGAGCAGGACTTGGACTGGTTCTTTTTACGATCATCGCGCCTTCACAAAAACGTCACGAAAAAATCCGCACTGAAGCAAAAATCGATTCCCCAACGAACCAGGGGGGCAGAAACACACCACAATGCCAACGCCACCATTATCGCAATGGGACTATGTTGGCTGGTCATCATAGGAATCAACCTAGCCGCTTTATGGTGGACACCACCGTCGCAAACAACATATCTTGCAGCAGGCGTGTCGATTCTTTCCGCTATCATTGTTTGGTTTCTTCCTGGGGCAAACCCGCTATGGAATCGTCGTCGCATTACTTCACGCAAACAACAGCCCAACGGTAAACGTCGACAAGCCCCAAACGATCAAGCCCCCTCAAACGGCGGAATTTAGCCAACAACAATAGACTAGACAGAGCTGTCCATGTAGCATGAATTCGATTATCAACTGCCACGAGAGGTCGGGGTCATGCTCACCACCACAGGGACGCTCACGCACCAAAAAATCGGAGACTTTCGCACTGAAGCCGGAGTGACGCTTCACGATGTCACCATCGCCTACCAAGCATGGGGCCACTACACCGGCAACAATCTCATCGTTCTCGAACATGCTCTGACCGGCGACTCTAACGCCACTTCATGGTGGGACGGATTGATTGGCCCCAGCAAAGCACTCGACACCAACCGCTACTGCATCCTATGCACCAACGTGCTCGGAGGATGCAAAGGATCCACCGGACCGAGCAGTCCACATCCAGACGGAAAACCATGGGGATCCAGATTCCCAGCCCTTTCAATCCGTGACCTTGTCAATGCCGAAAAACAACTTTTCGACCACCTCGGCATCAATAAAATTCACGCAATCATCGGCGGATCCATGGGAGGCGCACGCACCCTCGAATGGGCTGCACTCCACCCACACATGATGACGACTGGATTCGCCATAGCAGTCTCAGCACGCGCAAGCGCTTGGCAAATCGGTATTCAAACTGCACAAATCAGCGCCATAGAACTCGACTCCCACTGGAACGGCGGCGATTACTACAGCGGTCACGCACCATGGGAAGGAATCGCCGCCGCTCGCCGGATCGCCCACCTCACCTATCGTGGCGAACTAGAAATAGACGAACGATTCGGCACTTCCGCACAACACGGTGAAAACCCACTCGGCCCCTTCCGAGATCCACATCAACGTTTTGCAGTCACAAGCTACCTCCAACACCAAGGCATCAAACTCGCTCAACGATTCGATGCAGGTAGTTACGTCGTGCTTACCGAAGCCCTCAATCGTCATGACATCGGACGCGGCCGAGGCGGGCTCAACAAAGCCCTCGGCGCAATCACAGTCCCCATCATGATTGCTGGCGTTGATACCGATATTCTCTACCCCTATCACCAGCAAGAACACCTATCACGAAATCTAGGCAACCTACTCGCTATGGCAAAAATCAGCTCACCAGTAGGCCACGACGCTTTCCTCACAGAATTCCGACAAATGGAGCGAATCCTAAGACATTTCATGGAACTTTCGGAAGGAATCGACGATTCCTTCCGAACCAAACTAGAGCGCTGAGTCGATCACAGATCTAAATAAACTGCAACCACCACGATCGGGTCTGTGGATAACGTATGTAGCCAACTCGTAAATTTTGGAAAGATATGACAGTTGGAAGCGTCGAAAGGCCTGAAACGCACAGTTATCCACAAGCTCGTATCACTGGCAGTACACGTCTTGGAGGCCGACGTAATCTCGGAGTATTCATCAACATTGGGGGAATTTTTATGAATACTACGGCTTGTTTCGCACATACCGATATCAACGATCCTTTTTCACGACACCTGATTCGGCTCAACCAAGCAGAAGTGGATTTTTGGCTTTCCGTGGAGCCTGATAAGTTCCGTGATTTTCACATACAAATTGACGAGATAGCTACTCGAATGAGTCTGTCACGACGCGAAGTAAAGGAAAATCTTCGCGTCGGTGAAATGCTACGACGCTTTCCAAGGCTGCGCGCATGCGTCGAAAAGCATCACCATATTACGATGTCGCGGCTAAAGAGAGTGTCCGATTGTTTGTGTGCGGGGGGCTTGGTTTACAAGTAGTCCGCGAATCGGTCGGGGTAAGCCACGGCTAGTTGGTTGATGGCTTGTTTCCACCCGGTGGCTTTCGCTCCTTCAATATAGCCGTTGCATTCGATCTCGCGCTTCGCTTTCTTCGCTCGCTGGGCAGCGCGCTTGTCCTCGATGTTGCAGATCATCAACCACAGCGTTTTCAGCGCCGCGGTATCGTTCGGGAACTGGCCGCGGTTGCGGGTGGCTTTCCGCAGCTCAGCATTCAGCGATTCGATCGAATTCGTGGTGTAGAGTACCCGCCGTGCCGCAGGCGGGAACTGCAAAAATGGCACAAACCGGTCCCAGGCGTCGCGCCAGACTTTGACCGATTGCGGGTATTTACGGCCCAGTTCACTGGCCTCGAATGCGTCCAGGGCGGCGCGGGCGGTGTCCTCGGTCGGTGCGGTGTAGACCTCCCGTAGCGCACTTGATACGGGTTTGCGGTCTTGGTAGGACACCCACCTGTTGGCCGCCCGGATCAGGTGCACGATACAGGTCTGCACCATGGAATTCGGCCAGGTTGCCTCCACGGCTTCCGGCAGGCCTTTGAGCCCGTCGCAGCAGACGATGAACACGTCTTGGACCCCACGGTTGGCAAGGTCAGCGCACACGGATGCCCAAAAACTGGCGCCTTCATTGTCTGCGATCCACAATCCCAGGATGTGCTTGATGCCGTCCATGTCGACGCCTACCGCCATGTAGCAAGACTTGTTGACCACGCGGTGGCCATCGCGGATCTTCACTCGCAGCGCGTCGAGGAAGATCACTGGGTAGAACTCGTCGAGCTGGCGGTTTTGCCAGATCATGACCTCTTCTAACACCGCGTCGGTAATGGTGCTGATCGTATCTGGGCTCATATCCACCCCGAGGGTGGTGGCGAGGTGGTGGCAAATATCGCGCACGGTCATCCCACCGGCGTACAGGGAGATGATCATGTCATCAAGCTCCGTCAGACGGCGGGTGCCTTTAGGCAGCATCCGCGGCGTAAACGTGCCAGCTCGATCCCGGGGCATAGTCACATCAAAGGTGCCGTAGCCAGAGTTGACGGTTTTGGTGTACGACCCGTTGCGGTGATTGCCACCATCCGGGGTGCCCAGCTGGGCTTTCGCCGTACGATCAGAGTGCGCGTATCCTAGATGCGCGTCCATTTCAGCCTGCAGACCAGCGTTGATCGATGCCTGCAAAAGACCTTTGACCAGGTCGCTGGCATCATCGGTGGAAGTCGACAACTCGCCGATCAGTTCGGCGATTTCCGGATTTTCCATCAGCTTAGCGCTGATCTCGTTGACCCTGTTCGGGTCATGACCTTTCCTCGGTGACACGGTAGTCATTATCAGTGAAACTCCTTCTGGATCAGAGCCTCACACACAAAACACCTGACACCCTCCGGCTAAAAGCCATCGAACGACAAGTCATGGCTATTGAGCCGAAATATATTGCACGCGTCGACGCCCACCTGACCGACTATTTCACCCCGAAAGTGGAAAACCAAGTGATTCCACAAGTAGCAACATTAAGCAAACAACTTCGCGATTACATCACAACGATCGATCCCTCGGCAGCCAAAAAGCCACAAGATCAGCAAAAAAGAAGCGCCACTTTTAAACGGAACCTCAATGGACACACGCGGTTAAGCATTCATATCACCGATGCTGAAGCTGTCGAAATCCGCACCTTAATGAAAAAGCAACACGAAGACGAACCCGTTGATGCGTTTATGAATCTCATCCGTTCAAAAGCTCGCACAAAAGTCGTGCTCAATACCTTCAAAACCGGAACAGGCCACCTCTATATGGTTGGTGCCGGCACAATTCCAGAAGAAAGCATCACCATTGATTCGCAAAGAACCATAGACCTCAACGCCCACACCCACAGCTACGCACCCACTGAAGAGATTCGAGCCGCCGTCATGCTTCTCGATCGTCACTGCCGATATCCAGGCTGCACCGTCGACGCTCTCGAATGCGATCTTGACCACGTAATAAATCATGACGAAGGTGGCGAAACCTCAATCGCAAATCTCGCCTGTCTATGCCGCTTCCACCACAACATCAAAACTGAACAACGCATTCACTACAGCCTCGACGCCAACCGAATCGCAACATTTCATTTCCGCAACGGGGCAACAAAAACCACCCAACCTGGGGGAATAAAAGTTAAACACAGCTTCAGCCAAACATGGCAACGACACGAACAACAACGCATCCGCACCAGACGAAACCAATCCGCTTAACCGGCTCTTCCGGTTTTGGGGTGCGTAGCGGGATAAGGTAGAAAACGACGGGTTCAGCGGGTCACCACAACATGTAGGGGTCCCTAGTGTGAAAATGAAAGTTGCTACACGACCATCTAAACCCACCAGAGACCCGTACTGTGAAGCCTACTGGAAACCTCGTTGCTGACACCATCTGCCGTACCACGGAAATCGGACTTGCTATCACCGGTGCCGCTGATGCCGGAGCACTGACCATCATTGAGGCCACGCCCGTAGCCGTTATCGGCGTGTGCCCAGACTGCGGCCAGTCTGGCAAGTTACGCGACCACATCACCCGTCGACTCGTTGATCTTCCTGTCGTCGGATTCCCCACCAGGTGCTGTTTCTGCGTAGTTGGTAGGGGCAATCCGCGTAGTTGGTCGGGGTTTTCCGGATAGGTGGTAGGACTCTGTGTTTTCGGTCATTGTATAGGTGGCGTTGGTACAACTTGTGCCGGCGCGTCATCACCTTTTATGACCTTAAGGAGGGCCTTTCATGACCAACTTCAAAGACATCATGGCGATGTGCTTGGACGGGGGAAGCTATGCTGCCATCTCTGCGGCGTTGGGATGCTCCAACCGGGGATATTGCCAAAACCAAGACACTGATTGCGGACCTGAACATCACCAAGGAGTCGTTTACTCAGCTGGATCCATCATTCTTCGACGAGCACTTCAGCGACCATCGCGGGGCCCGTCGCAAGCGCTACGACCAGCAAGACTTCGAAAAGCTCGCTAGGCTCCTTGCCAACAACAAGCACTTGACCCGCCACAAGCTGTGGATGGATTACATTGCTGCACCTGCAGGTGAAGGCGAGTCGAAGTACCAGTACTCCCAGTTCTGCGAACGCCTGCGCACTCACATCCGCACCACCGGCATGACTTCGATTATCGAACACGAGCCAGGCCAGGAACTCTATGTCAACTGGGCCGGCGACAAGGTTTCCATCATTGACAAGGCCACCGGTGAAGTCGGCATGAAAGCCAGCTTATTCGTAGCGATTTGCCCGTATTCTTCACTGCTATTTGTGACAGCAACAGCCAACGAGAAGATGGACAACTGGATTGCCTGCCACGTGAAAGCCTTGGACTACCTCGACAAACGTCCTGGCATCATCGTTCCCGACAACGCACCGACCGCGACTTACCGGCCGGTGAAGAACAAACCCGGCCGGCGCATTCATAAACGCTACGCGGACTTCGCCGACTACTACGACATTCTCCTCGTGCCGGCCCAGCCTGGAAAACCTCGGGATAAAGCTGCTGTGGAACGTGCCGTCCAACTCGTCTACACGCGTATCCTCGGCTACTTCGACGCGATCACCTTCTACAGCCTTGATGAGCTCAACGAGGCTATCGCCCAGCGCATCGACGACATCAACATGAACATGCCTAGGCCCGATGGGATCACTCGCAGGGAGCTATTTGATGCTGATGAAACACCCCTAATGCGTGACCTGCCGGATACTCCGTTTACCGAAGTGTCTTGGCGGGCTGCCAAAGTCGACCGTAACTGGCATATCTGCTGCGATTACCAGTACTACTCGGTGCCGTTTCAGTACATCGGCAAGACTCTGCGGGCACGGCTGACCAACAGTCTGGCCAGCATCTTCGACGACGATGAGCTGGTTGCAGAACATAGTCGTATGCACGGGTTCAAGTACCGCTATTGCACTGACCCAGCACATACCCCGGACAAGGATATCGCTGGGGTCAAACCTCTTACCCGTGACGAGCTGCTTGCTCGGGCCTCGTCGTTTGGGCCGGCGACGACCAAGGTTGTCTCCTCAATCTTGGAACGCAACGCCAAAGCCGTACCCCGCGGGGTACTCGTCAAACTGGGCAACAAGCACAACAAGACAACGCTAGAGCCTGCCTGCCAGCAAATCATCGACTATAGCCTGGCGCCCAACATGCAGGTCATCGCGCGGATACAAGCCGATATCGCCCGCAACGGTCACACCCACGACCAAGCGCCAACCGCCCAGGTCGATCAAGGCCAGTCGCGCATTGTGGATATCACCAACATCCCTGATGCAGTATTCCTGCGCCCAGCCAGCCACTACGACATCCCGAAGAAGGAGGCCTAGACCATCATGACCACCATCAACCTTGACGATGACATCCGGGCTACACTGCGTAAACTGCGTCTTTCCACCTTCGCCGATATCTTCTTCAACCTGGTCACTGCCGATGACACCAACAGCGCTCTACCAGAGGAAATCTTCCTCAAAGCCGTGGAAGAAACTGCGAGGGTGTCAGGTGTTTTGTGTGTGAGGCTCTGATCCAGAAGGAGTTTCACTGATAATGACTACCGTGTCACCGAGGAAAGGTCATGACCCGAACAGGGTCAACGAGATCAGCGCTAAGCTGATGGAAAATCCGGAAATCGCCGAACTGATCGGCGAGTTGTCGACTTCCACCGATGATGCCAGCGACCTGGTCAAAGGTCTTTTGCAGGCATCGATCAACGCTGGTCTGCAGGCTGAAATGGACGCGCATCTAGGATACGCGCACTCTGATCGTACGGCGAAAGCCCAGCTGGGCACCCCGGATGGTGGCAATCACCGCAACGGGTCGTACACCAAAACCGTCAACTCTGGCTACGGCACCTTTGATGTGACTATGCCCCGGGATCGAGCTGGCACGTTTACGCCGCGGATGCTGCCTAAAGGCACCCGCCGTCTGACGGAGCTTGATGACATGATCATCTCCCTGTACGCCGGTGGGATGACCGTGCGCGATATTTGCCACCACCTCGCCACCACCCTCGGGGTGGATATGAGCCCAGATACGATCAGCACCATTACCGACGCGGTGTTAGAAGAGGTCATGATCTGGCAAAACCGCCAGCTCGACGAGTTCTACCCAGTGATCTTCCTCGACGCGCTGCGAGTGAAGATCCGCGATGGCCACCGCGTGGTCAACAAGTCTTGCTACATGGCGGTAGGCGTCGACATGGACGGCATCAAGCACATCCTGGGATTGTGGATCGCAGACAATGAAGGCGCCAGTTTTTGGGCATCCGTGTGCGCTGACCTTGCCAACCGTGGGGTCCAAGACGTGTTCATCGTCTGCTGCGACGGGCTCAAAGGCCTGCCGGAAGCCGTGGAGGCAACCTGGCCGAATTCCATGGTGCAGACCTGTATCGTGCACCTGATCCGGGCGGCCAACAGGTGGGTGTCCTACCAAGACCGCAAACCCGTATCAAGTGCGCTACGGGAGGTCTACACCGCACCGACCGAGGACACCGCCCGCGCCGCCCTGGACGCATTCGAGGCCAGTGAACTGGGCCGTAAATACCCGCAATCGGTCAAAGTCTGGCGCGACGCCTGGGACCGGTTTGTGCCATTTTTGCAGTTCCCGCCTGCGGCACGGCGGGTACTCTACACCACGAATTCGATCGAATCGCTGAATGCTGAGCTGCGGAAAGCCACCCGCAACCGCGGCCAGTTCCCGAACGATACCGCGGCGCTGAAAACGCTGTGGTTGATGATCTGCAACATCGAGGACAAGCGCGCTGCCCAGCGAGCGAAGAAAGCCAAGCGCGAGATCGAATGCAACGGCTATATTGAAGGAGCGAAAGCCACCGGGTGGAAACAAGCCATCAACCAACTAGCCGTGGCTTACCCCGACCGATTCGCGGACTACTTGTAAACCAAGCCCCCCGCACACAAACAATCGGACACTCTCGAAACTGCGGCCAAACGTCGGCAAACCAACATCGCAAAAGCCATCGCCCAAGCGAAATTCCGCTATCCGGGAGCAACACTCGCCGAGCTGATCAAACCCAATGAACGAGGGCTGAATCTACGCCAGCTCAAACGACTGGCCACAACACCCTAGCGCGACGAACCTTCCAATGTACACGTCCTGGCGCCGACCGGTGCGGGTAAAACCTACATCGCCTGCGCTATCGGTATTGCTGCCTGCCAGGCTGAATACAGTGTCGCGTACTACCGGCTGGATCAGCTCGTCGATGAATTAGGGGCCTTCCTGCCAGCAGATGAACGCTATGTAGCTAAGATGCGCAAGCTACAAAACATTGATGTACTCATCCTCGATGATTTCCTGACTATTGGAATCGACCAGCGCGGACAAGAAGACCTAACCAAGATCATATTCGACCGCGACGGCAGACTGCCGACCATCATCGTCTCTCAGACAACCGCCGCCTACTGGATAAAGAAACTACCCGACCCCGTCGGAGCAGACTCACCGATCAGCAGACGAGGGTACCGGACAGCGCATCGAACTCGGCGACTACGACATGCACCAACACCTGGCAAGCGCCACACATGGCGTCAACGAGTAGTCGATCGGATTAGAGGCCCGGCCACTGGCCCCAACAAGGCCAGCTGCCCGGCCCTACCACCTAGTCGGAATCCAGCCCTACCACCGTTCCGCAACACCCCTACCAACAAGCCACTCTTAGCACGCAGTCGAGGAGCAACTACCACAAGCAAACAAAGTCATAGACCCCTTTCCATGTAGTGCATCTAGCAGCCGACAAACTCACCAGTTGCCGACAAAGACTCCAACGCGAGACCACCGGGTGTCGCGGATGCAAAGATGACCCACTGTACAAGCACCGGCGCACCCTGTTGACCAGGACGAACTATCTCACCCAGCGACAAAAGCAACGCTTAGAAATGTTGTGGGCCACCGATGACGACTACGTGGCCCTAGAAGTAACATGGCTGCTCTACCAAGACATGATCGCAGCGTACGCGCATCCGAAGAAATCAGAAGGCAAAAAGCTCATGGAACGCATCATCCACACCCTGCGTAAAGGATTACCGAAAAGTTTAGAAAAGCTCGCCCAACTGGGACGCACCCTGTGGCGAAGACGCAAAGATGTGCTTGCCTACTTCGATATCGGTGCGTCCAACGGCCCCGTCGAGGCAATCAACGGCAGACTCGAACACCTACGCGGCATCGCCCTAGGATTTAAAAACCTCAACCACTACATCTTGCGGTGCCTAATCCACTCCGGACAGCTACAAGACAAAATCAACGCACTCTAAAACCGGAAGGACCGCTTAACCACGCGTTTCGACGCATTCCACTATCTGGACTTCTCACTTTTCATAGAAAAATTTTCAAAATAGACAAGACAAAAGCACTGCAAACAAAAGCTTCGCAGCGCTCAGTTCACTATGCCATTTCCCTACCCCATCACGATCCTAAAGAATCGATCGAATAGGACAAAAACACCATCATCCCGCCTACTACAAGGCTGAAAGCAACATCGAAAACTACGGATCGAACTGCCAACACACCAAGAATTTTCGAATCACATACAACACGGAGCACAGCCAAAAACAACAGCGCCACGCCCAGCGCAAATGTCGCGCGCCTCCAATGCTCTGTAAAAGCGAATATTCCAGAAGAAACAACAATTCCTACAAACGCTGCCACTGCGATGTACTGGAGGTAGGAAGGAATCGGCGATTCCTTCCTACCCACATCATGCGGGTTGTCAAAAGGCGAAAGCCTAGGCACGCTCAGCACGCTCTACTACGTTACGAATCAAGAAAGCGCGAGTCAGCGGTCCAACTCCACCAGGATTTGGAGAAACAGCACCTGCAACATCCCAGACATCAGGGTGAACGTCGCCAAGCAGTTTGCCGTCAACACGCGATACTCCCACATCAAGAATCGCAGCACCCCGTTTGACCATATCGGCCGTTAACATGTGCACTTTACCCGCAGCAGCAACAATGACATCAGCTTCACGAGTCTCCGCAGCAAGATCACGAGTACCCGTATGACACAGCGTAACGGTAGAGTTCTCACTTCTCCGCGTCAACATCAAACCAATAGAACGCCCAACAGTCACACCACGTCCAATTACAACTACCTTTTTGCCATCTAGCTCGACTCCAAAACGACGCAACAGATGAATTGCACCATTAGGGGTACATGGCAACGGAGCAGGCTCATTCAAAACCAATTTACCCAGATTCACTGGGTGCAAACCATCGGCATCTTTCTCAGGATCAATGCGCTCTAGCACCGCATTCTCATCCAAATGCTTTGGCAATGGAAGCTGCACAATGTAGCCAGTGCACTCAGGATCAGCATTTAGCTCATCAATAACAGCCAACAGCTCTTCTTGAGTCACATCAGCGGGAAGATCCTTACGGATCGACTTCACACCAACAATTTCACAATCTTTGTGCTTCATACGGACATAGGCGTGGCTGGCAGGGTCATCGCCGACAAGAACAGTCGCAAGACCTGGCACGATCCCTTTCTCTCGGAGAGAATTGACACGTCCTTTAAGATCTTCGAAAATTTCGTCGCGGTACAAGTTTCCGTCAAGTTTGATAGCACTCACGGCCTTGATTATTGCATGTGTTGAGGAAAGAATCGACGACTCCTTCCTATAACCGCAGGTCCATTGTTAAAAATGCGCAAAATACTTTTGGTATTTTAATGAATTGCCAATGTTTCTCAGCCCACACGCCTAATCCTGTACGCATAAATAAATGAAACAGGGCAACTAGCGCCAACCATGACGAAATTTGCCCTGTTAAAAAAGGACTATTTTGCACAAACCTAAGAATCTATTTTGCGAGCGTTTATAGCCCACAAACTACTTTCTGCGAGTGGGACGTCTTTGTCGCCTACCTTCACAATATTCATGCCTGGATAAGCAGGTTCACCAATAATGACACGAACGCCTGGCAATACTCCGTGCTCGGCTAAATAGCGCAGCAGGTTGGCATCGCGATCATGGATTCGCTCGATTATGACTTCTTCTCCAACCACAAACTCACCAAGCTGATGAATCGGGACAGAATCGACGATTCCTTCCTCAGATGGGATTGGGTCTCCATGTGGATCACGAGACGGGTTACCAAGGTGATCGTCGATACGTTGAAGAAGCTTGTCCGTCATCGCGTGCTCAAGAATCTCGGCTTCCTCATGGACTTCATCCCAACCAAAACCTAGGGTTTCAAAGAGAAACATTTCCACAAGACGGTGACGACGCACTATCTGTTTCGCTAAAACTTCGCCCTGCTCAGTGAGCATAATACCCCCGTAGCGCTCGTGGTCTAACAAACCACGAGCCACGAGTTTTTTAACAGCTTCAGATGCGGTGGGAGTTTTTTGAGACATTCGGGATGCTAACTCGCCGAGGGAGACGGGCTTGCCAGTAGCCTCGTGCATATCCCACACGTTTTTCAAGTAGTCCTGGGACTTTTCAGGCAGCTCAGAGACATGCATAGACAGTAGAATACACCAGCGACGATGGCGATCGTGCCTCCAACAGACAGTTTGAAGTAAACCGCGATAAATAATCCCGCCAGGCTAATCACAACACCAGCAATTGGCGCAGCGACCATCAGCTGTCTCGGTGACGCTACGACAGTTTTTAATCCAGCAGCTGGCGCTGCAATTAATGCAATAGACAAAATGGTACCAATTGCAGGAATAACACACACTACTGTCGCTACTATCATCCCGAGAATCAGTGCTTCAGCACGATGCTGCTTTCCACCTGCCGCGACGAATCCAGGTTCGTCAAAGCAATACAGAATTAAAGATAAGTGGAAAGAATTGACGATTCCTACCACTGCGACAAGAACTACAGCCGAAACAAGCACGTCGATAAGGCGTACGCTCAGTACGGATCCAGCAAGAAATCCTTCGATACGAATGGGAAGCGGCGCAAACCACTTGTTCAAAAAGTAACCAAGTGCGAATCCCACAGTAAGAACGACACCAGCAGACGCTTGGGCGGTTTGTGTTGAAAGTCGAGTAAGACGGCGCATAAGCCATGACATGCCAATGCACATCAATAAGGCTCCAAGGAATAGCCCATTCCTTCCAGCAATGACCACACCGAGAATGGCACCTGGGAACGTTGCATGTGTGATGGATTCGGTGAAGAAAACTCGTCCTTTGAGGACAGCAAAAACTCCGACAATGCCGCAAAGAGCACCAACGATGATCAGTTCAATGGTAGGAAGAAGCAGAATCGCGGTCATGCTGACCTCCCTACAAACCCACGCACGCGATAGAAAGCGAGAGCGATACCGTACATGGCGACCACGCTGAGGGCTACAGATGCTTGAGGAGAGATACGCGGTGATAATCCTGAGAGCCAGACACCGAGGTAGCCCCCTGCGATTCCGAAGACCATGGCGAGAGGCACCATGGTATGCACACGGGTTGCGATTAGGCGCGCTGCAGCACCTGGAATACACAGGTAGCCAATAACGAGAAGAGTTCCGATAGCAGTCGACGACGCCACCACAACCGCAGCAATCGCAACGTTAATCGCAAGATCGATGGCTAAAAGGTTAACACCCGTCGCGCGAGCGCCTTCCCTATCGAAGGCAACGAAGATATGGGTTCGCCACGTCCATAACATAACGACCACAGCAATCGCACACACTACGAGAGCTTGAATCAACCGTTCATCGGTAACTTCCAAAAGACGTCCAAACATCAATGCTTCTAATTGCCCAGACATGTCTCCTTTTTTGAGAGACAAGACGATTCCTACCGAAAAAAACGACGTCAAAACCACAGCTGTACCGGCTTCCGAGTGGCGCGAAGCAAACGTCAACGCAATAGCAACAAGCGCTGCGACGGCCGATGCAGCAGGGATAATCATGTCAATTCCACCAAAAACTGCCCCTGCAACAATCCCCGGAAAAACTGAGTGGACTACCGCCTCGGCATTGAATTCCAAAGAGCGCAGGTTCACCACGACTCCGACAAGTCCAGAAACAAAACCGAGTACGGTGAGCAAGATAAGTGGCCGAAGCAGATACGGCGCTATTCCCGTGATCTCAGAAAGCTCAATGAGCATGGTGTCCCCCATATGCTTGAGCAATCACATCGGGCTGTAACACATCGTCAATAGGCCCGAACGCCACTTGTCTACCCGCAAGAAGTAGCACTTTATCGCAGGTTTCTTCTGCAAGAACAAGATCATGCGTAGATACGACGATTGCAACTCCTTCCTTTTTAATTTCGGAAAGAATCGCCAATAATGCTTTACGGTTCGGATCGTCTAATCCGTTGAACGGTTCGTCGAGAAGCATCAACATTGGCTGTGACACCAGAGCGCGCGCGATCAGCACACGTTGGCGTTGCCCGCCTGAAAGCTGCCCAAACCGATAATTAGCGCGATCTGCCAGACCAACGCATTGCAAGGCTGCCATAGTCCGTGGATCTTTCGCCGGATTCGGCTGTAAAAATGACGGCCACCACCACCGATTCTTCTTCGCCCCGCGTATCCCCATCGCAACGACGTCGCGAGCTGTCACTGGGAAAGTCGGATCAAGTTCAGCCGTCTGTGGCACGTAACCGATCGCACCAGCCGCCAGATGTAGTTGGGAAGAATCGACGATTCCTACCAACCCTTTCAACACGGTCGACTTTCCCGCACCGTTGGGGCCGATGAGTGCAAGTGCTTCGCCTTTATGGAGAGAACCGTCGATTCCTTCCAATACAGTGACGCGATTAGTACCTCGACCGTAAGAAAAGCTGGCTGCGTCGAAACGCACGACCGGCGCGCTGTCAGTAGCGGCACCGGTCGTGCGTTCGAAGTTCTTGCCAGCAGCTGAGCTGTCTGTATGCATAGTTGAGAGTGAACTTTGTGTTGAGATGTATAAATCGGATAGTTACTGAATGTGTTTACCGATTGCTGTTAGTGTGCGATGGATGCTGGTTTTTCGGCAATCTTGCCACCCCAGCCGTCGATAAGCGTTTCAACGTTGTGAACAATCGACTGCGTGTAGGTGACGTCTGGGCCTAGGGAGTCACCGTAGAGTTCGCCACCGAGTTTAACTCCGGCAGCCTTTGCTACTGCTTCGATTGACCGAGGATTGTTAGAGTTTTCCGCGAATAGTGCCTTGGCTTTGGAGTCGCGCACCTGCTGTGCAGCCTTGGCGATATGGTCGGCGGTGGCATCTTGCTGTTCGTTGAAGTCGCTGAGCGCTGCACCGATGAACTTGACGTTGTAATCACGGGAGAAATACCCGAATGCGTCATGGGAGGTGAATAGGATTCGCTCGGCCTCTGGGACAGATTTCAGGGATTGTACAGTCCAGGTGTCGAGGTCTTCTAGCTGGCTGATGTAGCTATCCACGTGCTTCTTGTAGTCATCAGCGTGGGCAGAATCGGCGGCTTCGAGAGCTTTGCCAATGTTTGCTACCTGGATTTTTGCGTTCTTAGGGCTGGTCCAGATGTGCGGATCATTGTTGAATTCTGGTTCCTCACCATCTTCTGGTGCGAATGGCCATGGCGCAATGTTCACACCTTCGGAGGTGTCAACGGTGGTGCCTTTAAAGCCTGAGGAAACAACTGCATCGTCGAGGAAGTGCTCGAGATCAACGCCGTTTTTCAGCAAAATATCGGCTTTAGATAGCGCATCCATTTGCTCGCGAGTCATCTCGTGATCGTGTGCGGAAGCATTCGGTGCAAGCAGGCATGTGAGGTCGACGTCAGCGTCGATTTGTTTGACATAGTCGCAGATTTGAGTCGTGGTGGCGATAACTCCAAGTTTGGAGTCGTCGGCCTTCGTGCTTGTCGACGCCCCCTGACCGCCCGAACAACCAACGAGGAGGAAGGAGATGACGATTCCTCCCACAACACCACCAACGATTTTACGCATGATACTTCTCCTGTTTGACAAACTTGTTTACCAAGAACGGTAACACCTTTGTTCACAAGTAACAAGATTAATTGTTCAGCATATTGAATTTACGATCCCCCATGAGGGTAAGCAGCTTCGAAGCATCGTCACAATCCAAATCTCTAGCACTCATAGCTACCGGACCATGCACCAAATCCAAACGCACTGTGCGCAATCTCGTCCAACGCTGAATCGGCCCTTCAACACACGTCAGCTCCTGGACATGACTACGCTGCACCAACGCAGCCCGGCGCGACACCACACCCCACCGAACGACCACAATGTCGCCCAGCAGTTCCACAACTTGGGAGGAAACGTCGATAGGCGAAACCCACCGCGCACGCCGCGGACTTGAAAATGCCACGTCCTTCGGCGACTCGGGGTCAACCGTGACCCCTTTTAGCATCGCCACCAACGCCATCGCCTGCGCTTTCGACCCCACTGGCAACAACACCGAGGTCCCCACCTTTTTATCTCCTACCCCATAACCTGCAACTGTCACCGTTACTTTCCACCAACCACACAAACGCCACAACACCGGCTGCGACATACGCACAGCATGGATACGTCGCAACGGAATCGACTGCTTACGGCGATCCGCCAAACCATATTCCACATGAATCGTCGGCTCCAAATCACTGTCAGCGCTGCCCTCGTCAACCAGATCCCCGACAAACGACTGGCCTAATCGCAGCGTAAACCGCCAACCTGTATCAATAACATTCCACGCCGATGGCCCAACACCCACCAGCATTGGGATCGACACCGCTGCCCCACCTGGCACAAACCACAGACCAATAAAAACAGCCATCCACACGCCATGTGTCAACGCTGTTGCCAATAAAATGCGTTCTACTGGAATAACTAAATCATTTTTCGTGGATTCTATCTCCCCTTCTATAAGGAATCGTCGAATCTTTCCAGCACGATCCCTAGAGACATACCCAATAGTCAGAACTGAATCATTGCCGCCCGCTGTCTCGATGCGTACCTCAGCAACCCGAAAAATTCGTGCAAGAACTGATTCCACAATGTCAACCGCCTGGATACGATCTCGCCGCGCGCTACGCACTGACCGATTGATCACACCTTTAGCAACGATAACTTCGGTGTCAGTAATGCTGTATCCAATACTGCGCCACCACACGCCCGAAATTGCCCAAACGACCAGGAAAGAACCGACGATTCCTCCCAACAACCACCAAAGATATTTCTGGTGCTGCAGCACAGTTATAGCTTCGTCTTTATCCACGTTGAGGGCAATGACGACAAAGAGTGCAAAAATGCTGTGCCAAAATTGTAGTAAGGGGGTCAGCCTATGAACACGATGCATAGAGGAGACGTCGATACGTTGCTCGTGCAACGCGGTTTGTTCGATCTCACTCATAGCCCGCTAAGCCTCTCGCGCGCTTTATCGGTTAGTCGCTGACGCAACGCATACGCGTCCGCGACCGGAAGGGAGAGTGTCCGATTGTTTGTGTGCGGGGGCTTGGTTTACAAGTAGTCCGCGAATCGGTCGGGGTAAGCCACGGCTAGTTGGTTGATGGCTTGTTTCCACCCGGTGGCTTTCGCTCCTTCAATATAGCCGTTGCATTCGATGGCGCGCTTCGCTTTCTTCGCTCGCTGGGCAGCGCGCTTGTCCTCGATGTTGCAGATCATCAGCCACAGCGTTTTCAGCGCCGCGGTATCGTTCGGGAACTGGCCGCGGTTACGAGTAGCTTTACGCAGCTCAGCATTCAGCGATTCGATCGAATTCGTGGTGTAGAGTACCCGCCGTGCCGCAGGCGGGAACTGCAAAAATGGCACAAACCGGTCCCAGGCGTCGCGCCAGACTTTGACCGATTGCGGGTATTTACGGCCCAGTTCACTGGCCTCGAATGCGTCCAGGGCGGCGCGGGCGGTGTCCTCGGTCGGTGCGGTGTAGACCTCCCGTAGCGCACTTGATACGGGTTTGCGGTCTTGGTAGGACACCCACCTGTTGGCCGCCCGGATCAGGTGCACGATACAGGTCTGCACCATGGAATTCGGCCAGGTTGCCTCCACGGCTTCCGGCAGGCCTTTGAGCCCGTCGCAGCAGACGATGAACACGTCTTGGACCCCACGGTTGGCAAGGTCAGCGCACACGGATGCCCAAAAACTGGCGCCTTCATTGTCTGCGATCCACAATCCCAGGATGTGCTTGATGCCGTCCATGTCGACGCCTACCGCCATGTAGCAAGACTTGTTGACCACGCGGTGGCCATCGCGGATCTTCACTCGCAGCGCGTCGAGGAAGATCACTGGGTAGAACTCGTCGAGCTGGCGGTTTTGCCAGATCATGACCTCTTCTAACACCGCGTCGGTAATGGTGCTGATCGTATCTGGGCTCATATCCACCCCGAGGGTGGTGGCGAGGTGGTGGCAAATATCGCGCACGGTCATCCCACCGGCGTACAGGGAGATGATCATGTCATCAAGCTCCGTCAGACGGCGGGTGCCTTTAGGCAGCATCCGCGGCGTAAACGTGCCAGCTCGATCCCGGGGCATAGTCACATCAAAGGTGCCGTAGCCAGAGTTGACGGTTTTGGTGTACGACCCGTTGCGGTGATTGCCACCATCCGGGGTGCCCAGCTGGGCTTTCGCCGTACGATCAGAGTGCGCGTATCCCAGATGCGCGTCCATTTCAGCCTGCAGACCAGCGTTGATCGATGCCTGCAAAAGACCTTTGACCAGGTCGCTGGCATCATCGGTGGAAGTCGACAACTCGCCGATCAGTTCGGCGATTTCCGGATTTTCCATCAGCTTAGCGCTGATCTCGTTGACCCTGTTCGGGTCATGACCTTTCCTCGGTGACACGGTAGTCATTATCAGTGAAACTCCTTCTGGATCAGAGCCTCACACACAAAACACCTGACACCCTCCCGGAAGGCCCGCGATGCTGGCATCGCTTGTCGACGATGCCGTGTGGATCTCTACTTCTGCAAGACCACAACGCCTCGCAATAGGCCCTTCTTGAACGTCCACGAACTGCAAACGCCCATAAGGAACCACGGTGAGAGTTCGCCACAATTTACCCTTCGTAATCAGCAATTCGTCGGTATCTTCGCGCCACCCTATCCTGCGCACCTGCGCTGGAATCAGCCATACAGCCCACCCCAAAATCGCCACCCACACCCCTGCGACAATCCACATCCATGACCACAAAAAGACAGCGGACGCAGCGCTTCCCAGTATCGACACAACAAGAAAAGGCACTACTGCACAATATCGAGCTTTCACCAGCTTTGGCGACACCGCATTCATCGTGCTATCCATAAGCATCATATTTTCACAATAAAACCTCCTAGCGGAAGTCTCGTGACCCAGCACTCATCATCTCCGCAAAAGGCAACTCCTCCACGCGATCAGCCGTCACCGACGCCACCCCATCCGCATTGTGCACCACCCCACGAACAAGTACCGCCCGCGCCACTTTTACAGCACGATTCCGCTTCCACAAGCCAACCGAGACGACTACATTGGCCAAACCTGTCTCATCTTCTAATCCCAAAAATGTGACACCCGCAGCCGTCTGCGGACGCTGCCGGTGTGTAACTACTCCTGCAAGAAGTATCCGACGAGCATTCTCACAGTTCAGCAATTCCGATGCGGGTATCACGCCACGAAGTTCTAACTGACGACGCAACAACGCCACTGGATTCTCACTGCTCACCCCTGTCATCGCAATATCTGCCGCCATCAGCTCAAACGCATTCATCCCAGGTAATGAGGGGGCAGATACCATCGACAACTCCGGCAACATAGCAGACTTCTCTGTTGCCACCACCCCCGCCTGCCACAATGCTTGTCGACGCCCCACCCCTAGCGTTTCCAATGCTCCAGATCGCGCCAATGCTTCAACCACAGCCACCCCCAATCCTGCCCTGCGCGACAAATCAGCAATGTCCCGATAAGGCGCATGGGCCACGATTGCCTCTGCCTCTGTTTTCCCTACTCCTTTAATCATGTTCAGCCCTAAGCGAATAGCCCCGTTTTCTACGGTGGCTTCTACCTGAGATTTATTGATGCTGTGGGAAAGAATCGTCAATTCCTTCCTACGAGCATCGGCTAATAACGACTGTGGCGAGTAAAAACCCATCGGCTGAGCACGAAGCAGTCCCACATAAAACTCGGCGGGATGATGGTATTTAAACCATGCGGAAAAATACACTAGCGAGGCAAAAGATCGCGAGTGGGATTCCGGAAATCCATAGGCAGCAAAGGCAACGATTTTGTTCCATAAGATGTCTGCAATATCGCCTGTAATGTTGTTTCTTCGCAATCCCGCAAAGAATCGCCGTTTCATTCTGTTCATCGTGTCAACGGATCGCCGAGAGCCCATCGCACGGCGCAGTTCGTCGGCTTCACCACCACTAAAACCTGCAGCGTCGACAGCTATGTGCATGAGTTGTTCTTGAAAAAGCGGAACTCCAAGGGTTTTGCGCAGGCTGCGTTCGAGAATCGGATGCTCGTAGGTGACCGCTTCGAGACCATTTCGTCTGCGGATGTAGGGGTGAACGGATCCGCCTTGTATGGGGCCTGGGCGCACGAGGGCTACTTCGACAACGAGGTCGAAGAATTCTCTAGGGCGAAGCCTAGGAAGTGTGGCTAGTTGTGCTCTGGATTCGACTTGGAACACTCCGACGGCATCACCGTTGCTGAGCATGGCGTAAATTTCGGGTTCGGCAAGGTCGAGTTCCCAGAGGTTAATGGTCGTTCCGGTGGTTTCCGTAACAAGGTCGATCATGTGATGGAGCGCTTCAAGCATACCGAGTCCAAGTAGATCAAATTTGACGAGCCCTGCACTCGCGCAACTTTCTTTGTCCCATTGGACGACACTGCGGCCGTGTTTTCTAGCCCATTCCGTGGGAACAACATCTGCGATGGGTCGGTCACAGATCACCATTCCTCCCGCGTGGATTCCTAGGTGTCGAGGTTGCCCTTTGAGTTGTTCCGCAAGGAATCGCACTGCGTTGGGGGCTTCGTCGGGATTAGTGGACCAAGCGTCGGCGCTGGTGTTGGGGTAGCCAAGGGCGCGGGCGGCGTCGCGAAGCGCTGCTTTAGTGCGGTAGGTGATCACATTGGCTACTTGAGCTGCGTTATCGCGACCATAGGTGTCGTACACGTAGGCAATGACGGCGTCGCGACGCCCCGATTCAATGTCAATATCAATATCTGGGGGACCTTCGCGATCGCGGGAGAGAAATCGTTCGAAGAGTAAACCGGTGCTGATCGGTTCAACGTTAGTGATGCCAAGGACAAAACAGACGACAGAGTTGGCCGCAGACCCCCTACCCTGGCACAAGATGTTGTTTGTGCGGCAGAAGCTTACGATGTCGTCGACGATGAGAAAGTATCCAGGAAATCCCAACTCTTTAATAACAGCTAACTCGTGATCAATTTGAGCCCGCGCCCGGTTTTTAACGTCTTCACTTCGCCCACGGTAGCGTGCGTCGAAACGCACGTTCACCAGCCCAGTAAGGTGAGCCATCTCATCGGGTACAGGCCAGCGTGGAAGGTTCGGCGCCACCAAATCGAGCACAAAGGCACAGTCACGGGCCACCTCAACAGAAGCGTCAAGCAGTTGCTTATCGACGCTTCCCGCCAACTCATCCCCGCCTCGCATCCATGTACTTCCCATCGGGTGCAGACGCGGTGTAGCTTGTGGCAATGATTCCCGCTGCGCTAAGGCTTGTTTCGCCCCAGCGACGCGCGCGGATACTCGATCGACTGCGCTCGGCACTGCGCTCGCGATCGCCATAAATCCGTAGCGTTGCCGAATGCTATCAAGTAGTTCGTGGTGATCTACGTCCTCGGGTCGCATGGTCACGCCGTATTCCAAAACCACGGTGTCGGGATCGAATATTTCTAGCTGTGATTCGTCAGTGCACCATGAATGGTTGAGAAGGAATCGGCAATTCTTTCCCATACCTTCAACAATCTCAGCCAGTGGCGGGTAGATAGTGACATCTTTACTGCCCCGCATACGCGCTTGGGTTATGAATCGGGACAAGCTGGTATAGCCTTCCACTCCGCGTGCTAAAACAGTCAAGATTCGTTCAGGGGCAAGAGTTAGTTCTGCACCAAAGACCGTGGGCAAACCACTAGTGGCCGCAGCCTCGGCAAATTCCATGGCCCCATAAAAACCATCACGGTCAATCAGCGCCAGTGCGCTCATCCCCTGCTGGCATGCCGCAGCAACCATGTCTTTTGGTGAATTAGCGCCATGGAGGAAATGGTAATAACTCGCTGCATGGAGTTCAGCGAATGGTTGCGATGAATAATATCGAATCTTTTCACTACCACTCCCATTACCCCCGACATTCACCAGCTTGAGCTTTTGAGGATACGTTCCCGATAAAACACCTTCTAATTGCGACCATTTGAGAGGTTTTCCATTGAAACCAGATACCCAATCCACCTTTCTAGAACTACCACATTCACACACACGTTCACATATACATGAATAAAAAAGTAGACAAAGCTGTACATTTTTTCCGAACTGGGCTACGCTCGCTAATCACACGCAGACGCCGCCTCCACTTAACGCCACATGTAGGGCATACGCAGCATGTCTACACACAAGGAGGCGTCGTAACGCATGAAACTTTTACATAAACCTCATAACAGAAAGACAAATCATGAAAATCCGCCGCAGCGTCACTTTAATCTCCGCCTCTCTTATCGCAGCAGCTGGACTTGTTGCTTGCTCCAACTCCTCCGATAGCCCCGACCAGGTAACCGTTAAGATCGGCACCACCGACGGCTCCAAAAAGTCATGGAAGGTATTCGAGGACAAAGCCAAGGAAGCCGGCATCAAGCTCGACATTAAAAACTTCTCCGATTACTCCACCCCTAACGACGCCCTCGCGCAAGACCAACTCGACGTTAACCTCTTCCAGCACCTTAAATTCCTCGCCGAATACAACGTCGGAAAGAATGCTGACCTCACCCCAGTAGGCGCTACCGAGATCGTTCCACTCGCACTGTTCTGGAAAGACCACACCTCTCTTGACGGCATCGAGGGCAAATCCGTAGCCATCCCTAACGACCCCTCCAACCAAGGCCGCGCTATCAACGTCCTCGTCCAAGCCAAGCTCCTCACCCTGAAAAAAGAAGGCCTAATCACCCCAACACCTAGCGACGTTGACGAGGCAAAATCTAAGGTAAAGCTCACCCCCGTTGATGCAGCTCAGACCACCACCGCCTACGGCGAAGGCACCCCAGCCATCATCAACAACTCCTTCCTCGACCGTGCCGGCATCGACCCTAGACTCTCCGTATTCCAGGATGATCCCAACTCCGCCGAAGCAGAGCCATACATCAACGCCTTCGTAACCAAAGCCGAAGACAAAGACGACGCCAACATCGCAAAACTCGTTGAAATCTGGCACTCCAAGGAAGTTCAAGACGCTGTAGCCGAAGACTCCAAGGGAACCTCCGTTCCAGTGCAGCGTAACACCGAAGAGCTCAAAAAAATCCTCGATCGCCTCGAAGCAGACCAAAAGAAGTAACCCTTTACATCACATCAAGCCCCGTAACCTCCGTGCGAGGTTCGCGGGGCTTGGCCCCCTTAAATAAGGACACGAAAAACGCCACACCGCTTCCCCACTAGACCGAGCTGTACATAATGCGGTTTTCTGCGATAGGCTGCCTGTGCGTTAACGAAAATAGAAAAGAGTTTTCACATGAACTTTACGAAATTCCGGACAGCATTGTCGATTCTTTCCGTAACTGTCGTTGCAGCGACCGGTTTGGCTGCGTGCTCGGACGGTTCTTCCGATGCCAACACCATCAAAATTGGTACCACGGACTCTACAAAGAAGGCGTGGGATGTATGGAAAGACAAGGCGAAGGAACAGGGCATCGACTTGGAGGTCGTGGATTTTTCTGATTTCTCCACGCCGAACCAAGCACTGTCGCAAAACCGACTCGATGTGAACTTGTTCCAGCATTTGAAATTCCTTGCGGAATATAACGTGAAGTCCAAGTCCGATTTGGCCCCCGTGGGATCGACGGAGATCATTCCGTTGGCACTGTTTTGGAAGGGTCATGATTCTCTCGATGGCATTGAGGGCCAATCGGTGGCGATCCCTAACGATCCCACGAACCAAGCTCGTGCCATTAATGTTCTAGTGGCTAACAAACTGATCACGCTGAAGAAACCAGGACTGAGCACCCCTACTCCGGCGGACGTCGATACGGCGAAGTCGAAGGTGACACTGACACCTGTGGAGGCGGCGTCATCACCTGCGGCTTATGGTGAGGGCAAGCCCGCAATTATTAACAACACGTTCTTGGAGCGGTCCGGCATTGACGCAAAGACCGCGATTGTTCAGGACGATCCGGCTTCGACGGAGGCCGAGCCTTACATTAACGTCATGGTAACCACCAAGGAGAACAAAGATAATCCCCAGTGGGCTCAGCTCATTGAATTGTGGCATACCGATGAGGTGCAAAAAGCTCTCGCGGAGGATTCTAAAGGCACCTCTGTGGAAGTAAAGCGTAGCCCCGAAGAGCTTCAGGCCATCCTGGATCGCCTCGAGGCTGAGGTGAAGTAGACCCCTTAACACGAAACGGAAGCAATTACTACACACATGAACGGAACCCGTATCGAGTTCGAAGGCATCACCAAGGTCTTCGACTCCGGTAAAAAGAACATCACAGCTCTCGATGGCGTGACCTTAACGGTCGAGCCAGGTGAGATTCTCGGCGTGATCGGTTACTCCGGCGCCGGTAAGTCCACCTTGGTGCGCATGATCAATGGCCTTGACATTCCCACCTCCGGCAAGCTGCTTCTCGACGGCACCGACATCGTCGGAATGTCCGAGAAGAAACTGCGCGACATTCGTGCCCACATCGGCATGATTTTCCAGCAGTTCAACCTGTTTACCTCTCGCACCGCTGCCGGAAATATTGAGTATCCGCTCAAGCTGGCGGGCGTCGATAAGGCTGAGCGCAAGCGACGTGTCGACGAGCTCCTCGCATTCGTGGGGCTTAGCGACCGCGGCGGCAACTACCCCGAAGAACTTTCCGGTGGCCAAAAGCAGCGCGTCGGCATCGCACGCGCGCTGGCCAACAACCCGGCACTTCTGCTTGCCGACGAAGCCACCTCCGCGCTTGACCCCGAAACCACACATGAGGTTCTCGAGCTTCTACGCAAGGTCAACCGCGAACTCGGTATCACCATCGTCGTGATCACCCACGAAATGGACGTTATTCGTTCCATTGCCGATAAAGTCGCTGTCATGGAAGCCGGCAAAGTTGTGGAATACGGCAGCGTTTATGAGGTGTTCTCGCACCCACAAACCAACGTCGCTAAGCGATTCGTGTCCACCTCATTGCGCAACACCCCCGATGCCATCGAATCCGAAGATCTCCTCGCACACGAAGGCCGCCTCTTTACCATCACCTTGTCAGAGAACTCTGGATTCTTCACCGCTGCTGCCAAAGCAAAAGACGCAGGCGCCAGCATCGGCATCGTCCACGGCGGTATCACCACCCTGCAGAAGCATTCCTTCGGCAAAGTGACCGTACGCCTCAACGGTGAAAAGTCTGTCATTGACGACTTCTACGCCTACCTCACCACCACCACCGACATCCAGGAGATCCAGCGATGACCACACACATCCTCGCCGCCGACTGGTCCCGACTCGGCGACACCTTCACCGAAGCAATCCTGGACACCCTCATCATGGTTTCCGTCACTCTCGTAGTCGGCGGACTCCTCGGCCTCGGCCTCGGCGTGCTCCTCTACACCACCCGCACAGGCGGAATCCTGCGCAACCGGTTCGTCTACACCGTCATCAACATCTTGGTGAACTTCGTACGCCCCATCCCGTTCATCATCATGATCACCGCATTCGGCCCCCTCACCCTCCGAGTCGTAGGCACCACCATCGGACGCGAAGCAGCAATGTTCATCATGTCCATTGCTGCCACCTTCGCCGTCGCCCGCATCGTGGAACAAAACCTCGTCAGCATCGACCCAGGTGTCATCGAAGCAGCCCGCGCCATGGGCGCCAGCCCCTGGAAGATCATCACTTCTGTGATCATCCCCGAAGCCCTCGGACCCCTCGTCCTCGGCTACACCTTCATCTTCATCGCCATCGTCGACATGTCTGCAATGGCCGGCTACATCGGCGGCGGCGGACTCGGAGACTTCGCCATCGTCTACGGTTACCGCGCCTACGACTGGCAGGTCACCTACGTTGCCACCTTCGTCATCATCCTCATCGTCCAGATTGCCCAACTCTTCGGTAACTGGTTATCCAAGAAGATCATGCGTCGATAAGCAAAAACTACTCAACAATGGCGCTCCCGTGAGCACAGCTACGGGGGCGCCTTCGCATCTCTTCCCGTAGCACCGACCACAGGACTACCCTTGGGCGCATGCCTTACGCCTACATCATGGAACTCACGAAACACTGGATCATCGCGCATGGATTCGCGCTGGCCATCCTCGTGATCATAGGTTTTCTGATTCCTCGTATCGGCCGCCGCATCATCGACGGCATGAGCCACGCCATCGACGAAGACACCGAAGCGTCCAAAGGACGCAAAGCCATCATCGGCGCCATCGTCTACATCGCAGAAGCAATCGCCTACGCAGCACTCATCATCACAGCCATGCACAACCTCGGCATTAACCTCGCTGCTGCTGCGATCCCTGCCACCGTCGTATCCGCCGCCGTTGGCTTCGGTTCCCAAAAAATCATCGGCGACCTTCTCGGTGGATTCTTCATCATCACCGAAAAGCAATACGGTATCGGCGACTGGGTCAAATTCTTCGGATCCGCAGCCACCGTCGAAGGCGACGTGGTCAACATGACCCTCCGCGCCACAACAATCCGCACCATCAACGGCGACGAAATCACCGTCCCCAACGGCGAAGCACGCATGTGCGTCAACTCCTCAGCACGCTGGGCCCGTGCAGTCATCTCCATCCCCGTGCCCATCACCGCCGGCAGCTCCATGGCCGAAATCAAAACGCGCACACTCGCCGCCGCACAACACGCAATCAACGACCCAGAACTCTCACCCCACATCCGCAGCGACATCTCATTCCAAGCCGCCACCGACGTCATCCCGCCCACAGCTATGGGCCTACCGTGGACCGCCACCATGCGCCTGCTTATCGACGTCGCCCCCGGCAAACAATGGCTCATCGAACGAGGCGTCCGCGCCGCAGTCATCGACGAATGGTGGAAAGACTACGGCGAAAAAGCCAGCTCCGCAGTGGTGTTGTCGGAAGGAATCGTCGATTCCTTCCGACAATTCCCCACCGATGCAGATACTCCCCTTGTATTAGCCGAAGAAACACACTCCGCTCATCCACCTGTCGCCCCTGATCCAGAAACCACACGCGCGCTTTCTCACGCAGCCGAAACTATCGACTTACCTCGTACAGAAGTCATGCGGGAAATCCAAGAACAAAGTGAAGAGGCGACAACGCCCCGACGTTCTCATGGGGTGTTGTCCTTCGGCGACCGTGTGCGACCGTCGACAAGCATCTTGATCATCTGCCTACTGGGCTTTCTCACTCTGGGGTCGATGACCTTATCCGGTGGCGAAAACAACAAAGCTGGTTGGTTAGCACCTACCCAGGCACCGGCTCCCGCTGCACCTGCGGCCCCTGTCTGGACAGAATCGACGATTCCTTCCGGAAGTATGGAGCCTTCCAGTTCCGCTGAAAGCACCATGCCTACGCCTAGTAGCAGCCCAAGCTCGTCTCCTTCAGAAACAACACTAGAAACACCAACGACTACCGACGAGCCCACTGTGGAATCGAGTTCGTCGCCATCGGCTTCCGAAAGTACTACTGCGCCTTAGCCATCAACAGTGGTGTCTAGGCTCCGTTGTCTTCAACGCGATCTGCAACCCATGCGGTGCCTGTTTTAGGAGGTTTGTGGCAGGAATCGACGATTCCTGCCACAACTTCTTCACGGAGGAACACCGTCCACGTCCTCGCCGTATGAGAATCGACGACGTGAGCGTGTGCTTCTCCTATAGAATCGACGCGCAACTGTCCTAGTGTGACGGTTTCGCCTTCCTGTGCAAGCTGCTGTGCGACAGCGACCTCCGCTATCTGGCCTTTCATTGGCCAAATTCCACGTCCTCGATTGCCGGGGAGGAAAAGCTGACCGCGTTGGGCGTACCGATACAGGTCAAATGCGGCAGGTTTGTTCAGTTGTCCCCATGTATATCCCCACGGCATGAGGACCATTGATGGCGCAAAACGATGCCCCCCAGTGTGGCTGCATTCCCAGACTGGGGAATCTGGAAACTCCTCTGTCAAAGCTTGCGCCATAGGCCGACCTTTAATCGCGCAACAAGCATCACGTTTGGCATGGGTGCATACCAAAATGATGGGCTGTGGCTCTTGCTCCGCACCGAATTGTCGATTCTTTCCAGGTCCGCTGACGTCTAATTTCAACAGATCAGTCACATCATCGACCATAAGTTTTTCTGCAACGCCTGCACTGCCAAACACTAGGTAGACAGTTTTCTTAGGACGTTCGATACGCCCTTCCCGCCCGTGCCGGCGAATGAGGTAAAAGCCACAACCTATTGCTTTAAGCGCTGCACTTGTCGCTTTATCAAATGTCCCACCGTCTAAGATGTCGTGACTCCACGGCCCATGGTACTCAAACAAAATGTAGGTATCCCCTACTTTTGCAGTTCCTGGTAGTGGACTTACGCGAACATCGGAGCACAGTTGAGCCATGCCCCCTAGAGTACCTCCCCGAAGCACATATCATTTTGGCAACGATTTGCCGAAGTCTCTCTTTTGGCTTCCCCCTGATAGGTCATAACAGGTTACGGTAGGCGTATGCATAAAAATCCCATGGTCGGTTTTGTTGCCGCACTCGGCCGCGACGTTGAGGCTTCGACGAATGACTGTGCACCGGTGTTCACGCCCGCTTATCGACGTCGCACCTTGCCAAACGCACGCGCTCTCGTTGCGGTAGGAACAGCATGCCTTATGGGATTAACTGGTTGTTCCAACGGATCAGATGCCCCCGACGCTGTGCAGGGAACTGCGAGGAAAGCTTCTTTAGCGTCATCGTCTACTTCTTCCAATGCTGGTCTGACACCGCTCGGGGATGCCAGCATCGAATCCAAGACCCATCGTCCTGATATGTCGGAAGGAATCATCACTTCTGTCCGTGTTGGACACCATGAAACATTCGATCGTGTCGTTTTTGTTTTTGAGGGCACCGGCACACCAGGTTGGTTTGTAGATTACACCGATTCCCCAGCCCAGCAAGGTAGCGGTTTTCCTATCGAGATAAAAGGCGATGCTGCTTTGATGGTGAATATTGATGGCATTGCGCTGCCGTTCGAGCTAGGCAAACCAGATCCCCAGATTGGTGTTGTGCCAGGGGTGGGTAACATTACTGAGGTAAAAGCAGCAGGAACCTTCGAGGGTCGCTCCCAGTTTGTAGTCGGCTTGGACCGCAAACATCCTTATTCTGTGCAGATGCTTCGCGAACCTACCCGTGTAGTCATCGACATTCGCAGTCAGTCTTAGTCACTATTCGTAACGTCCTTCCGCTAACCATCGGCCGTGTTCTTCTTCCCACACCACGACCCATGCCTGCACTGCCGTGTCTTTTTCTGCAACGATTTGTAATCGCGCACGCATTCCGGAATATTCGTGTTGCCACCAAGCGTCATCTACAGGCCATGGCCCAGCCCAGCTCACCACTGTGTACACATCGCGACCATAGTGGAATCTTTCAGGCTCGCGGCTCAGTTGCATCGTCGCAGTGACCGTCACTGCGTTTCCGTGAGCATCTGTAATTTTTATGCCTTCTGTGTCGACTATTCCCGGTAGCGGCGCAGGTAGTGCAGCATTCCAGACTCGTTCATCAGCGCATCGACGTTCCCCCACGGGTGCCCATCCCACACAATCGGTGCTTCCCCTACCTCCTTTTTGAAAAGGTGCCACAAAAAATTCTGGCCCGACGAGCGCCTGCACACGAGCGATCATTCGTTGTTCCGATTCCTCATCGCTCTTGTTGATTCCCCATAGCTGCGGCTGCGATGGTCGCATACATTCATAAGGTCGCAATGTCAGTTGAACGATTCCGACAGAATCTTCGATTCCTTCCGGAACAGAGGTCAGCCATGCTTCTAGTTGCCAGCGGACGCGATCGCTGATTGCGTGGTCACTTAGGTCACCGCGGGTGCGCCAAGTGCGTTCGTGGGCTTGGTTTCCGATGACTGCAATAATTTTTATGCGGTGGCAGGTCAGACCTGCATTATGCAGTTGAGTGTGCAGCTGGGCTGCTAGTGAACGTGCTAGAAAGGAGGCTTCGTCGATACGCGTAATGGGGTCTTCGGGAGTGATGCTCACGCTGTGGTCGATCTCTGGCGTGGGTGTACTCATAGTGCGCTGTGTCTGTGCTGTTGCGATAGTCCAACAGTGGTGTCCGCGTGGACCAAAACGCGTGGTGATATCGCGAAGCGATATTCGAGCAATGTCCCCGAGAGTAGTAAGGCCACATGTTTGAAGGCGCGCCACAGTGTCAGGGTCGCACTCTAAAGCCTCTTCGACTTTTAGTAATTCAGTGGGCTGGGAATCAAGGTAGCGGGCAGATCCGCCTAGGGGAACGACGGTGTTACGACGTGCGGCAATGATCGCTGTCGGAATATCATCAGCAATGCCGACGAAGCTTTCCATGCCGCTTTTTGAGGTGACATCCATAATTTTTTCTGCTGCCTTTTCTTCGCTCCCGTGGAAGGCCGCCGCACCTTGAACGTCGATAAGCACAATACCTGGGCGAGCGATCTCGACATTCGCAGCAACCTGATCGATATCACGAACAATGCGTTCAAACACTCGGGTATCACGTTCAGGGCTGTAAGGCACCATCGTGACGTTTTCGTCGAGGGTAAGGGCATGTTTTACAAGCATGCCCCTTCGTATTCCAGCTTTTCGCGCACGCGCATTACACACCATTACCCGCCGCTGGTCCACAATCATTACTGCACGATGGCCTTGCACAATACCGTCACTGTATGCGGCTTGGATCGGCCAATCTGGAAACCATAAAGCCAGCGCACGCATGAGTTTCTTTAGACCACTTTCATCGTTGTTTTCTCAGCAACAGGAGCTATGTGCTTGCCAACTATAACTCTCGAAGTTTGATAAAAACCCTTGGCCATGCCCGTTACAGTGATTTCTACAGCCTTAATACGCCCCGTCCCTTTCCCAATCCCGTGGTATCCCACCACCGCGGAAGTTAAACGCGCTGCAGGTGAAACGACATGGTCTCCCATCATGATCACGCAGCCAGCATCTGATCGTAAAGAATTACGAAATCGTTGAGTTTGGAGCGGCGTGTACGTCCTAGGAGTAGGCCCTGCACGTGTGATCACAAGATCGCATCCGTGCGCAAGGGCTGTAACAACACGTAATGAGGCGCGTTCCTGCTGGGGTACAGCAAAAATTCGCTCATAGCAACCTCCGTATCCCAGCACACCCGCATAGTTAAGATCTGGCCAGCCCACAACCCCTACCCTCCCACCAGAACCGCTCACTTGTGCGATAAATAAAATGGCAAGCAATGGGGCAATAGTAGACTCTATAATCATTCCCCGAGGCACCCCACCCCACGGCAACACGCGGGACAGTGGATCAGATAACGGAATAATGCTTTTATCTTTAGCTTTACGATTAGAATCTAAAGAAAAATCCCCGCTTTTAGATATGGATTGCATGCGTGAACGAAGTAGAGAAATTCGCTCATCAACAGCCATGGAGGCAGGATCCCCTCTCACCCCAAAAGATCGAACACCCGTTTGAACCATGTGGCTATAATAGAACCTGTGAGAACACCCCGTCAAGCCTTACGTAGCAAAGGAACTGCTAACCTTGCCCATTATGAATGGCCTATCAAGCGCAATTTCCGCAACAGCATTGCCTACGCCCATACCCACCCCACCAACAGTGCGCTTTATCAGCTCCGCTCTCATTGCTGTAGCAGTTGCAGTCTTGACCACCAGCCTTGCACGCGAGATACAAGTAATCACGCTTCTCATCAGCGCAGGTGCTGCTTTCCTAGTTCTCTTTTCCCACCCTTACCGCAAAGAGATCCGCACATTCCTCGAAAAACGCAACCTGCACTACACCCCCAAGTTTTCCCAGGTTGTTCCCCTATTCTTCGTATGGTTAGCACTCATGCTCGCCCCCCTTATTAGCACCAGCCTCCTTCTGGGTTACCGCCATCGCATTCTTCATTACCTTCGGATGGATATGGCTAACATTCCCGCATGTCGACGGCACCAGAGCACTGGCGTTCGTCGACACGCCACCACGCACGTAACCCTTCGCAGTTTTACTTCAGGAAATCCTGACCAGCAACGGTTTTAGGGAGCTGCAGCGCAGGCTTTACATCCGACGACGGAACAAGGCCGAACTGTTCAAAACCCTTATGCACATGCTCTGCACCATCAATGTTCAATGCACCCGATGTCCACATAGCGTTAGGCAAGTTGATAAAACGTTTTTGCTTCACCACAGGCAGATCCTTCGTAATTCGAAGCCGACAGCTACTCCCAACTCACGGTAGTCCACGTGTCCTCGATCCCCTCGGCACCATTACGCCCACCAGCAGCCTCAATAATTGCCCGTGGTGCACCAAACTTGCCCGAGGTAAACACAGTGTCCGAACCAATCAAAAACGAAAGCCGTGGGCGCTTTGTCCGCTTGTGGCGCCTTCTTCCACGCACCCAAGCGAGAATCCAAATCTTTGACTACAGAATCCGCAGTATCTTCATGCCCCGTAATCTTGCCAAAGTTAGCGATGCCCATCTTTACTACTTCCCACGAACTGTACACACCACGCTTCGTCGAACCTTCTTGCCGGCAAGTCTCACTAATAATGTAAGAAACAATCCCCTGCTCCTTCAAAGAATCAGGCGTAAGGTTCTTCTCCCCAGACATTCCAGAGTTCCAACCACCGATAAAAATATCTGGGTGTTTAGCAACGACTGCTTCAAAAGAAGGCGAACCTTCCACAACATCTTCTGCATTATCAATCGCCTGCCCATACTTGGCATGCAAAAGATCTCGGTCAATCTGAACTGAGCTAACATACTTACTCTTGTCTGCAGCACTTACCGACAACACCATCGAAATAATGTTGGCATCATTGACAAACAGATTGTCTGCCTGTGCATAAGCCACCTCCTTACCGCAGTTGGTAACCGTCACACCGTTATCAGCCGCACTTTGTTGAGGCTCATCCGATTGCCCACAACTAGTAAGCACTACAGGGGCACTCAATACAGGAACAAACAGAGGGAAAGGTTTAGATTTCACGTGGAAACACTCCTTTTGGGGATCGCAACTCGAAGGAAGCGTCGATAAGCATGCGTCTGCCATCAAGCCTTACGCATGTGCCCTGCCTGTGTAGAAACGCGAAACAAACGAAAACCAGACCCAACTGCGCGCTGCACGTCCCCCACGCGCTAATCCAAATCGTGCGACTGTGCCCACCGAGAAAGTGCATGACGATTCGACTGCTGTGTCTTGCGCAAAATATTCGACGCATGCGTTTCGACGGTCTTCACCGAAATGAACAACTCCGCCGCAATCTCTTTGTAGGTATAACCACGAGCCAACAACTTCAAAACCTCCAGCTCCCGGCGCGTCAACGCATCCACAATAGGATCCGCAACCGGTTTACCTTCCTCAACAGCGCGATCAGATTCTGGAGCATTGACCACACCAGCGCCGACCGGATCGGGGCGCGCGAAGGCATCCAAAACAAATCCAGCGAGTCGTGGCGAAAACACTGCATCGCCATCATAGACTCGTCGAATAGCATCGACTAGTTCTGCACCCGAGATCGTCTTGGTCACGTAGCCACGAGCGCCAGCACGGATAACCGAAATTACGTCCTCGGCGGCATCCGAAACACTTAGTGCAAGGAATCGACGATTCCTCCCGATACCTTGCTGCGAAAAGATGCTGCGCACAACAGCTACGCCGCCACCATCGGGCATGTGGACGTCGAGAAGCACCACGTCTGGGTCTGTGGCGTTGATGCCGGCAATGGCATCGGCGACGGTTCCCGCCTCGCCAACAATATCGACGGCATCGCTAATTTCTGCTTTCACACCAGACCGGAAAACACTGTGGTCATCGACGAGGAATACTTTCATGCCTTCTATTGTCCGTCAAAAGGCATTCGAATCACGACTTCCGTGCCGTTATTGGAGGTGATTTGTGCTTCACCACCACAACGTTGCACTCGAGCGATAATGGAATCACGCACACCGTGACGGTCTTCAGCAATTGCATCCAAATCGAACCCAAGCCCTCGGTCACGCACATAAATTTCCACGTTGTCAAAACACTCGGCATAGACGTCGATACTAGGAACTCCTGCATGCTTGGCAGCATTGACCATCGCCTCTCGAGCAGCAAAAACTGCAGCTTGCGTGTTGTGGTCAATAATGCGATCTTCGCCCACCGTGACAGGATGAACAGTCACACCGAACATGTCTTCGACCTCTCCACAGGACCGTTCAATCGCGGCGAAAAACGAGACATTGTCACGGGGAGCAAAAAGCCATTGCCGTAATTCCCGTTCTTGGAAGCGCGCAAGTTTTTGTACCTCCGCTTCGGTGGAACGCTTTTGAATCAACGCCAGTGTTTGCAGGACGGAATCGTGAATTCTTGCCGCAATCTCCGCACGTTCATCTGCTGCAGCGCGTTGTCGGCTTTCTTCTGTGTAACGACGCCACATCTGCAAGCCAAACGGTACAGCCAACGCGGAAACCCCTAAAAGAGTAAGCGCAACAGCAAGCAGTGCTACCCCGAAGCCACTATCGCCGCCCCATTCCACGGTGGCGAGAACGATGCCGGTAAAAACAAAAACTGTTCCCACAGCAATAATGACAATCGAATATTTGGAATTAAAGCGGTCGTATGCGATCCACGACAACATAATGCCGATGGCACAAATGGCTAGGGAAAGCAGCAACGGCGTGGGAATTCCTAGGAAAGAATTGGCGATTCTTCCCGTCAACACCGCGCCTGCGAACGCGGCGAAGACTAAAAGCCAGTTGGTCAGCGTGGCTGATGAGCTTTTATCTGTATATATTGCGGTGTCGGCATTATGGGCATTATTGGTAGTGCCAGCATTATCTTCCGGTTCCAGACGCGTCGGGATGAAAAGCCACACAGCGACGTAAAAGAGGATGCCGATTCCGTTAACAAAAGATAACAGTGCGAGAACCCATCGCACTGTTACAACTTTGACACCTAGATAGCTGGCGAGTCCTGCTGCAACACCGGCGACTATGCTGTGGGAGCGGTCGCGGTAATAACGGGGAAAAGCTGGCTGCATGTGGATTATTGTTGCATGTGCCGTGGCCACGGGCACATAGGGGATGTCCCTGAATGTTCAGGGTTTTTGTTTTTAAGGGTGAAGTTCAGGGCTATCCCTGATGTGGGGAGGGCGCGGTGGTCGGCATAATGGGAGTCATGGAAACAACGTGGAAAAACATGTGGGACACTCGCCCAGTCCGACTGCCTAGCGATCAGGGCGGCAATGCCAAGATTGCTGGTGTGTGTGAGGGAATCGGTGTGCGGTATCAGATCGATCCCACTTTGATTCGTATCCTTTTTGTTCTCCTGCTGTTTTCTGGCTGGGGACTGGCACTGTACTTAGTGGCGTGGCTGACTATGCCGAAGTATTCAATGCGCTATTCGCCGTGGGAATTGGTTGTACAGAACACCTCGTCCGCAGAGACAGGGGGCGCAACTGGGCAGCCGATGTCGGATGCGGAAAAACAACAGAAGCAGACTGGTTGGGTGCTGATAGCGTTTCTTCTTTTCATCGCGTTTACTACGGCGTGGGGAGAGATCTTTCGGTTCTCTAGTATTGTGGCAATAGCTATGTTCGGTGCTAGTTGGTATCTGTTGCAGCAGCGCACTCCGATACCACCGGTGGGTTTGTTGTTCCCCACGGATGGGGAGTCAGGCCCTCATGCTGAGGGTTTCTCCACCGCAGCCGATTCTTCTGCACCAACGGTAGATTTAAGCAGATATTCCCCAGCGCCAGGGCATACTGCACCGGTCAGTGGTGAGCAACCACCCGCATGGGATCCGCTAGGAGCAGCTCCGTTTGCTTGGGATTTGCCGGATCCTACTGAGCAGCCACAGCCTAAAAAGAAGCGTCGTACGCCGTGGGTGATCGGATTGGTAGCGTTGCTATCTGCTGCCGCTATTGGTTGTGCTTCTATTGTGTTTGCGTTCGTAGGTGTAGCTCCTTGGGTGACCTCGGAGTCGGTGGGCAGCGTTGAGGTACGTCCTACCACCAGCAAGGAGCTTGCTGATGAGTACACCACCGATGTGGGTGATATTTCGTTAGATTTGCGCGATCTTCACAAGCTTGACCGCGATCGTGAGGTCATTGTCGAATCAAACATCGGAGACATTGATGTTCGCTTGCCTGACGATATACGCACCATTGTTACCTGCAAAAACAAGGTTGGCAGTTCTTCTTGTCCGTCGGATACCGTCAATGATCAAGCCGATGGCAGCGCGCTTCGTCTTGTCGTCATCAACGACATCGGGGACATCAGGGTTTCTTAAATCACTCCGTGTGGCTATGCATCGAGCTGGGCACGGATCTCCTCGCAAAGATTGCCCAGCTCATACCAGTCGTCCTCATCAATGCCGTGGGAGAAGAGATAATCTTCCGGCGCAAGCGCATAGTGTTTTAGCGCCATGGTGATGGGAAGCAGTTCGTCGGTGGTGACGTCGATACGCATGAAACGATCCTCCGGGCCCCCAATCCGCGCGATGCTAAACCGCCCCACTTTCCTCGATTCTAGCACTAACACCGCTAAATCGATTACAAACTGAAACGCCGAGTCAAAATGCCATCCAGCACCATCAAGTGAAGCCTGTGTGTAATTACCGCTGAGCTGCGCGAGCTGAAAGTCCTGGAAAATCTCTGAGGTGGGAAGGACTTCACGATTCTTTCCAGCAAGATACTGCGCCAGACGCTGACTATCGGCGCTATCGCCAAAGTACTTTCCCCAGTACTGATCGATAATCATCGCGAAACCTCCATGCATCACTCTTAACTACTGCCCAGCACACTACTACGTGACCCCACTGCGCAAGTACGCGCAACAGTGCATAGGCTCACACCCCCGCTACCCCCTACACTGATAAGAGTGTTCCCGGCCCCACCACCATCCCCACCATCCTGCGGCTTGTCGAAGATATCTGGCAAGGCCAACCAAACCTCAGCCTCGTTGCAATCCTCGACATCCTGCGCAATCATGGCCTCGATTGGGGCAGCAACCCCGCCGACACCATCGCAATTCTTCGCGCCTACCTCGACGACTTTCCCACCACGCTTACCGAAAACGCCCTAGCAAGCGGCCGTATCTACCGTATCCGCACCACCTCCCCCACCTCGGAATTCATCATCTGTGGGCATCGCATAGCCGTCCCTCGGCAACGCCCCCCACGACGTGGGAATTCGAGCACATCACCCGCGCAGAAATCCACCAACCACTGCGTATCGACGCTCACCGCTACGGCGTCATCACACGCATCGACAACCTCGGAGATCTCACCCCCACCACCGCCACGCGTCTCCTTGTCACGCTTGCGCCTACGCTTCACGACGCCCCCACGCTCGTACTGAGCAATGCCAGTACACGGAAAGTCATCTCCTACACAACAAAGAATCGTCGGAAAGAATCGTCGATTCTTTCCGGAAATCTCATCAAATATGCGATCGGCGGGCGTTGTGTTCTGGCATCGTCGTCAGGGGAAGTTGTGGATTTAGGTGAGGTGGTGTCGGTAATGGCGGTGGGTTAGCAAGCACGAAGCCCCCACGTTGTGCAGTAGGAATTACTGCACAACGTGGGGGCTTCGTGTTGGAACTGTGTGGGGATTATTCCCACTCGATGGTTCCTGGTGGCTTGGAGGTGCAGTCGAGGACGACGCGGTTGACGTCTGGGACCTCGTTGGTGATACGCGTGGAGATTTTCTCGAGCACGTCGTATGGCAGTCGGGTCCAGTCTGCGGTCATGGCGTCTTCGGAGGAGACGGGGCGTAGGACGATGGGGTGTCCGTAGGTGCGGCCGTCGCCTTGGACACCGACGGAACGGACGTCGGCAAGCAAAACTACTGGGCACTGCCAGATTTCGCTATCGAGGCCGGCTGCGGTCAGCTCAGTGCGGGCGATGAGGTCAGCTGCACGTAGTGTTTCGAGGCGCTCTTCGGTGACTTCGCCGATGATGCGGATGCCGAGACCAGGGCCTGGGAAGGGCTGGCGGTTGACGATTTCTTCAGGCAGGCCGAGTTCGCGACCCACTGCGCGTACTTCGTCTTTAAATAGCAGACGTAGTGGTTCGACGAGTTGGAATTCTACGTCGTCGGGCAGGCCACCCACGTTGTGGTGGCTCTTGATGTTGGCGGTACCGGAGCCGCCGCCGGATTCGACAACGTCTGGGTAGAGGGTGCCTTGGACGAGGAAGTCCACGGTGGAGCCTTCGGGTGCGTCGTCGAGAACGCCGGCGACTGCGCGTTCGAAGGAGCGGATGAATTCCGTGCCGATGGCTTTGCGCTTAGCCTCTGGTTCGGTGACACCTGCGAGCTTGTTCAGGAATGCTTCGCGCTCGTCAACGGTGACGAGTTTTGCGCCGGTTGCAGCGACGAAGTCGGTTTGGACCTGTTCGCGTTCGCCTGCACGCAGCAAGCCATGGTCGACGAATACGCAGGTGAGGCGGTCGCCGATGGCGCGCTGGACGAGTGCTGCTGCGACTGCGGAGTCAACACCACCGGAAAGACCACAGATGGCGCGGCCTTCTGGTCCGACCTGTGCGCGGACTGCGTCGATAAGCTCTTCGGCGATGTTGGCTGCGGTCCAGTTTTGCTCAAGGCCGGCGATCTCAGTGAGGAAGCGCACCATGACTTCTTGGCCGTGTGGCGAGTGCAGAACCTCTGGGTGGTATTGCACGCCTGCCATGCGCTTTTCGGCGCATTCGAAGGCTGCGACGGGTGCACCTTCGGAGTGGGCGGTGACGACGAATCCCTCTGGTGCAACGGAGACAGCGTCACCGTGGCTCATCCACACTTTGTGGGTTTCTTCGAGGTCAGCGTGGAGAATGCCGCCATCGACGGTCATTTCGGTGCGGCCGTATTCACGGTTGCCGGTGTTGGCCACGGTGCCACCTAGGGCGTGGGTCATAGCTTGGAAGCCGTAGCAGATGCCGAAGACGGGGATGTCGAGTTCGAGAATCTGTGGGTCAAGCGATGGCGCGCCGTCGGCGTAGACCGATGATGGGCCACCGGACAGGATCAACGCCGCTGGGTTTTTGGCCTTGATCTCTTCAACCGTGGCGGTATGCGGGACGACCTCGGAGTAGATGCTGGCTTCGCGCACGCGCCGAGCGATCAGCTGGGCGTACTGCGCGCCAAAGTCTACAACCAAGACTGGATTGTGTTTTTGGGAAGTTTGCTGCGTCACGGCCAAAATCTTACCTGACGTGCCCGCATATTCCCTCACTGTCTGTCATTTTCCTGCGTATCGACGCCCCAGCACCCCGTCTACCTAACATGGACACGGGGGCGATCGCTTTTCCTTGGCCGCATTTCGGCGCAAGATCTCATGAACAACAGCTGCGTTGTGCCCTTGTCCGATGATGAGGTAACGCAGCATGTCACGCACCCGCGTTCCTGGACTCCAGTTGAAATAGAGGTCCACAGTAGCGTTGCGTTGCAGGTCGATTGCGATAGCTGCAATAGCGTTGGATACTGAAGCGGCGTGGGCTCGGAGCACCTCTACGCCGTCGACAACATGGCCTGTGATTGTAATCGGCGAGTAGAACTCGCTGGCATCGCGGATTCCTACTTCTAGAAACACCAGTGGCGTGGTGTCGAGGAGGTTGTTTTGGCTGAGCGTTTCCGCTTCTTTGCGTTCGTAGTCTGCGGGATACGTCGATAATGCGGAGTGCGCAACCATGGCCATGCGGGTGGTGCAGGCAGCGTTGTGCACGATTCGGGCTGCTGCTGCGTCGTATGTGATAGATATGGTGCGCAATTCGAAGGATCTACGCGCCCGCGACAGGGCCGATTTTGCAATGATGGCGACGATGAAACAGGCAGAAACGCGAATTCCTTCCGGACGTTCGATCATGTTGGCCACGGTTGTGTAGATAAAAATTAGGGTAAGGACGAAAATCCGGCGGTTGCCGCCATGGTTGCTGGCGTGCGTCGTTGGGTGTGCAGGGCGCCTATCGACCATAACGTGACCGCGCAGGCACCGGAAGTTAACAGAACGAGGGCACCGGTGGCATAGGCACCGGATTGATGATCGACATTGGCTTTGAAGATACCGGTGACGATGAGGGCTACGGCGAGGATGACACCGACGAGAGGGCGAGATCGGGCGACCCAGCTGGGTGTCATTCCTGAACTGCTCCCCATTAGTTGGACTGAGAAATCAGACACCAACTAATGGGGAGCAGTTCACTTCAATCAAAGCCTCGAGAACACCGACCAGACACCGTTTTAGCGGTCTTCATTTGCTTGTAAAGAGTCGGTTGAGGGCGCGCTGGCGATGCCAGTGGATGATCTGTTTTTGCGGATGTGGTCGCGTTGGTAGACATGGTAAAGCTCACACACCAACACGAGTCTGGGAGTGGACTGTTCAATGGCTGGCAGCGCAAAAAGAAAGGTAGGTAATAGGAGTTATTTTTCCGAAGATCACCTTTTGTTTTCCGTCTTATTGCGCAATATGCTGGGGTGCTTGTATCTGTCCTACTCACTACTGCTTTCCACTTGCAGCTCCGTATCCGACAGTGCAAGTGATTAATCCAATGAAGCCACATCCGATCGCTATTTCTTGCGGTAGTGACAGTATCAACAAAACGCAGCTAGCTACGTAAGCAAGAGTTGCAATGAAGAACCACCACCCTGCGGCTGTAGATCTATATCTGACCAAAGGGTGATTTGGTCTGGAACTATAAACAGCTGGTATGGCAGTAGCGCAAAGGATAGCCGCGCAAATCATCACGGAGAGCGGAAACCAAATACTACCCAAAATTCCTCAACTTAATAACAGCAGCAAGAACGGCACCTGCGAACTTTAGGTGCATCGCCTGACTGGTAAGCGCACCCAATACAGGGTCTCCAGCGCAGCCGAAGATAGTATTCAAAACCTAATCAGGTGGCGGAACGTTCGAATTAGCTTGATGCACCATTACTTACAATGCTGAAGGAACGAGACTTTACAACGCACCCTTAGCATACCACGCGACTCCAGCAAGAGCAAGTGCTGCAACTGCGGGCAATGCTCGAGGCTGCAGTCCAACGACAGTAACATTCGGGTCGGTGTTGTTCAGAGCGAAAACAACGCTAGGGTCAATGGTGCCGTTGTCGATGAGCTTTTCTACAGCAGCCACTATCGCATATGGCACAGCTACTGGCTCATCGTTGTGTAATTCGGAACAGTCATTAGAGTTAGTGACTGCGTAGCTTGTTTCCTGCTCTAGTGAGATTGGGAAATCTGGAAATGCCTGTACTTTCGGGGCTGACATCATAGACATTGGAAGAGCTAGCGCCAGACTGAAAGCAATAGATGCTGTGTGCATCCCGAAACTCATAGCAATTACTCCTGCCGTTGCCTATGAACTTTGTCCATCCTTGTTGGTGTGGGCACTTGGTTTCTGGAGTTCAACACCCACGAAGGGTGCTTTGCGTCATATTGTATCGTGACTAAATTTCCTTGTGAGCGGTTTTGTAAACTTTCTAAATTAAGAGCTGATTTGGCGTTTTCGGTCCCCCGTTTGCGATTTCTACTTTATCGGGTAAGCCCATGATTGTCGGGGTTGTTTTACGTAGCGATGGACGGTTCCTACCAAGTATCCAGTTTGTTCTGAGATGACTCAAACGGAAAATCCTCGGACACGGAATTCCGTGAGGAATGGCCGCAGGTGCAGCAGCGACTAGAACAGCGCGTCGATACGCTACTGGCGCGCACGCGCAACGAGTAACTTCAGCACGGCAACAATAAGAACCACCAAGCTCAGCCCTGCGGTCATTCCAAGGATCAAGAACACTAAGCCAACAGCCCATAGACCGGTCACATCGGAAGGCATTGCCATTCCGGACCAGCCGCCGGCATAACCAGCGATCGCACCCCACGTCGCTGGAACAGCACGCATGAGTATCGACTCCCACCGCCACGTGCACCACGCCACCCAGGCGACCATCAGCGCACCCGATATTGCTACCTGCACCGGCGAATACTGCGAAGAATTTCCCCAGCTCATAGTGAGGATCCAGTTCACAAGTCCGACAACAATGCCCCATGTCATGTGGCTTGCTGGCTGCCGGCGAGCATTCCGAGGAACACGCACCATGGCCCACAGGTACCCAGGCAGTGTTAACACCACGATCACCGTCATTGCTGCCACTATCATGACCATCAATCTAATACATCAGAACTAGCCACGTTCTTATTTCGAGCAATAAGGAAAAGCGCAGGCAAAATAAGTACTGCATTGCCCACAGCCATCACTGCAGCCATGACGACGACGCCCCAATGGTCAGCAACAAAACCAAGCAGGAATGCGCCAGCCGGAATAAGAACGCGATCAGTTTGAGAAATCCCAGCAAAAAGTCCCTTGTGTTCATCCGGTGCCAGCAGCAGCGTTGCTGTGCGGTTCGAGGTGCGATATAACTGCCCAACGAATCCCAAAAGACACACACAGACAGCACCTAAAATAATCATCTTCGGCAACGCCGCGATCACCGCAAGAAAAACAGTAGGAAGCGTCAACGCAATCGCAGCCCCCACAGCCAACACGGCAGGCGGGGTGGCTAAAACTTTCTTCATCAACACCGCTCCGATCACTGCGCCCACGCCACCAGCAGCGGAAAGGATGGCAATGCCCCGCTGCGCATCATCAGCAAACAACGTATGCGCAATCACCGGCATCATCGCGGTATAGGGAAAAACACACAACATAGGACCTGCAGCGATCACAAGCTGCGCACCTAGCCGCGGGTGATCACCGACCACACGAATAGCTGCACGCCACGGGGTTGCAGCTGACGAAGACGGCGCAGCCGCAGGAGGCGTCGATACGCGAGGCAACGCCAACGACGACACCGCCGCCACCGCATACCCTGCCCCACACAACGCCACCACCAGCGCCGAACCGCCCACTGCCATCAGCACACCGGCGAGCGCAGGGCCAACAACCAGCGACAACGTAATCACCAACGACAACGACGTCATCGCCGACATCAACTCACTCGGACCACTCATCGCAGCAACCGTCGCATTACGAATAGCCGGCTCAGCCGACGTCACCGCAGCACGCACCGCCACCGCAACAACCACCATCCACACCCCGCGTATCGACGACCCCTCACCCTGCACATACATCACGCACGCCATCAGAACCGTCATCACGGTACCCACTGACAACACCACCGCCAGCAACCGAGTCGGCTCCACACGATCTGCACGTGCCCCCAACCAGGGGCCCGCCACCGCGAGCGGAACAAGCCGCGCCAACGTCACAGCACCCACCATCGCCGACGACCCCGTAGCGTGAAAAACCCACCAATTTAACGCCACCAACTCCGCAGCAGCAGAAACACGAGACACCAGCGCCTGGCCCACCATGAGCCGAATCGCTGAACGCATCCTCACCTCTCCTTCCCTCACGCACATACCCGCGCCGGTTTTACACCCAAGCCGGATTACCCGCCAACGGATTACGCTCCTCCACATAAATATCTGCACTAGAGCCCTGCAAACTCATCGACACAAACCCCTTACGACGAATCGTCTCCCGCCGCATCCACTCCATATCAGTCTCCGGCAACGGCACCGCAGATTCCTCAACAAACCGGTTAATCTGCACATGCACCCGATCCCACAGACTCTGTGCATCCACACCCCGCGCCTGAGAATACTCATCAACAATCCCATCAAGGTTGCCAAACACCGACGCATAAAAGCCCTTATTCAAAAACTCCTCACGATCATTCGTCAACGTCATCGCGCCGGGTTCAAAAACCTGATCACTGGCCCACTGTTGTAACCGAGGAGCCCACGCCCGCAGCCCCGAGAAATCACGCAAAATAAGTCCCCGATACGTCGGTGTCTCACCACTTAAGTCAATGCGCACCAGCGTATTTTGCAGATGCTGTTCCAAGGCGATCCCCTTCAGCATCATCAATCCGAGAACTGTGGACATCAAGTCATAGACATAATCATCAAAAAACTCCTCATTAATATCGCGCAGCGGACTTGGAACCACACCTTCATGCCCGCGCAAAGCACACGCACTTACCGCGATTTCACCCGGCGCGAGATACGCGGTGACGTCGTCACGCAAAAGAACCGAGAGCCCTCGTTGGCGTGTTTTGTGGAAGGAATCGTCGATTCCTTCCGACCTTTCATCGTGGCTAAGCGCCAATCCGCTGAGTTCAGGGACTACGACCGCTCGTGGCTGCGTGCCTGTCTCTTCGCATAGTTGGTCTAGGGCTGCTGCCACCATGGTGGCGACTCGTGGGGTGCCAAGCGCGCTGTGTTGGGAGATCGATCGTCGTGTGGAGGTCAATGTGACATCGACGGCGCATTTGATAAACGGGCGGGTTCCGCAGGCGGTAGGTGCGTGAGGTACTACGGTGCGCAAGGAGATCGTGGGGTGTGCGGCGATGGCGATATTGGGAATCGGCACCATCGTGTGGTCAGTGATGTCCTTGGCGAATACTTCCTTGATCACGTGCTCTAGTTGCCAGGGATGGACGGGAACGATGGCGTAGGAATCTGCGTCGAGTCCGTGTTCGTGCAGGTGAGTACGCGCGTATGCGATGTGCTGCGGAAAGTGGTGGGCGATCAGTTGGGCGCAGTCGGCGGTGGTAGAGGTGTCGATCATTTGCTTGTCGACACCAACCAGTCTCAGGTCAACGGTCATCCCCGCTTCGGGACCGTATGCTAAAGATTCTTCGATGCTAAATCCGCGGCGCAGCTTGGCGAGGGGGTGCACGTTGTGTCCGCTGATGGCATAGGAGTCGGCGGCGATCATTGCTGCATGTGGCGGTAGGCCTTTGAGGAGGTCCCAGTAGCTTGTGGGGGCGTTGACGCGCGCGGTGACTTGGGCTCGAACGAGGGCAAGGTTTTCTTCCGCGTTAGCGATGTCGTCGCGAAGGGTTAGGAAGGAATCGTCGATTCCTTCCCTAACAGCAGCATCGCGAAGGCGGGCCGCTAGGGTTTCGTGGGCCCACTCGGCGTATGGTGCGCATTCTGTGTGGAGGGACTCGGTTGTGAGTAAATCGAGGTTTTCTAGGGGGTTGGTGTCTGCCACGTATTCTTGTTCGGTTACGGCTCCAGATAGTCGCATTCCCAGTACTCGTTTAACGGGTAACACGGGCCCTAGGATTCGTTGGAATACGGTGGCCACTGTGTCGTCTGGGTGTAGGTATGAAGCAGTGGTGCGCCAGTATTCGCGAGCGATGTGTGTGGAAAGTGCGAGGTTAATGTGCTGCTGGGCGGCTTCGGTGGTGGCTGCGGCGGTGAGGAGATTGCGGTATAGGTTGGCTACGAGTGGATAGAAGACTTTGTCGATGAGTCGAATGAGGTTGTTTTCTATCAGTGCGGTGGCGCGCAGCTTGTCGACGATGGGGTGTGCGGCAAGGGGGCCGTTTGCCCAGAGTCGACAGCCGCCTAGGTCACGGACGACGATGCGGTGAGGCATGCCGTCGCGAAGAATGATGACGGTGTTTTGGGGGTGTGGTTCGAGGGCTATTCCCCATCGTGCGATGAGGGCGACGGCTGGGACGAATAGGAGTTTTCCGAGTGCGGTAAACCAGTCGGTGGCGATTTCGTCGCGGTGACGGTTGTGGCGGTGGCTGAGTTCGTCGATGAGGTCCGCTGCGATGGTGACGCCGGTGAGTGGGTTGCGTGCTAGCAGCGTTGCGACGGGCATCGCGATCTCGTCGTCTGCGTTTCCTGTCGGGTCGTCGCGAAGCACAGCGCCAAAGCAGTGGGCGCGGATTCCGCTGTCGGCATTCCAGCGGATGGCGCTGCGGTCATAGGCAACGCTAAATGCTGGTTGGTCGGTGTCGGTTCGGGGAATGAACCCGGCGTCGAGGGTGCAGGCGTCGTCAATAATGCTGGCGATGGCGGGCGCTGCGACGGCTCCTGCCGAAACTCCGCGTACTGCTCCGGTGAGTTGGATTTCGAGCGCCACTTTGATGTGCATGGAACCAGTAGCGTCACTGACACGCAGTGTGCGCACGGACATGAGGGGCTCTGCGGTGGCGGTGGTGTCGAGGAGTTGGATGGTCCCAGAGGCGATTTCTTCAGCAAATTCGCTGGTAATCACGTTGTCCCATTGAAATGGGTGCACGGGGATCACGCTGTGGTGGTGCAATTCACGACGCTCTAGCTCAGCGTTTAGCCGCGCGCCCAATAGCGGCATGGCTTCACTGATGGTTTCTACTGGGTGTCCTCCTACGACGATGGCGTGGCTGGTGTCAACGGCGACGAAGCGTAGCTGGATCGTTTCTGTTTGTTCTGGGAGGACGTGTGGGAAAGAATCGCCGATTCCTAACGAGGTCTTGGCCGCAGGATGTGCAGGATGCCCGTCGCAGACGAGTTGTTCGCAGCGTGCCAACATGGCAGACGATCTGCGGTCTTCTGGTCGACAACGCTGTCGCAGGGCTTGGATGAGGTCGCTGTAGGGAGTCTGGGATGTATTGGTTGTGGTTTGTGCATTCAGCGCTTGTTGCCAGCGTTGTGTGATGGCGGTGCGTGCGCGATGGAGGCCCACCACGCTGTCGGCGATTTCGGCGCAGGCGCGTTCGAGGTTGGTGGGCGTGATGGTCAGCTGGTTGTCTTGGGCGAGTTGGCGAAGCAGGTCGGCTGGCGGGGTTGTGGTGTGGGTCAGCGCGTGGTGTGTCTCAGGGGTGATCAGGTGTTCGTCGATGAGTGCGGCTAGGAGGCGACCGCGGATGTCGAATTCACAATTGCTCTGGGATATATAACCATTTTCTAACACATTAGGCGAAGCTACCCTAAACTATCGTTTGATACCATAGGCAATCGGAAGTTGGCGATTCGTCTCTGGATCGGCCACCATCATGGTAGAAATACCAAAAGCCTGCTCAATCAGCCCAGAATCCAACGTTGACTGCGTTGGCCCTTGCTGCAAAACTTCCCCATTTTTCATCACCACAACATGGTCGGAATACTTTGCCGCATGTGCCATATCATGCAACACCATCACAATCGTGCGGCCTTGCTGATTCAGCTCATGAACCAGATCAAGAATCGCCAATTGATGCGCAGGATCAAGGAAGGTCGTAGGTTCGTCGAGAAGCAAAATTCCTGTTTCTTGCGCCAGAGTGACCGCGATCCACATGCGTTGTTTTTGTCCACCGGACAATGCCATGGCATCGGCGCCCAAAAACTCAGTGATACTCGTCGCCGCCGCAGCCCGCTCAATGGCAGCATGATCTGCCGCGCTTAACGACGCAAACGCCCCCGAGTACGGATAACGTCCAAAAGAAATAAGCTCACGCACCGTCATTCCGTCTGGTACCACCGGCTGTTGCGGAAGGAATGCGAGATTCCGTGCGAATTCACGCGCACCAAAATCTGCAATATCGCGGCCATCCAACATCACTTGACCATGTTCTGTGCGCAGCTGCCGCCCAAGCACCTTCAGCAGGGTCGACTTTCCGCTACCGTTCGGACCGATCAGCGCAGTGATTTTCCCCGCTGGTACTTGGAGTGACACGTCACGAACAATCAATTCTTCCCCATACCCTGCAGACATTGATCTACAGCCGAGAGACAGCTGTGACGTTGTTACCGTGGAGTTCTGTACCATCTCTTATTTCCTTTTCACACTTGTCACGTGGTGGACCAAATAAATAAAGTACGGCGCACCGACGATCGCGATGAGTGCCCCGACGGGAATTTCTGTTGGCGTGAATGCCCATCGCCCTACCGCGTCGGTAGCAACCACTAACGCTGCCCCCGCGACCGCAGCTACTGGTATCTGACGAGACAACGCTTGGCCAACCAGTAGTTTTGCTGCATGCGGAATAATCAATCCTACGAAGCCGAGTACACCGGCAGCCGCCACGGCAGCAGAGCCACATGCGATGGCAACGCCTAGTGCCACCAGCCGCAAGAGGTGGCTGCGCACGCCGATACTTGTCATCGTCGCATCGTCAAGAGCTAATGCATTAAAGTGTTTCGCCCCTGCCAGGGCGACCAGACAACCAAGCACGACGACGGGTGCAACTGTCATCGCATCGGCCATCGTCCTGGCATAAAGCGAGCCTTTCAGCCACGTCATCGCCGCACCGGCTTCAGGGGCAACACGTACCAGCAACAGTTGCGTAACGGCGGCAAGACCAACAGACACCGCAACACCTGTCAGCGCTAACCGCGCCGGATCGAAGATCGACTTCCCTGCTGCCAACAAAACCACCACGGCGCCGAGCAGCGATCCCACAAAGGCGATCGGGGTGAGAGCAAGCGGCGACAGTTGCCCAAATCCCAACAAGGCCACTACAGCAGCAAGCCCTCCACCAGCGGTAATCCCCAACGTATCGGGGGCCGCAAGCGGATTGCGTAACGACGTCTGCAGCAAACTGCCCGAGACAGCCATGCCAACACCTGCGAGAACTCCCACCACAATACGCGGCATGCGATACCGCCAATAAAGGCTTTCGCCGCTGATGAGCCCCGCAACAACATCGGGCAGAGATTTTTGCACAGCCCCGATAGCCATACCCAATAAACATGCCAACACTAAACAAGCAGCGCTAACAACAAGCGTGATAACAAAGTTTTTCTTCTGTGCCATCACTTACCCTGCCTCTTTGTCCCCGACCCGAGCGAACGAATGCCCCACAGCAATAGCGGCACGCCCGCAATGCCTGTCAAGATTCCCACAGGCGTCTCCGCAGGAGCCCACAATGCTTGACCGACGGTATCGGCGACTAACAGTGTGGTGGCACCAACGGCCGAAGCGACCACGAGGCTACGTCGATGCGCTCGCCCCGCGATACGTTGTGCCACTACTGCAGCGAGCAAACCTAAAAATCCGATAGGTCCAGCAGCAGCCACACACGTCGCTGTCAACACCACTGAGGCAACGATCGCCAAGGTACGTACCCGCGCCGGATGCGCACCAATCGCGCGACTGACGGCGTCTCCTGTCCCGAGAGAATCGAAAGCTCTTCCCCCAGCAACAAGTACCGGAAACAGCATCACGAAAGCACACAATGCTGGCCACAGATCGCCCATACGCACTCCGGCGAGGCGACCATTAAGCCACGCCAAAATGGTAGTCAATTGTGCTTCATCGAGAACCAAAAAGATGGCGGTCAAGGCACTAAATACTGCCGACACAGCAATACCCAGCAGCACCATTTTTTGCACTGCATGGGCGCCACTGAGTTCAGGTCCGGCACCACGCACGCTCAACGAGATGGTAAAACCTGCGGCCAAGGCCCCACCGATTAGCGCACCGGGCAATAGATAGGCACCGGTAGCAGAACCGGTGATAAAGCTCGAAGCTACTGCGCCAAACGCGGCTCCGGCGTTGACTCCAGTGATGTGGGGATCCGCTAATGGATTAGAGGTGGCGGTACGCAGCAGGACGCCGCCTACGCCTAAGCATGCTCCGACGATAAGGGCGGCAAGAAGACGATCGCGGGCAAGACTGAGCAATTCTGGGAATAGCTGAGGGGCATCGGCTGGTGCCGATACCCCAGATATGCGCCACCATACGATAGCCGCAACAACTATCCCGCAGGCAAGCAGGCTCGCCAATACAGCACGGGATTTCATAAACCTACAGTTAACAAATAGTCAGTGTTTTAAGAGTTGATGATCTGATCGAGCATGGCTTCTGCAGCCAGCGGGCCACGCGAACGCGACCACGTATCTTGCTCGACGTCAACGATGTTAGACACAACATCTGCATAAGGGCTAGAACGGAATCCCTCGATGTCGTTGTAGAGGTACATCACGTCAAGCTTCATCTCTGGCAGTTTGTCACCGGTGAGCTCTGCAACGTCGGTCTTCGATTCAATGGCAGACTTCTCCCCGTCGTAGCCGTATTCGTATCCAGCGGCGGTCAGTAGGGATCCGGCAAAGGAATCTTTCACCCAGGTGTAGAGGGTGTTTTTGGACCAACCGATCAGTGCGGTGCGGGTACCTGGCTCTACTTTGTTTTTCGCCTGGGCAACCTTGGACTCGATACGGGTACGGACTTCCTTAGCTTTGTCTTCTGCGCCTACCTTGGTGGCAATGTCATCCATGGCGTCTAGAACTTCGGTGTAGGAGGTATCACCGTAGGCGTGGGTGGGAGCGATCTCTTTGAGCTGATCCATGATCGCTGCTTGGCGAGTAGGGCTTGCCAGAATTAGGTCAGGTTCTAGCGACTGGATGACTTCCAAGTTTGGTTGCTTTGCTTGGCCTACCGACGTCACACCCTCTAGTTTGCCTTTCAAGGTCTGTGGCTCTTTGGATTTGCCAATCTCTACAATGCCAACTGGGGTGATGCCTAATGCATGAAGAATTTCCTCATAGCGCCAGTCCAAGGCCACAACGCGAATACTGGATGGGTCTTTTTTCGCCTCAGTGGCTGTCTCTTCAGATTTATCTGAGGAACAACCAGCAAGGGTTAGCGTGACAACGAGAACCAGCGCGAGTGCTGCGAATAAAGCCGATGCTTTAGAACGCGCAACAGAAATTAGTGGATTCGAGTGCATAGCTTCCTAAGGTAACACAATCCTAACTATTTGGGAATGGGGTCACCCCCATCGATATCTAATCGAAACAAAACGCGCACTCCGCCTTATCTTGGCAGTGTGCGCGTTGTAGCAAACCGTTAACGATAGTTAGAACTGAACTGTCAGATCCACTTTTTGGAAGCTCTTCAAGTCCGTGTAACCACACTTAGCCATCGCACGTTTGAGGCCACCGACGAAATTCTCTTCGCCGAACACATTCGTAGATGGGCCGTGCAGCAGCACTTCCAAGCTCACCTGCTCGGCATTCGGCATAACACCTGCAGTACCCACCACGCCACGAGGGAATCGAGGGTGCGCTGCAGCAGAAGGCCAGTACAATCCCTTGCCTCCGGCTTCAGCGGCACGAGCCAGTGGCTCACCCAAAATCACAGCGTCGGCACCACATGCAATCGCTTTGACAGCGTCACCGGAGGTGAAAATCCGACCATCAGCGATCACGTGCACGTAGCGGCCACCGGTTTCATCCAAGTAATCTCGGCGCGCCGCAGCAACGTCAGCGATGATTGTTGCGAGAGAATCGTCGATTCCTAGCGCACAATCGTTAGTATTTTGCCCACCGCCGGCAATGATGCCTACGGCACCGGCGCGCATGAGATGCAGTGCCGTGGTGTAGTCGTTAACACCACCGGCGATGACTGGAACATCAATGGAGCCGATGAATTCCTTGAGGTTGAGTGGCTCGCCGTTTGTTTCCACGTGCTCAGCGGAGATGATGGTGCCCTGCACGATGAGGAGCTCAGCACCTGCTTTGATCAGGATGGGAGCAAGTTCGTGGCAGTGCTGTGGCGATACACGTACTGCCACGGTTGCGCCTAATGCGCGAACTTGCGCGATGCGCTCGACGAGGAGATCGGTGTCGAGTGCTGCGGCGTGGAGTTCTTGGAGCTTTTTGGTGGCGCGGTTACATGATCCGAGGTCGAGGTCGTCGTCGCCGTATGCGGTGATGACTTCTTGGATTGCAGCGTCGAGGTCAGCGTGGCGACCCCAGAGGCCTTCCGAGTTGATCACGCCGAGTCCACCCTGCTTGTCCATCTCGATCACGAACTCTGGGGTCGCCAGAGCATCGGTGGGGTGTGACATGAACGGGATGTCGAAGGTGTAGGCGTCGATGTGCCAGGTGGTGTCTACGTCCTTGGACGAGCGGGTGCGTCGTGACGGCACGATAGCAACGCTGTCGAGGTGGTAGGTACGGCGGGCCTCGCGGCCCATTCCGATTTCGACGTAATCACGCATGAAAGAAGACCTTTCAGATTTTCCGGTTTAGTGGTAGTTAGGTGCTTCGACGGTCTGCTGAATGTGGTGAGGATGTGATTCCTTCAGGCCAGCAGAGGTGATTTGGACGAAGCGTGCGTTCCACAAGTCATTAATCGTAGCCGAACCGGTGTATCCCATGGCAGCGCGCAGGCCACCGACGAGTTGGTGAGTGATGGCGTCGATGGAGCCACGGAATGGTACGCGGCCTTCGATTCCTTCCGGAACCAGCTTGTCTTCGCTCTTTACGTCTGCTTGGAAGTAGCGATCCTTGGAGTAGGAGCGCTTCTCACCGGAAAGCCCACGGCCTTGCATAGCACCCATGGATCCCATGCCACGGTAGCGCTTGTACTGCTTGCCGCCTACGACCACGATGTCGCCTGGGGCTTCTGCGGTACCAGCCAGCATGGATCCGAGCATGACGGTGGATGCACCGGCGGCGAGAGCTTTGGCGATATCACCGGAGAACTGCATGCCACCGTCAGCGATGATCGGTACACCTGCTGCGTGTGCGGGAACGGAGGCCTCCATGATGGCGGTGATCTGTGGTGCACCAACGCCTGCTACGACGCGGGTAGTGCAGATGGAGCCTGGGCCAATACCAACCTTGATGGCGTCAGCGCCGGCTTCGATCATGGCCTTGGCTGCGGAACGGGTTGCGAGGTTCCCGCCGATTACGTCGACGTGATCGCCCCATTCTTTCTTGACGCGCGAAACCATATCGAGTACGCCCTTGGAGTGTGCGTGTGCGGAGTCGACGACAAGGACGTCCACGCCGGCGTCGACAAGCGATCCGGCACGAGTCCACGATTCTTCGCCGACACCAATGCCTGCGCCAACCAGGAGGCGACCAGTAGCGTCCTTGGAGGCCTTCGGGTACTGCTCGGTCTTGACGAAGTCTTTCACCGTGATCAGACCGACGAGTTTGCCTTGCTTATCGACGATAGGCAGCTTCTCAACCTTGTTGGTGCTCAGAAGGCCGAGTGCTTGTTCTTTGGTCACGCCTTCCTCAGCGACGACCAAGGGCATAGGAGTCATAACTTCAGAAACCTTGCGGTCGAAGTCCTGCTCAAAGCGCATGTCGCGGTTGGTGCAAATACCGAGAAGTTTTCCTTCAGAATCCACAACCGGAATACCAGAAATTCGGAAGCGTGCGCACAGCGCATCTACTTCGGCGATGCTCATGTCTGGGCTACACGTTACTGGGTCAGTGACCATTCCAGACTCAGAGCGCTTGACCGTCTCAACGTGAGCAGCCTGCTCCTCAATGGAGAGGTTACGGTGCAAGATACCCATGCCACCTTCGCGGGCCATTGCAATGGCCATGCGAGATTCGGTCACGGTGTCCATAGCTGCGGAAACAACTGGAATGTTCAAGGAGATGTTTCGGGTCAGCTGAGTGGAGGTGGACACCTCGCTTGGGATTACCTCAGAAGCGTCCGGAAGTAGAAGTACGTCATCGAAAGTCAATCCCACGAGGGCTACCTTATTGGGGTCGTCGCCACCAGTGGAAACGCGCTGCTGCGTCATGCATTTACTCCTGAGAAGATACGTTTTGGGCTGCCTTAGGTTATCGCGTGTACACGATCTTCCTAAGATTAGCCCCTATACGCATAATTGGAGAATAAGTTATAACCACTTAGGCGACGGTTGCCCCACACACTAGCGGGGCAATAGGGTGGGACACGTGAACTTTGATTGGCAAATGCCCCGCGATCCTTTCGCCGACGATCCCAATGATCCGGCGTCATTTATCGAAGACGACGAACAAGCCCCGCCCCTTACCGAGGCTGAACGTCAACACATCAGAGAAGACCTTGAGCTGGTCAAGCGCTTCAAAGAGGCCTTAGAACCCCGCGGAATTAATGGAATCTTTTTCCTCTGCGAGGACTGCGACGAGGATCATTACTACGACTGGGACATCATGGCTGCCAATATGCGAGCCACCCTCACCGGCGAGCTCGCCCCCGTACATGAGCCTAGTGTGAATCCCAACCCACATGCTTATGTTCCTTGGGATTACTGCTTGGGATACCTTGATGGTTTAGAAGCCCCGCGCATGCGCTTTTTCTAAAGACTGCGCCACCGTACAGCAAAAGAGCTGGCAGGAAAGAAATAATCTTCCTGCCAGTTCTTTTGTTTTCTACTGCAGTGGTTCTACCGAATCGAGGTCGCCACCGAACAGTGGTGCCAGAGGTGCTGGGGACACAGTCACCTCGGTCGTAGGCGGTGGCGTTGGCTCAGTTGAGCTCTTCGACGCCCCTGTTGACGGCGTTTCCGATGGCGGTGCCACGGTAGTGGTCACCGTACTGGTAACCGTTTGAGTCACCGTTGGCGACGGTGGTGCCGATGGTTCCGGAGCCACTGGTGCTTGTGGTGACGGCGCCAAAGACGCTTCCGCATCCTTGAGCTTCTTTGCAGCTTGGGACTGCTCCGGATCTGCTAACTTCTGCAAAAGATCATGCGCCTGCTCTAAAGCTAACCGAGCACCGTGGCCGTCGCCACGATCTGTAAGCTGTTGAGCTTGCTCTAACTTGGAAGCAAGTTCTACAACTGTGGCCTTAGACGTAGCAGAGTTACCAAACATTTTCTGGTTTATCGGATACAGCGACGACCCTTCGTCAGCGTTGTAGATCAACGATCCACTACCAGCAATCAGCAAGGTGGCAGCTGCTGCTCCGACAAGACCATGAGCAAAGGAATTACCCCAGCGTCGGCGCGGCAACGCAATAACAGTCGCCTCTTCCGGCTCATCTACTACAGCGTTATCGTCCACGACTGGGAATGTATTCGTAGGGGCATCATCGTACTTGTTCGAGATACTCGTTACTTCCGTTGCAATCCCTAAGGAAGAAAGCGTTGGAGCTGCAGGAATGTCAAAATTGATACGCTCGCGCTCGGCAAGAAAAAGCTGGGCTAGGTGGTCTTCGCCATGCGAAGGATCGATCCCCCGAGAAAGCTGAGTAAGAAACGCGTCATCGTTCCACAGCCCATCAATCGGCTGAGAGGCGCGCCCATCGACGCCATCCCAACGGTGTTTGGTCATTCCCCAGTCTCCTGCTCTATTGCCTTACGCAACGTTGCCAGAGCACGGTGTTGCGCGACACGCACCGCGCCCGGCGTACTTCCTACAATCTCGGCTGTTTCCTCAGCCGATAACCCCACAAAAACCCTCAGGGTGAGGATTTCGCGTGGCTTATCACCTAGTAAATCGAGAAGTTGCTTCACTCTGTTACTTCCCGCCGCTAACAGGGCAAATGACTCCGGAGTGTCGTTATCGATCTCTGTTTCTGGCACCTCGTCTGTGGGGTTAGAAAGGTCGCGAGAATACAGGCGGTGTGCGTCAGCCACTTTGTTGGAGGCAATGCCATACACGAACGCCATGAAGGGCTTTCCCTGATCCACAAATTTAGCAATAGAAGTAGCCACGGCAAGACAAATTTCTTGAGCTACATCTTCTGGGGTGGGATGCCGTCCGCCACTCAGGCGAGTGCGCGCATAGCGAAGCACCTGCGGATACACCATAGAGATGATGCGCTGAAGGGCGGTTTTATCGCCCGCTGCAGCAGCAGGAACTAGCCGTTCTAGCTCCCTCACCTCTTCGTTCACTGGTCTTCGCGCCTTTCTTTTTTGAGAAACTTATGTGCACTCTTGATCGAAGCCTATCGAGCACATAACCATTTTAAAAATCTACTGGATACGTGTTGGTTTTCCTTAAAAACACCACATGCCGGTGGGAGAAGACGCTACTTAAGCGTTTCTCACGCACCGGCATGTGAGTACATACCCCCTGCTACCCCACCGTTTTAGTGGTGGTGATGGTGGTGGTGGCCAGCCTCAGGAGCTGGTGCAGCTGGCTTTTCTACTACCGATGCTTCGGTGGTAAGAACCATGCGTGCCACGGAGGTAGCGTTCACCACTGCCGAGTGAGTGACCTTCACAGGATCAATAATGCCCTGCTCTATCAGGTTGCCGTACTCCAAGGTGGCAGCGTTAAAGCCTTCACCGTTAGGAAGCTCGGATATCTTTGACACGACGACAGCACCGTCGAGACCTGCGTTGTCTGCGATCCAGTACGCAGGCTTTGCCAAAGCGTTAGCCAATGCGATGACGCCGATCTTTGCGTCACCCGCAAATTCCTGGGCGAATTCGCGCAGCTCCTCGGAGATCTGCACCAGCGCAGAACCGCCACCAGCGATAACGCCTTCTTGTGCGGCGGCACGTGCTGCGTTAATAGCGTCTTCGACGCGCAGCTTACGCTCGGAAACCTCGGTCTCCGTTGCAGCGCCCACCTTGATCACAGCGACGCCGCCGGAGAGCTTAGCTAGGCGCTCCTCAGCTTTTTCGCGATCCCATGCAGAATCGGTGTTTTCGATCTCGCGGCGGATCTGCGCACGACGGTTTTCCACTGCCTCAGCGGTGCCAGCACCATCGACGATGATCGTTTCGTCCTTGGCGACGGTCACGCGGCGAGCGGTACCGAATACCTCAGCACCGGCCTCGTTGAGGTTAACGCCGACCTCTGGGTCGATGACGGTAGCACCGGTCACCACAGCGAGGTCGTCCATGAACGCTTTACGACGCTCACCAAAGTACGGAGCCTTCACAGCAACCGCACGCAGGGTCTTACGGATCGAGTTGACGACGAGCGTCTGCAGTGGCTCACCTTCGACATCTTCCGCAATGATCAAGATTGGCTTGTTTGCCTCAAGAGCCTTTTCCAACACTGGAAGGAAATCTGGCAGAGAGGAAATCTTGTTGCGGACCAGCAAGATAGCTGGCTGCTCGAGTACTGCGTGCTGGGTATCAGTGTCGGTGATGAAGTATGGGGACAGGAAGCCTTTATCGAAGGACACACCCTCAGTAACGTCGAGGTATGACTCGATAGACTGCGACTCCTCAACGGTGACGACACCGTCTTTGCCCACTTTTTCCATTGCTGCTGCCACCATGTCGCCGACCTCTGGGTCACGCGAAGAAACGGTAGCAACGTTAGCGATGTCTGCAGCCGAAGAAACATCGGTTGCACGCTCGCGCAGCTTTCCTACTACGAACTCGGAACCGGCTGCGATACCGCGGTTGAGCTCGATAGGGTTAGCACCTGCAGCAACATTGCGCAGACCCTCAGTCACAACAGCCTGAGCGAGCAGGGTTGCGGTGGTGGTGCCGTCGCCAGCGATGTCGTTGGTCTTGACAGCAACGGACTTCACCAGCTGTGCGCCAAGGTTTTCAAAAGGATCGCTGAGATCGATCTCGCGCGCAATGGTCACACCGTCGTTAGTCACGGTTGGGCTACCAAAGGCTTTTTGCAACACAACGTTGCGGCCGCGAGGCCCCAAGGTCACCTTGACTGCGTTGGCCAGTGCGTCGACACCCTTGAGGATGCCTTCGCGTGCTTCTTGATTAAATGCAATCAGCTTTGCCATACGGGGCTGCCTTACTTCTCGATGATGGCGAGAACGTCGCGAGCGTTGAGCAGCAAGTACTCTTCGCCGTTGTACTTCAGCTCAGTTCCGCCGTACTTGGAGAACACAACGGTGTCGCCCTCCTTGATGTCCATAGGAACGCGGTCATCACCATCGAAGCGGCCTGGGCCTGCAGCGACGACGACTCCTTCCTGTGGCTTCTCCTTAGCGGAATCTGGAATCACCAAACCAGAAGCGGTGGTGGTCTCAGCTTCGCTGATCTGGACGAGGACGCGATCCTCCAAAGGCTTGATATTGACGTTAGCCACGATGTACCTCCGTTACATGAAGTTTCTCTTTGTGCCGGTTGTGGGAAATCCAGCACAGCCGTCGTCGCGGGTGAACAACTGTGTGAGTTACAACCTACTGGCACTCTACCCCTGAGAGTGCCAGCTCTCAACACCGTACGCCTACAGCGAATGTACCAACGGAATTTCCACTTCCAAAGAAGTATCCGTTCCCACAGACAAGCCCGAAGGTTGCGCACCCTCATGAATCAACTGAGACGCCACCGCAGCAATCATCACGCCGTTATCCGTACACAACTTAAAGCTCGGCACCCGCAACTCAATGCCCGCGCTTTGGCACCTCGCTGCCGCCAACTCCCGCAATCGCGAATTCGCAGCCACACCGCCACCAAGCAACAGCACCGAAGCTCCCGTATCTTTACACGCCATAATGGCTTTCGACGTCAGAACATCCACCACAGCCTCTTGGAACGACGCACACACGTCCTCCACAGAAATCACACGGCCCTCACGCTCCGCAGATTCTACGTAGCGTGCCACCGACGTTTTCACACCCGAAAACGAGAAATCATAGCGATGCTCACCACGCAGATCGTCGGCACGCGAAAGGCCACGCGGGAAACGAATTGCCTTACGATTTCCACGAGCCGCAAGCTTATCCACAACCGGCCCGCCTGGGTAACCCAACCCCAGCAGCCGTGCCACCTTGTCATAAGCCTCGCCGGCGGCGTCGTCAAGCGTCGACCCCAACTCCCGCATCGGCTTCCCCACAGCCTGGACCTCAAGAATCTGCGTATGCCCACCCGACACCAACAATGCAATCGAATGCGGCAACTCCTCCCCCTCCAAATTCGCCACCGCCACATGACCACCCAAATGATTCACACCATAAAACGGAACACCCCACGCAGCCGCATATGCCTTCGCCGCCGACGCCCCCACCAACAACGCACCAGCCAACCCAGGGCCAACCGTCGCAGCCACCGCATCAGGACGCTCCACACCCGCCTGCGCCAACGCCTCCTTCATCACAGGAATCATCGACTCCAAATGAGCACGCGACGCAATCTCCGGAACCACGCCACCAAAACGCGCATGCTGCTCCATTGACGACGCCACCGCATCGCCCACAACCGTCATCGTGCCATCACCGGCCAAATCAATAATCCCCACACCCGTCTCATCACACGACGACTCAATACCAAGAACAATCATTTACGCATCCTCACCTTCACTCGACACAACCCCACAACCAGCAGGACGAACCATCACAAAAGCATCCGCACCCGACGGCTGATAATAATTCTTCCGCACACCCTGGTGCTCAAACCCCAACGACTCATACAACGCAATCGCAGGCACATTCGTCGTACGAACCTCCAAAAAAATCGGGCCACCAGCAGTATTTGCAACATGGACAAAATTATCCATCACCAACCGGCCGAACCCACGACGCTGCCACCGCGGATCCACACCAACCGTATGAATCTCAAACTCCGGATCATCCGCAGGACCCAACATCGCAAGCCCGCCATACGCCACAACCTCACCATCAACATCCACCCCCACATAAAACGTATGAGGCTGCGCCATCTCCGCAACAAAATCCGCCTCAGACCACGGATTCTCCTCCGAAAATAACAACTGCTCCAGCTCCGCACACCGCGCCGCATCCTCACGACGCAACAACCGCAACTCCACAGCCACCTATAACTCCACATCCGGAATCGCAGGCGACTTAGGCTTCGCTGCAGGCTCCTTCGCATCCGGACGCCTCAAATACAACGGCTCCAACGGACCAGGCTCCACACCAAAATCCGCCACCGCAACCAAACACTCCGGCAACGGCCGCAAATCCACCGTCTTAATCCCCGCAGCCGCCTCCGGCAACGACGCCTCCAGCTTCTTCGGCACAGAAATCACCGATGTTCCGGAAAGAATCGACAATTCCTTCGGAGAAATCACATCAGGGCCAGCCACGCGCACACCATCACGGTAGGCAGTCCAATACACTTCTTTGCGACGCGCATCCGTGGCTACCAGTACCGAACCCATCAACTGCGTAGCAATCGCATCGTGTGTGGACACGCCATACACCGGAACGTCAAGCGCATGACCCACCGCAGCAGCGGTCACCATTCCCACACGCAAACCAGTAAACGGTCCCGGTCCGCAGCCAACAACAATGGCTTCGATATCCGAGAACTCGTGTCCTGATTCCGCCAACAGTTCCACAGCAGTCGGCGTGAGCAACTCATTGTGTTGGCGGGAATCTTCATAAATTCTTTGGGCTAGTACGGAAAGAATCGTCGATTCTTTCCGTACTAAACCGACAATAAGGTCTGGGGTGGAGGTATCTATAGCAAGAACAAGCACGCCTAGTAAGCGTAGTCGCTTGCGCTAGGCGTGCTTGTTGCGCGGTACCGATTTGGTGCAGAAGGCTTTATGAGGCGATGGCCCAGCCACCGTTTTCCTGCTTGATAAACGGAACGAGCTGGCGGGTATCAAAGCCGCCTTGCACAGGGGTGGAGCACACGTCTACTTCTGCGCGGTCGAATTGTTCGAAGGTGAAACCGCCTTCTTTGTCGGCCATCACGATGTAGTTGACGTCGTCAGGCACTGCGGTGCCTTTCAGGTGAAGCTGAGCTGGATCAACTCCGTAGTTGTCCTTGATAGATTTTTCATCTTCGCCTGGGCAAATCATGGCTGCGGCGACCCAGTCGGGGCCGTAGATGTCGGCAAGCGATAATGCGGTAATGCGCAGGCCATTGTTACTCATACGAGAGAGCACGGTTTCGAGTTTGCCTTCGGAGTTAGTCGTTCCCACCGCTGTGTGCGCGGAGGCGATCATAACGCCCACGGCAGCGGTAAAGACGATCAATAGTGCGGCGAGCAGGCCTTTGGCTGTTTTGTTCATGGGTTTTCCTCCGTTTGTATGAATTCCTCCGAGGATTCAGTGAGCTTTAAGAACAGTACTACGCACGAACAGAAAATCCCAGCTTCCCCCACGATGGTTGGTGTGAGACAAGCTGGGATCTTGCGTACAAGCGAGCGCTTATTCCGATTAAGCGATCAGTGCCAACAGCAGCATCTGACTGGCAATAATTTTGCCGATCATGGCCGTGGGATACACGGTGGCGTATCCACGAGTAGCCAGCTCAGTGCCGGTTTGCCCGTTGAGGTAGGAGATGATGGCGGGGTTCGTGGTACATCCTGCCGCCACGCCCATTGCTTCGTCCCATTTCAGTTTGAATAGCGGCATGCAGACAAACGCGCAGACGAGTGCGGAAGAGATGGTCACGATGAAGCCACCGGCGATAACGGTCAGCGAGGCGGGGTCGGTGAGCGCTTGGCGGAAGCCTACGCCAGCGGATGTTCCCACGCCGGCAAGGAAGATGGCCAGACCGAAGGTACTGATCGTGCGGCTTGCGTGATAAGGCATCTGCCAGTGGATTGGTCCGGTGCGGTTGAGCGCGCCGAGGATCAGACCTGCCACAATGGGGCCGCCACCGAAACCCAAGGACAAGGTGTTTCCACCTGGCAACGGGATTGGAATCACACCGATAGCAAGACCGATAACAAGGCCGAAGGCGAATGGCATGAGGTCAACGTCGGCAAGCGAGCGTTCAGAGTCGCCGAGGAAGCGACGCACTTCGCTCATGCGGTTAGCGGGGGCGATTACGCGCACGCGGTCAGAGTAGTGCAACACGTCGTCAGGCTCGGGAACTACATCGGCGTCGCCACGACGTAGGCGGGAAATAATGAAGCCGGAACGAACCGTGTCGAGGTCCGAAATCTTGCGGCCGACAACAGCTTTCGACGACACGGTGAACCGTGAGTACACCAAATCGGTATCTTCAATCGGCACATCCTGCTGCTCACCGACCTTGGCGATAGCACGCTCAAGCGCATCAGGGGTGCCATGAATCACCAACACCATGCCCTCATACAGACGATCAGTCGGCGCAGCAAGAGAGTGGAAAGTCTTAGAGTGCACCACTCGAGTGGCGATGATTTCCTCACCGGCAAGCGTTGGCAGCTGGGCGATCGTACCGTTGATTCCTGGGCCAATACGCACACCGGTCCACTCCAGCGGATCCGACACCAAGCCTTCTTCGGCAGCGTCGGCAGCATGGTTGACCTTCATCAACTTCGCACCAATGGCTGCAACAACAATGGAGCCAATCACCGCACCTGGGTAGGCCAGCGAGTACCCCACGACTGGTTCTGATGCGACAGACTCGTCGATTCCTTCCAGCATTTCGACCATGGCGGCCATGCCGGGGGTCGATGAGAGTGCACCGGCGAACATGCCGGCACCGATGATTTCGTCGAGGCCAAATAGCTTGATGATGCCGTATGCAACGGCCATCATAAGCATGAGCAGGCCGATCATGAACAGGGTGAGTTTCCAACCGCGGTGGCGGAATTCGGCGAAGAATTCGGAGCCGGCAGATAGACCGATGGCGTACACGAACATGGCGAGGCCAAGCTGATAGACCAGTGGTGGTAGCTGAAGAGCTGGATCCACGGTGGATAGCGCGAGGGCTACAAAGAGGACGGCGGCGGCACCGAGTGAGATTCCGAAGAATCGGATCTTGCCGATAAGCAGGCCGACGGCCAAGATGAGCGCGAGCGTCAGCAGGGGCTGAGCTGCGAGAAATTCGAGGATATGAATTGGAGTTCTCCTGTGAGACGAACGATGAGGAAACGTCCGGCCCCTGTTGCGTTAAGGGACACGTATCGGCACATGATTGTGCTTAGAAACTGCAGGAAAATCAATTCTTTCGGCTAGCCCGCCGAGGCGTTTCGACGCCCCTGTCGCAGGCGATATCGGCAGTTCACGGCACGAATGTTGACATGTTTTCAGTAAAATGCCGGAAACTGCCAGCTGGATGATTTCACGTCGATAGGATGTTACCGACGTAGATCCCTTTAAGGTTCGATAACCTTCCACGTCACAATTCTGGCCTCCGAATCGGGGTCGTCGATATTCGCTGTGGTGCGATCAAAGGTGATGAGCAGGTAGCTATCAGTAATCTGTTCGACTAGTCCCCCACCCCATTCGGCGACTACAACGGCATCTTCTAGCTCAGTTTCTAGGTCAAGAGAATCGAGTGCACCGATGGGGTCGGTGGCATCGGCGGCGTCGTCGATAAGGCGGTATGCGTCGACGTGGACAAGCGATGGTCCACCGATTAGTGACTTGTGTTCGCGAGCGATCACGAAGGTTGGCGAGGTAACGCGGCCTTTGACGTTGAGTCCGCGGGCCAACCCTTGGGTGAAGGTGGTTTTACCTGCGCCGAGGGGACCATCGAGAATGATTACGTCTCCAGCTTCGAGATGACGACCAAGTTCTTCGGCGAAGGTTTGGGTTTCTGCGGTGGTTTCGAGTCGTATGTTTCCGCTACGAGCAAAGGTGGTATCCATGGAGTATCAGCTTTCAGTAGGGTGCGTGGGCGCAACGGCGTCAAGATCACTATAGGTTCTATGGCTTCGTCCGGTCGGGCGGCACAAGATTTCATAGTTGATGGTTCCCGTAGCGCAGGCCAGCTCCGTCGCTGTCATCGCTTGGGTATCTCCTGGGCCAAAAATAATAGCCTCATCACCAAGGGCAACACCGCGGGAATTATCGCCAAGGAATACCACGATCTGGTCCATACACACGCGGCCTACTTGTGGGTAGCGCGTACCTGCGATGGTTACTTCTAAATGTCCTTGGACGTTGCGCGGTAATCCGTCCGCATAACCAACCGGCACCACGCAGAGGTAGCCATCTGTGGGCGCATGCCATGTCATGTTGTAGCTTGTTCCTTGACCAGCTGCGATGGGTTTGACTACCGTGACGACCCCTACCCATGCCATGGCTTCGCGCAGCCCGTGGTCGAGTCCTGCTATCGGTTCATGGCCATAGAGGACAAGCCCTGGCCGGACCATGTCAAAGTACAAGTCGGGGCGGGTTAGTGTCGCTGGCGATGCCGCTAGATGATTAACAGGAAGGTCTAGGCCTACGTTTCTACCTGCGGAAATCGCCCTGCGGAATACCTCTGCTTGGTGGTCGGTGTAGTCCGATTCCAAGTCGTCTGCGCATGCCAAGTGACTAAATACGCCCGTGACGTTGATTTGGGGGCAGGCATGAAGCAGCTCAAAGGCTTCTGTCCAGTTTGCTTCGGCGATTCCAGATCGGTGAAGTTCCGTGTCAATTTTCACGGTTACCCGCATTCGGGTACCTGCGGGACGACGCATAGCCTCTGCGATCAGTGCACGAACGTGATCCATGCTGACGGCAGCTAAGTCGATGTCACGGTCAATAGCGGCGGAAAAGTCCTGTTCAGGGGACCAGATCCAGCACAGGATGGGGAGGGTGATACCCGCGTCTCGTAGCTGATGTGCTTCCGCAAGCGTTGCGACGCCAAACTGGTCGGCTCCGTTACGCGCCATCACAGTCGCAACTTCTGGGGCACCGTGATTGTAGCCGTCAGCTTTTACAACACACATGAGCTGAGCGGGAGCAACCATGTCTTTTAAACGTCGCGTGTTCGCAGCAATGGCGTCGCACGAGATGCGAGTTTCGAGCAGGTTCATAACGCTCTATCATGCCACTGCTGTCTTTTCATACTGCAGCGGCTCCCCCCTTTTCTTTCCGGTTTTCTCACAACTGCACCGGCCGCGTGGCAAGAATTCGCTAACTATCACAGCCCCAAGCCCTATTCTTCGGCCACTTAGCCCCGTGGTTTCCACTATCCTTGACTATCGTGGCTGAAAATCTGACTAAACATTTGTCCAATCTTTCCAAGCGCGGTCCGCACCGCGTACTCGTCGGCGATCTTGACTACGTGGGATTACCGGGAAAAATTTATACCCCTGCTGAAGGCGATGGCTTTCCGGCTGTCGTGTTCGCTCACGACTGGATGCAGGACATTTCTCGCTACCACGCAACGCTTCGCCACTTGGCATCGTGGGGAATCGTTGTGGCAGCACCGAACACGGAGAAGGGCATTTCGCCAAATCACCGTGGCTTTGCCGCTGATATCGAAACCTCATTGCAGGTGCTCACAGGCGTAAAACTTGGCGCTGGCAATATCTCTGTCGCTCCAGGTCGTTTAGGCATTGTGGGCCACGGTATGGGCGCTGGTGCTGCGGTGCTGGCTGCAGCGGATCGCCCCCAAATCGTGGCTGTTGCTGCTATTTATCCATCGCAAGTCTCGCCTTCTGCTGATGTTGTTGCCCGAAACGTTGAAGCTGCAGGCTTGGTGTTAGGCACGGAAGAAAACGCGATGTTTGACTTTGGCAACGCAGCAAAGCTGGCGCTCGAATGGAAGGGCCCTGTGGCCTACCGTGAGATCGACCGTTCATCACACCAAACGCTCACGGAAAACACTTTGTTCAAGCGTGTCACTGGCTTGGGTGGCACGAATACTGCAGCCCGTGAGCGTATTCGCGGCGTAGTTACTGGTTTCCTTTTGCACCAGCTTGCCGACCAGAAGAAATACTCCGGTTTTTCCGAGGCCGACGCTACAGGTAAGAAGGTGCATTCCTATTGGGGCGAAGAGCTGCAAGAACGCGCAAGTTTGACTGGTGATTCCAAGCTCACGCTGTTCAAGAGCTAATCGCTACGTCGCTTTAAGTCAGACTTTCCGTAGGACTCCCCGTACTTTTCCACGCGTGCTCCGCGGGCGTATCGACGCCCCTATCTCTGCCGCAACGGATGCCCGTGCGGGGAGTTCGCGTTTCTTCTTTGCGGCTTCGTGTGCTTTCTTCTGTGCATCGGCAAGCTCTTGTTCAAACTCAGCCATCCGCTTTGCCGTTGTTTGTCTAAAAGACTCCACGAATTCCGCATAGGAGTTGATCTGTTGCTGCGCTTTGTCACTGGAATAGGCCATTACCATGACCCCGCTTTCTTCACATTGATGTGCGATGACAGCGGTGCAGGAGCAGGTGGTTCAGGCGCTGGTGGCGGTGGAACCGGTGCAGCGGCTGGAGCCACCCCTGGAATCTGCTTAGGCGGTGGCGGTGGCTCCGGAACATTGTCGATTACCGGTGGCGGCGGTGCAGGAGCAGGTGGTGGAGGTACATCGGGGCTTGGAGGTGGTGGCACGCACTCGAATGCGCCCATAGACTCTGTTATGCAGTGGATTAGTGCCCCTATCCCAAGAACTGCGATACCTAGCCCTACTGCACCGATAACACCTGATGCGGTACATGTTTGTTCACACGACTTTGTTTCTGGCTCACAATCGACCACCTCTACTTCTGATTCTTTTTCCTCAAGGCAGGTTTCAGTCACGCTCGTGGTGGTGTCCACACGTGTGGTTTTCTCATTAGCCTTCTCGCAGGTTTTCTCGACGGTTTCAGCCGTAGTCTCGGTGGCGACTTCTGTTATGGCTTCTGTAGTGGTGCTGTCTTCGCATAGACCGCTGATAAGTGAACCTACTGCACCAAGGATGTCAGTTGCCCCACCGCCGGCGCTGCTAAGGCCTCCGGCTGCAGATGGCACTGGTGGTGCGGCCTCGGCCCTAGGAGGCTGCGATGTCGGTGTTACTCCGCCGGCAGGCTGGGTTGCAGGTGCTGGCGCAGGTGCCCCGCCAGAAGCGCCACCTGTGCAGGCTGGTGGCGGTGGTGGGTCTTGAACGCTGCACTTTTCCTCGGCGCGGTGAGTGAGCGTCGAAAAGCATTGTTCGATGGCCTTGTCTCGGTTTTCACATGTTTGTTTAATCGCGCTACCGGCGGAATCAATGGCTTGTGCACCGGCGCTAACGCATTCGGCAAAGGCCTCTGGGTTTTCCTTTTTGTCAATCCCCGCCAAGGTTGCTACTAGCTGCCCGATCATCGCGGTCAACTGGTTAATCACCGTACCGATGTTGGTGCTAGCTTCTTGCTCCACACAATCGATCGCATCAGATGCTTGATGGGATTGCATCTGAATGCAATCGGCATCGTCGCTGCCCCCAAGCCAGCGCTCCGCTAGGGATAACAAACCACTAGCGATAAACGACGTGGCAATTTGGGCCAAAATCTTGATGAGCGAACCCCAAAACTTGTCAGTCACAAACGACGTACTGCTACCACCCACCATGGCCTGTGCGGTGTTGCGCAGGACATCCGTACGCAGCCCCTTCGTTGTTCCTGCCGCCTTTGCTAAAGCTTCTTGGGTGATTGCGGGCCCAGAATACAATCCGGCTGAGGCAGCGTGAAGATCCGATACTGCCCGCCCATATCCTGCAACATCGGGTGTCATTCCACAGCCCCCAGTCGTGCTGCAAACTCGGTATCAGTATTGGCGAGATCATAAACCCGCTGACGAGCATCTTCTAGCCCCAGCTTGATCAGCTCTAGACGCTGAGCGTTGCGCTGGTGAAGCAATTGAAACAGCGAATTGATCGACTCTCCATATACAACAAACCCCTCCCCTGCTGATGCTGGCTCATAGTGCGGTGTTTCGCGAATATGCGCTTGGTATTGCTGTTCTGCTTCTTCAATCATCGACGCCAGCATGTCTAGCGCACGACCAGAATCAATGGTGATTCCGTGCATGAGAAAACCCCCTTGGTATACGGTCACATCACGTTGTGCCTTCACAATGTTTGGACGTAATCAAGGAGGTCTACGGTTCCCTACTCCCCTATTAAAGGGGAGATATTAAATCTTAGCCACCACCGAAGCCAGATCTGCGGCTATCCGACGAGCCGTCTCCTTACTTGGGGCTTCAACCATCACGCGGAACAATTCTTCGGTACCGGATGGACGCAGCAGTACACGACCGCCCTCGCCCAGCTCGTCACTAGCGCGTTCCATCGCCGCAACAACATCAGAGTGCGTTTGGATAATGGTCTTATCTGAAACTGGAACATTGATCAGCACCTGTGGCAGCACAGTCATCGCAGAGGCCAATACCTTCAACGACAAACCAGTTTCTGCCATACGCGACATGAGAGACAGACCTGTCAACGTGCCGTCACCGGTCGTACCGTGGTCTGGCAGCACAATGTGGCCAGATTGCTCACCACCGAGGCTAAAGCCACCAGCGTTGAGTTCTTCAAGAACATAGCGGTCACCCACTTTTGTAGTGCGCAATTCAATGCCGGCTTCTTTCATAGCCAACCGTAGGCCAAGGTTGCTCATCACAGTAGCTACCAGCGTGGACTTGTGCAGCTCACCGTTTTCTTTCATAGCGAGAGCCAAGATCGCCATGATTTGGTCGCCATCAACCACGTTGCCTTCAGCATCTACCGCTAGGCAGCGATCCGCGTCGCCATCATGAGCAAGTCCCAGATCAGCACTATGCTCGAGCACGGCGGCTTGTACCTGGTCGATATGCGTTGAGCCGCAAGAATCGTTGATGTTGTAGGCATTGGGGTGATTGTGGATTGGAATAACCTTGGCACCCGCGGCAGCATATGCTAGCGGGGCGACCTCACTAGCTGCACCATTAGCACAGTCCACCACTACTGTAATGCCTTCAAGGCTGCGCGGTACCGCACCTTTGAGATGCTTCAGATACGTTTCTTGGGCATCGACAGCTTCTTCGATCACACGCCCAATGCCATGTCCGGTGGGACCACCGTCTGAGATGGTTTCCATAACCTTTTCGATCTCGTCCTCGACCGAATCGGGTAGCTTGTGACCGCCTTTAGAAAAGAACTTGATTCCGTTATCTGGCATAGGGTTGTGGCTCGCAGAAATCACCACACCCATATCAGCACCGTAGAAATCCGTCAAATAAGCCACTGCAGGTGTGGGCAGCACACCAACACGCAAAACGTCCACGCCACGGCTGGCCATGCCTGCAGACAGTGCGGCGGCCAGCATTTCGCCGGATACACGGGGGTCACGGCCCACCACTGCCACCGGACGACGACTCGTGCTTCTGTTGTCTTTGGTCAACACTTCCGCTGCTGCCGCGCCTAGCTTCAGCGCGAGCAACGCCGTCAATTTCCGGTTGGCCAAACCACGAACACCATCAGTACCAAAAAGTCGAGTCATGCCTTCCATTATGCATGTCCGAAGTTCTAAACCTTATACTCCTCGCGCAGGCATGCTTATCGACGCTTCCCAGCACTGTCTTAGAACATCTCCTGCACGTTCTTAGATGGCGAAAGCCGCCCCACCAGCATTGTGGTGAAGCGGCTTGCCTGTACATAAAGCGATAGATTAACGCTTGGAGTACTGAGGTGCACGACGTGCCTTGTGCAGACCTGCCTTCTTGCGCTCGACTGCACGAGCGTCACGGGTCAGGAAGCCAGCCTTCTTCAGGGCTGCACGATCTGCTGGGTTGTACACGTTGAGTGCACGAGCGATAGCGAGGCGGAATGCGCCGGCCTGGCCGGTTGGGCCACCACCGGTCAGCGTTGCCTGGATATCGAACTGACCATCGCGGTCGATCAGGGCGAGAGGAGCCTTGATGAGCTGCTGGTGCAGCTTGTTAGGGAAGTACTCCTCAAGGGTACGACCGTTGCAGGTGAACTGGCCGGAGCCTTCAACCATGCGAACACGCACGATAGCGCGCTTACGGCGACCAACGGTCTGGATTGGGCCTTCGTGCAGAACTGGAGCTGCGGTCTCAACCTCAGCCTCAGGTGCAACGACGTCACCAATGGTGTTGGTGAACTCTTCGGTAGCTGCAGCTGCAGCAGCGATGTCAGCTGCGTCTGCTTCGAAGTTCTCGGTTACGTTCTGATCACTCACTGGGCCACCTGCTTGAACTCGTAGGTCTCTGGCTTCTGAGCAGCGTATGGGTGCTCAGAACCTGCGAACACGTGCAGCTTCTTTACAGAAGCGCGGGAAAGACGGTTGTGTGGCATCATGCCACGAATCGACTCCTCAACCACGCGCTCTGGGTGAACCTCAAGGGAACGACCCAAGGTCATGGTCTTCAGACCACCTGGGTAGCCAGAGTGACGGTAGCGCATCTCACGCTCGCGCTTGTTGGAGGAAACGTGAACCTTGTCAGCATTGATCACGATAACGTGATCGCCGCAGTCAACGTTCGGTGCAAACTGAGGCTTGCCCTTGCCGCGCAACAAGTCAGCTGCGTGGGTAGCAAGACGACCCAGAACCACGTCAGTGGCGTCGATGACGTACCACTTGCGGGTGATGTCACCGCTCTTTGGGTGGTAAGTAGACACTGATGACTCCTTTTAAGTCTGTCTAGAACTGCCAGCCAGGCGATACCCGAAGAAGAAGCATGAACGGCGGCCGGTGGTGACCCGATCATGTCTGACTGCTTTCCAAAGAAAGCCTTCAAGCACACAGACCGCTAACTTTACGGCACCACCCTGCATTTTCACAAGTAGTTGTGCAAAAATCTTTTAAAAATTTCTCAAAAAATTGCCCGCACCGTTAAGCCCAATATAATGGTGCGGGCAATGAGTATCGGCGCAATCAATCCATTGCGCGATCCCCCCCACTGTGCGTGGTTACAACCTGTGCCCCGTCGATACGCAAGTGCCCACCGCATTTTCTCGTGTCGGTGTGTCTGCCTTATATATTCTGTCGGTTCCGTGAATACTTCGACGAGATTGCCTAGTTGTCTACGCACGAAATGCGTGAAGCTAGCTCCACGAAGCAGCGGCCATACGGTTCACCTCGCTCATGCGGTCATTGCCCTGACGAACAGTGTTGGAAATCGTGGACAAGATGGTGTTGAGTTCCGCGGCGGAGCTATCCCATTGTTGTTGTGCCTCGTTATAGGCTTGCGCTGATTCGCCTTCCCATGCTGCTGCCATGGGTCGAATGTGTGCTTTGAGATCTTCTAGCAGGGAGTTGATACGACCGGACGTGGATTGAATGTCCGATGCGGCTGCTTCGATTTCACCAAAGCCGTATTTAATCTTTTCCATTGATGTTCTCCTTGGAGTGGATGTGCTGAGTGTTCGATCGGCTATTTACAGCGCGAGCCCTTGGCCGCCTACTGCAGAGAATGCGGATTGGTTATCTGCTTCAACGTTTTCAAACGAGGTGGCGTTGCCACGAATGTTGTCCGAGATGGACTGCAGGGCATCTTGAAGCCCCTTGGCGGAGGCATCCCATCGCTGCATCAAGTTGTCAAAACTTACTTGTGCGGTGCCTTCCCAAGACGCGCGAACTCCATCCACGATGGAGCGCAGTCGGGATAGTTCCGCGCTTACTTCCTGGTTTGTGTCGTCAACGCGGTGAGCGGTATTGCGCATGACGTCTGCTTCGGTCTTAAAACCTTGAGACATGTGTCCCTCCCTAAATATGTGTCCGATCGTGATGCCGCATGCAGCTGTAGCGCCAGCGGCATAGTCGGATCCCCCAACGATTGAAGTAACAAAACCTTTTGGCCCCGTCACTAAGTTTTGACGTAATGACAACCCTCAGCGGTTCCGTGTTTTCCAAAACTTTTTCTCATCCCCGTGTTACTACCCCCATTTCTCCCCCTGATCACTGCTTAATATGCACTGTTTCAGCGGCTTTCCGACACGCTGCTTTATGCGCGACTTTTTGCGCAGTCTTGCTGTGACACCCCACGGAAAACAGGTGCTTATTTTCTACCCACGCCCACCATGCGATCGTAGAACCATCGTCTGGGGTTTCCTGATACGCCAGCACCGGAACTTTTTTAGCCAATCGGTCTTCACGTAGAGATAGCGCAGGATCAAGGTCAATAGTGTTGCGTATTTCTTGATGAATCAACAGTGGGTCTGCGGCATCGATAGGTTCAGCTGAAAGCAAAATTCTGAGCTCGGGGTCTGGCCCTGTAGCTACCACGGTACTGGGATCGTTTGGTTTTAACGCCAGTACGTATCCCCGTGGCATTGTCACACGGATTCGTTCGTGTTCAGCGATCATGTCACCTGCAAAATGGATCGGCGCAGAGGTCGTCGCCGATGCTGCTGACTGCTCAGACGCCTTCGAAGCTCCTACCGCAACCTTGGTATCATCGCTGGTCAAAGCCGCATCTGTTGACCACCATGCCACTGCCCCCACTACACAGATCACCAACGCCATCGCAATATAGAGCGGCTCAATGCGCTTCGATATTTTTTGGTGTCGTCCCCGGCGCGTTTGTTCTTGTGCGTTTAATGCTCGGCGTAAGGCACTAATGGGTTTGGTGATGTCCTCGGTGTGGTCAGCGATATTGTTTTCTTTTTTGTGTTGTTCTTTCCTGCGACGAATGCGAACGCCGTGATCACTAAGTGGCTGTTCCAGAAGCTCGATGACGCTTGGTTGTGCGTCAATTTCAATGACACAATTGGGCCACGCTGTGTTCAATAGTTCTCGTATCTGGTCGACGACTGCGTCTGTTGCCCAGCCTTCAGTAATACCGTGTCCAGGGAGGTCATAGCGATAAACTGTTGTGGGACCTTCGTAAATTGTGGCGGTATCTAAAACTGTCAGCGTGAGGTCTGTTGGTGTTCGTTGGTACGGCACGTTATTTCCCCCTTTTCTCCCCTGTTGCCCTCTAGTTTGATGAGTACAGCTGCTTTTATGCTTTAGCTGGCTATTTCTGGGATGTTTTGCGCAATATGGCATTGTCCTTTATTGCTGCCACGGATCACTGCGATGGCACGTCCTGGTATGAGGCGTTGTGGCCGGATTCCGAATAGTGGCCCATCGTCACGTTCGCCATCCATGACGAGCACCATGGGTGATTGGTCTTTAACTGCCGAGTAAAACGACTGGTAGAGTGCCCGCTGGCTGCCACCAATTTTTCGAGCGGCAACGATGTGTAGACCTATGTCTCTTGAGTGCGGGATGAGTTCAACTAATCGATGCCATAGTGGCTCTGGGACTAAGTCTGCATCGTCGATGACTAGAAAGATGTCTGGGCCGGTCCACCATGAGCGTTGTTTGAGTTGTTCGGGTGTGATTTCAGGTCCTGGGAGTCGGCTTTCAAGAGTGATCACGGTGCTTGCCAAAGTTTGTTCGGTAACGGTAGTACTCGCGGAGTATGCGGCAAGCATGGTGGGGTCGATGGTTCCTAAGTGTGCTCGCCTATGGTCAATGACCACGCATCGAGCTGCTTCGGGGCCACGGTTGCAGATATCGGCCAAAATAGTTGCCACGGTTGTGCTTTTTCCGCAGCCTTGTGATCCGAAAATAAGCAGGTGGTTACTGGTTTTTGTATCCCATGTAAAGGTCGATAAATCGCGTCCGTGAATTCCTAGTCGTATTCCGGTTGTGTGTTCTTTTTCGCTTAACGACGCTAATTCGTGTAATTCCACAGCGGTCGGCAGGAGTTTAAGCTGTGGTACCTGCGGTTGGTTGCTGCATAGTTGCGCCACATGTGCGATGTCTTGGTTGCTGCTGCGTGCCAACATCATGTGTTCTTTGGTTGGTGTCAATCCAACGCCTGGACGTGTGGGGATTTTGCTTTGGGCTTTTCTATCGATGAGTGAATCGAGAGCCTCGCCGAGTTTAAGTTCAAGGCGTTGGGTGATGAGGTCCCTGATCGCTGGCCGCAGAGTAGTCCACCGTGGAGTAGTGATGACCAAATGGATGTTGGCCGCTAATCCATCTGCAGCAATACGATTAAACGATTCCACTAGGTGTTCGTGTTCTTGTGCAACAATGTGCCAGCCATCGATGATGAAAAACGTGTGGCGTTGCTCGGGGTGATCGATGAGGTGCAGGATGTCGTCCACCATGCGTCCAAGTTTTTCGGATTCGTGACGCGATGCAATCCCTGCTACATGGGGCAATGCTTGAAGCTGTGCTAGGCCTTGACCTGAGAGATCAGCTATATAGAACCTCACGGCATCGGTGTGGTTTCCCGCAGCGAGTGCAGTAACGATCGTGCGCAATGCTGCTGTTTTTCCTGTTTGAGGTCCACCGCATATGGCTGCATGCCCATTATGTCCTTCAAAGCTCATCGCTAATGGGTCTTGGCGTTGCCGGTATGGGCGATCAATTAAGCCGACATGTGCAGTTAACTGTCCCGGCGTGGCCGCTGGTACTTCAGATATTTCGAGTGTGTTGGGAAGCGGTGGAAGCCAGATTTTATGGGCGTTGAGTCCAAGTTCTGTTGCTCGCTGTTGGGCGGCGGTGACCACTGCGTCGACAAGCGTGGGTAACGGCATCGAGGGTGCATCGTTGGTGTTAGATTCTGTGTCGCTGTGCTCGTCTTCCCACCCGTTCCAAGGTCGCACTGTCGCGCTCTCAGTGGCACTGATGCCGCGGGCTTGTTTCATGGGTCCAGAAACATATGACGCGCGAAACTTCACAATCGTATCGGCTCCAGTTTTGATAAATCCGGTACCTGGCTGATTAGGGATTTCGTAGGCATCGGGAATTCCTAACACCTGCCGAGATTCTGCCGCGGAAAATGTTTTCAAACCGATCCGGTAACTTAAGTGCGAATCGAGGCCACGCAATCGGCCTTCTTCTAATCGCTGGCTAGCAAGCAACAAGTGAATATGCAGTGATCGCCCTAGGCGGCCCACGGCAACAAAAAGATCCGCAAAATCTGGGTGCTGACCTAGCAGCTCGGAAAACTCGTCAAGGACGATAAATAACGCAGGAATCGGATCGTGCGCTATCTGCCCCTGCGAACTAGCCTGATTAAACTCCCCCACATTGATAAAATTACCGGCCTGTCGCAGCAACTCTTGGCGCCTATTCATCTCTCCTGAAATCGCATCATGCATGCGTTCCACCAACACTGCCTCGTCTTCGAGGTTAGTAATCACCGCCGATGTATGAGGAAGCGCATCAAGACCCAAAAACGTGGCCCCACCTTTGAAATCCACCAACACGAAATTCACACTTTGCGGGCTATGCGTTGCTGCCATCGCCACCACAAGTGTCCTGAGTAGCTCAGATTTTCCGCTACCTGTCGCTCCTACGCATAGCCCATGTGGCCCCACACCACCGTGGGCGGATTCCTTGATGTCAAGCATCATCGCTGTACCGGCATCGGTTAGCCCTAATGGAACTGTCAGTCGCTGCGCGCCACGTTCCTCCCAACGCACAGAAACAGTATCTGGGGTGGGAATTCCCAGCCCCAACAAGAATCTCAAGTCTGAGGTGGTAGCCACTTGATGCTGCGGCCGAATTTTCCCAGTAAGGCTTCGGGCAAAATGCCCCGCAGCCACCTGACTCAACGTATCTGACTTGCCGAGTACTTCCCGCCCCGACTCCGTTACTGCTACAAGATTAGTACCAGCATCTAGTTGAAAACCAGACTCCCGCATAATGCTCATAAAGTCGCTGCGCTGGGGCGCATCCGAATCAGGTTCGCTCAGAATAATCACTGTGGTAGCGCTGGACTGGAGAATCTGCGTAATCAACTCATCATGTTGTTCAGGATGCGCCACGGTGAAATCTACTATGAGAACTTCGAATCGCGCCGACTGTGGATCTTTGGTGTGTGGTAGCCACTTCCACCATCTAGGCTGATCCGCACCAGTAGTGGCAACTGTAATCCCCACACATTCAGGGCCGTGGTGAAAGCATAACTGGGCGATAATTGCTCGTACTAAGTCGTGTGCACGATCCCCTGTCACCATCACAAAGGCAAACGCTTGCAACTGCACACTAATTGGCACATCGTGCACAGTTCGCACCGCGCGAATCGTGGATCTCAAACTCACGGCACATACCGGATCAAGGTCCTCAGGTGCTCCAGGATTTTTCATTTCAATAGGTGTGCACAGCAGGGTGGGGCCCACGCCAATACGCACTTCTAATGCGTCGGAGTCTTGTGATTGGCGTTCCCATAACCGGAGGGTTTCTACCCATTGCACGAGATGATGCGGTGGCGGGTTGCGATAGCACTGATGTTGTCGCTGCTGCTCCCCATATTGCAACGCGGTATCACGTAAGGCGATCAAATGTCGCAGGTAGACTCGACGCATTTCGTTGACGTCTTCACCATGTGTTGGCGACATCATCATCAAAAGCGACATTCCCATCATCAGCGGGAAAATCAACATCATGGGGTTAAGGGATCCACCAGAGATCACCATGAGCCCAACCATGGCGATGACCACGGTAATCATGATGACTGGCATCAGTATTCGCAACAACGACACCGGCTCCGGTTTGATCGCATCGGGAACTTTTTCTGGTGTCAGTGACCCCTGTGGTAGCGGTGGCGCCGGCTCGCGTTCCGCCAAGCTAATTGGTGGTATTTCCTGCCATGACGATGTCGTTGTTGTATTCAACGTATTCCCCCTTGTGCCCCGTGTTCGTCTCCCCCAATTCCCCCTTGAGGCTAGACATGTTCTGAATCATAGGCCATGATAGGTCTAGATCGGTAGGGGTACCGACATTTGAGGGGGTAAATGTGCAATCCATGCTTCACGACGTCCGACTGCGGTTCCAGATAGACGCATCCAATGGCGGTCACGATTCGCTGGCTGAGGTGGATATTTCTGTTCCGTCGCAGTCGACATTTTCCGAGATAGTCCCCGAAGTTTTGGGCTTAGCCCAACAAGTTTCCGAACAGCCACTCACTGATCCGGAAGTTCCTGTGTGGCAGGTGATCAGCCCAGCTGGCTTACCTTACGACATGTACGCGCCAGTACATACGCTTCAGTTGTCGCACGGCAGTAGCATGATTATTCGTCCCCATAGACCGCAAGCAGCCCCGGTAATCCGCGATTCCGCAGAGGCACTTGCGCATTGTAGTCGCAGCAACGCTGCAGCCCGAGGTACCACCGAATGTGCTGCAATGGCTGGTGCGCTAGTAATCGTGTTGCTGGGGCTTCGGCTACCCGTGGAATCAGTGCCGTTATCAGCGCGCTGGGGTGCTATCGCGGCACTACTGAGTATCGCTTTTGTGATCACCACGCGCCCTTTGCTCTTGATTCCTTGGTTGTTGGCCACGTGGTCCAGCGTGTTCTTCTTTTTGCTCGGCGATTCTTTCACCGCTGTATCGCACGCTACGTCGCTGAGCATTGTTCATACGGTGCTAGCAGCGGGAACAGTTGCGCTTGTGGTTTTAGCAGGAATCATGGTGGCCGCGCGGGTGTCTCTTTGGCCGATAGCTCATTGGCTAAGCGGCATTGTTACCGTCGTGGTGTGTTCTTTCGCGAGTGCCCCTGCTGGGTGGCTGCATCGCGATCGCGAGTTTGATGTGCACGGTTGGTTTAATGGAGCCGCTTCTGGTGTCATTCTTTGTGCGGTAGCGGTCATTGTTGCTGGCCCGTCGCTTGCTTTACGTGTTTCTGCTATGCCTATCCCGAGGTTGCCTAATACCGGCCAAGATCTCACGGTCAGCGACAAGGTCGCATCCCCTTCGGACATGACGTTTAAGGCCCAAAAAGCCAGTGCGATTTTTCAAGGAATGTATGTAGGTTCTGCTCTCTCATTAGCTTTTGCGATGGCGTATCTTGCGGTCAGTCCCTTTGTCTCTGGTTATTGCGTAGCACTGTGCACATTTGCCACGGTTGTGTGTGTTTTCCATGCTCATCGTTGTCCTGATGCTTATAGCACGTGGGCGTTGTGGGTAGCTGGAATGCTCGGAATAATCGCCGCAACTAATGGTGCTCTTGATGCGTTTGCGTGGCCGTGGATCGTGGTGAGCATCCTTGCCGCAGGTAGCACGATTAGTGCTCCGGTTTGGGTGCATAAGTTAAGCAGTGTTGCGCCCACTACCACCCAGTGGCTCCATCGTGTGGAATCGTTGGCAGTTGCTGCGATTGTTCCGCTAGCTGCACACCTCATGGGTATTTTCTCATTGCTTCGTGGGTTGGGTTAGGGCGATAGTCGGATGAAGACCACTGGAATTATTGCCATTGTCCTCGCCGCAGCGTGGTGTTGTGCGTTACCTGAATCAGTTAGCGCTCAACAACGCTGTGCCGTCAGTGCGCCGCTATCGGACGAGCAACAATCCGCATCAGATCAATGGCAGGTTCTGCCTGAACTGCATCGTATTGCTACTGGCCGTGGGGTCACTGTTGCGGTTATCGATACAGGTATTTCACCGCATCCACGCCTACCGCGGCTTATCGACGGCGGCAGCTACCTAAGCGGCAGCTATACCCCCACGGGAGGTCTGCACGATTGTGATGCCCACGGCACAGTTGTGGCAAGTATTATCGCTGGTCAACCCGGACCCGACCCAGTCCTCGGTGTTGCTCCGGAATCCCAGCTTATTTCTATTCAGCAAACCAGCAATACTGCAGCTTCAGGCACTGTGACTTCTTTGGCTCATGCGATACATACCGCGATCGATCAGCATGCTCAGATCATTAATATTTCCGTTGTCTCCTGTGTTGCTAGCAATCATGCCGTTGATGATGCTGTACTCGTTGAGGCCCTCCGGCGCGCAGAAGAATCGGGCACGGTGGTGGTATCTGCAGCGGGCAATGCCACCGGTAGCACAGATGATTGCGTTCATGGTGCTCGTGTTTTTCCGGCGCACTACCCCACTGTGTTAACGGTCGGTGCCTTAAAGGATCCGTATCATTTCGCGGATTACTCTATGCCCTCGCCATTCCCATTAGTCAGTGCGTTAGGTTATGTTCCAGCTGCTCTAGCTCACGACCATCCTGGTATCTCCGGAGGCACGCTCAACCACCGCAGCGTGTATCCCTTCCAAGGAACTAGTTTTGCAGCCCCCTATGTTTCAGGTGTTGCTGCATTGATAAAGCAGCGTTTTCCCGCTGAAAACCCAGAGCACATTCGGCAAAGAATTTTGATGAGCTCAGATCCCACCGTAGGAAAAATCAACCCGGTCCATGCACTCACGATGGAATTTCCTGCGCCTCGTACGCATCACCAGGTGAAGATCAAGCCACTGCACCGTCAAAAATTCATCCGTGAGCACGCAGTTGAAGTGATTTTTTGGGGACTCGTTGTTCTGATTCTTACTGAGGTCATCCAGCATAAACGTGCTAAGAAAAAACGGGAGTAAAGATGGGATCCAAAATCCCTAGCGTGCCGCATTTCCACATTACGATGGCAATACCACCACCGACGATCCAGCAGGCGGCAATGGTTGCGGCGATGAGGCTGTAGCGCATACGGGTCGACTGCACGTGATACCAGCTGAAAAATCTGTCATAGAGCCGCACTCCCCAAGCAAGAAGATTGCTGGCCCAGTGCAGCTCTAGTGACAAAATAGCGATACCAATAAAAACGGTGAGCCAGCCAGGCCCTGGGAACGGGATGGTGATAATACCCACGACAACAACGATCCAACCTAGGGTAAGAACAAGAGGCCGAACGATAAAGCCGTATCGGGTGTGTTTAAGGTTCTCGTGGTGTCGATTCAACCGTTCGAGATGGTCTGCTACAGAATCGCGCATGGAACTCATGATTGCTGCTAAGTTCCTTTCCGCGTTAGGTGCCAGTCGCATGTGCGCGCAGTGGCTGGTTTGATAACAATTGGATAACCAATTGGTCTTCCCTACTTATACACCACACTAGTACAGTGGCGCGAGCGCCGCCTCAGCTGTCAATGCGCTGCCTTCAGGAAGCAACCCCATAACTTCCCACGGCACTCGGTAGAATTCCTTAAACCCTAGGATTCGGGCATTTTCTTGTGTCATGAGTGTATGGCGTTGCCCGTGCTCAGAAACAACATGCCATCCGCTACCGGTATCTACCGCTTGAGACATACCTGTACCTGCATAATGCGTAGCCGGCGAATCTCCAGAAAGCTCCACCGCAAGGTTTTCTGCGTCTTTATCCCGTTGAAATACCTTAAGATCCCAACGAGGTTGGGTGTCGTGGTCGCCTTGCCAAATAAAACCAATGCACAGAGGTGGAAGGGCTGCCTCCTCAAAAGTGTATTTCCGCTCGGGAAGCCGCAGTGGTTCCTGCGCGTCGGGTAGGTCGTTGATCGCCGCTGCTGGTACGTGGCTAGCGCGCCATCCGAGATCATTGAGGATGGCTAAATGTAGTTCAGTAAGCTCCACCACGTGGGCATTGATATTGAGCCATGAACTTTTACCACTATGCAGAATCTCTGATTCGGGGGCCGGAAGCGCTATGGGTGGTCCTTCTGGTATCAGCGATATTACTTCCGCGGGTGGCCGCCACCGCACTGTTGATTCTGTCATCCCAATGCGCCTGCGGATACTACGCCCTGCTGGTGAGTCCGGCGGAGGCAGCAGGTAGCGTGTCGAATCCACAATGAGGTATTCCACAAACGGTGTTGCCGCGACAAGTGCAGTATTGTCCGCTACTGCAGGAAAATCCCGCTGATGTGGATCGTGTACTTGTGTTACTTCCACGGTGTCGTCCCAGTGGCACACAAGCCATGCGGGTTGTTCTTGGGATTTCTCGGGGACAATGCGTGGCGCATCGGGGATACCGATGGGAACCCCAATGTGTTCACGGGCCAATACTGAATCGGATGCTTTGACTGGTTGTGCGGGCTCGCCGGCAACCAGTCGTGCGGAGGCAAGATTTGCTACGGGGTGAATCTGCTGGTCTACGCGTACGAAAAGATCCCCGCTGTTGCTACGCATGATCGGCGCATCGCCGGGGTCGGCGGCGGGACTAAACACAGCTAGCGCGCCTGATCCCACGCCTAACAACACCGCAGCACTGAGGCCAAAAAGTAGGCCTCTTCGTAGTTTTGCAATGGGATCGTGCAACATGCGGACGTCGCCAAGCAAAAGGCCTAGCTCGGCGCGTCGTTGGAGAAATTTGTGCCCTGAGACTTGCGCTTTGCTTGCTGGGCTAATACCGGGTGCTGAGCGTTGATTATTTGTCACTGCGGACTACGTCTCCTTATTCAACACATTCTGGGGTCTGCTCGGTCGCGCTGCGATGAGCAAGGAGATAGCCGATGTTTGAACTTCCCCCCATGTGTTTAGACGTAATCACCACCTAGGAAGGTTCCCAGATAACGCAATTTTTATGGGGAAGGCAATTCGGCGTGGGTCCGATAGGCACGTGCTTGCTCAGCACGGGCACCTAATTGATCGTCGCTGGGGTAATCTACGCCGACCAAACTGAGACCGCACGCCGCTGCAACGGGGATTGAGGATGAGCGCTTGGTTTCTCCGAGGAGGCCTTCGGTGAAACCATCAGCACGCTTGCCCTCCCCCACGACCAGGCATGCTCCGACAAGGGAGCGAACCATCGACCAGCAGAAGGCATCGGCGGTGACGTGGGCCTCGTAGAGCTGGGGTTCTTGCGGAGTTGAAACGTCATGCCAGGTGAATTCTTGCAGGTCACGGATGGTGCTAGCGCCTTCGCGATACTTGCAAAACGCTACGAAGTCATGCATGCCGATCAATGCGTCGGAGGCGGCCTGCATTGCAGAAATATCGACGCTGCGTGGCCAGTGGGCGGTGTCGCGTGCGCGGGTGGGTAGTGCACCTCTGGGGTGGGTGGTGACGCGGTAGATGTAATGCCGGCGTAGTGCTGAGAATCGGGCGTCGAATTCTGCTGGTACGAAGCTCATATTGCGGATACGGACATCGTCTGGCATCAATCGTGCTAATCGACGTATCAACCTGGCGGGGTCGCCTGCAATACTGCGTGTTTCTAGGGCTGCTGGGTCGACGTCGAAGTGTGCTACTTGTCCGGTGGCGTGTACGCCTGCATCGGTGCGTCCTGCGACGGTGAGGTCGATGGGGCGTTGGAGGACGAGTTTAAGGGTGTCTTCGATTATTTTTTGTACGGTGCGTAGGTCTGAGTCGCCTTGTCGCGCCCAGCCGTGGAAGTCAGTGCCGTCGTATGCGAGGTCGAGGCGGATGCGTACCGTGCCGTTAGTCATAGCGATTAATGCTAGCAGCAACGAAAAACCGCACCACGTGTCCCTCGCGTGCGGGGAATTTGTGTGGTGCGGTTGTAGGCTATGGTGCGCATTTGGTGCGCTCCATAAGAGAATTTACTTCTCTTCTGCCTCGGCAGCAGCTGGTGCTTCTGCTTCTACAGCTTCTGCAGGCTCTTCAGCCTTCTTGGAAGCAGCAGCACGTGCGGCACGGGTAGCTTCTGCGGAGACAGTCTCCTCGAGAACGAGGGAGATCTGGCTCATTGGAGCGTTGTCGCCCTTACGGTTCTCCAGCTTGATGATGCGGGTGTAGCCACCCTCACGGTTTTCAAACTTTGGAGCCAGCTCGTTGAAGAGCTTTGCGACGATCTCTTTGTTGGTGATGAACTTAGCAACGTTGCGACGATCTGCAACGGAGCCGCCCTTAGCCTTGGTGATCAGCTTTTCTACGTATGGGCGCAGAAGCTTTGCCTTGGCGTCGGTGGTCTTGATTGCCTCGTGCTCGATCAGCTGAGAAGCGAGGTTAGCCAGAATCTTCTTCTGGTGGCTCGCGGAACCGCCGAGACGGGCGCCCTTCTTAGGGGTAGGCATGGTGTACTCCTCGTATACAGGTTTATTGAGCGCTAGACCAACAATCGTGACGGTGCCACCGTGCTGGTCTTAATGGCTTTTTACTCGGTTTCTTCAGGATCCGTGTCGATGTAGTCGCCGGTTGCAGCGTCATAGCCATCGAGCTGAGTTGGATCGAAGTCCTCTGGAGCATCCTTGAGGGTCAAACCCAAGCCAGCGAGCTTGATCTTTACTTCGTTGATCGACTTCTGACCGAAGTTGCGGATATCCAGCAGATCGGATTCGGTGCACTCTGCGAGCTCACCGACCGTGTGGATTTCCTGGCGCTTCAGGCAGTTGTAGGAACGAACAGAGAAGTTCAGATCCTCGATTGGCATGCCGTAAGCAGCGATGTACTCGGTCTCCTGTGGAGAAGGTCCGATCTCAATGCCTTCGGCTGCGGTGTTCAGCTCGCGTGCGAGGCCGAACAGCTCAACAAGGGTCTTGCCTGCAGACGCGAGTGCGTCACGTGGAGTCATAGAGTTCTTGGTCTCCACGTCGATGATCAGCTTGTCAAAGTCGGTGCGCTGCTCAACACGAGTAGCTTCAACCTTGTAGCTAACCTTCAATACTGGGGAGTAAATCTGGTCGACTGGGATACGGCCGATTTCAGCTGGGCCGGAATAAAGAGTTGCTGGAACGTAGCCACGGCCACGCTCAACAATCATCTCGATGTCCAGACGACCCTGCTCATTAAGGGTTGCGAGGTGCAGATCCGAGTTGTGAATCTCCACGCCTGCTGGTGGCTCAATGTCGCCAGCAGTAACAACGCCAGTGCCTTCCTTGCGCAGGTACATAACAACTGGCTCATCGGAGTCAGAAGAAAGCACAAGGCCCTTGATGTTCAAGATGATGTCGGAGACGTCTTCCTTCACACCGTTGATGGTGGTGAACTCGTGGAGCACACCATCAATCTTGATGCTGGTCACTGCTGCGCCTGGGATGGACGAAAGCAGGGTACGGCGCAGCGAATTACCTAGGGTGTAGCCGAAGCCAGGCTCAAGTGGCTCGATAACGAAGCGCGAGCGAGCGGAATCGACGTATTCCTCGGTAAGGGTTGGGCGCTGAGAAATGAGCATGAAGAACTCTCCTGTAAGTGACGACCGCTATTTGACGTCTGTAGGCGGAAAGGATGGATAGAGGGTGAAGAATTGTAAAAATTACTTCGAGTAAAGCTCGACGATGAGCTGTTCTTGCAGCGGAACGTCGATCTGAGCGCGCTCGGGCAGCTGGTGCACGAGGATGCGCAGGGTGGACGGAACGACCTGCAACCATGCAGGTACAACAGCGTCAAGCAGGTTCTCCTGAGCCTCTTCGAACCAGATCATCTTCTGCGACTTCTCGCGAACGTCGATGATGTCGTACTGAGAGACGCGGTAAGAAGGAACGTTGATCTTCTTACCGTTCACGGTGAAGTGACCGTGGGAAACAAGCTGACGAGCCTGACGACGGGTACGTGCAAGACCTGCACGGTACACTACGTTGTCCAGACGGGACTCGAGCAGGATGACAAGGTTGTCACCGGTTTTACCTGGCAGACGGTTAGCCTCTGCGTAGTAACGACGGAACTGCTTCTCGAGAACACCATAGGTGAAACGAGCCTTCTGCTTCTCCTGGAGCTGCAAGAGGTACTCGGACTCCTTGATACGAGCACGACCAGCCTGTCCTGGAGGGTATGGGCGACGCTCGAATGCCATGTCTCCGCCGACGAGGTCGACGCGGAGGCGGCGGGACTTACGGGTTGCTGGGCCGGTATAACGAGCCATAGTAAGTTACCTTTCCTTTCCTATTAAACGCGACGACGCTTTGGTGGGCGGCAGCCGTTGAATGGCTGAGGAGTGACATCGGAGATCGAGGTGACCTCGAGGCCAGCAGCCTGGAGGGAACGAATAGCGGTCTCACGTCCAGAGCCTGGGCCCTTAACGAATACGTCGACCTTCTTCATGCCGTGATCCATTGCCTTGCGAGCAGCGTTCTCAGCAGCAAGCTGTGCAGCGAATGGGGTGGACTTACGGGAACCCTTGAAGCCAACGTGGCCGGAGGATGCCCATGCGATAACAGCACCGGAAGGATCCGTGATGGAAACGATGGTGTTGTTGAAGGTGGACTTGATATAAGCGTGGCCCTGAGCCACGTTCTTCTTAACTACACGACGACCAGAGCGACGTGCAGTGCTGCGAGTCTTTGGAGGCATGAATTACTTCTTCTTTCCGGCGATCGTCTTCTTAGGACCCTTACGCGTACGAGCGTTGGTCTTGGTGCGCTGGCCACGGACTGGCAGACCACGACGGTGGCGCAAGCCCTGGTAGCAGCCGATTTCAATCTTGCGACGAATGTCGGCCTGAACCTGTCGGCGGAGGTCACCCTCTACCTTCCAAGTGGCTTCGATAACGTCACGAAGAGCAGAAACCTGCTCGTCGGTGAGGTTGTCGGTGCGCAGATCTGGGGAGATGCCGGTCTCCTCGAGCAGCTGAGCGGCACGGGCTGGGCCGATGCCGTAAATGTAAGTGAGTGCAACCTCCATGCGCTTATTGCGCGGAAGGTCAACTCCAGCGAGACGTGCCATAAGGGCAGTACCTTTCCGGTTGTTACGGTGGTTTTCTCCATGCTCGTCCTCATCACTTGCCACTTTTCCCGGTCGGAGCCGGACGATGGGGCACACAAATGAGGCTTCAGCCACCGCAGCCAAAGGTGTGGGTGACGCAGAAACGTCAGTGAAGCATGGAGGCTTCTGAATTGTGTAAGTACGATTTACTTGTAGCGGTAAACGATGCGACCGCGGGTGAGATCGTATGGAGACAGCTCAACAACTACGCGATCCTCAGGGAGGATACGAATGTAGTGCTGACGCATCTTGCCACTGATGTGAGCAAGTACTTTGTGTCCGTTATCGAGTTCGACTCGGAACATTGCATTCGGCAAAGGCTCGATAATACGACCCTCGACCTCGATTGCGCCTTCCTTAGCCATATCCTCCACATTCCTGACACCGTCAGGCACCTCACATACATGCGAGCTACCATTAGTGTCGCTTCGTTCGCTACTTTTACTGAGTCCCCACAAGAACACGAGGTCACAGTAGGCGCACATACCATTTGGCAATACACCAAACGAAAACATTACCACGTAGATCTAGATATTTCAAGCGTTTCTTAAAAATTTGCAAAGTCTCTTACACCCCCGCCAAAGACAAACACAAAACTCTCCGCTTCCCTACCTCAATCCTTTCGGGATATTGCGAGGTAGCGAACGGAGAGAAAGCAACATGAGAATCTAGTAAACGTACACCATATCGCCATATTGCAGTGTGTTAAAGAACGTCACCGCATCGTTGTGCCACAGGTGAATACATCCGTGCGACATCACATTCGGGCTATCTTGGTGGAATGCAATACCGTTGTTTGTGAAATACACCGAGTAAGGCATCGGGGCATTGTTAAACTCACGCGAGATTTCATCCTTGACCTTGCGGTTCACATGGAACACACCTAGAGGCGTCTCCCAGCCTGGTCGACCCGAAGAGATCGGCACCGCACCATAAACCACACGACCGTCTTGCTGGAGCCACGCACGCTGCTGAGCAAGATCGACGCATGCACGTGCTGCCGGTGGGCATGATCCACGATCAAACGCAGAAGCAGCTGGTGCAGGCGCCGGTGCAGGTGGAGGCGGTGGCACAACAAAGGTGCGCTCTTGGATTAGCCCCGGGAAAAACAGGTTAACGGTGGCGTCGATGCCGTTTTTAATTGGCGCTGCTACCTCAACGGGGAGCACATCAGCCTGCGCGATAAGGGCATTACGGAGGTTCCATGCACCATCACGAGTTTGCTGCCCAATTGTTTGCAGCTGATCATTAATGGAGCTGGTAGCGGAAGAACCAGAGCTTAATGGCGCTGCAGAAACAGTGGCCGGCTGTGCGGTAAACAACGCGGTCGAGGTGGCCGTTGCGCCGATAACCGTAGTAACACGACGGCGCGTTGCCGACGGCTTTGCGTGACGAGGCTTATAGGACATGCAACACACTATAGCCTCGTTGCACAATATTCCGCCGGCAACACTCACAGCTGGGGTAAAAGTTTCTTACCTCTTGCCAATTTGATTCTTACACCAATTCTTTTGGCATTATTCCTTATATATGGAGGAACTGACGGACCGCGTTGAAGATCGCAACCAAAATTGGCAGTCCCATTCCGAGCAGTCCGATGAGAGAAGCCCTTCTTTTCAGCTGGAACTGCGGCATCCTCCTTGTCACCTGGGACTTCTTTTACTACCTGCTCGGTTACATCTTTAACGACCTTCGATTGCTCTTTGGCTTGTTGTACTAGTGCTGCAGCTTTTTCACGGGACTCCGCCAGCTGGGTTTCAACCTCTTGAAGCTTTGCCTGCAATTCGGCATTCTTTTCACCAGCTTCTTTCAGCTGTAGCTTTGCCTTTCCAGCGCTGCAGCCTGTTCAGCCATCTCACCTTCAGTTTTTTACAGCTTGTTCTTTCATACTGTCGAGCTGCACCTGCATCTCCTCGACGGCAGCCCGCATGGCTTCTTCCGCCTGCGCAACAGCAGCTTTTGCCTCCTCAGCAGCAGCATGTGCCTTAGCGGCGTCCGCCTCAGCAGCAGCCAATTCCTGACGCAGCATCACATCATTTGCCTTCGAAGCACCAAGCTTATCGACTAGCTCCTGTACCTTGGCATCTGCCTTCAGAGCAGCCTTAGCCGCTTCCTCAGCCTTAGCCACAACCTTTGGATCAAGCTTCGGCGCAATACCAGTGGTCTTTTCACTCAGGCAGTCGGCCCCCAGCCATGACATGTTGAACTTGGCAAATTTTATGATCAGACCTTGAGAATTTATAGATTCATACGCCATACCAATGGTGCCGTCTTCCATCGGGGTCATTACCGAATACTGGAATGGCCCTTCTTCAATTTGCCGACCATGTTTCCATGTTTTGCCATCATCACACGACGCCATCACCCAGCCATTGCGGCGTCCACTATCTCGATCTGTCCGGTGTTCAATCGGTGCCGAATGAAGAAGCACTTTGGCTGCTGCACTACCTTGCGGTGCATTAGGGTACGCCCTAATCAGTCCCACGTTAATTGCTTCGTTGAATTTAGAAGGATGCTGCGGTGGCGCAAAAACCGTGGATTTTAAGTTTCCCCAAGTTAATCCCTGATCGGTAGAATATGCAGTCCAGCGAGTACTCCCCCCAAATTCTTTCGAATTCATCATGAGAGTTCCGTCCGAAAGTTCAACTAGTTTATTTTCGTCACCGCTACGCGCTCCATCACCAGCGATTCCTTCTCCAATTTCCCATGTTTCACCGCCGTTATCTGAATAAATTGCCAAATTCACAAACTTAGCTGACGAGGACGGTTCAACATCCACTGCGATCGGAACGATCAATCGACCAGCATGTTCACCATATCGAAGCTGGATACCTGACCCTGAGGTTACAAAGCGGCCCCGACCTTGGTAAGTTCGACCATTTACCTTCACCTGCCCAGTCAAGTGACTAATTAAACGCATATTTTCCCAGGTCTGGCCATCGTCATTAGATTCAATAACAATAGTGTCCTGCACAGATCGATTATTAATCTGACCTGCAGCGTCACCTTCATGATAGCCAGCGCTCGCTTGCGCCACACGCTGATCTAGCGCACGCACGAAGAATGCAAATATTTTTCCAGTTGTCCGGTCAACGACCATTGCGGGATCTGTATAAGAAAGTCCTCTAGGGTCCCTAGTCCCTTGAGCAATAAATCCAGCTTTTTCGAAATTCTTTCCACTATCAGTTGATCGATATAGTTCAATATCTGTTTGAAGGCTTGGATCCTTCGAATTCCCGACCTTAAAAGGAGCATCTGGACAATTGGTACCCGACCCACGTCGATTATCAAAAGCCACTAGCAAAGAGCCATCTTCTGCTGTCACAATTGCAGGAATACGCACGCATCGTTGACCTGATGGGTCAACATCCCGAATAATTTTCTTTTCAAACACTGGCTGAGTTTGAGCCTCCGGCAAACCCATGCCACCGGCCGCACCGAACACTGGTTCCGATGGTGGTGCTGCGTCGAAAAGTCCTACTTCTGCGCCACCCGGAATGATTGAGGGGCTTTGGACGGTTCCAAGATCTGACTTTTCTTGTGCGAGCACAGGTGTACCCAGTGTTTGGGCTGTTAGTGAAATTGCAGCAGTGAGTCCGAGCAGAGTGCGCCCGATGGCATGCTTTGGTTTTTGCACGGGAATTCCCTTTCCTACGTGAGATGAGAAACACTATGGACGTTGGAGGTCTGATGTCCCCACCTTGCACGTGCCCCAAAGTCACAAACAAAAGGGAGTGGTGTGGACTCGATTGTCCTACTGAGCCATTGTCCATAACGATAATTCAGCAATGAGAAACTATCACAAGAAGTGCATTTTTGTAACGGCCATCATAAAATTCATGCAAAATATCGCCATGCAAACGTATACAAATACCCCCACCCCTTACCCCCATACCGAAAATAAAATGGTGGTCGATTGTGTATTACCACAACCAACCACCGCTTAGTTATCCGAAAGTTCTATTACTTTCGCGGAGTCAAAATCCTAGGACCATCGTTGGTTGCCGCAACAGTGTGCTCCCAGTGTGAGGACCAAGAGTTATCGTCGGTAACTACGGTCCATTCGTCGGCGAGCACGATGGAATCTACGGATCCAAGGGTCAGCATGGGCTCGATGGCCAGTACCGATCCTTCTTGGATCATTGGGCCGCGGCCGCCTTTACCCTCGTTTGCTAGGTAGGGCTCTTCGTGCATTTCGTGGCCGATTCCGTGGCCACCGTAGCCGTCGACAATGCCGAGGCGTACGTTGAATTTCTTTTCCGCTGCGCGGGTGGCCATCTCTAGGGCGTGGGAGACGTCGGTAAGCCTGTTACCAGGGATCATTGCCTTCATGCCTTCATAGAGAACCCACTCGGTGGCCTCGTTCAGCGCACGTACATCGTCGCTTAGGGTGCCAACACCGAATGTCCATGCGGAGTCGCCTACCCAACCGTCTAGTGTGGCACCGCAGTCGATGGAAACCAGGTCACCTTCTTTGAGGATGGTTTCTTTGTTGGGGATTCCGTGCACGATAACGTCGTTTACCGAGGCACAAATAGAGCCTGGGAATCCACCGTAGCCTTTAAAGGTCGGGATTGCTCCACGATCACGGATGGTCTGCTCGGCGATAGCGTCGAGCTCAAGGGTGCTTACTCCAACGGCTGCCGCGGCGCGCACCGCTTGGAGAGCTTCGCCGACGATTTCGCCCGCCGCCTGCATGGCGTCAAGCTCACCTAGGGTTTTTGCTGGGATTACTTTTCGCTTAGACCTAAAGCCCATGGCTGTGTTTTCTTTCTGTTGTGTTCATGAAAAATCCGAGGATCGTTCCCCTGCGTGGTGTCACGGAAAACGCCTCGGATTTCAACGTTATGTGGAGCTATATAAGAGCTAGATTATTTGCCCAGTGCTCCGAGGGTGCGAACATTGATGTCCTCGATGCTGCCCTCTGCCTTGATGGTGATGATGTCGTCACCATAGTGGCGGATCAGTGGTGCAGTTTCGTGGCGGTAAACCTGCAGACGGGTGCGGATGGTGTCTTCGTTGTCGTCCGCACGGCCACGAGCAAGCATGCGCTCAACTACTACATCCTCAGAGACTTCGTAGTTAATAACACCGTTGAGTTCAGCGCCGAATTCTTCCAGCATTTCCTTGAGGATCTCAGCCTGCTCAACAGTGCGTGGGAAGCCGTCAAGAAGGAATCCAACCTCTGCGTCGTCTTCTTGGAGGCGAGCCTTCACCATGCGCGCAGTGACGTCGGTAGGCACAAGCTTGCCGGCATCAATATAAGATTTTGCTTCCTTACCCAGTGGGGTGCCCTCGCCAATATTGGCGCGGAACAGGTCACCGGTAGAGATGTGAGGAATGCGCAGCTTTTCGGAGAGGATAGCCGCTTGGGTGCCTTTGCCAGCACCGGGAGGTCCAAGAAGTACGAGTCGCATTATTTAAGAAGTCCTTCGTAGTTGCTTTGCAGTAGCTGGCTTTCGATCTGCTTGACGGTTGTCAAAGCCACGGAAACCATAATCAAAATTGCAGTACCGCCGAATGGTGTTGATCCAGCAGAGCTTGCCCCAACGCCCAAGTCGAGAGCGATGTTAGGCAAAACAGCGATGATACCAAGATACAGCGCACCGACGAACAGGAGTCGGTTCATCACATATCCAAGATACTCCGCCGTAGGACGGCCTGGGCGGATTCCTGGGATAAAACCACCGTACTTCTTCATGTTGTCCGCTTGCTCATTGGGGTCATATTGCACGGAAACGTAGAAGTAAGAGAAGAAGATAATGAGCGCAAAGTACAACAAGATGTACTGCCATGAGGATGGCGTTTGCAGGTACTGAATAACGTTGCGCTGCCACCAGTTATCCGAAACTTCGGTGGAACCGGAGTTGATGATCTGGGTGATCAGCACTGGCATGTAGATCAAAGAGGATGCGAAGATCACGGGGATAACGCCGGCTTGGTTGACCTTAAGAGGCAGGTAGGTAGAAGAGCCACCGTACTGACGACGTCCCACCATGCGCTTTGCGTACTGCACTGGGATACGGCGCTGGCCTTGCTCAACGAAGACCACACCCACGACCAAGACGATCACAGCAACAAGAACCACAGCGAACACAACGCCGCCGGAAGAGTTAAAGATGTTGGCACCATCTGAAGGAATGCGAGTTGCGATACCTGCGAAGATCAAGAGGGACATACCGTTACCGATACCGCGCTCAGTGATGATCTCACCGAGCCACATCACCAAGATGGCGCCGGCGGACATGACCAACACCAGCATGACCAAGGTCCACAGGTTGCGGTCTTCCTTCAACACCGAAACACCACTACCCAACAGCTGCTCACGGTCAGCAAGAGCAACGATGCCCGAGGATTGCAGCAGCGCAAGACCTAAGGTGAGATAACGCATGTACTGATCCATCTTTGCTTGACCGGATTGTCCCTCTTTTTTGAGTTCCTCAAACTTAGGGATCACAACCGTTAGCAGCTGCACGATGATCGACGCCGTAATGTACGGCATCACACCGATAGCAAAGATCGACAGCTGCAGCAGGGCTCCGCCCGAAAACAGGTTAATCAGTGAGTAGACGCTCGAAGAGTCCGACGTCAGCTCACGAAGCCGACCGCTAATCGACGCGTAATCAACACCCGGGGACGGGATCTGCGCACCGATTCGGTACAAGATGATCAACGCGATGGTGATCAGAATCTTCTTGCGAAGATCCGCATCTCGGAATGCCTGAAAAATCGCAGACACTTAGCCTCCTGGTTCTCGTACCACCCCCAAAGCGATAGGAGATGTGTGTAAACGTATGCCCTAAGCCTTAGAAATGTGAAGCCACATTCAACATTCCACCCACCCGCGCGAAGAAAAACCGCGAAAGCCAAGCATAGGAACGTCGTAACGCAACCACCCACCTGCTAAAACCGTGGCTGGATATATTTGACCGGTCTACCCTACCACCGTATTACTACAGTTCACTAGTTACCCCACCCACGACTTTTAGGCAGCCCTAACCAAGTTATCTAATAAAAGTCTAAAAAGAATTGCATACTGAATGAGATGTAGATCTCTCATGGGGTTAGTTCCGCAAAATCTCACGTTTTATCGCGTACTATGTCACTGACGCAAATACCCAGAGCAACGGCGCTTTCCCTAGCCGCAGTTCTCGTAGCGCGCACTTTATTTCTTCTACTCGGATCGTTCGGCACGTACCTGCCGATAAAGAATGGAGTTGCCACTCATGGCTTCAGTAACCTTTGATGCCGCAACACGCATCTACCCAGGCGCCACTACCCCATCGGTAGACAAATTCACCCTTGACATCGCAGATGGCGAATTTTTGGTTCTCGTCGGACCTTCCGGCTGCGGTAAGTCCACCACCCTGCGCATGCTCGCTGGCCTAGAAGAGGTCAACGACGGTCGCATTTTGATTGGTGAGCGCGACGTCACCGACATGCCACCACGCGACCGCGACATCGCTATGGTGTTTCAGAACTACGCCCTGTACCCCCACATGACAGTGCGCGAGAACATGGGCTTTGCACTCAAGATTGATAAGCGCCCCAAGGAAGAGATCGATCGTCGTGTCGAAGAGGCCGCACGCACCTTGGATCTCACCGCGTTCCTCGACCGCAAGCCAAAGGCACTCTCCGGTGGCCAGCGCCAGCGTGTTGCCATGGGCCGCGCTATCGTGCGTAAACCAGAGGTCTTCCTCATGGATGAGCCACTATCTAACTTGGACGCAAAGCTTCGTGTTCAAACCCGTACGCAGATTGCAGCGCTGCAGCGCAAGCTCGGCGTGACAACCTTGTACGTCACCCACGACCAGACGGAAGCACTGACCATGGGCGACCGCATCGCCGTTCTCAACTTTGGCAAGCTCCAGCAAGTGGGCACCCCACGCGAGCTCTACGATCGGCCAGCAAATGAGTTCGTCGCTGGCTTCATTGGCTCCCCCGCCATGAACTTGGGCACCTTCACCGTCGAAGGCAACCACGCAGTGCTCGGCAATGCCCGCGTACCACTGAGCGACGCAACCCTCGACGCCATCACCCCAGCCGACAACGGCCAGATCGTGATCGGCTTCCGCCCAGAGGCACTCGAGATCGTCCCAGAAGGAACCCCGAACACCATTCCGGTGAAACTCCACCTTGTCGAAGAGCTCGGTTCCGATGCCTTCATGTACGGCAAGCTCGTTGGTGGCGGCGGACTCGGCTCCGGCACGGACGCTAACCCAGATGATGTCTCGACCGACCAGATCATCATCCGTACCGCACCTCACACTGCTCCACCTATTGGTTCGGTTGTTCACGTCCGTATCCGCGAGGGCGCACAGCACAACTTCTCCAAGGCAACCGGCGATCGCCTGCCTGAGTAGTAGCTCACTCCCCGCATACATAGGCGGTGTCTCAGCACTGCCCTAGCCCAGACCGCTAGGGTGTCTGGGCACCGCCTCTTTCCTTATTTCCCCATACCATCCTTGGAGGTTTTGGTGTTTACTCCGCAACCGTCGATGCAGATCACCAACGGAACTATCGCCCCAGCTTTACTGCAACTGCCTTGGAGCGTACCGCTTGAAGACTGGCCCGATGACGTACTCGCCAGCCTGCCACGCGGTATCTCTCGCCATACCGTGCGCTTTGTCAATGTTGATAGCCACGTTTTTGCTATTAAAGAAATCGGACAAAAAGCCGCCTACCACGAGTACAAAATGCTGCGCGACCTCAATCGACTCGGTGCACCCTCCGTTCAACCACTTGCCGTAATCACAGGGCGTGTCGACGCCACCGGCCAGCCACTCACCCCCGCACTAGTCACAGAGCATTTGAGCTTTTCGCTCCCCTATCGCGCTGTGTTTTCTCAAACGAGTGTGTCTCGCTTCATGCGCCCCGAAACAGCCACCCGCATGATCGACTCCATCGCCCTGCTGCTCGTACGTTTGCACCTCCTCAACTTCTTCTGGGGCGATGTCAGCCTGTCCAACACTTTGTTCCGTCGTGACGCCGACGCTTTTTCCGGCTACCTCGTCGACGCAGAAACCGGCGATTTACAGCCACAGCTGAGCGAACAACGCCGGCTTTACGACGTAGAAATCGCCCGCGTCAACATCATCGGCGAGCTTATGGATCTACAAGCAGGCGAACTTCTCCCCAGCGATGTCGACGCCATCGAAGTAGGAAACCGCATCGCCGAAAAATACGAGCTGTTATGGGAAGAACTCACCGGTGAACAAACCATCAACGTCTCCGAAGCTTGGCGAGTACAACAACGCATCGAACGTCTCAACGACCTCGGATTTGATGTCAGCGAATTAAAGCTCAAGCCCGCCCAAGTAGAAGGCACCGAAATGCTGCAGATGCGTCCCCGCGTTGTTGACGCAGGCCACCATCACCGCGCCCTCATGCGGATGACCGGGTTGGATGTTCAAGAACGCCAAGCCCGCAGAATTATCAACGCGATTGAGACATATCGCGCGGTTAAGCACAAAGAGCACATTCCGCTCAACCAGGTGGCACACGAGTGGCTCACCAATGTTTTTGAGCCCACGCTTGCCTCCATCCCCACAGAATTCGCGTCACGTCTGCAACCGGCACAGCTATTTCATGAGATCGTGGAACACCAGTGGTATCTCTCAGAGGAATGTGGCCACGAAGTCCCCCTCCACGAGGCCACACAATCTTATATTCAGACAATCTTGCCCAACCGCCCCGATGAAAAACACGTGTTAGACCACAATGTCAGCTAAATGACAACACTGAGCGCGGCCGCTACCACCAAAAGTACTGGATACGCCACTGCGAGCCCCAGCCGCGGTAGCGGATCAAGTGTTTCGGTAAGGGGACGGCGATAGTGCAGCCTGACTTGGCTCAATTTAGTCAGACGGTTGGGGCAGCTTTTCGGTGAGTTCGCGGATGTCAGCGGGCAGGTCGGTTTGTGCATGGAGGGTCTGGCCTGCGATTTCGACGGTAAACGTCCGGTATTTCTTCAGGGTTCGCACTAATCGCTTCAACGACAGGCCCGTGGCTTGTTCCAACACGTGGCCTGTGGCCATCGCGGCCATCACAATGGTTAGGTGTGCGTGGATGGAGTCTTCTTTACGGTGATAAATCGGTCGGGCTTTCAGGTCTGATTTCGCCATTCGGAACGATTTCTCGATCGTGAACAGGCGCCGGTAGGCACCGATGACTTCCTGGGGTTTTAAGTCTGTGCGTGAGGTCTCGTATCCTTTAATCCCGGCCAGGGTTAGGTGCTTGTTGGCTAGGGTGTGGTTGACCTGCTTATTCGGGGCCTTGAGGTTGACGTATCGATTCCGCTTGACGGGTATCTTTCCGTCAACAGCACGCTGGGCTTTATCTAGTTGTTCGCCGATGCCGCGCCTTGTGCGCCGAGCCCTATCGTAGGAATACTGGTAATAGGTCACTGCCTGCGGTTTGCCGCTGGTGCGGCGTTTGTCGCTGTGGTGACGGTGGGTCCAGATGTGTCCGTCGTCGTAGTCGGTGTAGCTGCGCCCTTCCGCTGCATCTAGCCAGGCTTTAATTGGTTCTGGGATTTCGCGTTCTTTCGTGCCCAGAATGTAGTCCAACCCGGCATCGATAATCGCGGTCTTGTTGGCGGCTGAAAACATGCCAGCATCAGCAACAATCGTGATGTCGTCAAGGTGGTAGGCGTCTTTAAGACGCAGGATCATTGGCAACATGGTGTGCGTTTCCGCACGATTGCCTTCAAACGCGCCGATCGCCAAGGGCAAGCCGGTGGAGTCGGTGAGCATCCCGACAGTGATCTGGGGTTCGAGTCGGCGTTCTTTACTAAACCCGGGTTTGCGTAGCTCGTCGGGCACGTCAGTTTCAAAATACAAGGTTGTCACATCGTAGAGAACCATCACACCAGGACCAATGGCCGCGTGTGTGGCTAGCGCGTGGGTTATCTGGTCGCGGAAGTCTTTGTCGGCATACCGCGGAAGGTAGCGCTTTATAGTCGCGTATGAAGCCGAGGCCACGCCGACTTCTGCCAGAGTTTCAATGGAATCAAACTTGGAACCCGGCGAGATAATACGGGCTTGGACCAGGTTGAAAAACACCTCGTCCTTGCCGCTTGCCGTATCCAGGCCAAGGAGTTGGAAGGCCCCGCGAATCGCGTCCAGGAGAAGACCTGCGCGTTCACCGGATACCGTGACGGGATTATCAACCGTGCCTGTTCCAGACACAGCAACCGCAGAAGGCAACACTTTGAGGTCAAGTGAAATTTGCTCGCCATCGACAAGCCGCTGAGCCTTGACCATCAGCGCTGCGAGATCGTGGTCGGTATGGGCGGAGCCGACGTGTTCGATTTCAGGTTTGCGGTTGCGGTACCGCCAGATGATTTGAACAGCGGTCGCACCCGACGCCGTCGGGACCCGGCGGATACTCGGTGACATATTCAACAGCCTACCGGCACCCCCACCGCTACCCGCTTAGTCAGACAAAACCCGCACTCTGATACCCAACCCCACAGGCAGAAACGTCAATATGAACTACAACACACCAAAATGAGCCAAGTCAGGTCTTATATTCAGACAATCTTGCCCAACCGCCCCGATGAAAAACACGTGTTAGACCACAATGTCAGCTAAATGACAACACTGAGCGCGGCCGCTACCACCAAAAGTACTGGATACGCCACTGCGAGCCCCAGCCGCGGTAGCGGATCAAGTGTTTCGGTAAGGGGACGGCGATAGTGCAGCACCACCACGCCCAGCGCGGGCGTGATAAACATGGTTGCTCCCACGCCACCAGCGCTAAACATCATGCGGTTTTCCGAACCCCACAACGCATAAAACACCAACGTAAAAGCTAAGTATCCAAAACCTAGCGGAACAACACCTAGCCGCGTTCCAAGGCTAAAACCAAAAATCCAGATCAAGGCCGCAATAACAACTGCAACCGCCAGCGGAATCCGAAGCTGAGACTGCGGAAGCCTCTGGAAAGCCTGGATAACAATCCATGCCACGAGCAACGCCCACGCGGGGTTCTGGGACTCAGCCGTCCACAATGTTTGATGCGTTAGTACGTCATGGGGCACCTCGCTTGCCACAGCGATGGCGAGAAGACCTAATCCAATAAAGGGCGCCCCGCGTTTGATCAGTACGACCAGAAGCCAACAAACAATAGGTGCGGCGGCCCACGATACGGTTTCTAAAAGCATGCCCACTGTGAGCTTCCCCAAGCTGGCATCCAGATAGCCATCATGTGTGGGTTGCACAACAACATTGCCCAGCATTCCTAGCGCCAGCAGCACCAATGCTATGACTGCAAGCGCTGTCAGGCTTAAACCTTTACGTTTTGTTTCCACCTAATCACGCCTTTTCACACAACAACGCCGTACCCGAGGACTTCCAGGTAGAAGCCAAGTACGGCGTTGATGAAGCTAGTTTTTATCCCTTGACCGAGCCTGCCATGGATTCCTGGTAGTACCGCTGCATCACGATAAACAGAATTGTAATCGGAATGGAAACGCAGACAGCACCCGCAGCGAATCGAGCAAACCAGTCGTAGATGTATTCCTTCTCCAGCATCTTCCACAGGCCAAGGGAAACAGTGTAGTTTTCCTGAGTGCGGGCGATGGCCTTAGCAAGAACGAAGTCGAGCCATGGAGTCAGGAAGGCCACGATGGATTGATACACGATCATTGGCTTGGAGATCGGAAGAATAATCTTGGTAAAGACCTGCCACCTCGTGCAACCATCGAGAAGCGCTGCTTCGTCGAGGGAGATCGGGATGGTGTCCATGAAGCCCTTCATCACGTAGAAGCCCATGCCGGCACCAGCCGAGTACACGATGATCAGAGCAAGGTTGGTGGTCCAACCTTGGGTAAGCCCCACAGCCTTCAAGATAAAGTAAATTGCAACAACGGCCATGATGCCTGGAAACATACCCAAGACGAGGGCGATGTTCATGTACACCTTGCGGAAGCGGAAGCGCAGACGACTCAAGGAGTACGAGACGAACAGCACAAAGACCACGCTGATAACACAGGTAAAGCACGCAATGATCAAGGTGTTCATGAACATCTTGGGGAAGTTCAGCACCGAGTGATCGGTAAAGAGCTTGATGTAGTTATCAAAGCCGTATTCCTTGGGGAAGAACGTTGAGGTGTAGGGAGCGCTGTTTTTGTTAAAGCTCTCGGCTACCACCCAGATAATCGGGATTACCCACAGGATTGCGAGGATGGAGAGGAAAAGGTGAACAGCAATGTCTGTCAGACGACGGGCGCGTCGCTGACTACCTTTGATTGCAACTTTATGAGTGCTCATCACTGGAATCCTTCCTCGTTACGGTACGAACCGCTTCGGCGGTACGTGATCAAGGCGACGACAGACAAGACAATGAAGGTGAGGATACCGATCACTGCACCGACGTTGTAGTCACCGCGGTCGACGGTGAGCTTGTACAGCCATGTAATCAAAAGGTCTGTCTTACCTGCGGAAGCACCGATCGGCGTTGGGTCGCCACGCGAGAGAAGATAGATCACGTTGAAGTTGTTCACGTTTGCAGTGAACGTTGTGATGAGGTATGGGGTCATCACAAAGAACATGTACGGCAGGGTCACATTCCGGTAGGTCTGCCACCACGTTGCGCCGTCGAGACGCGCTGCCTCATAGAGCTCGCCTGGGATGTTCTGCAAAATGCCGGTGACCTGCATGATGGTGTATGGAATACCGATCCACAGGTTGATCACGATAACGGTGACACGGGCCCATGTTGCGTCGGTAAAGAATGGCAGGCTTTGGTCGATCCAGCCGGCGTCGAGCAGCATGCGGTTGATAATGCCTTCTGGCTGCAGCATCGAGCGGAGAACTAGAAGGGTAACGAACTGCGGAACAGCAACAGAGAGCGAGAAGATTGCGCGCCAGAATGCCTTACCATAAGTGGTTTTACGCTCGATGAGCATAGCCAAGAACATGCCGATGAAGTAGTTCAGGAAGGTGGCGAAGAATGCCCACGTCAGCGTCCAGACCAGCACGCTCATGAACAACTTAAGGTTTACTTCACCACCATCATTAGCAAAAACTTTGGCAAAGTTTTCTAAACCTACCCAGTCGAACTTTTGAACATGACCGGAGTCGTAGCTGGTAAATGCCATGCTGATCATGAAGATAAGCGGCAATATCGTGAAGATGATAATTCCAGCGGTAGGGAGTGTCATTAATAAGATAGGTGCGTCTTCATCGGTGAGAGCATACAAATCTTCTTTTAGACTACGAGCATCACCACGTTGTTCGACAAAAGTCTGGGCTTTGTATGCGCTGCGCATGGCGAGCGTGGCAAGCCAAAGAACAACGATGAGCAAGAAAACAGCGGCGACGCCATTGAGGAGCAAAACTACCGAAGGCTCACTCTTCTGGTAGACCCAAAAGCCGTCAACCTTGACCCGTTCTGATTCACCGGTGCCCAAACCGGGGAGTTCTTTCAGAGCTTTTACGCCCTTAGTTGCAAAGAAAGCGATGGCAGCGATCTCAATGAGAAGAAACGCTGCACCTTTAACGAACTGCTTGCGCAGTAGGTTGCCTAAACCGAAAACCAGTAGCGAGGCTTTGGTGATACCGTCGCCGTTATTCCATGCCTTTGACATCGAGTAAGGGCTAGGGGCATCTTCGCGTTTTTGGGTTTTCTTTGTTTTCAGTTTTAAACCACCGTGTTGGCTCGCAGTTTTCATGAGCCCGCACTTCCTTCCTGTGGCTGTATATGCCGTGAGCCCAGCACTAGGACTGGGCTCACGATCTAGTTGGCTCGTATGACAAAGCGTCATACGTTTCTGGAAAAACCAGAGTTTCTACTTCAGAGTGGACGCCCATGCTTCCGTCTTTTGGGCAGCATTTTCAGGTGCAACCTCCCGATTGGCAAGTCCTTTACCAAAGTTTTCTGCTGGCTCCCAGAAATCAGACATCTTCTTGATAGTTGGCTGCAGGATAGAAGCTTTTGCTACTGTCTCGAACAGTGCACCAGCTACTGGGTCAGCGGTAATAGTTGCATCTGTAGAGAGAGTTTTATCTGCTGGGATAACGCCGCTCTTTTCAAAGTGAGACTTCTGAGACTGGGAGTTAGCAAGGAATGCTGCGAACTGAGAAGCGATCTTTGGGTTCTTGGTGTTCGGGTTGTAGCCGATTGCCTTGGAACCGGAAAATGCCTTCATCTGAACATCTTTGCCATCAAGTTTGAAGGTAGGCAAAGATGCCACAGCATAGTTATCGCCGAGAGCTTCCTTGACGTTGTTTGCATCCCATGAACCAGAGAATACAACATCAACAGAGCCGTTCTTCATACCGCCAATACCGGAACCATCAGCATCATTAACAAAATTAGGATTACGAACAACGTTTGCGAGGTACTTGGTTACATCGCCAGCCTTAGCGCCCAAATCAATGCCTGCGTCTGCTTTAAGTCCGTCATCACCGAAGAACTTCGCTCCTGCACCAGCATAGAAAGCTGGGAAGTACCAAGAGTTAGAGATTGGGAAAGAGACCTTTGCTTTCTCCAGCATGGTGTCGAAAGACTTGACGTCGTCAGCGCTGAGCTTAGACTTGTTGTAGTACATGAACCAAGTGTTTGGCTCAATCGGTAGACCGTATGCCTTGCCGTCTTGGCCGGTCACAGTAGCGACCATGGTGTCTTCAGCTTGTTCCTTGAGCTGCTTCATACCATCATCTGACAACTCACCAACCGCACCAGAATCGAGCAACGAACCTAGCTGGTCATTGGCATATACATATACATCAGCTGCAGCACTTGGATCTTGGTTCACCGTCTTGCCTGCATCTGCTGCAGAAACAACCGAATTCTTCCAGGTGATCTTGTAATCAGGATGAGCCTTTTCGAATTCCTTCTGAACTGACTGGAGCCATCCGTCAGCGCCATCCTGATCTTCCTGAGGACCCCAAACGGTCAAAGTTGCCTCGTTGGAGGCGCCAGAATCGGAAGCTTTATTGCTGGAGTCGGACTCGCTGGAGCAGCCTGTGAGGATCAGGGTAGATGCAGCAACTACGCTGAGAATTTTCTTGGTGTGGACCATATCCACGACACCGCCTTTACAGTTAGAAAAAGACTTATGGTTTACCCAAAAGCCCCTAGCCCAATCCGTTGACCAGCACGGATACGTTTCAAGCTAGGTGGTAATCACCATTCAAGCTGTAAGCTTAATATTGTGTGACTAAGCCCGACAAATTTTTATCAAGTTACCTGAGGCACACACTACACTGGAATTTCATTTTTATTACCTGAAAATCGCACTTTTAGCGCAACGAGTGCACCCGAACTGCAACGATATGATACAACCACATCCCCCACTTCCGATAGATGTTAACAGAGCCTTAGCTAGAAATGAGCCAATTCGCAGATATTTTTATCCCCACACCACTACCCCCCCACTACCCCACTGGTAATAACCTCACACCTCCCACCCCGCAGCACAGCGTTCCTCACCGACGCCTCACAACGAAAAAAACACCTCGCGTGAGCTCAGTACGATAGAGAGCATGACGTCGAAAAGCCTTCCAACTCGCACCACGCTAAGCTCGGGAACGTTCTATCAGATTTACCCTCCTAGCTTTGCCGATTCCAACAAAGACGGCATCGGAGATTTCCGTGGAATCATCTCGCGACTCGACTATCTCAGCGACCTTGGCATCACCGGAATCTGGCTCAACGCATGCTTTGATTCACCTTTTAAAGACGGCGGCTACGATGTGCGCGACTACACAAAGGTGGCTCCTCGGTACGGCACCCATGAGGATTTAGTGGAGCTTTTCCACCAAGCGCATGCCCGCGGAATTGCCATTATCTTGGATCTCGTTCCCGGCCACACCAGCGAACAACACCCCTGGTTTCAACAAAGTGCTGCTAGTGAATACACAGATTTTGATGACCGCTATATTTGGACTTCGCACGCATTTGAGGGCGGTGCGGGGCTAGCTTTTATTGGCGGCGAACACCCCCGCAACGGTGCGTACATTATTAATTTCTTCAAGTCTCAACCTGCACTCAATTATGGTTTCGCAGAAGTAACCCAGCCATGGCACCAGCCAGTAGATGCCGCTGGCCCGCAGGCAAACCAAGACGCGATGGTTGAGATTATGAAGTACTGGTTGTCGCAGGGTGCCGATGGTTTCCGCGTGGATATGGCGGATTCGCTTGTGAAAAACGACGGCACCACTAAGCGGGCCACGATTGGTATTTGGCAGTCTATGTTGAGCCGAGTTCGTGCCGAGTTTCCTAATGCCATCTTTGTCTCGGAGTGGGGTACGCCTTCTCAAGCGTTTGAGGCGGGCTTTGACGCTGACTTTTACCTCGATTGGCGCGGCAATGGTTACAACCTTTTGGCACGTAACACGGATACCCCATTGGAGCGGCGCGACGATGCAAGTTTCTTTAACTCTGATTCCGCTACGGGTGCCCAAGAGTTTCTCGACATGTATTTGCCGCAATGGGAGCACACCCATGAGACAGGTCTGTTTAGTTTTATCAGCGGTAACCATGACTGCCCGCGTCTTGCACCACGCCTGAATGAACAAGAACGCGCTTTGTTCTTCTTGTTCCAACTCACTATGCCTGGCCTTCCTTTCATTTATTACGGGGATGAAATTGGTCTTCCCTACGCGGAGATCCCTACGAAAGAGGGCGGCTATGTGCGCACGGGGTCGCGCACCCCCATGTGCTGGGATTCCCAGTTGCCTAACGGCGGTTTTTCGCTTGGCGACGCTCCCCTGTACCTCCCCATGACTGATACATCCCAGAATGTGGCGCAGCAGCGTGAGCGTGCGGATTCGTTGTTCCATCACGTACAAAAGCTCATTCAGTTGCGTTCTCAGCTGCCGGCTTTAGATGGCTTCGCTGATTTAGAGTTTGATCGTTCTCTCCTGAAGAAGCATCCCAAGGTTATGGTGTTTCGCCGTACTCATCATCATGGCGACAGCGTGTTTATTGCCCTCAATGCAGGTAATAAGCCGGTACGCGTTGAGCTTCAGCAGCCCCAGGCACATGAGCTTTTCCGTTGTGGTGATGTTGCATATCCCGATCTCTCAGATCACAGCGTGGTTGAGTTAGGTCCTACTTCTGGTGTCATCTTGTCCGTGTAACAATGTTGTCTATGGATGCTAGAGACCCCCATGCTTGGTGGCGTGACGCTGCCATTTACCAGATTTACCCTAAGTCCTTCGCTTCGTCGGGTGGACCTATGGGAACGCTTCGGGGAATTACCTCTCGGTTGGATTATGTTCGTGACCTTGGCGTAGATGCCATCTGGTTGTCACCTTTTTACACTTCTCCGCAGCGTGATGGCGGTTATGATGTTGCTGATTATTTCAGCGTTGATCCGCTGTTCGGCTCCAACGCCGATGCGGAGGAGCTTATCTCCGAGGCTCATTGCCGTGGCCTGCGGGTGATTTTCGATCTCGTTCCTAATCACACTTCCGATCAGCACGTGTGGTTTCGTGAGGCATTACAAGCGGGGTTTGGTTCTCCGGAGCGCAATCATTATTGGTTCCGCGAGGGCAAGGGGCCGCAAGGCTGCGAGCCTCCTAACGATTGGTTGTCTATTTTCGGCGGGAGCGCATGGACTCAGGTATGTGCGCGTGACGACGCCCCCGGTTCTCCGTGGGAGCACGATACCTCGTGGTACCTGCACTTATTTGACTCTTCGCAGCCGGATCTTAATTGGTCGAACAACGAAGTAGTCGAGTTTTTTGATAGCATTCTTCGTTTTTGGCTTGATCGTGGAGTCGATGGTTTCCGCGTTGACGTAGCCCATGGCCTTACCAAAGACCCAGAGCTGCCCGACTGGCAGTTCCACTGGACGATGGTTGATGGTGGGCACGACAGTCCCGAGGATGTTCCGCCGCCACCAATGTGGAACCGCGAAGAAGTCCATCAGATCTACCGCCATTGGCGCACGGTTCTGGATGAATACCCAGGTAATCGCGCCTTGGTTGCTGAGGCTTGGGTTGATGCGGCAACTGATATTGCTCATTATGTTCAGCCGGATGAGATGAACCAAGCGTTTAATTTTGATTTCCTCATCTGTCCGTGGCGTTCCGAGGATCTTGGGCGCATTATTCATACGTCCTTGGAGGCTCTTGCTCCTACGGGGTCGCCGGCGACGTGGGTGATGTCGAACCATGACGTTGTTCGCGCGTCGTCACGCTTGGGGCTTAGTACCCCAGGTGCGCGCCCTAACGGTATCCGCGCTACCGACGAGCAACCTGACGCTGACCTCGGTGCGCGTCGCGCCCGCGCTGCGCATATGCTGATGTATTCGTTGCCAGGTTCGGTGTACATCTATCAGGGCGAGGAACTTAATCTGCCAGAGCACACCACGCTTGACGACGCCCTGCGCCAAGATCCCACGTATTTCCGGACCGAGCACCGTGAAGCCGGCCGCGATGGCTGCCGCATCCCCCTGCCGTGGACGCTACAACGCCCAGGCCTTGGGTTTTCCCCCACCGGACAAACGTGGTTGCCGCAGCCAGAAGGCTGGGAGCACCGGGCAGTGTCGTCTCAAGAGTCGGATCCCCATTCCGATCTCATGCTTTTTAGGCGCATGCTGCAGGTCCGAAAGTCCTTGAACTTTGGACGAGGTCGGCTGTCTCCTGTGTGGTTGGAGCAGGATTGTTTGGCGTACATCAATTCTGATGATCAACGTTGTGACGTGATGCTGATCGTCGCTTTCGACCAGGCTGTCGCAGTCCCCAAAGGCTGGCACATCGCGTTGTCCACCGAGGAATGCCACGATGTCGTTGCAGCTAATAGTGCTGCGTGGCTGCTACGTGAAGAAGACTCATGGCACGTATAACTTCGCTAACTGTTGTTGATTCATTCTTTTGCGAAGACGATCAGTGGCAGCACGGCACGCGCCAGCGCACTGTGTTAAACGATGAGCAGCTGAGCGTGCTTATCGACGCCACCCCTTACACCACCGTTGATCGCGTCCGCGGGCACGATGTGGAGCTTATCCACGGCATGCTGCGGCAACAGGGGGTGATTGTTTCAGCACAGCAGGTTTCTCAAGCGTGTTATTGTGCGGGATCGGTAGCGGGGGTTAATCCCTATAACCGGATGGATATTGACATCATCCTTGCCGAGGATTCCCCAGAACCTGTACAAACATCAACGTGTCGGTGCACGCCGGAGCAGATCCAATCGGCATTTCGTAGGTTGCTTAAGCAGGCTGGCCTTAGGCGCAGAACAGCTGCAACGCATGCTGCTGGAATTTTCGGTTCTGATGGTGCCGAGGTTGTTGTTCGTGAGTGTCTCACGGCTCATCAGGCCGGCTGGAAAGTTCTGGGTTCGGCGATGATATCCGAAGATACTGGTAACGCCGTTATTTTTGCCACCACAGGGCTTATCGACGCCACCGTGGTTGAGATTGCTCGGCTGTGTGGTTGTAGCACTGTGGTTTCGTCGGCGCCTGCGGTTACTTCCGCTATTGCCAACGCCCACCGTGCAGGCATCACGCTCATTGGAGCACTGGGTGATGCTACGTTCAAGCTCTACGCAGGAGCTGTGGATCTGTAATTAATCGCGGTAGTTTTCGCTGCCGCGATTCAGCCATGCATATACGCCGCCGATGCATAGTCCGCCGCCAACGAGGTTGCCGAAGAAGTCGATGCCCCAGTTGTGCAGGATGTAGCCGGCGGTGAAGTATTCACTATGTACTTCTGAACCAAAGCCTACGAGGGTGACGAGGCCAAAGTTGGCTACTACGTGTTCGAGGCCAAGGCCTACGAACATGCCGATGACGAACATCAGCCAGATAAGTTTTCCGGCGATATCTTTGATCAGCGCGCAGCCCACGATTGCCATGTTCACCACGAAATTGGCCAGCATTGCTTCTATGAAAAGTCCCATGGAGTGCTTTTCTAATTTGTGGTCGAGCGTGACAGAAACGAATGATTCTGGGGTCAATCCGCTGTAGGCTGCCGATTGTCCGAGCAGGCAGCCAATGATTACGGCTCCGACTAAGTTGCCGATGACGCAGACGATGAGCACGAGGGCTGCTTTGTGCCATGGGATCTTTTTTCCGACTACGCCATAGGACATGTACATCATGTTGCTGGTCACGAGTTCTGCGTTGAGGATCACGATGGAGGCGAGTCCTACGAAGAAGAACATTGCGAAGGCGACCGAGCCGAGTCCTGGGGCTAAGTTTTCTACTTTTTGACCAACGTGTGCGGAGAATGCGGTTCCGAGGGTGAGATAAACACCGGCAAGGATGCAGCGGGTGAAGTATCGGAGGAAATTTGTTTTCAGCAGGGCTTCTTTTTTAGCCACGGACCCAAAGATTTTGTCGTTTAGGATCGGATTGTGCGTTGCCACCAGGGTGTTTACCTCTCATAGCGATAGCGGGGTTAAACCAACCCTTCGATAATAAAGGTCGCAGGTTACATTTCTTTAATTCTGTTACCCCGAACACATTTTGGCATTGTGGTTTGTATACAAGAAAAGCTGGTAGCTACTCATTATGAGTAGCTACCAGCTCGGTGAAGCTTAAAATTAAGCCTCGGTCACGGAGCCGCCAGCGGCTTCGATCTTCTCAACTGCAGACTTGGAGAACTTGGTTGCAGTGACGTTCAGCTTGACGCTGATCTCGCCGTTACCAAGAACCTTGACAGGCTGCTTAGGGCGAACGAGGCCCTTTGCAACGATATCAGCTACAGCAACGTCGCCACCCTGTGGGAAAGCCTTCTCGAGGTCGGAAACGTTGACGACCTGGTAGTAGACCTTTGCAGGGTTCTTGAAGCCCTTGAGCTTTGGCAGACGCATGTGCAGCGGCATTTGGCCACCCTCGAAAGCAGCGGAAACCTGCTTGCGAGCCTTGGTGCCCTTAGTACCGCGACCTGCAGTCTTACCTTTGGAGGCCTCACCGCGGCCAACGCGGGTCTTTGGCTTGTTTGCACCCTTTGCTGGGCGCAGGTCGTGGAGCTTAATTGGTTCGCTCATTATTACTCCCCTGCCACTTCTTCAACAGACACCATGTGGCGAACCACATTGACCATGCCGCGAACGACTGGAGTGTCCTGGTGTACTACGGAGTGGTTGATGTGCTTCAGACCAAGAGCAGCCATGTTCTTACGCTGCTTTGGGTTAGCGCCAACCAAACCCTTGTGCTGGGTAATCTTCAGGGCCATGGTTTAAGCCTCCTGTCCTGCGCGAGCGCGCAGCATACGAGCTGGAGCAACTTCCTCCAAGGTCTTGCCACGACGTGCGGCGACCTCTTCTGGACGGTTGAGCTGCTTCAGGCCGGCAACGGTGGCGTGAACCACGTTGATGGCGTTGTCGGAGCCAAGAGACTTGCACAGAATGTCCTGAACGCCTGCACATTCGAGGACTGGACGTGCAGCACCACCAGCAATAACACCGGTACCAGGAGCAGCTGGGCGCATCATAACGATGCCGGCTGCAGCCTCGCCCTGAACTGGGTGAGTAATGGTGCCAGCGACCATTGGAACACGGAAGAAGTTCTTACGAGCTTCTTCTGCACCCTTTTGGATTGCAGCTGGAACTTCCTTGGCTTTGCCGTAACCAACACCGACCATGCCCTTGCCGTCGCCAACGATCACGAGAGCGGTGAAGCTAAAGCGACGACCACCCTTCACGACCTTGGACACACGGTTGATGGTCACGACGCGCTCAATGTACTGAGAGCGCTCGTCCTGCTGCTGGTTACGACGATCATCGCGGCGACCGCCTCGGCGGTCGTTCTTCTTCTGGTTTTCGTCGGCGGAGCGTCCGCCGTCACGCCGTTCACGTCCCGGCATTACGCAATCCTTCCGTTGAGGTTCATGGAGATAGCAGTCATTAGAACTTCAGACCGCCTTCGCGAGCTGCATCAGCCAAAGCTGCAATACGGCCGTGGTACTTGTAGCCACCGCGGTCGAAGACGATAGCGGTGATGCCAGCAGCCTGTGCGCGCTCGGCGATCAGCTGACCGACCTTTGCGCCCTTAGCCTTCTTGTCACCCTCAAGTGCGCGTACTGCTGCTTCCAAGGTGGAAGCAGCAGCCAGGGTACGACCAGCGATGTCGTCGATAACCTGAACGTGCATGTGGCGAGAAGAGCGGTGCACGACGAGACGTGGGGTCTCGGCGGTGCCACGCAGGTTCTTGCGGATACGGTCGTGACGGCGTGCGCGAGCGATACGACGGCGGGTGGAGATATCCTTGCCCACTGGAAGACGCTTTGCGTTGTTGTTTTCGGTGTTGCTCATGCTTACTTACCCGTCTTTCCGACCTTGCGACGGATCTGCTCGCCTTCGTAGCGAATACCCTTGCCCTTGTAAGGATCATCCTTACGCAGACGACGGATAATGGCGGCGATCTGTCCGACCTTCTGCTTGTCGATACCGGAGACAGACAACTTGGTGTTGCCGTCAACGGCGAACGTGATGCCTTCCGGTGCCTCGATCAGCACTGGGTGGGAGTAACCGAGAGAGAACTCAAGGTTCTTGCCCTTCAGAGCAACACGGTAACCAACGCCGAAGATCTCCATCTTGATGGTGTAACCCTCGGTAACGCCAACAACCATGTTGTTAACGAGCGAGCGGGAAAGACCATGCAAAGAACGGTTCTTGCGGTGATCGTCCGGACGAACGACGCTGATCTGGCCGTCTTCAACAGAAGCGACGATTGGCTCTGGGATGGTGAGATCCAAGGTGCCCTTAGGACCCTTGACCTCAACATGCTGGCCGTCGATCTTTACGTCAACGCCGGATGGGATTGCGATAGGTGCCTTACCTACACGTGACATGTTTCGTCTCCTCCCTTACCAGACGTAGGCGAGAACTTCTCCGCCTACACCCTTCTCGGTAGCCTGACGATCGGTCAGCAGACCTTGGGACGTGGAGATGATGGCCACGCCCAAGCCGCCGAGGACCTGTGGCAGGTTGGTGGACTTTGCATACACACGCAGACCTGGCTTAGAAACGCGACGAACGCCCTCGATGGAACGCTGACGGTTTGGGCCGTACTTCAGGTCGAGAGTCAAGGTCTTGCCGACCTTTGCGTCCTCAACCTTGTAGTCAGCAATGTAGCCTTCAGACTTCAGGATCTCGGCAATGTTTGCCTTGAGCTTAGAAGAAGGCATCGACACTACATCGTGGTGCGCATTATTTGCATTGCGCACGCGCGACAGCATGTCGGCGATTGGATCAGTCATGGTCATAGAAGTGACCTGGCGCCTTTCTCGTTGCGGTTCCTACCCACCTTTAACGGCGTTAACCGCGCTCTTGAGGGCCACTAGCGCTCCCCTAGCTCAGTAGCTGAGGTGCTCGCTGCCTGTTATTCACGCGGTCGCATAAGGCGGGGGGCCTACAACAAAGTAGGTTTGAAAATTTACATTGTGGCCTGTATGTAGTTACCCACAAGACCAAAGAAAGAGGTTACACATCAAAAAAGCAAATCACAAGAAATTAGTCAAAATTATTTTTACACGTCAAAGCGGTCCACCTCAGAACTAACCCCACCCCCATGGCACCATCATTGTGCCGAACTACAACAAGAGCGATGACGCGAGTGAGGTCTACTCCCTGGTCAAACTTGTCGATTCCAGCAAGCCACCAGCGGTGAAGGAGTCCAGCGATGGGTCTGCTTTGGAAAAACTAAAAAAGAACATGAAGGTCCTGAAGATTCAAACACTTCCGAATCAGAATCATCCGCAGGTGGCTTCTCGTGGTCAAACGTTTTGGGCAAGCTGTCCACAGTCTTGTCGATCATGATCGCAGCATTCGGCATTGGCAGCATGCTAGCTAAGATCTTCAACATTCGAATCCCAGGTATTCGTTAATCAATAACGTAAAAAGGAGCGCTCCCCTCACCCAAGAGGAGCGCTCCTTTTCTATGCGATTAGAAGCGTTGCCAGTCTGGCTTATTCTCTAGCGCATAGCGGTAATACTGAGTGTGCTCAAGTTTTGCTGCCGCTGCCTCATCAACAATCACAGTGGCATGCTCATGCAGCTGCAAAACAGATGCTGGGCACACGGCGGCGACTGGTCCTTCCACCATTGCTTTGACTGCATCTGCTTTATTCTCACCAAAGCAGAGCATCAGCAGGTGTCGGGCCTCGCGGATGGTACCGATTCCTTGGGTCATCACGTGGTGTGGAACTTGTGATTCGTCGCCATCAAAGAATCGAGAATTATCGCGTACCGTGTCTGGGTGCAGCGTCTTGATACGCGTACGGCTTGCCATAGACGAGGTTGGCTCGTTAAAAGCAATGTGACCATCGGTTCCGATACCAAGAATCTGAATGTCAACACCGCCTTTTTCTACGATCAGGCGATCGTATTCCTGTGCTGCTTGTCCTGGGTGTCCTGCGGTGCCGTCAGGGTTGAACACCTTCTCATCTGGGATATCGATGTGCGAAGTAAATTCCCGTCGAATGGTGCTGTAGTAGCTTTGCTCGTGTTCGCGAGGCAATCCGACGTACTCATCGAGAGTAAATGCTTGGCATTCGGCAAACGACAAGCCTTCCTCATTGTGACGACGAATGAGCTCTTGGTAGGTGCCTAGCGGAGTAGATCCGGTAGCAAGACCCAGGGTCTTTCCTTCACGTGCGTATTCTTCGAGGATGTCGGCGGCGATACGAGCGGCGTCGTCCTTGGTGGGGGTGATTACGATCTCCATGTTTTTCTCTTTCTTTTGAGGGGGCTTATGGCCTTAGATGTCCTCGCCTTTGATGAGCACGTGGTCGACATGAAAGTCGCCGCTGCATAGGACAAGGTCTGCGCGTTTTCCTACTTCGATGGCCCCGCGGTCGTGTAATCCGAGGATTCGGGTTCCTTCGGTTGCGGCTTTGACTACGTCTTCTATGGGGAATCCTGCGGCGACGTGTCGGCGTACTTGGTCGATCACACGTGAGGTGCCGCCTGCGATAGCGCCTTCACTGCCGTCGGTGGTGGTCAGTCGTGCGACGGAGTCTTTCACAGTGACGGCGAGGGCTCCGAGAACGTAGTCTCCGTCTTCTTTTCCTGCTGCGCCCATCGCGTCGGAGACAAAGCTCACTCGATCCGCACCTACAGAGTCGATGACCATGCGCACTGTGTGGTCATCGAGGTGGATGCCATCGGCGACGAGTTCTACGTGGGCGTTGCCGCGGGCTGCAGCGTCGATAAGCGCTGCGGCTGCACCTGGGTCACGGTGGTGTATTGCGGGCATCGCATTAAATAGGTGCGTTGCGGTCACAGTTGCACCGGCTGCTACTGCGTAGGACAGGGCTTGTTCGGTGACTAAGAAGTCTGCGTCGGTGTGTCCGAGGGAGACGATGATGTTGTTTTCGGCGCAGAGGTCGATGATTTCCGTGGCGTGTGCGGTTTCGGGGGCGAAGGTCATGGATTTGAGCCAGCCGCGTGCCGCTCTGATCATTTTCTTGAACAGTTCTGGGTCGCCGGGGATGATCGCTTCTGGGTCTTGTGCGCCGCAGCGGCACGGGTTAACAAAGGGGCCTTCGGCGTGGATTCCGTCGATTTCACCGGCGTCGGCAAGATCTGCGAGGAGGGATAGTTGCGGCAGTAGGGTGTGCTCGGGCATGGATACTGTCGACGCCAGCAGCGTGGTCGAACCATGTGCGCGGTGGTGGCGTGCGGCGATCACACATCCGTCGTAGTCAGAGTTGGGAAAGGATTCCCCTGCTCCACCGTGATTGTGGATGTCGGCAAGACCTGGCAGCACGAGGGGTGGGTTATCTACTTCTGCTGCTGGTGTGATCGCTGCGATCATTCCGTTAGAGTCGATGTCTATCCGATGGTGCGGTAGAACACCGGCTGGAGTGACCAGATCACCGATGATCTGTTTCATTCCTTGGTACTCCTCGGTTGTAATGTGTGGGGGTATTAGTTTCCGCGGGCTGCGTTGGCAAACTGGGTGGTAACCCACGCGGTGTCAGTGATCGCGGTGCCGACGATAACGGCGTCGATACCTGCAGCGAATCCCTGCTTGACGTGCTCTGGGCTGTGGAAGCGGCCTTCGCCGATCAGGAAGATCTCATCGCCTAGGAGCTCGCGGATTTCCTTGATGAGCTCGATGTCGGGGCCGTGAGTCTTTTCGCGGTGCTCGGTGTATCCGGCCAATGTGGTGGAAATGATGTCGGCACCGTCGCGGTGTGCTTGGACGGCTTCTTCGGCGGTAGCGATGTCAGCCATGGCGAGTTTTCCTTCGGCATGAACGGCATCTACTTGTTCTTTGAAGGTGGATCCGTCTTGGCGGGGGCGCAGGGTGGCGTCGATAGCAACTACGTCTGCACCTGCTTGTGCTGCTGCTACCGCGGAGGCAACGGTGGGGGTGATGTACACGCCGGTGTCGCCTTCTTTGGTGAGGCCAATGACAGGCAGGGATACGGCTTCGCGTACTGCGGCGATGTCGTCGAGTCCGCCGTAGCCGCCGCAGCGAATGGCGGTGGATCCACCGTATTCTGCAGCTTTTGCAAGGAAGGCGATGGTGCGGGTGTCGCGCAGTGGGTGGCCTGTTGGGGCTTGTGCTGAGACGATCAGGCTGCCACGTACTTGGTCAATAAATTCGTTACGGTCCATGGTTTTCTCCTTCAATAGTTATTGCGTGTTATACGATGGCGCTGTGGCCAAGGTGTGCTGCGCCGACGATCGGTGCGTCGGTGCCAAGTTGTGCTTGCCGGATGGGGATCGTGCCCAGCGGTGGAATGGCGTGGGCTGCGAATCCGTGGGCAAATGGTTTGATGATGGCGTCGCCGATGTTGCCTACTCCGCCGCCGATGATGATGGCGTCTACGTCGATGGCGCTGGCGAATCCTGCGATGGTTTCGCCCGCTGCTGTAAGCGTCGCGGTGATGTAGTCGCGGGCGTGGGTGTCTCCTGCATGGTAGAGCTCCATGATGAATCGCAGGTCACGACCTGCGTGTTCGGGGTAGAGTTCACCGAATCTTTGTGCCAAGCCGGGTCCTGCGGCGAAGTTTTCTAGGAGGTCTGCGCGGCCGTCGGGAAGCCTGCCGATGAGTGCCCGAAGTTCGCCTGCAGTGTGGTGCGGGGATGCTACGAGGCGTCCGTCACGAACAATGGCGCCGCCGACACCTGTCCCAAGGCTGACAAAGAGCACATTGGTGTAGTCGCGTCCGGCGCCGTAGATGGATTCGCCGAGCCCCATGACGCGGACGTCGTTATGCACGGCGACGGGTAGCGAAAATTCCACGGCAATAGTATCCGCGATGCGTGTGCCAGCCCAGCCTTGCATGGTGGGACCGGAGGAGACGACTACGCCTGTGGTTTCGTCGATCACGCCCGGCGCGCCGATGCCAATGCTAGTTACTTCTGGGGTGATGATGTGGGCGATCGCGTCGCGTACGTGGTCAATCACGTCGTGGTCGGGCGTGGGGACGATGTGTCGGCTGATTACGGTGGTGGGGTCGGTGGTGTCTACGATTCCGACTGCGATTTTGGTGCCGCCGATGTCGACACCGAGTGCGTGTGTCATAGGTGAAGGGTGCCTTTCTGGGATTCAGCTGCGTGCTCTGTTTGTTCGACGTATTGACGGTTCTTTTCCAGGATGCTGAGCAGTGGCTGATAGTGCTCGTCGATGGTTTCTAGCAGCTTGTCGACGTCTCCTGCACGCAGCGCTTCTACCATGTGTGCGTGTGCTTGGACGGTGTTGGAGATGTCTTCGGGATCGCGTAACCCCAACTGTGGCACGACGCGGGTGTGGATTTCCCACAGTGCCATGGAAAATTCCTGCATGAGTGGGTTGGAGAGGTGGTCGTTGAGCAGTTGATGGAAGAGGAAATCTTGGTGTTCGAAGGATTCTCCGCGCTCAAACTGGATTTTCATTTCTTCCACGATTTGGTCGAGCTTAGGGGTTTCGCGCCCTTTGTAATAGGCGGCGAGTTCTTGGGCGTTGCTGCGGTCGAGGGCGATGCGCATACCTACTACATGTTGGAGGTTTTCGATCGCGGATTTTTCGTTGAGTGTCAGCCTGAGAACCATGCCGTTGACGAGTGGGGCCATAGACATTTTTCCGACGTAGGTGCCGTGTCCGTGGCGGATTTCTACCATGTCAAGGGAGGCGAGTGTCCTCATTGCTTCTCGTACTGAGGAACGGGATACGCTCAGGTGCTCGCAGATTGCGGCCTCTGAGGGGAGTACGTCTCCTGGTGTGAGTCCGTTTTCGCGTATGTAGTTTTCGATAGCTAAGACGGTGGGGTTTTTGCCGAAGCTGATCCCAGAATGATCCTTCACGGTGACTCCTTGGTTCCGTACAGGGGTACTTTGTTACTAATTTTGAGGAGAGATAAATCACTGGTTTGTGGGGGCTTTTGCGATGTTTACCCCTAGTAATCGGTGAGAATCACTTTCAAAAGTACTGTGTCGCAGACCGTTGGCCTCCCATTTCTCCATGTCACCGCTGTGCTTGAACATGCCGAACCACAATGGAATGGGGGTTGAGAAAGCGCGATCCGTGGCTTTCAGGTGTGATGTTAACACATTTCTACCCCTGACATCAGACGTCTGATGTAGGATGCTTTGTAGATCGACCGTCGATGCTAATTCCTCACTTGGGAAAGGAAACTCCTATGAGCATGGATTCACAGCGCCGCTACTCTCGCCGCGATTTCTTTAAGATCTCCGGCGCAGTCGGACTTGCAGCAGGCTTCGCCGCCACCCTCTCGGCGTGTGCCCCCGATAACAGCGGTTCTTCCACATCCGGCAGCCAAGCAGCAGCCGGATCTGCCAATAACGATGGCACCATTAACGCAGCAATCTCTTACGAGTTGGGCACCAATGGTTACGACCCAATGTCCACCACCGCAGCCCTGACAATTGCTGCTAACTGGCACACCCTCGAGGGTCTGACCGAAATCGACCCAGCCACGGGCGAAACCTACGCAGCTTTGGCTAAGGAAATGCCAAAGGCTTCCGGCACCGAGGTAGAGGTCACGCTTCGCGACGGCGCCAAGTTCCACGATGGCAGCGCAGTCACCGCCGATGACGTTGTCTTCTCCTTCGAGCGCGTACTAGATAAAGCCAACAAGAGCCTGTACGCCTCCTTCATTCCATTCATTACCAGCGTTGAGAAGAAGGACGACAAGACTGTCGTCTTCAAGCTTTCCACCGAGACTGGCGTTTTTGCTAGCCGCCTTGCTGTGGTCAAGATCGTTCCTAAGGCAGCTGTTGAGAAGGACGCTGACGCATTCTCCGCTAACCCAATCGGTTCCGGCCCTTACAAGATGACCGACAACGGTGGTACCTCTAAGACCGTGAAGTTCGAGCGCTTCGAGGACTACAACGGCCCTAAGCCAGCTCGCGCAAAAAACATGGTCTGGCAGATCATCCCAGATGCTTCGACTCGGACCAATGCTTTGCAGTCCAAGTCCGTTCAGGCTATCGACTCGGTTCCTTACCTCTCCATCGACCAGCTTAAGGGTACCCACACTGTGGAATCCGTCCAGGGCTTCGGCTTGCTGTTCGCAATGTTTAACAACGACAAGTCCAACCCATTCAGCGACTTGAAGAACCGCCAAGCATTCCTCTACGGCATCGACATGGAGAAGGTCATCAAGACCGCTCTGCTCGGCCAGGCAACCGCGCCTACCTCCTTCCTACACAAGGAGCACCCTCAGTACCACGAGGCCAAGGTTGTTTACTCGCACGATGCAGAAAAGGCAAAGGCTTTGTTCAAAGAGACTGGCCTTACCAAGCTGCGCATGCTGTGCACCGACCACGACTGGGTTAAGAAGTGCACCCCATTGATCCAGGAGTCCCTGACTGCTTTGGGCATTCAGGTCGACTTCACCGAGAAGAAGTCTTCGGATGTGTACAACACCATCGACGGCAAGCCAGAGGCTTACGACGTTGTGATCGCACCTGGCGACCCATCTGTATTCGGCACCGACCCTGACCTGCTCATACGCTGGTGGTACTCCGGAGACACCTGGACCGACACCCGTATGCACTGGAAGGGCACCGAGGCTTACACCAAGCTTCAGAAGGTTCTCGACGCAGGCCTTGCAGCTACCAGCGAGTCCGAGCAGAAGAACAAGTGGCACGAGGCGCTCGACATCATCTCCGAGAACGTTCCTCTCTACCCACTGTTCCACCGCAAGGCTCCAACCGCGTGGGATGCAAGCACGCTGGTTGACTTCAAGCCGATCTCCCTGACCGGCCTGAGCTTCTCGGGTGTTGGCACCACTCAGTAGCACTCAATCTTCCCCCTAGCTCCCGATCTTTTCCACACATCGCCTAGAGCGGGTCCTAGGGGGAACCCCGCCACCTTTTATCTCTTTGCCGGTGGCATAAATACCACGGCCACCGGCAAACATTTTTCGTCCAGCAAGCGCTGAATAAGATATTCCAACCCCCTCAATTGGTTGCACGCAATGTACATGGTTCAGCGATCTTAGCTGCAGATAACAGTTCCGATAGTCAGGATTACGCACATGTCTAACCTCCTCCGTCTGATTGGTAGGCGCCTCGTCGCGTTGCCGATCATGATTCTCGGTGTGACGTTCCTCGTATTCTTCATCATGTCCTTCAGCCCAGCCGACCCAGCGCGTTTAGCGCTCGGCGAGACGGCATCGCTTGAAGCTCTCGAAGAGTACCGGGAATCCCACGGCCTCAACGATCCTCTCCTTGTCCGTTATTTCCACTTCCTCGGCGACATGTTGCACGGTGACTTGGGCACCACCACTGGTAACACCCCCGTCACCGACGTTGTAGCCCGCGCATTCCCTATCACCTTGCAGCTGACTATGTGGGGCCTACTCATCGCAGTTGTCTTCGCCCTCGTCTTCGGCGTTATCGCTGCACTGTACCGCGATCGCTGGCCTGACCAGATCATCCGTATCGTCTCCATCGCAGCGCTTGCTACTCCTTCCTTCTGGTTGGCTATCTTGCTCATCCAGTGGCTGGGTACGATCCCCGGCGCGTGGGGCCTATTCCCTGCCCTTGTCACCGGCTGGACCAAGATGACGGAAAACCCTCAGATCTACTTCAACAACATCTTCCTTCCAGCATTCGCGCTCGGCGTTCCTGTTGCCGGTTCGTTGACTCGTGTTGTGCGTACCGCCATGGTGGAAGAACTCGACAAGGACTATGTTCGTACCGCTATCGGTTCGGGCATTCCAAAGTCAGAAGTTATTTCTCGAAATGTTTTGCGCAATGCTTTGATTACCCCCATTACGGTTCTCGGCCTTCGCGTCGGTTACCTCATGGGTGGTGCCGTGATCATCGAGATCATCTTCAACATCCAGGCTATGGGTCAGCTGATCCTTGACGGTGTGACGCGTAACGACGTCTTCCTCGTCCAGGGCGTCACACTTACCGTGGCCGTGGCCTTCATCATCATTAACATCATCGTTGACATGCTGTACGTACTCGTCAACCCACGCATCAGGAGCATCTAATGCGACGCAACCTGACAGAAAACCTCGAAACCAAAGCAGGCCACCGCTTTATCGGTCTAAAGTCCCTGCCTGTAGCCTCTAAGATCGCTTTGATCTTCCTCGCTCTCATCGCTGCAATGGCAATCTTTGCGCCATTGATCTCCAGCTACGATCCTCTCGCCTCTTCTACCCCAGTTCAGCCACCAAGTGGTGAGCACTGGTTCGGTACCGACGCCATCGGTCGTGACATTTTCGCTCGTGTCGCCTTCGGCGCCCGTTCCTCCCTCGTCATCGGCTTGTGTGCTACCGCAGCAGCTCTCGCAGCTGCCGCTGTTCTCGGCTCCGTTGCTGCTACTGGCGGCAAGGTTGTCTCCGAAGTTTTGATGCGCATTTTGGACATCATTATGTCCTTCCCAGGCATCGCTTTGGCAGCCGTGTTCGTCGCAGTGTTTGGCACCTCGCTTCCTGTGCTGGTGTTTGCCATCGGCTTCCTGTACGTCCCACAGCTGTCTCGTGTGGTTCGCGCTAATATCTTGAGCGAGTTTGGTGAAGACTACGTTGCTGCCGCCAAGGTGATGGGTGCGCGTATCCCTCACATCCTCCTCAAGCACGTTGCACGCAATACAATTGCTCCTATCGCCGTGTTCGCTACCGTGCTGGTTGCAGACGCCATCGTCTTCGAAGCTTCCTTGTCCTTCATTAACGCTGGTGTGAAGCCGCCAGAGCCTTCATGGGGCAACATCTTGGCCGACGGCAAGCAGCTTCTGCTCTCCGGTGCATGGTGGCCTACGTTCTTCCCAGGTTTGATGATTCTGCTGACGGTGCTCGCTTTGAACATCCTGTCTGAGGGACTCACCGATGCCATGGCTTCACCTCGTATCAAGCGCACCGCAGCTGTTTCTGACAACGATCCTACGATCGACAAGCGCAACACCTTGGGCCACACCACTGAGGAAGAAGCCGCCAAGGCTTTGAACACCTCGCTGGCTAAACTGCGTGATGCGGAAATGTCGGAAGATCGCCGACTCAACTACACCCGCGGCGAAGAACCGCTGATCGTAGTCAAGGACCTCAGCATCGCGTTCCCGAACGCTCACGGCGATGTCAAGATCGTGGACAAGGTCAACTTCACCGTCGCACCAGGCGAAACCATGGGCCTGGTTGGCGAATCCGGTTGTGGTAAGTCCCTGATCGCTATGACCATCATGGGTCTGTTGCCTCCAACCGCTGTTATCACCGGCGAGATCCTCTACGGTGGCAAGAACCTGCTGGAAATGTCCGCTGATGAGCGCAATGCACTGCGCGGTCACGACATGGCCATGATCTACCAAGACGCACTCAGCTCTTTGAACCCCTCGATGCTGATTAGCACTCAGCTTAACCAGCTGATCCGTCGTGGCGGTAAGCGCACCGCGGAAGAACTCATGGAGCTGGTGGGCTTGGATCCAGTTCGTACCCTGAAATCCTACCCTCACGAGCTTTCCGGTGGTCAGCGCCAGCGTGTGCTCATCGCCATGGCATTAACCCGCAATCCTCGCCTGCTTATTGCCGACGAGCCCACCACGGCTCTCGACGTCACCGTGCAGCACCAAGTGGTGGACTTGCTCAACGAGCTGCGCGAAAAGCTCGGCTTCTCCATGATCTTCGTCAGCCACGACCTTGCGCTGGTGGCTAAGCTCGCGCACAAGATCACCGTCATGTACGCAGGTCAGGTTGTTGAACAGGGTCACACCCGCGAACTTCTTGCCGATCCACACCACGAATACACCCGCGGCCTCCTCGGCGCTGTGTTGTCCATCGAATCCGGTGCATCTCGCCTCTACCAGGTGCCTGGTACGGTTCCAAGCCCTCGCGAGTTTGTTGCTGGCGACCGCTTCGCACCACGTTCTAGCCACCCACAGCTTGGCCTCAACCAGAAGCCAGTCATGCGTGCCATCGACGGAACGTCCACCCACCGCTGGGCTGCTACCGATGAGCTCCTAGCAGCGATGCAGAGCAAAGGAGAATAGTCATCATGTCGAACCATGTGAAACAGTCTCGAGAACGTCTCACCGGACGCAGCTCCGATGTTCCACTGATTGAACTCAAAGACGTCAATGTTATTCACAAGACTCGTACCGGAAAGCTCTTTCGCCCTGATACGGTTCACGCCAATAAGAATGTGAACTTCCACGTCGATCGTGGCGAGGTCGTCGGCATTGTGGGGGAATCCGGCTGCGGTAAGTCCACATTGGCCCGCGTGATGGTTGGTCTGCAAAAGCCCACCAGCGGCGAAGTATTCTTCAACGGAACCAAGATGACCGGCAGCGGCCATCAGCGCAAGGAGCTCGGCCGTGCGATCTCCGTGGTGTTCCAAGACCCAGCTACTGCTTTGAACCCTCGTATGACGGTGAAGGAACAGCTCCTTGATCCGCTGCGCGTGCACAAGATCGGCACCGAGGCAGATCGACTTACCCGCGTGCAGGTATTGTTAAGCCTCGTTGGTTTGCCACAATCGGCACTCGACGTTTTGCCTCGTCAGATTTCTGGTGGTCAGCGCCAGCGTGTTGCTATCGCTCGTGCGTTAGCGCTCGAACCTGATCTCATCATCGCCGACGAGCCCACCTCCGCTTTGGACGTCTCCGTCCGTGCCCAAGTGCTCAACCTGCTCTCTGACCTACGCACCGAGCTTGGCCTCGGCTTGGTCTTCATCTCCCACGACATCAACACCGTCCGCTACATTTCAGACCGCATGTGCGTTATGTATAAAGGTGAGATCTTAGAAGAGCAACCTACTGAGCAGCTCTTTGCCGCCCCTAAGACGGATTACACTCGCACGTTGCTCGCCGCAACCCCGTCATTCCTCTAAAATTTACGCTTTTTGTTGAAAGGATTTTTCCTATCATGTCTTCCATCGTCAAGGGCATCATCCCACCAGTACTAACTCCAATGAAGTCCGATCGCAGCATTGACTTCGAAGCTCTCGAGCGCCTGGTTGAGCACCTCATCGCTGGTGGCGTTGACGGCTTGTTCGCTTTGGGTTCCTCAGGTGAGGTCGCATTTCTATCCGACGAAGACCGCGCAACCGTTATTCGCGAAATCGTCCGCATCGCAGCTGGCCGCGTTCCTGTGTATGCTGGCGTGATCGATATGCAAGTCAACCGAATGCTCGGCCACATCAAGGCTGCCGAAGAGGCAGGCGTCGACGCTATCGTAGTCACCGCCCCCTTCTACGCTATCTGTGGACCTGCAGAGGTAGAGGCTCACTTCCGTGCGGTAGCTGCAGCAACGTCGCTTCCTGTTATCGCTTACGACATCCCCGTGTGCGTACACACTAAGCTCTCCCCTGAGCTGCTGGTCAAATTGGGCTCTGAGGGTGTTCTGGTAGGCGTTAAGGATTCCTCTGGCGACGACGTCTCCTTCCGCCGCCTTGTCATGCTGAACAAGAAGGCAGGCTCCCCACTAACCCTGCTCACCGGCCACGAGGCAGTAGTCGACGGCGCATTCATCGCAGGTGCCGACGGCTGCGTCCCAGGTCTTGGCAACGTCGATCCCGCCGGCTACGTCCGCATGTGGAAGGCTGCAGAGGCCGGCGACTGGGCTACCGTTCAGAAGGAACAAGATCGCCTCGCTGCCCTGTTCGAGATCGTCTTCCAGCCTATCGGCAAGGTTGGCCCAGCAGCAGGTGTCGGTTCTTTCAAGACCGCCCTCGAGCTCATGGGTATTTTCTCCTCCAACCTGATGTCCATGCCATTGGCACCTATCGACGACGCCCCATCCCGCGATGCAATCGCTGAAATCCTGAAGGCCACCGAGATCCTCTAAACCCATAAAGAAATGCTCCTCCTGATTTTGAACTGCTCCCCATTAGTTGGACTGAGAAATCAGACTCCTACTAGTGGGGAGTATTTCTTTGAGAGCACGAAGTTCCTTGACCGAGCATCAGCGTCTGCAACTTGTTGAATTGTTTGAGGAAGGTATGGGATACAGGGCAGCGGCTAATCGGCTTGGTGTCGTTCGTGATCCGGTGCGAACGCTTCAACGGCGCTTCAAACTGCATGGCAGGCAGTGTTGTGGAGAAACCAATCAATCAGCAGTATTCCTTCGAGATTAAGAAGGAAGTCGTTGATCGCTTCATTGCTGACGAGTCGAAGATGGATCTTGCCCGTGAATTCGCCCTGTCGTCCGACCAGCTTGTCGCGAGTTGGGGTACGTGCCTGGCGTGCAGGCGGAGACGAGGCACTTCGACCAAAACCAAAAGGGCGTCCGAGGGGTTCCACTAAACCGAAGCCTGTCACGAAGGAGGACAAACTTCGCCGTCGTGTGGAGCAACTGGAAGCTGAAAATGCGTACCTAAAAAAAATTGCGGGACTTGAGGAACCAGCGACGAGGTTAAAAGTCAAGGCTATCGTCACCCTCAAGTCAACCCACCACTTGGAGGATCTGCTCGCTGCAGCCGGTCTTGCCCGGTCGACGTTTTTCTATCACCAACAACGCCTCACCGCAGCTGACAAACATGCCCAGCTTAAGCAGGCTATCCGAGACATCTTCGAGCGGATGAACCGTCATTATGGTTACCGGCGAGTTCATGCTCACCTTCGATGCCAAGGATGGGCTGTTAACCACAAGCTGGTCTACAAGCTCATGGACGAGTTAGGGCTGAAATCCAAGGTCAGGGTGAAAAAGAAGTACAACTCATACAAAGGTACTGTCAGCCACATTGCAAAGAACGTGCTGGATCGCGAGTTCACACCCGATAAACCACACAAGGTGTGGGTCAGTGATATCACGGAATTTCGGGTTGTCGGCACCAAGGTCTATCTGTCACCGATCATGTACTTATACGATCACTCGATCGTGTCGTATAGCGTGTCGACCTCACCGAATACAGCGTTTACGTCGCAGTCTTTGCGTGATGCCATGAGCCTGTCAATTTGTTTGTCAGCGACGGTCGAAAAGTAGCCCAATTTTGTTTGTTACTTACTTTAGTACTTTGCCACGTTCTGCGGTGATGGAAGGCAGGATATCTTCGTGCCCGTTGATGCGGTGGCTGGTGCCTTTGTGCGTGAGGATCTCTTCGTGGTGGACCACGCGATCGATCATGGCTGCTGCGATGGTTTGGTCACCGAAACACTCGCCCCATCGTGAGAACGCCAGATTAGAGGTCATGATCAACGAAGCCTTTTCATACCTAGTTGATACCAGCTGGAAGAAGAGATTGGCTGCTTCAGCTTCGATGGGAATGTATCCCACCTAATCGACGATGAGAAGATCATAGCGCCCAACCTTGGCAAGTAGCTTGGCTAATTCTCCCCGATCAGAGGGTGTCCGTTTGTTTGTGTGCGGGGGCTTGGTTTACAAGTAGCCCGCGAATCGATCCGGGTAAGCCACAGCTAGTTGGTTGATGACTTGTTTCCACCCGGTGGCTTTCGCTCCTTCAATATACCCGTTGCACTCAACGGCGCGCTTCGCTTTCTTCGCTCGCTGGGCAGCACACTTGTCCTCGATATTGCAGATCATCAACCACAGCGTCTTTAACGCGGCAGTATCGTTCGGGAATTGCCCCCAGTTACGAGTAGCTTTACGCAGTTGAGCATTGAGCGATTCGATCGAATTCGTGGTGTAAAGCACCCGCCGTGCCGCCGGTGGGAACTACAAAAACAGCCGCGAACCGCTCCCATGCATCACACCAGACTTTGACCGACTGCGGATATTTCTGACCTAGTTCACTGGCCTTAAAAGCATCCAAGCAGGCACGTGCGGTGTCCTCGTTGGCGACCGTGTAGACCTCACGTAGCGCACGGGAGACGCCTGTGCGGTCCTGATACGACACCCACCGGTTCGCAGCCCGAATCAGGTGCACGATACAGGTCTGCACCATGGAATTCGGCCAGGTTGCCTCTACTGCTTCCGGTAGACCTTTCAGCCCATCGCAGCACACGATGAACACGTCGTTAACGCCACGGTTGGCTAAATCTGCGCAGACTGATGCCCAGAATGCAGCTCCTTCATTGTCAGCAATCCATAATCCCAGGATGTGCTTGATGCCGTCTATATCGATGCCAACTGCCATATAACAGGCCTTGTTGACCACGCGGTGGCCATCGCGGATTTTCACGCGTAGCGCATCAAGGAAGATGACGGGGTAAAACTCGTCGAGTTGACGATTTTGCCACACCATGACCTCATCTAAGACCGCGTCGGTAATGGTGCTGATCGTATCCGGGCTCATACCCACCCCCCCCCAGGGTGGTTGCGAGGTGGTGGCAAATATCGCGAACGGTCATCCCACCGGCGTACAAAGAGATGATCATGTCGTCGAGCTCTGTGATCCGACGTGTCCCCTTAGTCACCATCTGGGGTGCAAACGTGCCATACCCAGAATTAACGGTCTTGGCATACGACCCGTTGCGGTGATTGCTGCTCTGTGCGTTTTCCACCCGGGCCTTCGCCTTGCGGCCGGAATGGCCATAGCCCAAATGTGCATCCATCTCTGCCTTAAGACCAGCGTTGATCGATGCCTGCCGCAAGCCTTTGACCAGCTCGCTTGCATCATCAGCAGTGGTCGATAACTCGCTGATCAAGCTGGCGAGCTTAAGGGTTTTCCATCAGCTTCTCGCTGATCTCGTTGACCCTTGCCGGGTCATGGTTTTTCTTTGGTGACACCGTAGTCATTATCTGTGAAACTCCTTCTAGATCAGAGCCTCACACACAAACTTCCTGACACTCTCATTTCGTAAGACCGAGGTATCGAAGAATATGGGTACGCCTGACTGAAACGCATTCGATATCTCTTCGTTGGTGTAAACGCGAAGATGCGGAGAAATATTTGGAAAATCCATGTGCTCACCTGGGATAGAAAACTGAGTACCAAAAATTGATCTGACACCAATGCCTAAAATGATTCATTCACCAGTGAACTCTCCAACGAGAAGGTCCTGATGTACAGAAGACAACTCCAGCCATTTTATGCAAAGACGAGTAGTCCTTTTGGACTATTTCCCGCAATATTCGGAGATGTGTTTGACCTAATAAGTGTGATGTATGTAAGAAACAACGAGTTTTAGAGACGGTTAAGGAATTAGCGGAACGCTGTGCGCGTCCTAAACTATCTGAAGCTCAGGTTCGAGACACTCAGCACCCGTGGCTAGGCATGCAAGCGCGGGGGTGAGTTAATCGCTTGCGCCCCCTAATCTAAGCGTCACTGGGCCGACTACGTTGAGGATTCTTAAACTGCGGAGGTGCTGTTAGGCCACGATGCTCCGCAGGGTTGGATTGGCGGCTGCTAGAGCTGCGGCGCGGGCCTCATCAGCTGTGTCCGCATCCCTGGCTGCGCGCGCAATCCGCTGGCAATCTTCCAGGGAGTGCAATGCTAATGCGGCTCGCACGGCTGGAATCTTTCGTGGAGCCATCGACAGCGTGGCCACGCCAAGTCCAACGAGGACGACGGCTAGCAGGGGATCTCCACCAGCTTCACCGCACACGCCGACAGGGACGTCGGCCTCGCCGGCCGCGGCAAACAGATCCAGAACGGCTGGTTGCCACGGGTTCAGCAACTGGGCGTGTACAGCATCTGTGCGGTCAGCAGCCATCGTGTACTGCGCCAAATCGTTTGATCCAATCGAGAAGAAATCCACAACCTTCGCGAGTTTCTTGGCGCGTAGTGCGGCTGCCGGCACCTCAATCATGATGCCGACGCATTTCAGACCGGCAGCCCGTGCATGATCAGCGAACCAGCGGGCTTCCTCAACAGTGGACACCATTGGAGCCATCACCCACAGGTCAGCATCCGTCTGGCTATCCGCAGCTGCAAGAGCCTGCAGTTGCGTGTCAATCAAATCTTCGCGAACCATTGATAGGCGCAGGCCGCGCTGTCCGAGCGCCGGGTTTTCCTCTTCACGAGTTGAGGCAAACGCAAGCGGCTTGTCAGCGCCTGCATCTAGCGTGCGGACAACAACCTTGCGGTCACCCATCGCGCGGAGAACGCGCGTGTACTCCTTCGTCTGCTCCTCAAGTGTTGGCGCTGAAGCTTTTCCGAGGAACATGAACTCGGTGCGGAACAAGCCGATACCTTCAACGTCCTCGTTCTGTCCTGCAAACACGGCATCTGAAACCGTGCCAATGTTGGCGAGCAGTCCCACGTGATGCCCATCCGAAGTGGCACCGGCACCAGAGAACTGGTTAATCATGTCCTCACGCGCAGCGGCGAACGATTCAAGTTCTGAAACGGCTGCCTCATCGGGTTCCACAAACACAACGCCGGCGTTGCCATCAATTGCGACCATTTGGCCATCTTCTAGGCGATCTGCATCTGTAACGTGCACAATAGCGGGAATCCCAAGTTGCGCGCACAAAATCGCGGCGTGCGACGTAACTCCGCCCTCGCGCATGATGATCCCAAGGACTTTATTAACGTCCATGGTTGCCGTATCGGCGGGGGAGAGGTCGCGCGCGACGAGGATGGCAGGTTCGGAAAGTTCCGGGATCCCCGGCGCGGGTTGGCCCAACAACTTGGCAATCACGCGGTCGCGCACGTCGTACAGGTCGGTTACACGCTCAGCGAAATAGCCGCCCAGGCGCATGAACTTCGCCGCGTATTCTTCCACGGCCAAATGCACTGAGGCAGTCACGCCGTGGGACTTCAACTGCTTGATGCTGGCCTTCGCTAGCCCTTTATCCTTGGCAAGCGAGGCCGTGGTCTGCAAAATCTTTTTCGACTCTTCCGGGGAATCCTCGGCAAACGCCTTCAGATCCTCGGAAACGCCGAGGAGAGCCTGGCGGATACGCTCACCGTCAGATTCTATATCTGTACTTGGCTGTTCAGACTGGTCATACCCAGGCGCTTCAGTCACCCGAACTACTGGGGCATGAGCAATACCCAGACTAACACCAATACCGGTCAACGTATCCGCCAAAATCGGTCTCTCCTTAACTTTCTAGATCCTGGCTGAGTAGCTCAACAAGCCTGTCGAGGTCCGCAGCCGCTTCATCTTCTTCAGCAGACAGAGTTACTTCATCGCCGTGCATCGCACCAAGTGCCATGACGTCAAGAATCGAAGTGGCATCCGCCTCTTCGCCGTCGAAGCTGATCGTGATGTCGTAATCGGATTCCTCAGCTGCATCCACAAAAATGGATGCGGGCCGAGCATGTAGGCCGACCTTCGAGGCGATCTTAACGGTTCTGGTAACCATATTCTTCGCTTTCGCTTACGCTAACTTGACCTTGCAACACACTTTGGAAAGAACTGCGTCTCCCTCCGTGATATCGACCTTTGCGACCTGCTTCTTCTTGGTGAAAACCACCGGAGTTACCAGGTCTTTGCCTGCAGCGCGAACCGCGGCAGCGTCGACTCGAATAATCGGTTCTCCAGCCTTAACGCTTGTGCCCTTGGGGACGAGTTGTTCAAAGCCCTTCCCTCCAAGCTCAACGGTTCCCAAACCAATGTGAACCAGTACGTCAAGGCCTTCCGAAGTTTGAATTGCAAACGCGTGCAAAGTCTTAAAAGTCTTTGACACAGTTCCATCAACCGGAGCGAGGACGTCTAGCGTCTCAACTTCGTTAGGAACTACCGCGTATCCTTCGCCCAGCATTCGCTGCTGGAACATTTCATCGGGAACGTCATCAAAAGAAACAACGTGCCCTTCGAAAACCGGGTAAAGTTCGATTTCTTTCTTGCCAAGGCCAAACATTAGACTTCCTTTTCACCCTCCAGTGAAACTTCAGAGGCTTTAAGAAGATCTGCGACGTCGTCGTAAACGAACTGCACATCCGGGCCGATTACAACCTGGACGGAGTACTGGGACGGCCGGATGATACCGGCAACGCCAGCGCTCTTAATAGTCTTCTCTGAAACCTTCACATTGTCATTAACTACGGTGCGAAGACGGGTTGCGCAGTAATCAATCGACTTGATGTTTGCAGCGCCGCCAAGACCCTCAATGATGGTCTTAGCGATATCCGAGGCCTCGCCGGCCTTAACTTCCATTGCACCAGAATCGACGTCATCACCACGACCAGGCGTCTTCAGGTTGAACACACCGATCAGTAAGTAGAAGATGCCGAAGTAGATGAAGAAGTAGATAACACCTAGGAATAGAAGCATGTACCACTTGTTTGCGATCGGGTTCTGCGCAGACAGGATCATGTCAACAAAACCAGCCGAGAAGCCGAAGCCTGCAGTCCAATGGAAGGTCGCCGCAATGAATACCGAAATACCGGTGAGGAGGGCGTGAACCAGGTACAGAGCCGGAGCGAGGAACATGAAGGAGAACTCGAGGGGCTCGGTAACACCAGTGAAGAACGAAGCAAGAGCGCCAGCCAGCATAAGCGAAGCAACAGTCTTCTTCGCCTTGGAATCAGCGCGCAGGTACATTGCCAGAGCAGCACCCGGAAGGCCGAACATCATGACGGGGAAGAAGCCAGCCTGGTAGCGGCCAACAACACCTACAACCTCACAGCTTGAACCGGTCCACATGCCCGGGCAGGAAGCCGCATCCGTAGCTGCAGCAGCGTCTGCGAGCGTGGCGGCGCCACCGAGGAACTTACCAATATCGTTAATGCCGATGATGTCGAACCAGAAGATCGAGTTCAAAGCGTGGTGCAGACCCGTTGGGATCAGCAGGCGGTTTACAACAGCGTAAATACCCGCACCGATCGCACCCATGCCCTGGATTGCTTCACCGAAGTTGAACAGTGCCGAGTACAGCAGCGGCCACAGCAGGAACAGGGCACCTGCAAGCAGAATCGAGAACAGCGACGTCATAATCGGGACGAGGCGACGGCCCGAGAAGAACGCGAGGAACTCCGGTAGTCGAGTCTTGTGGAAGCGGTTGTAGCACCATGCAGCTAGCAGGCCAACCAAAATACCGAACAGCACGTTCTTACCGTTGACAGCCGCCCAACCTTGGGAAGCCCAAGCAAGTGCCTGCTCGTCAGTCAGATTTTCGAGGTCGATGCCCTTAAAGCCTGCAACCTTTTCCGGAGCGAGCAGAAGGGTGACTGTTGCGAATCCCAAGAAACCGGACAGTGCGGACGCACCGTTGTGGTCGCGTGCAAGTCCGAATGCAATCGCAATAGCAAAGATCCAGCCGAGGTTATCCAGAACAGCTGCGCCAGCAGTAATCAGAACTGCTGCTACCCAGTTGTTTGCACCCCAACCGTCCGGGTCAATCCAATAACCAATACCCATGAGGATCGCTGCGACTGGCATGACTGCCACAGCACCCATTAGGGCCTTACCGAGCTTTTGCAAGCTCTCCATTATTTTGCCTCCCACGACGAAGGCTCCTCTCGTGTGTTGTGTTATGCGGAAGTGTCTTGGGGCCTGACCCACGGAAAGTGGACACGTCGGGGGTTAGCTATGCTGCTTTAGTCAGTGTAGCTGAATTAAGCGCTTCGAAGTCGGGCCTGACCCCCGTTTGGTGGACACCTAACATCCCAACATTCTGGGACAGAAAGGTAATCTCCACACCATGCCAAGCAAGACCTACACCGAGGAGTTCCAGCGTGACGCGGTCGCCTTGTATGAGAACTCCACGGGGCTTCAACCCAGACCATCGCCACTGATCTTGGTATCAACCGGGCCACCTTGGCGAACTGGGTGAAAAAGTATGGAACTAAAACCCGTGCCACCAGCCCTGCGACTGAGAAATCCCCCTCTGCTTCAGTGACCGAAGCTGAGCAGATCCGGCAACTACAACGTGAAAACACCCGGTTGAGGCAAGAGCGCGATATCCTGCGGAAAGCTGCGAAATATTTCGCGGAAGAGACGAACTGGTGATCCGCTTCCGGTTCGTTGACGACGTCTCCACGACCTACTCGGTTAAGCGGTTATGCGAGGTCCTAGGGCTTAATAAGTCCTCGTATTACAAATGGAAAAGAACTGCTCCTCTGAGGAAGAAACGCCTGCTCAAGGACTCGCTTCTTGGCACCAGAGTCAAGACCGTGTTCATCACTGAACGCGGCTACTACGGGGCAAAACGCATCACCGCCGAACTCAAGGACCAGACTGGTCATGAACCGGTGAATCATAAGCGGGTCGCCCGGATAATGCGCTCGTTGAAGCTGTTTGGCTATACAAAGAAACGCAAGGTCACCACCACCGTATCCGATCAAAAGAAACCAGTGTTTCCTGACTTAGTGGGCCGGAAGTTCACCGCCGACAAGCCTAACCAAGTTTACGTTGGGGACATTACCTACCTGCCGATTGCAGATGGGTCGAATATGTACCTGGCCACGGTCATTGATTGCTATTCACGCAGATTGGTGGGGTTTTCCATCGCAGACCATATGCATACCTCCCTAGTCCAGGAGGCGCTAAAAATGGCTAAAGGCCAACGAGGGAGCCTTGCGGGTGCAATTTTTCACTCGGACCACGGAAGTGTGTATACCTCGAACGCGTTCCAGAACACCTGTAAGGACCTCGGGATCAGACAGTCGATGGGATCAATGGGAACCAGTACGGATAATGCTTTGGCGGAGTCGTTCAACGCGACGATGAAGCGGGAAATTCTTCAGGATTCCAAGACCTTTGAGAATCAATTGCGCTGTCGCCGGGATGTATTCCGCTGGTGCACCAGGTATAACACCACTCGCCGGCGTTCCTGGTGTAAATATCTCACGCCAGCGGTGTTTGAGGAACGCGGTCCTGCTATCCTGAAATCTGCTTCTTGATTAAATCCTCCGTGTCTACCAAACGGGGTCGGGCCCCAGGTCCTTGCTTCTTGACGTCAATCTGAGACATGGGGCAGGTTCCTTTAAGCTTCTTCTTTAGGGATTACTTGGACAATGTCGCCAATCTGGCAGCTGAGGACCTGGCAGATGCGTAGGAGCACGTCGGTGGTGACGTTGTCGCCGTTGTTGAGCCTGGCCATCGTGGTGGACGACAGTTTGGCTTCCTCGCGCAGGTCTTGTTTGAGCTTGTCCTTCCAGTTTGCAGTCGGAGATACACAGAAAGCACCATTCAAGGAGCTTTAGTCACTGTCGAGCCTTCGGTGAAGCAAGCTGGCAAGCGCTAAGTACTCGAGCGCTTCCTGAGGATCCTGCTCTGCAGCAAGCTCGTGTGCTGCAGGCTTTCTGATGCCTAACATTGCACCGCGAAATAAAGCGTGGAACCCAGCTTGCTCATCTTCACCAGAACGCCCCTCATGCCGCGCAACCGAGAACTTCGGGTCTTTACCCGCGAAGGCCTCGTCCATCAGCTTCGTGCCTGAATTATCAGAGTCCAGAAGACCACGAACGCGTACCTCAAGAGACACAAAGGCCTCAGTTACAGCCCTACTGTAATGGCCATCAGCGAAGAGCTTTCCTGCTGACTCAATGACATGAGGGTGAAGGTTCTCAACGGTGAGACGTCGAATAGGTGCCACACGCGGAGGACCCTTTTTGTCAAGGTGCGCCTCGGTGTAGGCCATGTCAGCAAACGGGCCGCCAGGTAGGTCGTTAATGATCACCCGAGTAACGATGTAATGGAACTTTCCACCACGTGGATCGGGAAATTCTATGCGATCGCCTTCGTAGACCGGGGTTTCGGTACCGAAGTAGGCCTCCTCGATTCCTTGATCGTTGAGGACGACAGACTCGTAGTCAGCGCGACTATCGGTGCCTGAGGAGCTGCTGATAACGGTCACCGTTCGTGTTCCGCCTTGACGAATCAGTGGGGGCAACGGCACATGAACCACCTCTTTTCTATTTGAACCAATCAGGCGACCAAAACACAGTTCGCGCGCATTTGTATCCATTGTGGAATGAAAGCTTCATACACGCCATTCACTTTGGTTTTCCCCACCAAAGTGAGGCGGGCAAGCAGTTCAGAAACGTCTTGCGGGGTGAAGAACTCGCCACCCGACTTACCTGCCGAAGACGCATACATCGTCATCAAAAACTCGTAAGCATCCCCAAACATGTCAATAGAATGAGAGCTGAAATCACCAAGTGGCAAGTTTCCAATCTCATTCAAAATCCGCACCAGCTTCGCATTACGAGCCGCCACAGTATTACCAAGCTTCGCGCTGTTCACATCCAAGTCATCGAACAAGCCTTTAATGTCGCCCTCTGACTGGGAACCAACAGCAGACCCTTCAATATTGCGAAAAACCTGCTCTAGCCGCTCATTCAAATCAGGGTCAGCAGCCACGTTCTTGCGCACATTCTCAAAAAGCTCGGACGGGCGAATGAAAAAAGCCTAGCTCTGCAACTGAACTATCGCGACCATACTCGGCTAGATCATCGGGAAGGTGAACGTAGTCAAAATCGGGATCCGTTTCGCGCTCCAGCCGATTCACGTGTTGAACAAAACGTTCGGAAATGAAACGGTAAAACAACATACCTAGCACGTACTGCTTGAAATCCCAACCATCTACAGACCCCGCGTAAATCATTAGCAATACGCCAAATAGTCCGATGTAGCTCTTGTCTTTGAGCATCACTACCCACAACAAACTCCCAATACCACTAACCAGTTTTAACGCCGCAACGGGCTGCATTCATAAGGATAACGAGGGAGTAGGACAAAGATTGTGTGCAACATGCACTAAAGGAGTTTGGCTGGCCCACACCCTTTTGAAATAGTCCTCAAAAAATGCGCAGGAGCGGACAGAACCGGCCCACTCCTGCGCAAATTGGCGTGGCGTACTTAGTTCGCTGGCGGCCGGCTCATCATGTAAAGCACCATTTTTGCTTTGGTTAGTGCCTTAACTGTGTGAGGAAGGCGCGTAGGAAAATGCACCATTCCGCCGGGATGCAACGTCACCGTTTTACCATCCCCACTGATTTCGAGTTCACCTTCAAGGGCTTGCACAATCACCGGCATTGCGGCAGTATGCTCGGATAGTTCTTCTCCCTCGTCGAACGAGAACAACACCACGTTCACCCCTTCGGCGCGCATCACCGTTGTAGAAGTGGTTGAGTTCGCACAATACTCAACACGCTGCGCCAGGTTTTCGATAAACCCCAGCGCTGCGGCTGATGATGGTTTGGGCTCAGTCATAGTCAGCTCTCCTTTTCCTCCAGGTTGGTGGTGGGTTTTCGTGCGACGATAGCGATGCCGGTCAGATTATCACGGTAGTCGTTGAACGTTGCGCGCATATCCAATACGCGGCGACGCAACTCCTTATCACGCGCAACGTTACGCAAAATCCGCACAACACCGCCTACACCTTCATCAGCGAGGTTGCGGCGCGGAGACAGTAAAGCCATCGGCTCATACCCCACCCACTCGATACTGAAACCCGCCTGTTCTAACAAACCACACCACTCACCGCGAGTGAGGGGGCGAGCATTAACCCTAATCGTGCGGGCAAGGCGCCGGCGCAACTGGTCCGCAAGCTCCGCGTCAATGCTGTCAGGAGTCAGGCCAAGCTCGTGGATCGCATAACAACCACCAGGCTCAAGCAGTCGGAAAGCTTCAGCGATGATCTCTCGCTTACCTTTATCACCTTGCATGGTCAGCATCGCTTCACCAACCACAACCTGAGCTGATTCAGCCTCAAGGCCGGTGGATTGCACATCAGCATTCACAACTGTGCCCCTAGGCCCTACCGCGGTCTGCACTCGTGCGGCAGCATCTGGATCTTGGTCCACGCCCGTATACGAGGCAATTCCACGCTCAAGCATGAGCGTGGCCGTACGTCCCAAACCCGGAGCGAATTCCAACACTTTCTTGCCAGATAGGCCAGCCGCATCCAACATTCGGTTTGTTAGTTTCAATCCACCCGGGCGTAAAACCCGCTTGCCTGCGCGGGCAAGCACCCAATGGCCTGCCGCAACACTAGTTGACCTGTCACTTTGCGGGAGGCGGGGTTCGCTCTTATTTGTGTCCATAACACCAACAGTACTAGAACAGCCCAGTTAAGCCTAACCTAAGTTGATTATTTGTGTTGTTGAAGAAGCCTACGCAGCCCCCACTCACTAGCTTCACCAGTAGCTAGGTAGAATCAGTGCCCGTGTATACCGCCCAAAATCTTGACACTCGTGCTCGGCAAATCGTTGCCTGGGTAGCCATCCTCAATCTTGCCGGCTTCATAATCGAACTGGTCATCGCCTCAATCATCGGTTCGGCAGCCCTATTTGCTGACGCAGCTGACTTCCTCGAAGACTTCCTAATAAACATGCTTGTACTCACCGCCCTTGGATGGTCTGTAACGAGCAGACGAAAAGCCAGCTATGGGCTGGCCGGCCTCATCCTTATCCCTGCTGTTGCCGCACTCGGCACCGCCATTTGGAAAATGGTGTCCGGACAGCCACCAGAACCCCTCGCCCTGTCAGTAACCGCGATCCTCGCAATGCTCATCAACCTTGCCAGCGCACTGCTCCTACTCCAACTAAGCAAACACGAAACCGCGCTAGTTCGAGGAGCTTGGCTTGCGGCGCGCAACGACGTCCTCGCAAACCTATTAATCCTTGCAGCGGGCATCGTCACCCTGTTCTGGTTCAACCCCTGGCCAGACATCATGGTTGGCCTCGTGATTGGCATAATCAACCTTTCAGCCGCGGCCGAAGTGTTCGAACAAGCTCGGGCAGAAAACCCTGAACTTGAACTCGACGACGATGATGATTAACCGCAGCTGACAGCCAAATAACACTGCTGTGCAGGTGAAGCTGTCGTGCAAACGAGGCTACTAACAGTACAAGCATCCCCCGAAGCGAAACCAAAAACGGATTCGCGCCGAGGGAGTGTTATTGAAAGTGTTTGCGGCCTATCTTTATTTGAGGCTGCTTCTAATAGTGGGACATTACGGAAGTGCCCAGGTCTGCCCAATGGTAAATCCACTCCGCGTCAGACGTTGGCGTATTCACACAACCATGCGAGCCACCCGGCCCCGTCCACCCGAACGTGCGCTGCCACGGCGCCGCATGAATCGAATAAGACCCGTGGAAGTATGACACCCAAGGAACATCCGGCTCCACATAGCGTGAACCATCATCATTCAGGCCGCGCATCGTCTGGCTCTCATACTGCAAATACACGTTGAAATGCCCGTCCACCGTGGGCGAGGACGGCTTGCCTGGAACAATCGGAATCGGGCCGCGCACAACCTCAGTGCCCTCGTAGCACGTCATCTGGGCGGTAGTGAGGTTAATGTCAATCCACTTCTCACCCGGCGCCGCCGGGTAGGGCAGGTTCTCAGCACCCGGAGCAATCTTGCGCTGCTCATAGCTGTGCTGAACCTCGTCGTAATCAAACGACCCACTAAACGGCTTACCCGCCTGCACGGCCTGCACCACCTGGCCGGAAACAGCGTCAAGATTGTTGACCTTCCAGCCCTTCTTGCCTTCCAGCGCGTTAATCAGTACCTTGCCGTTCTCATCCACGTTTTGAATGCCGGGCGTGGGATCCTCATTCGTCTTATCCGCAATCTGTGAAACCCAACCCGCAATCGCTGCCGCGTCAAACGAGGGGGCTAAACCGTTGGAAGCGTCAAAAGAGACCCACTTCGCAATGTCGTCGCGGGTGGCCTCGTATGATTCGATGCCGTCACCAAGCTCTACGGAAGCGTTCACTAGATCGTTTGCTTGTCCAGCTGCGGATTCAGCTTGCGCAGTGCCAACTTGTGGTTCGCGCTGCGCCACAGAAATCTGCGCCGAAACTGAGCCGGTCAGCTCCGTTGCAGCGTCCTCAACTATTTGGCACACCTGGTCCGCATCAACAGCCATGCCCGCCGCGCCAGGAGCGGCCACAAAATGGTCGCCATTCCAAGAAACGGACGCTTCCTTTGTAAGAGACGACGTGTTCGCGTTCAACGACTCAACAAACTGCGCGAACGCGGACTCATCCGCATTCACAGAAGCTGGAATATGTCGAGACGACACCAGCCCGCTAGCACGGCTCCAAATCGAAGCGGAAGGCTCAAGCGAGGCCTGCGTCGTTTTAGCCGAATCAACACTAAAACCCGTGTCAGCCAAGGGCACGCTCACGGTTTTTCCCTCAATAGTTAGATCGAGGTTGCATTCACCTGCAACAGCCTCCACCTGCTGCTGGATCTGACTGGACGTCTTACCGCCTACATCAATGCCTGCAACGGTAGTGCGGGGTAGAGCCTTCGCGCTATAGGTTTGAAGTGTCCCGGGTTTTGTTCCGTTGGGTCTGCTGAGGGTTTGGTTGACAGTTTTCCTTCTGATTTTTAGGCCGCAAGGGATGCGGCTGGTTCCATGATTGTTTCGTATTCGATTGGTGTCAATTTACCCAGTGCTCGTTGCCGTCTTTTCCTGTGATATGTCCGTTCAATCCAGTGAGTGATCGCGGCAGATAGTTCACGGCGCCTGTTCCAAAAGCCACGATCAAGAACGTTCTTTTGTACAAGAGCGAAGAAAGATTCCATCGCAGCGTTATCCCCACACGCTCCAACTCTGCCCATAGATCCCTTCGCGCCGTAAGATTTCAGCGCGGCACGGAATTTTCTAGAACGAAATTGCGAGCCACGATCAGAGTGAATGATTACGCCATGGGGATTGCCTCGTTTCCTCATCGCATCATCGAGCGCCGCCACCACGAGGCGTGATTTCATCCGCCCACCGGTCGCATAGCCCACGATTCTTCGCGAGCACAGGTCTTTGATCGCACACAGATACAGCTTGCCCTCTTTGGTCCAATGCTCCGCAATATCTGTAACCCACGCAACGTTGAGCGCATCAGCGTGGAAGTGACGCTGTAACAGGTCATCATGTACTGGAGCACCCGACTTCTTCCCACGCGACTTACGCCTAGCGATCACCGAGAACACCTGAGCATGAGAACACAAACGCCATACTCGACGCTCAGAAATCTCTATCCCTTGATCATGGAGCTCGTCTGCTATCAGGCGGTAACCAAATTCAGGATCGTCACTGTGAATCTGGCGAATCTTGTCTATAAGTTCTACTTCTTGGGCTTGCCTGTCCGAAACTGGCTTAGCAGCCCATTTATAAAACGCTTGGCGGGAAAACCCCAGTACCCGAGCCGCTACCGTCACGGTCGCCTTACCTGCCTTGATCAGCTTTTCCACGGTCGGGAAGACCCTTTTGGGCGAATCACCTCTTGAGACAGGTACGCCGCCGCTGCACGTAGCACTTCGTTTTCCATCTCCAACTCGCGAATCCGTTTCAAAGCCTGGCGCATCTCTTTAGCCACTACCGGATCAGCACACGGTTGCATCCCCTGAGCCTGCAACCTCGCATCAGTAATCCATTTTTGCAACGAGGAACGCGAGATCCCTAAATCAGCACACACCTGACGGCGAGAGATCCCAGACTCCACCAACGCCACGGCATCAGCTTTGAACTGCTCTGAATACAACTTCGACATAATCAACATCCTTCCCTGCCCCGCCCCAGCGAAACAAGCTAGACGTCAACCAAACCCTCAGCAGACCCTTCCGATAGTGCATCGGGGTCAGGCCCTTGAGTCGTTGTTGGATGCGTTCGGTGTTATACCACTGGATGTAGTCTTCGACAGCTTGGGTGAATTCCTCGACGGTTCCAAAAACTTCTCCGTGGTACATCTCGGTTTTTAAGTGTCCGAAGAAGTTCTCCATTACTGCGTTGTCGTAACAATTAGCTTTACGCGACATTGACTGAACACCGCCGTTGTCGTGGATTAGATTACGCCAGGTTGAATGCTGGTACTGGAAGCCTTGATCGGTGTGCATCATCCATCCAGGCTTCGGCGCACAGGCTGCAATCGCCTTTGTTAGGGAATCGGCGGTGAATGCTATCGACGGTGATGTAGCCACGGTGTGAGCGACAATACAGCGGTCGAAGAGATCCATTACCGGTGATAAATACACTTTGCGGCCTGCAACCCTAAATTCGGTAACGTCGCTGACAAAGACGATGTTGGGCTTGTCTGGAGTGAATTTACGGGCAAGCTTATTGTCAGCAATGCGACTGATAGTTCCTGTGTAGGAATTATAGGGCCTGCGCTGACGGATTTTAGCCCGAAGACCCATCTGGTGCATGAGCTTGTAGACGAGTTTGTGGTTGACCACCCAGCCCTTGTTGCGCAAGTCCAGCAACACTCGCCGGTAGCCGTAGCGATGCTTGTTGGCTTCGAAACTTTCTAGGATTGCGTGCTTTACCGCAGCATGTTTATCCGGCTTATCGAGTCGCTTTTGATGGTAGAAGAATGTCGCCCGCGGCATATCTGCCGCCGCGAGGAGATCTGCCAAGCGGTGTTGTGACTTGAGGATGACGATCGCCTGGGCTTTCAGGCGTGTCCCTGGTTCCTCAAGTCCCGCAATTTTTTTAAATAAGCATTTTCAGCCCGCAACCGTTCGTTTTCGCGACGCAGCTTATCTTCTTCAGTAAGCACCTTCGGCTTAGCTGAACCTTTAGGCCTGCCCTTCGGTTTCAGCTTTAACGCGTCATCACCACCTTTGCGCCATTTTCGCGACCAATATCCGACCACTTGATCCGACGACAGACCAAACTCACGGGCCAGATCCATCTTCGACTCGCCAGCTAGATGGCGTTGGACAACTTCCTTTTTGATTTCGAAAGAGTACTGCTGCTTTGAAGGCTTTTCCACAAGACATAGCTTGCCATGGAGCAAGAACCGACGAAACAAAGCACGGACTGGGTAAACACCAACACCAACATGATGAGCTGCAGCCCAATAACTATAACCCTGCTCGAAAAGAGCCACCAATTCTTCCCGCTGTCCCGCCGACAACGAACTACGTGCACGCATACAACTGCTCCCCACTAGTAGGTAACTGATTTCTCAGTCCAACTAATGGGGAGCAGTTCACTTCAGTTTGAGTTTGTTTGAATCTCGTAGCGACTAGACATCATAGTTCTGATGAAGTGAACACCGCTTTAGCAGGGATTTTTATGGTTTTTGCTTCTAATCATAAAGAGATTATTTGCGGAACTCGGGATGGTAAAAACTCAGCAAAATTGCCGCAGCTATCAGGACTGTGCAACATGTCATTGGTAGCCACGGAGAGAATCCGTAAAGTGCGGTGGAGGCTATCGGTGCCACTACATAGGCTGCACCATTGTTAGCATTAATCAACCCGGCCAACCCACCTTGCTCTTCGGGCTTCATTTGCAAAGTAGGCGCCGTGTTGTAGCCAGGCATCGCCAGGCCTAGACCAAAGCCTGTCAAGATGCTGGCCACGATGAACAGTCCAAGATTTAGTGGATAAACCAAGAGTAGTAACCCGAGAAGAACGATTATTAATCCTCTTCTAAAGAGTTTTTTAGCACCCCAGTTTAACCTTGGAGCCACCAAGGCCTGCGCCAGTATCATCACCACCCCCATTATTGACATGCACAAAGCGGTGAGCCCTGCTGTTGCGCCGGCCGCTAGCTTCAAAACATCCTGCAGTAAAAAGCCGAAAAGTATAGCCACGGTAGAAAAAGCGGTAAACATTAGGAAACCGCAAGCCAGGAACACGAATACTCTTGAATCAAAATAGGAAACTTTTGCCGGTTGAGCGACTTTTTCTTCGCCACCTGTGGGTTTGAATGTTAACAGCAAAACGGCAACGCCTAAAAGCATGACCAGAGGCATCACCAGCAAGGGCATCATGAAACCTCCTATAGCTGCAAGGCTGCCGCCCAATAAAGCTCCAAGAATAGAGGAGAATCCTTGTGCAGCGCCCAAGACTCCCAGACCTTTTACCCGTTGCGTCTCATTGTATGTATGAGTCACAACGTAGGTTTGCGCGGCTGGGGAAACTGATGCGATGGCACCGCCGTACAGCACGCTCCTAGTTATGACTACTCCTATGATCAACGCTATGCCGGTGAGCAGACCCTTAAATCCTAGCCACACCACCATAGCGAATCCGCCTAGAGCCAGGATTCCAGCAAGCATGCCAATAAGCAAGATACGCCGAGATCCCCATCGCAATGAGACCCGTCCCCACCTGGTGGAGGTAAGAGAAACCATTATGGCTGCTAACGAAATGGTGGCGCCAATGTGCCATTCCTTCAACCCAATTTCGCGCGATAACGGAGCCAGAATTGGATTAAGAATCATCTGCCCCATATATGCCAGTAACACCGTCAAAAACAAGGGAAACAGTCCCGTTATTTTTGATTCGACTTTCTCGTTTCGTTCATTAGTGGCACACATTAAAACATCCTTTCCAAAGTGAGCTACCAATCAAGCTGAAACAATACTAGAACAATGTTCTAGTATTGTCGAGATTGAGGGTATGCTGTTTTCGTGGGAAATAAAGACAAGCGGGTAAACACGGGTAGACGCGCCTGGCTGACGCAAGAAAAGATCATGTACACCGCAATGGAACTGACCCGAGAGTACGGTCTAGAAAAATGGTCGATTCGCGACCTTGCGCAGCATCTGGGAGTAGTTCCCTCTGTCATCTACCACCATTACCAAAACCGTGACGCCATTACCGCTTCTGTAATCGGCGAGATCACTAGCACCATCGAACTACCGGACGAGCAGCTGGAATGGAAAGATTGGTTCATCTCCCTAGCAAAAAATGTCAGGCCCGTCTTTCTTGAATTCCCCGGAGTCACCGACAAACTGATGTATGGACATATGAACGCCGCGTTGATACCAATCTTGGAGGTGGCTTACGAAAAACTACGGGACGCTGGTTTTAGCCAGTACATTCACATCGCATACTCAATTATCATCAACACGATGCTGTGGAGCATTACTTCTCGCAACTTGCGCAGCCCAACCAAGCAGGAACAGCGCCACGACCTAGGCCAAATGATTACCCAACTTCAGCCCCTAGCTGCCTGCTCCACAACGCTGGCCGACATCATCCAAGGCTACTTAATTCCGCTAGCCAACCCGAAAAACGAAGACCGCATGAGCCAGGAATACTTTGAAATCATCATAGAAGTCGTACTCGCCGGTTTAGAGATAGTGATCTTGCCTCGCGAAAACGCCTAACGAACCCGTGAACAAGAGAACTCATCAATACGCATAAAATATTGCCCAAAATCGCAAGACATCCAGCTAAGAGCAGACCCTTTCAGCCTCTCCCTCTATTTCCTGCGATTTTCCAATAAATACAAGAAAATCCACTATATCCAGAGCTTCCCAAACAACTGGTACGACTACATCAAATACGGCACCACCAATAAACTAGCTATCGCCCTGGTCAAGTCTGTTTGAGTGGTGTTTCTACCCTTCGATAAAGCATGCAGTGCGATGGTATCAGGGGCCAGCACGTACCCAGTGCTCTAATTGATTCACGCGACCTCCTTGGTGGTGTCAGCGTCGATGACGTTGGCGGTGATCATCGCCTTGGTGTGTGCCAGACTAGTCAGTGACATGTAGCGGTTTTGCTGAATCCAGTCATCATGTTGTTCAGCTAGTATCGCGCCAACAAGGCGCACGACAGCGTCACGATTAGGAAAAATACCTACGACATCTGTGCACCAGCGGATTTCACGGTTAAGTCGTTCAGTAGGGGTTATTCGACCAGACTTTCTTCCACACTGATTTCGGGGCGTTAGTAAACGCCAACAGCTCATCCAAAGCTTCTTCCAGGTAGCTAGCAACGCAGGGGAATTTCTCTTCACAAAATGCTACGACCTCACGGGCTTGGGACCACACCGATTCCGAGTCTGGTTTGGAATATCGTATGAAACATCGCCGATAGGGTCGGCCACTGCGTTTTGGGCACCATGCCAGAGAGGTTCTTGGCGAAGTGCGTTCGGCACCGTTGCCAGGACGCATTCGGTAATATCTCACTAATTGCATGTTGGATACCTAGATGGGCGTCACTGGTGACAAGATAGACTTCATCAAGTCCGCGGGCTTGAAGATCCCTAAAGAACCTGGTCCACGAGGCCACAGACTCAGATGGTGCAATCTGCATGCCCAATAACTCCCGGTAACCTTCGGCATTAACCCCGGTAGCTAGCAGCACAGAGGTTTTAACGACTCGTCCGCTTTCACGGACTTTCATGGTCAACGCATCACACGAGACATATAGGTAGGGGCCGGTATCAAGTGGTCGGGTGCGGAAGTCTTCGGTTACGTCCGCTAGTGTGGTGTATCTGTAACCCGTTGTAAGCCTCGTGCCGGTGCACAATAAGGCGACCACCGCGGGTACCTTTCGAATCAACTCTTACCTATCCTCGAAAGGAAGTAGGGTCTGCTGAGGGTTTGGTTGACGTCTAGCTTGTTTCGCTGGGGCGGGGCAGGGAAGGATGTTGATTATGTCGAAGTTGTATTCAGAGCAGTTCAAAGCTGATGCCGTGGCGTTGGTGGAGTCTGGGATCTCTCGCCGTCAGGTGTGTGCTGATTTGGGGATCTCGCGTTCCTCGTTGCAAAAATGGATTACTGATGCGAGGTTGCAGGCTCAGGGGATGCAACCGTGTGCTGATCCGGTAGTGGCTAAAGAGATGCGCCAGGCTTTGAAACGGATTCGCGAGTTGGAGATGGAAAACGAAGTGCTACGTGCAGCGGCGGCGTACCTGTCTCAAGAGGTGATTCGCCCAAAAGGGTCTTCCCGACCGTGGAAAAGCTGATCAAGGCAGGTAAGGCGACCTTGACGGTAGCGGCTCGGGTACTGGGGTTTTCCCGCCAAGCGTTTTATAAATGGGCTGCTAAGCCAGTTTCGGACAGGCAAGCCCAAGAAGTAGAACTTATAGACAAGATTCGCTAGATTCACAGTGACGATCCTGAATTTGGTTACCGCCTGATAGCAGACGAGCTCCATGATCAAGGGATAGAGATTTCTGAGCGTCGAGTATGGCTTTTGTGTTCTCATGCTCAGGTGTTCTCGGTGATCGCTAGGCGTAAGTCGCGTGGGAAGAAGTCGGGTGCTCCAGTACATGATGACCTGTTACAGCGTCACTTCCACGCTGATGCGCTCAACGTTGCGTGGGTTACAGATATTGCGGAGCATTGGACCAAAGAGGGCAAGCTGTATCTGTGTGCGATCAAAGACCTGTGCTCGCGAAGAATCGTGGGCTATGCGACCGGTGGGCGGATGAAATCACGCCTCGTGGTGGCGGCGCTCGATGATGCGATGAGGAAACGAGGCAATCCCCATGGCGTAATCATTCACTCTGATCGTGGCTCGCAATTTCGTTCTAGAAAATTCCGTGCCGCGCTGAAATCTTACGGCGCGAAGGGATCTATGGGCAGAGTTGGAGCGTGTGGGGATAACGCTGCGATGGAATCTTTCTTCGCTCTTGTACAAAAGAACGTTCTTGATCGTGGCTTTTGGAACAGGCGCCGTGAACTATCTGCCGCGATCACTCACTGGATTGAACGGACATATCACAGGAAAAGACGGCAACGAGCACTGGGTAAATTGACACCAATCGAATACGAAACAATCATGGAACCAGCCGCATCCCTTGCGGCCTAAAAATCAGAAGGAAAACTGTCAACCAAACCCTCAGCAGACCCGTAAACCGCGATGACCACTGACCCTCATCATATCGACCCGACCGCGTATCTGGAAGAATTGCTCACTCAGGCCTCCCCAGACTTGATGCGCCAGATGCTCACAAACTTCATCAACCAGATCCTCTCGACCCAGGCTGACAGTGTTTGCGGCGCTGACTACGCCACGGTATCTCCCCAACGGACTAATACCCGCAATGGCCACCATCCCTTAGACACCAGGGTAGGAAGCATTGACGTTGCTATCCCGAAACTACGTCACGGCGCATTCTTTCCCGACTAGCTCTTAGAAAGACGCACCCAGACCGAAAGAGCCCTGACTACCGTGATAGCCACGTGTTATCTCAAAAGAGGTCTCCACTAGACGCATGAATGATTTGGTGGCCACGCTGGGCATTAACAATCTGTCGAAAACACAAGTGTCTGACATGGCCAAAGAACTCGACGAGATGGTCGCTGATTTTAAAGCCCGCCCACTGGATTCAAGGCCGTATTACTACCTGTCCTGTGACGCGTTGACAATGAAAGTCCGCGAAGGCGGACGAGTCGTTAAAACCAGTGTGCTTATCGCTACCGGCGTTAACAAAGACGGCTACCGTGAACTACTGGGCATACAGATTGCTACATCAAAATCCGTGGAATCATGGACCGGATTCTTCCAAGACCTCAAAGCCCGTGGTCTTGGCGAAGTCTATCTCGTCACCAGCGATGCGCACCTAGGAATCCAAGCTGGCTGTTGGTCAAGTACTACCTACAGCCAGCTGGCAACGTTGCCGGACACATTTTGCTAAGAACCTGTCCTCAAAAGTATCAAAACGCCAGTGGACAACACTATCGGGAATGTTTCACTCCATCTTCTAGCAAACCGACGCGCAAGCTACCTGGGACCAAGCCCGCTAGGTCGTAGATTTCTGCACCGAGCGTTTTCCCGACGCAGCCGACTACCTGGAAGAATCATTAGATGAGATACTCGCGTTTACAGCCACGCCCAAAGCTGTATGGACGAAGGTATGGTCCAATAATCCAACAGAGCGTTTGAACCGTGACATCAGGCGGCGTACCGACGTTGTAGGAATCTTTCCCAACCGCGCAGCAGTCATCCGCCTCGTCGGCGCCGTACTAACTGAACAGCATGACGATTGGATTCAGCAGAAACGCTATATGTCACTAGCAAGCTTGGAACACACCCGACGCCTGATAGCTACCAATACCATCCGCGCCAACGACGCAGACACCATCGAGGCAGCCTCCTAATTGAACCAACATCAACCCCGAGACGGACCCCAACACCGACCCTGACACTGTCCCCCGATCCACCGATTCAGAAAGGACAGATACACCACTTCACCGGACTTGACCAAGTCTTCGACCATCTCGTCAAGATCTTTTGCCATGTCAGATACCTGCGACTTCGATAAATTATTGATCCCTAAACTGGCGACGAGATCGTTCATCCTGCGGGTGGATACGCCCTTTACATAGCAGGTGGCTATTACGGTTGTTAGTGCTCGTTCGGCTAGGGTGCGTCGTTGCAATAACCAGTCTGGGAAGAAAGATCTGGTACGTCATTTGGGTACAGCGATATCGATGGTGCCGACGCGAGTATCAAGGTCGCGGTGGCGGTAGCCATTGCGGACATTAGTACGAGACTCGCTGGTGGTGGCGTAGTCCGCGCCGCAAACACTGTCAGCCTGGGCTGAAAGGATCTGGTTGATGAAGTTTGTGAGCATCTGGCGCATCAAGTCTGGGGAGGCCTGAGTGAGTAATTCTTCCAGATACGCGGTCGGGTCGATATGATGAGGGTTAGTGGCCATCGCGGTTACATTCCTTTCGAGGATAGGTAAGAGTTGATTCGAAAGGTACCCGCGGTGGTCGCCTCATTCATTCATCAGGACCTCACCGGTAGTTACAGATACACCACGCTAGCGGACGCAACCTCCTGAATGCGAAGTCACAACGATCAACGATCGTTTTTCTTGGCCTGATTCCTTGGAGATTGTTTGCGGAGTGGATGTGCTTATTGACGGATCCGATAACTTTGACACCCGCTACGTAGCGAGTGCTACTGCAGTTCGCCTAGGAATTCCGTATGTATAGGGATCGATCCTTGGGTTTGACGCACAAATGAGTGTATTTAATACGCCATCTGGCCCTGTATATGAAGATGTGTTCCCATATCCTCCACTTCCTGGAGACGTACCTAATTGCACTGAGGCAGGAGTTCTCGGACCACTTGTGGGAGTTGTCGGATCTGCTATGGTATTAGAAGCCATTAAGGTGATTACAGGAGTAGGCACTCCCCTCTCTGGATCTATCGGGTATTTTGATGGCTTCAGTGGTCAATGGGAGTACATTCCTGTTTCTGCGGGGCAGAACACTAAAAGAATAGTGGATTCCGAGTCGCCTCGCCATATGGAATCCGTCCCCGAAGTTTCGTCTGTTTCAGGATTCAGCACGATTATCGACGTAAGAGAGCCTGAAGAAACGGTTCTCGGAGTTATCCCCCCATGCTATTTCAGTACCGTTGTCTCTCATCGAAACTGATATTGATGCCGCACGAGCGGGCGTTCCGTCGGGCTCAGTGCTTTACTGTGCAGCCGGAATACGCTCGGCGCGGGCATGTATTCTGCTTTCCCGTGCCGGCGTTAAAGACCTTGTGAGCCTATCAGGTGGCTACAACCAATGGAGTGCCTAAAACAGCGTCTTCGGGTCAGTCTTCGTTGCTAATGCGCAGGCCAATAGGATTCGTGACTGCCCGGCGCGCAGGATGTCTGCACCAATCACGCCTTTGGCTGCAAGTGTTGCGCCACCGCCGGCACCACCGTAGGTGCCTTCGACGCGGCCGGCGTCGACACGCGTGGACATCACTACGGGGATTTTCTTGTCCAAGGCGTCGGAGATAGCCAGGGCGATGTCACCTCCTACGTTGCCGGCCCCCATGCCTTCAATGACGAGGGCTTTGGCGCCGCTGGCGAGGGCGGCGTCGACAAGCGCGCGAGGTGCACCTGGGTAGGCGGCGATGATGTCAACGCGCTGGTGTTCTAGGGGTTTGTAGGCTAATGCTGCAGGACGGGTGAGCTCGTTGTCGGCGTTGCTATCAAATCCATCCACGCTATTGGCGTTGGATTTGTAGGCGCCACGAGCACGAAGTGTCTTTTCACCGAAGGCAATAAACACGCCTTTGCCACGGTTTTCGGGGGCGGTAGCGGTGCGAACTGCGAGCAAGAGGTTGGCTGGGCCATCGGTTTTGGGGTCGTCGAAAGGCAGCATGGAGCCGGTGAATACGACAGGTACGTCGGAGTCGAGGAAGGTGTCTACGGCGATGGCTGATTCTTCCATGGAGTCGGTGCCGTGGGTGACAATCACACCGGTCACGCCGTCTTCTTTTACGGCTTTGAGCACCTCGGTGATAATCATGTCGGTGTCTTTGAGTGTCATTGCCGAAGAGTCGAGCTGAGATACTTGGCGGACATCGATGCTGAGTTTGTCTTTGTCAAAAGTGTCGTACACTCCTGCGACGAGTTCTTCTCCGGAGACTGTGGGCACCAGTGCCCCATCGACGTTGGTGCATGCGATCGTGCCACCGGTGCCGAGCACGATGAGATGACCGGAGGCGTCGTTACGCACACCTGCACTGCCGGCTTTGTTGCTGCACGCCTGCACCGCACCTGCCACGGAAGCAAGAGCGCATGCGCCGAGGAAACTTCTGCGTGAAATCATAAAGAATACTCCTGTGAAAAGGGGGAGATGGAAAAGCTGCCGACCACCTCACGATGAGGCAATCGGCAGCAGGGATTTATCAGCTACACGGCATAAGTCGAGGCATTAAGACTTTAGCGAGGCCACCAAGGGACGTCTCACGGTATTTGGAGTCCATATCCTTACCGGTTTGGTACATCGTCTGGATAACCTGATCCAGCGACACGGTAGGGGTAGAACCACGCTGTAGCGACATATTTGCCGCATTAACCGAGGTCACAGCAGCAATTGCATTGCGTTCGATGCAAGGAACTTGGACTTGGCCGCACACTGGATCACAGGTAAGACCCAAATTATGCTCCATGGCGATCTCCGCTGCGGCGAAAGCCTGCGCAGGAGTTGCGCCCATAAGTTGTGCAATACCAGCCGCTGCCATTGAGCAGGCCACGCCGACCTCACCTTGGCAACCGACCTCAGCACCCGAGATGGAGGCGTTCTTCTTGTACAAAGCGCCCACCACACCGCAGGTCAACAGGTAGTCAATCACGTCTTGCTCACCAACTGGTTTGACCAATCGATCCCAGTAGGACAACACAGCAGGAAGAACGCCGCAGGCACCGTTTGTAGGCGAGGTCACCACACGGCCACCGGAGGCATTTTCCTCGTTGACGGCCATGGCGAACATGTTAAGCCAGCTCATCATGCGTAGTGGTTCATTTTCGCTGGTGGATTCCAGGCGCTCACGAAGGGCCTTAGCGCGGCGCGGTACTCGTAGGTCACCTGGCAGGATTCCTTCTGCTGAGGAACCACGCTCGATGCCGCTCTGCATGACTTTCCATACTTTAGCTAGGTGTTCGCGCACGGCTTCTTCGCCGTTTGCCGCAACCTCATTGCGCCATGCGAACTCTGGAATGCTCATACCCTCGCGATCGCAGTGTGCGAGAACTTCCTCAGCGGTGTTGTAAGGAAAAGGCACAACGGCGGTGTCTTCGACGGGTAGGCCAAAGTGCTCTTTATCGACGATAAATCCGCCGCCGATGGAGAAATATGCCTTGGTCAACAAGACCTCGTCGCCTTCAAATGCGGTGATGGTCATGCCGTTTTCGTGCAGTTGCAGGCAGGTGTTGTGGAAGACGATGCCTTCGGTTCGGCTGAAATCCACCGTCCTCTTCCCGCCTGCTAGTCCAAGGCGCTGCAAGGAAGCGACGATTTCGAGGAATCCTGGCATGGCGTCGATGTCCACGGTTTCTGGCTCGAATCCTGCCAAGCCCATGATGATAGCCTTGTCGGTCGCGTGGCCGATGCCGGTCAGCGACAGTGAGCCGTAGACGTCGGCACGCACGCGGGTGACTCGATCAAGCAGGCCGCGCTCTTCAAGCGTATCGACGAACGCCTTGCCAGCCTTCATAGGGCCAAGAGTGTGAGAGCTCGATGGGCCGATACCAATCTTGAACATATCGAAGCAGCTGATGAACATGATGTATGCTCCTTACCCGAACTCTAGAAAGCCTGGACGATGCTGTAGACGATGGTGCACAGTGCCAACAGGCCCATGCCGAAGACCAAGTAGTTCGAAATACGACCACGGTACTTAGCCAACGCCGGAACCTTATGGATGGCGTACATAGGCATCAGGAAGAGCAGGATGGCGATTGTAGGACCACACATCGTCTCGATCATTCCGAGGATGGATGGGTTCAGCCATGCTACCAGCCACGAAGAGATCAGCATGAAGGCGAGAGTACCCAGCACCAACGCACGACTTTGAGTATCAACAGTCTTGCCCTTAGAAGCAGCACCCGAAGCAATCAAGCCTTGGAAACCTTCAGCAGCACCGAGGTAGTGGCCAAGGAAGGACTTTGCCACAGCGATCATGGCAATAATGGGAGCAGCCCACTGAATCACAGGGCTATCAAAATGGTTAGCCAAGTAGGACAAGATGGTGATGTTTTGTTCTTTAGCAGCAGCGAGATCGGCTGGCGACAAGCTCAATGCGCAAGAAAACACAAAGAACATAACCACAACGACCATCAAGATCTGGGCGACGGTGAGAATGCGACCGGTCTTGTAGTCAGCCCACTGACCGTACTCAGCACGCTTTTCCTGGGCGAAAGAGGAAATGATTGGCGAGTGATTGAAGGAGAAGACCATCACTGGGACGAGAAGCAACAGGGTAATCCAGATGCTGTGACCGGAAGCCTCAGCTGAAGTGCGCAGGTCGAAGGTCTGGAACAGTGCAGTGTTCCACTTAGGGATCAAATAGACCGAGAGCACCACCAAGATGGCGATGAAGGGGAATACCAAAACCGACATGGCCTTGACGATCACCGTGCGACCGAGGCTGACCACGAAGATCAGTCCGCCGACCAAGATGAGCGACATCAACCAGCGTGGCAGCGGAGTGATTCCCAGCTGGTTTTCCAAGAAGGAGTTTACGGTGTTGGTGATGGTGACCGAGTAGACCAACAGGATCGGGTAGACCGACAAGAAGTACAGGACGGTGATAAATGCGCTGGCCTTGTGGCCGAAGTGCTCATCGACGACATCCGTTAGGTCTGCGTCTTCCTTGGATGCTGAAAGGATGAAGCGAGTAAGACCCCGGTGTGCCCAGTGGGCCATCGGGTATGCGACGACGGCCATGACGAGCATGGGGATGATTCCGCCGATACCGGCGTTGATGGGGAGGAACAATACGCCCGCACCGATGGCTGTGCCGAAGAGGCTCAAGCTCCATACGGTGTCGGTTTTACGCCAAGAAGGCGCGCTAGATGAGGCAGGTGATTCTGATGGTGCTACACCATCGCGGATCCCAGCAGATGCTGAGTGGGAAACAATCTGAGACACGATAGTTCTTCCGTTCTCTCTCGAAGCACAAACCAACGACCTTGACTAGAAAACGGCAGTTCATCCCACCATTTCCAACATAAACCCACATTGTAAGCAATTTTTCACCCCCGCTAAAGCGGTGAAGATTACATATAAATATCACTTTCAAAAACCAGTGACACCCATTACAAACCGAGTTTCAATGTCCTTGGCATTACACAAAGGAGCGTAACCGATTTCTCACGTTGCGGGAAACTTGAAAGCGCTAGTTTGCAGTGTAATTAGAATCACTTTGCTTTTTATGAATCGTTTTGGTTCACATTTAATAACATATTGACCCTATAAGTACAGTTCAGATGCCATTTATTTTGCCCGTGCACATTTATTCAATACATCAGAATTCATAATAATAATTTCTATAGCGCCATTGAAGTTGTAGATTTAGGTCACCAATTTCGACTATCAATTAATTGACAGTTTTAATAACAAATTAAATTCAGCACTCTATTTAGTAGAAATATCAGAGCAAAATACATGCAAATTACGCAAGTTTTGCATGTATTTGATACCCCCTAGCCTATGTACCCGCGTTGGGTACCCCCGTGCGTATGCCTGCGTCATAAAACAGAAAACTAGGTACAAGTAGCAGCGCCACACCATTTGAACCTGCTCTAGGTTTCTACGACTCCTAGAATCCGCCGACTACTCTGAGTACGAGAAAACCCCCTTCCGAAGAAGGGGGTTTCACGTTACTGCTACGAACTAATTAGGCGTCAGCCTTCTTGAATGGGAAGCCGAGCTCGCGAAGCAATGCGCGGCCTTCCTCGTTGTTGGTAGCGGTGGTAACGACGGTGATGTCCATACCGCGTGGGCGGTCGATCTTGTCAACGTCGATTTCGTAGAACATGGTCTGCTCGGAGAGGCCGAAGGTGTAGTTACCGTGGCCATCGAACTGCTGGTCAGACAGGCCGCGGAAGTCACGAATACGTGGCAGTGCGACGGTCAGCAGACGGTCCAGGAACTCCCACATGCGGTCGCCTCGAAGCGTAACGCGAGCACCGATTGGCATGCCTTCACGGAGCTTGAAGTTAGCGATGGACTTCTTGGCACGGCGAAGCTCTGGCTTCTGACCTGTGATCAAGGTGAGGTCCTCGAGTGCGCCGTTGATCAGTTTGGAGTCACGAGCAGCGTCGCCGACACCCATGTTGACAACAACCTTGACAACACCAGGGATCTGCATGACGTTCTCGTAGGAGAACTCATCGTTGAGCTTGGTGCGGATCTCTTCACGGTAGCGGGTTTTCAGACGTGGAGTGTAGTTCTCGCTCATGATTAGATGTCCTTCCCGTTACGACGCGAGATACGGACCTTCTTGCCGTTCTCATCGAAGCGGTAGCCAACGCGGGTTGGGTTACCATCGGAGTCCAAAACCATGACGTTAGAAACGTGGATTGGAGCTTCCTGGGTGACGATTCCGCCAGACTCAGCGCCGCGCTCTGGAGCAGAGTTAGCAACGTGCTTCTTGATGCGGTTAACGCCCTCAACCAAGACCTTCTCGGTCTTAGGGAAAGCCTGGATAACCTTACCCTTAGCGCCCTTGTCTGGGCCGGAGATCACGAGAACCATATCGCCCTTGTGGATCTTCATAACTAGATCACCTCCGGTGCGAGAGAAACAATCTTCATGAACTTCTTGTCACGAAGCTCGCGAGCAACTGGCCCGAAGATACGGGTACCACGTGGCTCGTTGTCGTTCTTGATCAAAACAGCAGCGTTTTCATCGAACTTGATGTAGGAGCCGTCTGGACGGCGCGTTTCCTTCTTAGCGCGGACGATAACAGCCTTAACGACTTCGCCAGCCTTAACGTTGCCTCCTGGGGTAGCTTCCTTGACGGTAGCGACGATGACATCGCCAATGCCAGCAAAGCGTCGGGTGGAGCCACCGAGAACGCGGATGCACAGAATCTCTCGTGCACCGGTGTTATCGGCAACCCGCAGACGCGATTCCTGCTGAATCACTATGGGTCTCCTGACCTGGATTGAATGTGTGGCAGATTTCCGAACTGACACACGCGGTCTATGTACATGAGGCCAGCACTCTTCAACGAACAATTGTCGAGGGGTCTCGATCGCTGTGTCCGGAAACTAACACACTAACGATCGACCAGTGCAGGCAACCTGAGTATTTAACCACAACCACGCCCCACTTCTCAACTATTCGTAACGAAGCGCCTCAATAGGGTTGAGCTTGGCAGCTTTGCCTGCGGGATAAGAACCAAAGAACAGGCCAATGGCCAAGGAGAACACCAACGAAATAACAATGCCGCTCAGTGGTGGGAAGACAAATTCTCCCATCAATTTCGCACCGATCATGCCTACCGCCCCACCGAATATCACGCCCAGCAAGCCACCCATCAGGCACACGATCATGGCCTCAACAACGAACTGCAGGCGGATGTCGCGGCGCGTAGCGCCTAAGGCTTTACGCACACCAATTTCTCTAGTGCGTTCGGCCACGGTAATCAGCATGATGTTCATAACGCCAATACCGCCAACCAGCAGTGAGATTCCACCAATTGCCGCAATAGCTGCGCTAATCGACGTCAAAATCTTGTTCACCGATGCCAAGTTCTGCTTCTGATCTGTCACCTTGACTTTATAGTCTTTATTGTCTTGGTAACGCTCATCAAAAAATGCCTGTAGTCGCTTTTTCACTTGAGCATCATGCTCATTACGTTCTGTTTGCGAACCTCCTGTTGGGCTAGCAAGCCGAATACTAATCCCAGGGAATGCACCCGAGATCTCTGCGACCTTAGCTTCGGAAGGGTAAGGTACAAGAATTTCTACTTGATTATCAGCAAAGCTTAAAAGACCGCCTTTTTCTTCGGGTTTCTTTGTCACGCCCACGATCTGAAAATCTGCAGTACCAAACTCAGTTTCTATCGTCACACTATTGCCCAGCGCTGCTGAGGGATCCCCGCCAAAGAAAGAAGTCGCAAGCTTTTCAGGAACAACAGCCACTGGACGGTCACCGTCGATGTCCTCATCAGTGATTTCTCTTCCCCACCCGATTTTCACGCTTTTCGTGCGTTGGTAGTCCACATTGATTCCTCGGACAAGGCCCTTGAGCTGTTTACTTGCATCAAGGTCAGTGCTTACGGTCGCTGGTGTTCCGGCATATCCGCCCACTTGGATCTCGGAGATATCCGGCCCAAACTGCGAACGAAGATCCTCGATCATTTCTGGTGTGATCATGTCATCAGGATTGGTCACAGGTGGACCAGAATAAAAGCCTTCTGGTTCGGGTTCGCCTTCAGGAGTTCGCTCACGAACGTCAGCGCTGTAATCGTTGATGCCAATGCCTTCCAAACCGCTTGTGGTTTGGGTTTTCAGCGCATGCCCCAGTGTCAAGATGGCAATAACTGAGGCGATGCCGATAATCACGCCCAGCAGTGTCAGCGCTGATCGCATCTTGTTGGTGCGAAGACTTCCAAGGGCTAAAGAAACTGATTCAAGAATACTCATCGTTACCCCGTCGTATGAAAGTGAAAGATATCTTCGTCAACAAACATGCCGTCACGCATGGTAGCTACCCGCGTAGTTTCGGCAGCTAGCTCGGGGTTGTGGGTAATAAACACAATGGTCTTCCCATGTTCTTGATTAAGCGTATGAAACAGATCCATCACCACTCTGCCGGTGGCGGTATCAAGGGCACCCGTGGGTTCGTCGGCAAGCAAAAGGTGCGGGTCGTTCGCTAACGCGCGCGCGATGGCAACACGTTGCTTTTGTCCACCGGAAAGCTCATTGGGCTGGTGGTGCATACGATCGGCCATACCGACGAGCTCCAACAGTTCTTCTGCCCGCTCTTGCCGTTCTTTACGGCTCACACCGGCGTACATCATGGGCAGCTCAACGTTTTTCAGGGCGTCGATACGCCCGATCAGGTTGAAGTTCTGAAACACAAACCCAATGCTCTTGCTGCGGTAACGTGAAAGCTCATCGTCGTTGCTTTCCAGCACATTCACACCGTTGAAAAGGTAGCTGCCCGCTGTTGGGCGGTCGAGAAGCCCCACGATATTCATCAACGTGGACTTACCCGAGCCAGACGTACCCACGACGGAAACAAACTCGCCCTCCGTGACGTCGAAATCGCAGCCATGCAGCACCTGCAATTCACCGGGTTGCCCGATATTAAAGCGCTTGACAATCCCGCGCATTTGGATCAGTTGCTCTGCCATTGCACTGACCTCCGCACTAGCGCTTATCGACGGACACCGAAGCGCCCTCAAAATTCTTGTAAAGATCAGGTGCCTTAATCACGAGGTCTTGAGCCTTAAGATCCTTCGATTCCACGGTGATTTCAAAATCATTACCCTTACCAGGGGTCACGGCAACCTTCTTAAGAACCTTAGAGCCTTCATCGGAACCGTCGATGGCAAGCACATAAGACGTGCCGTCCTCTTCGAACACGGCCTCCTTAGGCACCGCCAGACCTGGCTTGGATTTAGCGGTCACAATTTTTGCTTTACTGGTGCCACCGAGCAACAATCCATCGCGTTCACCAGACACCGTGATCTCAATTGGGAACTGAACCTTCCTGGTTTTTTTCTCCGGTGCCCCAGCGTTAGATTCTGCAACTGTCGATACCGCACTCACACGACCTGTGAACTGCTTGGGTCCGGTCCCAGGGGTGGTAAAGGTTACCTCGTTACCCACCTTGATTTTCGCAACGTCTGCTTCCGAGACAGTGCCACGGACCAACATGTCTGTATCGTCCGCGATAGTCAGCAATGCGCCTTCTACAGGCTTACCCACCTGGCCAGTCACGGAGGTCACCACACCACGAATCGGAGCACGTACAGACGCCTCACCAATAGAAAGCTCCAACTTACGGTTCGACGCCGCAGCTACCGCATTTCCCGCTTCGGCGGCACGAATCGCCTGATCCACGGCTTGGCTTTGAGTAGCCAACTGGTTGTTCGCCTGCAAACGTGCCGTTTCGAGGCCACGGGCGGCGTCGTTACGCGCAACGAAAGCCTTTGCCACCGCACGCTGCTGTGTTGCCAATCCCTGATCCACCTTGATCAGAGCGTCTTCGTAATTCTTCTGCTCGCGGTTCAACGCATCCCACGCTTGGCGGGCGCGATTAACACTATCGACGGCCGCAACACCCTGCTCAATAGCCTGCGTGTTCAATGTGGGTGCTTGCTGCTTCTGCAGCTTCTGGGCCGTATCCGTAGCATCCTCTGATGCGCCATTCAGCGCAGTACCGAGAGCACCGAAACTTGCACGCACCGCATCCAGCGATGCGGTTTCTACACCATTGCGCGCAGAGTTCACAGCACTCGCCTGCGCCTTCAGAGCGTCATCAATACCTGCGTTACGGTTATGCAGCGAATCCTCAAAAAGCTTCTTCGCTTCCGCATACTCATGCTCTGCAGCATGCAACGCATTCTCAGCGCCATTGACCTCACCATTGAGGCCTTGATTCAACGCATCCCATGTCTGTTGGTACTGCAACTGGGCTTGCTCCACAGCCGCCATCGACTGTGCATAATTCTGAGCCTGCTGCGCATAATTAGCGTTCAGCTCACCGCGCTCATTATCCGTATTAATCTGGGCCAGCACCTGGCCTGTCTCGATACGGTCCCCCACCTTCACATTCAAGGCCTCCACTGGGCCAGTCAGCTTGGAAGCCAACACCACGTCACGCCTAGGGCCAAGCGTGCCAGAAAGGTTAATCGACTGTGAGACTTCCTTCTTTTCCACAACCGCGTAGTCGCTAGCTCCAACTACCGGATCACTGGATCCTGCTGCGAGAAAGTAAGTAGCCCCGCCGCCGAGTGCCACCAGTGCCGCAATCGATGCGGGGATAACAATTTTTTTAACCACGTGCGAGCCTTGTCCTTGTATTTAAAAGCGAGGTGAGGGAATCAATTCAGATCCCAAAAGTATAACATTATTCATTAAATAGAACTTTGCGGCATAGCAAAACCCCCAGACTCACCATAAAGGCAGGTCTGGGAGTCTTTTCTGTCTCGGTGAGAGTCGAGCAGCAAATTACTTTGCCTTCTCCACGATCTCGACGAGACGGAAGTGCTTGTCCTTAGACAGTGGGCGGGTCTCTTCGATGCGAACGAGGTCACCGATGCCGGCGATTTCCTTCTCATCGTGAGCCTTGACCTTCGAGTTGGTACGAATGGTCTTGCCGTACTTTGCGTGGGACTTGCGGTCCTCAAGCTCGACGACGATGGTCTTCTGCATCTTGTCAGAAACCACGTAGCCGGTGCGAACCTTGCGAGCGCCCTTTTCCTTGTTGTTCACGTTTGCCTCACTCATGTTTAAGCCTCAGCTCCCGGAACCTCGGACAGGCCCAGCTCACGCTCGCGAATAACCGTGTAGATGCGGGCGATGTCGCGCTTGACCGTGCGAAGGCGGCGGTTGTTGGTCAGCTGACCGGTTGCGGCCTGGAATCGCAGATTGAACAGCTCTTCCTTAGCCTCGGTCAGACGGGTCTTAAGCTCCTCGGCGTTCAGCTCGCGAAGCTCGTGTGCGGGGGTACCGTTAGCCATTAGAACTGGTCCTCCTTCTTAACGATACGAACCTTGCAAGGGAGCTTCTGGCCTGCACGACGCAGTGCTTCAAGAGCAACTTCCTCGTTAGGGAAGCTCATCTCGAAGAGGATGCGACCTGGCTTGACGTTGGCAACCCACTTCTCAACTGGACCCTTACCGGAACCCATACGAACGCCGAGTGGCTTCTGAGTCAACGGACGGTCCGGGAAGATGTTGATCCACACTTTGCCACCACGCTTGACGTGGCGGTTAATGGCAATACGTGCAGATTCGATCTGACGGTTGGTGATGTAGGCAGGCTCGAGAGCCTGGATGCCGTAGTCACCGAAATTGATGCGGTTACCGCCCTTAGAAACGCCGCTACGGTGAGGGCGGTGCTGACGACGGTACTTTACGCGCTTAGGGATAAGCATTTCTTAGCCCTCCTGCTTCTGCTCAGAGCGCTGACGACGCTGACCGCCACGACGTGGACGTCCGTTGCGGTCGCCGCGGCCGCGACGCTCTGCTGGTGCGTTGATCTCGCTCTCACGACGACCACCGACGACATCACCCTTGTAGATCCACACCTTAACGCCAATGCGGCCGAAGGTGGTGTGAGCCTCGTAGGTGCCGTAGTCGATCTCGGCGCGGAGGGTGTGAAGTGGAACGCGACCCTCGTGGTAGCGCTCGGTGCGGGACATCTCGGCACCGCCAAGACGACCGGAGCACACAACCTTGATGCCCTTGACCTGTGGCTGACGCATAGCGCCCTGGATTGCCTTGCGCATTGCACGGCGGAATGCCACACGGTTGGTCAGCTGCTCGGCGATGGACTGTGCCACCAGCTGAGCGTTTGCATCAATGTTCTTGACCTCGAGGATGTTGAGGGCGACCTGCTTGCCGGTGAGCTTCTCCAGCTCAGTGCGGAGTCGGTCAGCCTCAGAGCCACGACGGCCGATCACGATGCCCGGTCGGGCAGTGTGAATGTCGACGCGAACGCGCTCGCGGGTGCGCTCGATGACAACATCGGCGATACCTGCGCGGTCGAGGGTCTTTACCAAGTACTCACGAACACGGATGTCTTCAGCGAGGTACTCAGCGTAGTTCTTGTCGGCGTACCAGTGGGACTTCCAGTCGGAAGTAATGCCCAGACGTAGGCCGTGAGGATGGATTTTCTGGCCCACTACTTGGCCCCTTCCTTCTGGCTCTCAACCACGATGGTGATGTGGCTGGTGCGCTTGCGGATCTGGAAAGCACGACCCTGAGCGCGTGGACTGAAACGACGCATGGTTGGGCCCTCGTCGGCGAATGCCTCGGAGACAACCAGGGAGCGGCGATCCAAGCCGAAGTTGTTTTCAGCGTTAGCTGCAGCGGAAGCTACAACCTTTGCTACTGGCTTGGAAGCTGCCTGTGGGGCGTACTTCAGAATTGCGAGTGCTTCCTCAACGGACTTGCCGCGGACCAAGTCGATCACGCGACGTGCCTTCATTGGGGAGACACGGACGAAGCGCGCGGTTGCGCGTGCGGAGGTGATTGCTTCACTCATCGCTTATCGACGTCCCTTCTTGTCGTCCTTGATGTGACCCTTGAAGGTCTTGGTTGGAGCAAACTCACCAAGCTTGTGGCCGACCATGGAGTCGTCCACGAACACTGGAACGTGCTTGCGACCGTCATGGACGGCGAAGGTGTGTCCAATGAAGTCTGGGAGAATGGTGGAACGGCGGGACCAGGTCTTGATGACCTGCTTGGTGCCCTTTTCGTTCTGAGCGTCGACCTTGTTGAGGAGGTGCTCATCGACGAACGGGCCCTTCTTTAGGCTGCGTGGCATCTAAGTTTTCCTCCTCTTAGCGCTTCTTGCTCTTGTTCGTGCGGCGGCGCTGCACGATCATGTTGTTGCTGTAACGGTTAGGGTTACGGGTGCGGCCTTCCTTCTTGCCCCATGGGGAAACAGGATGACGGCCACCAGAGGTCTTACCTTCACCACCACCGTGTGGGTGGTCGACCGGGTTCATAACGACACCACGGACGGTTGGGCGAACGCCCTTCCAGCGCATACGGCCAGCCTTGCCCCAACGGATGTTGATCTGGTCAGCGTTGCCGACCTCACCAACGGTTGCGCGGCAGCGGATGTCGACGCGGCGGATTTCGGAGGAAGGCATACGCAGAACTGCGTACTTGCCAGCCTTACCGAGCAACTGGATGGAAGCACCAGCGGAACGAGCCAGCTTTGCACCTGCACCTGGCTTGAGCTCTACGCAGTGGATGGTGGTACCGGCTGGGATGTTACGCAGTGGGAGGTTGTTGCCAACCTTGATGTCTGCGTTAACACCGGACTCGATCATCTGACCCTGCTGGAGGCCTTTAGGAGCGATGATGTAGCGCTTCTCGCCGTCCACGTAGTGGAGCAGCGCGATGTTAGCGGTACGGTTTGGGTCGTACTCGATGTGTGCGACCTTGGCTGGGATGCCGTCCTTGTCGTTACGACGGAAGTCGATCAGACGGTACTGGCGTTTGTGTCCACCACCCTTGTGGCGAACGGTGATGTGGCCGTGTACGTTACGGCCACCCTTCTTAGGAAGGGGGCGTACCAAAGACTTTTCCGGAGTCGAGCGAGTGATCTCCTCGAACATGGAAACGGAGCTCTGGCGGCGACCCGGGGTTGTCGGCTTGTACTTACGAATAGCCATAATGTGTCCTTACCTCGACCCTTACGCGGCGTTTCCGCCGAATATGTCGATAGCGTCGCTGCCCTCTCGAAGCGTCACGTAGGCGCGCTTGGTTGCCTTACGAACGCCGTAACCGGTGCGGGAGCGTTTGCGCTTGCCTGCACGGTTAGCGGTGTTAACGGAGTCAACCTTAACGCCGAAGATCTGCTCGATGGCGATCTTGATCTCTGTCTTGTTAGCAGTTGGAGCAACGAAGAACGCGTAGGTGTTCTGCTCCATCAGGCCATAAGACTTCTCAGAGACGACCGGGGCGAGAATGATGTCACGGGGGTCTGCGATCTTAGCCATTACTTCTCCTCCTGAGCCGCACCGGAAGCGCGGTTAATGAAGGTGTTCAGAGCCTCGACGGAGAACACAACGTCGTCCGAGTACAGAACGTCGTAGGTGTTCAACTGGTCAGCGAACAGGATGTGTACGCCTGGCAGGTTACGAGCACTCTTTTGTGCGGTTACATCCTCACGGCCGACAACGAGAAGAACGTTGCGACGATCCGTGATGCGCTCGATGAAGGAGCGCGCGGACTTGGTGGATGGGGTCTGACCAGCAACCAACTCAGAGATGACGTGGATACGCTCGTGACGTGCACGGTCGGTGAGAGCACCGAATAAAGCGGCCTTGATCATCTTCTTAGGGGTGCGCTGGCTGTAATCGCGTGGCTTAGGGCCGTGCGAAATACCACCACCGGTGAAGTGAGGAGCGCGGATCGAGCCCTGACGTGCGCGACCGGTGCCCTTCTGGCGGAACGGCTTGCGTCCGCCACCGGAAACCTCTGCACGGGTCTTAGCCGAGTGGGTTCCCTGACGCTTTGCAGCGAGCTGTGCGTTGACGACCTGGTGGAGGAGTGCCACAGATGCTTCGCGATCGAAGATCTCTGCTGGCAGCTCGACCTGACCATCGGTCTTGCCCTCAGCGGTGAGGACGTCCAACTTCAGATTGGTCATGCGTGTGCACCGCCCTTCACTGCGGTCTTAACGGTTACGATGCCACCGCGAACGCCTGGGATAGCGCCCTTGATCAGGATGAGGTTAGCATCTGCGTCGATCTTTTGAACCTTGAGGTTCTGGGTGGTGACGCGGTCACTACCCATGCGGCCTGCCATACGGGTGCCCTTGAAGACACGACCTGGGGTAGCGCAGGCACCGATGCCACCGACGCGGCGGTGTGCAGCCTGGTTACCGTGGGCAGCGCCCTGGCCAGCGAAGCCGTGGCGCTTCATAGCGCCGGCGTAGCCCTTACCCTTGGTGGTGCCGGTGACGTCAACGAAGTTGATACCTTCGAAGATCTCAACGGTCACGTCTTGGCCGAGCTTGTAGCCGGAGACATCGTCCATACGAATCTCTGCTACGTGACGGCGGGGGGTAACGCCTGCTTTCTTAAAGTGACCCGCAGCTGGCTTGTTAGCCTTGCGTGGGTCGATTTCGCCGTATGCGATCTGGATAGCGTTGTAGCCATCGGTCTCTACGGTGCGAATCTGGGTTACGACACATGGACCAGCTTCAACGACGGTAACCGGAATTACGCGGTTGTCCTCGTCGAAGATCTGAGTCATGCCGAGCTTGGTGCCCAGAATGCCCTTGATCTCAGTTTCACTCATTAGTTATTCTCCGCTGCCAAAAATTTCGTCGATCACTGAATATTCACGTCGACGCTGGCCGGAAGGTCGATGCGCATAAGTGCGTCAACCGTCTTCGGCGTCGGGTCGAGGATGTCGATCAGGCGCTTGTGCGTGCGCATCTCGAAGTGCTCGCGAGAATCCTTGTACTTATGGGGAGAACGAATAACGGCGTATACGTTCTTTTCGGTGGGCAACGGCACTGGACCAACAACACGAGCGCCGGTACGGGTGACCGTCTCGACAATCTTCTTTGCAGAAGCGTCAATCGCCTCGTGATCGTAGGCCTTCAGCCGAATGCGGATCTTTTGTCCCGCCACGCTTATCCTCTTCCTCGCTTGTCCCACATCCTTGGATTGGTGGGAATCGCTTCAATATTTCTCTATAACGTTGTCCGGATCTTTGGGGACCTGGGCGCAACGCCAGTTCTTAACTTGACTGTCTTATCGACTTGGTGGAGTTCATAGGACGATGGCACATAACAAACGCCGTAAACATCCTGACGGGGTACAAGACCCGTAGTGTCAAGCCGGAAGGGACTTTATCTCACGATAAGCGTGACCCTTACGTATACTGCCGCTGTTTATTTGCCATGCCCCTTCAAACTCCGGCCCTCAAGGTTGAACAGGCTTAACGCCTTGGCCTTAAGGATCCTTAACGTGTGGTCCATTTCTGAACCCACACCATGAAGGTGTCATGGTTGCTGCGCCAGCCCGCTTAACGGCGACCTGTCAAAGCAACTTGATTATTAAAACACGTATAAAACGACTTTGCAACACTATTGCTAAGTTTTTAAAAATTTCCGCAGGTAATTAGTCCTCACCGGAAACTAAGGGTAGATGTATTCCACACCCGCAACATTCTTAAGTAATTCCAGATCCATCGGCACGCCTTCTCTAATAACCGATAGATCTCCTGTGGGCTCGAGGATCATGCACTGAACTTGGCTCAAACTGGCAAGACCAGCTCTGCGCACTGCCAGTCGTACGTCACTATAAGATAGGCGCGTTTTTCGCAGCTGCTCAGTGATGATTTCTCCATGTGCCATGACTACGTGCGATCGGCCGTTCAGGGTGTGTTGGAACCGCGAGAATCTCCGGATTTGTCCAAAGATCGCTTCAAGCAGCATGAGGGTTGAAAGTCCAATAAGCCCAGCTGCAAGGGTTGGTGGGTGTCCGATGGTAACACGACCTGCTACTGCCCCAAACATGACAAGGACAACTGCGTCAAAAGCAGTCATTTTTGCGAGTACTCGGGTGCCAAAAATTTTAACGAGCGCTAAAAAGCCAATGTAGGTTCCCACTGCGGAAAGCACTACGACGGGGATGCGCCAAGGATCGATTGTTAGTTGTTCGAGCATCACGTCGCGGAAGTGGGGATTTAGCATAGGTTCGATAATACGAGAAAAGCCGCCTCCCCTTGTGGGGAAGCGGCAATTCTATGCACCTAGGCGCAGTAGATCATTACTTGATGATCTTGGTAACGCGACCAGCGCCGACGGTGCGGGAGCCCTCGCGGATAGCGAAGCGCAGGCCCTCGTCCATAGCGACAGGCTGGATCAGGGTGACGGACATGTCGACGTTGTCGCCAGGCATGACCATCTCGGTGCCCTCAGGAAGCTTCACAACACCGGTAACGTCGGTGGTGCGGAAGTAGAACTGTGGGCGGTAGTTGTCGAAGAATGGGGTGTGGCGGCCACCCTCGTCCTTGGACAGAACGTAGACAGAGCCCTCGAACTCGGTGTGAGGGGTGTAAGCGCCTGGCTTAACAACAACCTGGCCACGCTCAACGTCTTCGCGCTTAACGCCACGGAGAAGCAGACCACAGTTGTCGCCAGCCTCGGTGTAGTCGAGAAGCTTACGGAACATCTCGATACCGGTAACGGTGGTAGTGGTAGCCTTCTCGCGGATACCGATGATCTCGACGTCCTCGTTAACCTTCAGGGAGCCACGCTCAACACGGCCGGTAACAACGGTACCGCGGCCGGTGATGGTGAAGATGTCCTCGATAGGCATGAGGAATGGCTTGTCGGTCTCACGCTCTGGGTCTGGGATGGAATCATCGCAAGCCTGCATGAGGTCGATGATGGACTGGGTCCACTTCTCGTCGCCCTCAAGAGCCTTCAGTGCGGAGATGTGGATGATTGGAGCCTCTTCGTCGTAATCCTGCTCAGCGAGCAGCTCACGGATCTCCATCTCGACGAGCTCGATGATTTCCTCATCATCAACCATGTCGCACTTGTTCAGAGCAACGAGGATGTAAGGAACGCCGACCTGGCGAGCGAGCAAAACGTGCTCGCGGGTCTGAGGCATTGGGCCGTCGGTGGCAGCAACAACGAGGATTGCGCCGTCCATCTGAGCAGCACCGGTGATCATGTTCTTGATGTAGTCAGCGTGACCTGGAGCGTCAACGTGTGCGTAGTGGCGCTTCTCGGTCTGGTACTCCACGTGGGAGATGTTGATGGTAATACCACGCTCTTTCTCTTCCGGTGCCTTATCGATGGCATCGAAAGCGAAAGCCTCGTTCAGCTCTGGGTAAGCATCTGCCAAAACCTTGGTGATAGCAGCGGTGGTGGTGGTCTTACCGTGGTCAACGTGACCGATGGTGCCGATGTTGACGTGCGGCTTGGTACGCTCGAACTTAGCCTTTGCCACTGTGTGTCCTCCTGGACTTCGTGGTGGCTACGATTTCGCAGCCACGAATTGACAGTGCTGTACATTTCTGACTGCTAATTCGGCAGTCTGGCAGTACAACTATTTACATTGTGCCAGTTACATGATCCTAGGGTCACAACGGGGTATTTATCAAACCACCGAAGAAACCAGATGGGATCTTACAGGGTAACGGCCGGCTCAACATTCCCTTTGATGTAGAGGAAGTGCTCAACAAGCCGCTACCCCCGCCTACGCTCCCCCTATACCCTGTAACTGGCTAGAAACCTTGCATAGGGAGATAAGCGAGAGGCTAGTTGTTAGGCAGTGCCGTTGCGCTCTGCCACGATCTCAGCTGCCACATTGGTTGGAACCTCAGCGTAGGAGTCGAAGATCATGGTGTAGTTTGCACGGCCCTGGGTACGGGAACGCAGGTCGCCCACGTAGCCGAACATCTCGGACAGCGGAACCTTAGCCTTAACAACCTTTGCGCCAGCGCGGTCATCCATTGCGGAGATCTGGCCACGGCGGGAGTTGATGTCGCCGATAACGTCACCCATGTACTCCTCAGGGGTGATAACCTCAACGGCCATCAGTGGCTCGAGAAGAACTGGCTTTGCCTTTGCGACGGCTTCCTTCAGCGCCTGGGAACCAGCGAGCTTGAAGGCCATTTCAGAAGAGTCAACCTCGTGGTAAGCACCATCGATCAGGGTTGCCTTGATGTTCACCAATGGGAAGCCTGCGAGGTAACCGTACTGCATAGCATCTTGGATACCAGCGTCGACGGATGGGATGTATTCCTTTGGCACGCGACCACCGGTGACGGCGTTCTCGAACTTGTAGTTTGCGGACTCGCCCTCTTCCAAGGTCTCAGCTTCTGGAGCGTAAGGCTCGATGCCGATGATGACCTTAGCAAACTGACCGGAACCACCAGTCTGCTTCTTGTGGGTGTATTCGAGCTTCTCGACAGGCTTACGGATGGTCTCACGGTATGCAACCTGTGGGTTACCAACGTTTGCCTCAACCTTGAATTCACGCTTCATGCGGTCAACAAGAACGTCGAGGTGGAGCTCACCCATGCCGCCAATAACGGTCTGGCCGGACTCTTCGTCGAGCTCAACGGTGAAGGTTGGATCCTCTTCAGAAAGCTTCTGAATAGCGGTGCCGAGCTTCTCCTGGTCAGACTTGGTCTTTGGCTCGATGGAAACCTTGATCACTGGGTCTGGGAAGTCCATGGACTCGAGGATGATTTGGTCGTTCTTATCGCAGAGGGTGTCACCGGTGGTGGTGTCCTTCAGGCCGATGAACGCGTAGATGTTACCAGCACGTGCTTCGTCAACAGGGTTCTCCTTGTTGGCGTGCATCTGGAACAGTTTACCGATGCGCTCGTTCTTGCCCTTGGTGGAGTTAGCCACCTGAGCACCTGGCTCAACGATGCCAGAGTAGACGCGGACGAAGGTTAACTTACCGAAGAATGGGTGAGCTGCGATCTTGAAGGCAAGAGCGGAGAAAGGCTCGTCAACGGATGGCTTACGAACCAAGTCAACGGTCTCGTCGCCGACCTTGTGGCCGTGGACCTCTCCGATGTCCAGCGGGGTTGGCAGGTAGTCGATGACAGCATCGAGCAGTGGCTGAACGCCCTTGTTGCGGTAAGCGGTACCACAGAGAACTGGGTAGATCTCGGAGTTAACGGTCAGTTTACGAATGCCAGCCTTGAGCTCTTCGATGGTGAGCTCTTCGCCGCCGAAGTACTTCTCCATGAGAGCTTCGTCGGACTCAGCAACGGTCTCAACGAGCTTCTCGCGGTACTCAGCAGCCTTGTCAGCCAAGTCAGCTGGGATCTCTTCGATAACTGGCTCTGCGCCGGTCTCGACCTTGCCGCGCCAGGTGATTGCCTTCATCTCGAGAAGGTCAACAACGCCGTCGAAGTCATCTTCAGCGCCGATTGGCAGCTGCATGACCAATGGCTTTGCGCCGAGGCGGTCGATGATGGTCTGAACGGTGAAGTAGAAGTCTGCACCGAGCTTGTCCATCTTGTTCACGAAGCAGATACGTGGAACGTCGTACTTAGCAGCCTGACGCCACACCTGCTCGGACTGAGGCTCAACGCCCTCTTTACCGTCGAACACTGCGACTGCGCCGTCGAGAACGCGAAGGGAGCGCTCAACCTCAACGGTGAAGTCAACGTGGCCTGGGGTATCGATGATGTTGACTTGGTTTCCGTTCCAGAAACAGGTAACAGCAGCAGAGGTAATGGTGATACCGCGTTCCTTCTCCTGCTCCATCCAGTCGGTGGTGGAGGCACCGTCGTGGGTCTCGCCGACCTTACGGTTAATACCGGTGTAAAAGAGGATACGCTCGGTGGTAGTGGTCTTACCGGCGTCAATGTGGGCCATGATGCCGATGTTGCGGACCTTGTTCAGATCCTTAAGCACTTCTTGTGCCACAGTTGTCCCTAACTTATGTAGCCGGAGTGAGCAAACTTTTGTTTCCTCACTCACTGCATGGATAGTTCCTGTTCAATTCTGCCAAATCCGAGGAAATTTCTCAGCATTGCTGGCAAAAATCGAGGTGTGCTTCTGCTATATATCCCTGTGGGGCTATATAGCAAAGGCCCAACTACCTGTAACAATAATGGTAACTTCGCGCACAAGCAGCGAAGCCGTGCCAGGAAGGTTGGGCCGGAATGCGCATATGGATTACCAGCGGTAGTGAGCAAACGCACGGTTTGCTTCAGCCATCTTGTGGGTATCCTCGCGACGCTTGACGGATGCACCAAGGCCGTTAGCTGCATCGAGAATCTCGTTAGCGAGGCGCTCGATCATGGTGTTCTCACGACGCTGGCGGGTAAAGGTAACCAACCAACGAAGAGCGAGGGTGTTAGCACGTGCTGGACGAACCTCAACTGGAACCTGGTAGGTTGCGCCACCGACGCGGCGCGAACGAACCTCGAGGTCTGGCTTGATGTTACCGAGAGCCTTCTCCAAGGTCAGGACTGGATCGGTGCCGGTCTTTTCCTTGCACTTGTCAAGAGCGCCGTAGACGATACGCTCAGCGGTGGACTTCTTGCCGTCCAAGAGAACCTTGTTTACCAGCTGGGTAACAACTTCAGAGCCGTAAACTGGGTCTTTAGCGATCGGACGCTTTGGAGCTGCATTCTTACGCATTGATTACTTCTCCTTCTTTGCGCCGTAGCGGGAACGAGCCTGCTTACGATCTTTAACGCCCTGGGTATCCAGTGCGCCACGGATGATCTTGTAACGAACACCTGGAAGATCCTTAACACGACCACCGCGAACGAGCACCATGGAGTGCTCCTGGAGGTTGTGGCCCTCACCTGGGATGTAAGCGGAAACCTCGATGCCGGAGGTAAGGCGCACACGGGCAACCTTACGCAGTGCAGAGTTAGGCTTCTTAGGGGTAGTGGTGTACACACGGGTGCACACGCCACGACGCTGCGGGGAACCCTTCAGGGCTGCGGTTGCAACCTTGGCAGTCTTATCGTGGCGGCCCTTGCGGACCAGCTGCTGAATAGTGGGCATAACCGTCTTTCTGTTTCGGTAACTTTTCCAAAGCTCCACCGAGGTGGTGCTTTGGAAAAATTTTCGCTTTTGTTCATGCCTAGTAGTACACAAAAGAGTCCGGACAAACCAAAAAAGGGGCTCTTTCCGGGGCCGCTTCCGTGCATTTCCTTAACGCTTCTCGATAATTACCAATCAGCAAGAATCTACTAGGCAAAACGTAAGGCTCCCACGCATCAAACATGTGGGACTGCTAGCCACCCTACCAACTAAGGCGGCCTGAGTCAACTTAAAAAATTATTCCGAAATAATCACAACGCCTTGACCAGCAGCTCGCGCATTGCGATAAAGATCAGTGAGCACCTCAACCGCTTCACCCGATAGGCCAGCTAGAGAATCCAGCATCTCCTCAACACGTTCCGAGGGCACCAATCCTGCCATCGGGTCGCCCACGATAACTTCACGGCCACGAACCGCAAAACCGCGGAATCCGGCTGTACGCAGTTGCTCCTCCACGTCTACCCAAGCCGATCCGATAGTCACGGGATCGCCAAGAGCGCCGCTAAAAAGCTGCTCTAAAAGCTCGTCGTCTTTGATGCGAAGTTCGTCGAGAATGCTGTCATCTACAGCAATGAAAAGTGGATGAGCCATGGGTTCTTTTTTACACGCCGATCAATGTCACTGCCACAATATGTGGGCACTTTTGCCAGCACATTCTCACGCAAGTACCACTACATATTGATTTAGTGAGTTATTACACAACTATATCTTGTAGTTTTCGGGCTCCTCAAGGCTTAAGTTGTTCCATATGAGTGATTCCCAAATTAACAGTCGAACGACTGTCGACGAGTACCTTTCTCGCGCCGATTGGCGCGTCAATGCCAACGCCAACCAGGACTATTCCTTGGGCGGAATGATCCTCAACGCCGCTGGAAAAGTCACTGCTAATTACTGGCTCGACCAAGTATTTAGCCCAGCAGCAAGTGCCGCTCACCGTGAGGGCTTTATTCACATCCACGACCTCGATATGCTCTCCGGATACTGTGCTGGCTGGTCCCTACGCCAACTCCTTGAAGAAGGCTTCGGTGGCGTACCCGGCACGATCTCGTCTCGTCCGCCCAAGCACTTCTCCTCTGCATGCGGCCAGATTGTTAATTTCTTGGGCACTCTCCAAAACGAGTGGGCAGGCGCACAGGCATTCAGCTCCTTTGACACCTATATGGCGCCATTCGTACGTCTAGATAACCTCTCCTATGACGAGATCGTCCAGGACATGCAGGAGTTCATTTTCAATCTAAACGTTCCATCGCGCTGGGGCACCCAGACACCTTTTACCAACCTGACTTTTGACTGGACCTGCCCAGCCGATCTCAAGGACTCGGTGCCGTTTATCGGGGAAGAACCTGTGGACTTCACCTACGGCGAGCTCCAAGAAGAAATGGACCTGATCAACCGCGCATTCATCCAGGTGATGTCGGCAGGCGATGCCGATGGCCGGCCCTTTACTTTCCCTATCCCGACCTACAACATCACCAAGGACTTCGATTGGGACTCCCCTAACACGGAGGCCTTGTTCACCATGACCGCGAAGTACGGTCTGCCCTACTTCCAGAATTTCATTAACTCTGATCTCGACCCTGGAATGATTCGTTCCATGTGCTGTCGCCTCCAGCTTGACCTGCGTGAGCTGCTCAAACGCGGCAATGGGTTGTTCGGTTCGGCGGAATTGACGGGCTCTATCGGCGTAGTCACACTCAACTGCGCGCGTTTAGGCTACCTCTATGCCGGCGACGAACAAGCCCTGCTAGACGCAGTAGACGAGCTTATCGATTTGGGAATCGATACTCTTGAGCGCCGCAGGGGTTTCGTCGCAACGCATATGAAGCAAGGCCTCTACCCTTATAGCGCTCGCTGGCTGCCTAGCTTGGACAACCATTTTTCCACGATCGGTGTTAACGGCTGCAATGAGATGATCAGGAATTTCACTCACGACGCCTACGATCTCACCGATCCTCAAGGCCATGCCCAGGTCGCTCGGCTTCTCGACCACATCAATGCCCGCCTCGTGCAGGCACAGGAGCGCACTGGCCATCTGTTTAACCTTGAGGCAACCCCAGCCGAAGGCACGACCTACCGCTTGGCTAAAGAAGATCTCAAGCGTTACCCCGATATTCTGCACGCCGGCACGCCGGAGGAGCCCTACTACACCAACTCCTCGCAACTGCCGGTCTCGCACACCCCAGATCCTTTTGAGGCCCTCGCTTTGCAGGAGGATTTGCAGTCGAAGTACACCGGCGGCACGGTGTTGCACCTTTATATGGGCGCTGCGATGAGCGATGGCAAGGCTTGTGCGGCTCTCGTTCGTCGCGCCTTGACTAACTTCCATCTGCCGTACATCACGATCACCCCAACGTTTTCTATTTGCCCAGATCACGGCTATATTTCTGGCGAACATCCTGAGTGCCCGCACTGTGGTGCTACGACGGAGATGTGGACGCGCGTGATGGGTTATTTCCGCCCGGTACAAAGTTTTAATACCGGAAAGAAAGGCGAGTTCCATGAGCGCACCTACTTTGCCGAAGCCCTCATCTAATCTGCCCATCGCCGGAATTATTCCGTTTTCTGCGACTGATTGGCCTGGCAAACTAACAATCACTGCGTTTACACAGGGGTGCCCGTTGCGCTGCGTGTATTGCCATAATGCCCAGCTACAGGAGTTCGCACCCGGCGCGGTGGGCGTGGATGATCTGGTGGATTTGGCGCGGCGTCGCATAGGGCTTATCGACGCCGTAGTGATTTCCGGCGGCGAGCCTACCTCGGTGCCGGGTCTTGCCGAGGCTATCTGTCGGATCCACGAGCTGGGCCTGCCTGTCGGGTTGCATACCTGTGGTTATGCGCCGAAGCGCTTGGCTACTTTGGTGTCACAACCGGAGTCGCGTCCCGATTGGATTGGCTTAGATATTAAGGCCTTGCCGCGGCATATGTATGAGATTACGGGATGTTCGCCGCGGGTCGCGCAGTCTTGTTGGGAGAGTTTGGCGATCATTGATGCCGTGGGTATCGAGGTTCAGACTCGGACCACGTTGTGGCCAGGTAGTGTGATCGAGCAGAATCTGCGGGAGTTGGAGGTCATGGTGGCTGCTCAGGGTCATGAGTTGGTGGTGCAGCAGGCCCGTTTTTAGATATCGTCGAAGCTGATACTGCCTACGCCGATGGCTACGGTGATGGCAACAAGCAGTGTCAGCGGTACGAATCGGGCGACAAAGCCGCGCCCCCATGCGCCTTGTTGCATGGCGATGAGTTTGACGTCGACCATGGGGCCTACCACCAGAAATACTAGTTGTGCAGTGGCGGGCATCATGGTCAGTGATGCAGCTACGAAGGCGTCTGCTTCTGAACACAGGGATACCACGATGGCCAAGGTTGCCATGACGAGACAAGCAATAAGTGGTCGGGTTCCTACGGCGGTGATTACCTCTACGGGGATGAGGACTTTCATGACTGCCGCGGTCATTGCTCCGATAACGAGGAATCCGCCGGCGTTAAGCAGATCGTGCATGCAGGATTCTCGGAAGTGTTCCCAAGAGTTGCCGTGTCCGTGGCAATGTGTGTGTTCGGATTCGAGGGAGATGTCGAGTCGAGCGCTGATCCATACCCAGCCGACCATGATGGCGGCGATCAGGCTGGCGCATAGGCGTGCAATCATCATGCGGGGGTCGCCACCGAATGCGACAGCGGTGGAGACAAGAACCACGGGGTTGATTGCGGGGCTAGCGAGGAGGAAAGCAAGGGCTGCTGCAGGGGGTACTCCCCTATGGACGAGTGATTGCGTGACGGGTACGGAGGCGCACTCACATGCGGGGAGCAAGAAACCGGAGGCGGCGGCTACGGGGACTGCGGCTTTTTCGCTGCGTGGGAGGCGTCGAAAAGCGGTTTGGGGCACAAATACTTCGATAACAGCCGAAATGATAACGCCGAGCACCAAAAACGGTACCGCTTGCAACACAATGGCGGTACTGATCTGCGACCACGCTTCCGCCTGCCCTTTGAGCTGAATAATCGGCCCCAGAACTAACGCGGCGATAATTCCGGCCCACCCGATCACAACTTTTTTCATAGGTATGGCTCCGTGGGGGTATCGATCGCCTCTAGGTTGTCTACCTCAATCACGGGAAATTGTGGGTTATGCGCGGACGAGACGCGCACAACGCCACGCACGCGATACCACTGGTCGCTACGCATGCCTGTCGACGTCTCCAATGTTGCGGTGTAAGCCATCGCATCGGCGGCACAACAGTAAATCTTGTAACGACTTAACCGCCACGTGCCATCCGCCGCAACAGAGGCAAACCCTTCCACCTCAACCGCTGTGCCGTCAAAAGTGGCGGCATCACTGCGCAAAAACCTTGTGGTGAGCTCCTCCATCGTCATCGGATTGGTCTGATCTTTGGCAAGTTTGGGCAACGCGAGATCGTCAAGATTATTTCCCACCACACGGGTCACCCCACTGCTATTAAGCGTGGCCGAGCCCAAAGCCGCTGGCGCAAACACAGCAACGACGCACACCGGAACCAAAAGGAACCACGATGTGCGCCGAGAAGAAAAACTATTCGGGCGTACTGCGCTCCACAGCGCAAGAGCAACCAACACGAGGCCGGTTGCCAAACTGACGGGGCGAAAACTTGGTTGAAGATAATTATTGATCCGCCCCGTAAGCGCCAGGTACGTCATGGCGATTCCCAGCGCGCCCACTATAAAGACATGTGTCTGCGCAGTCTGCTTCACCCAGCGGATTGTACCTTAACGGACATCGCGAACACGGTTGACCGCAAAAACAGACACCGTAGCAACAACCACCCAGGCTGCAATCACAGCAACGTTGAACCAATCGGGCTGAATCTGGCCGAGCTCAAAACCATGCTCCATTCCGGTTTCCACCGTTCCAGCAATCGTGTCAGCCAACTGGCCGCTGCGAGGACGCGGGCTCAGCAGCCACAAGAATGTTGCTGCCTCAATCTTGGATGCTGCCAAGGGAATGAGCTGATCGATCACCAGCATCCACGCCAGTGGAAGCGCCACCGCCGCAACTTTACTGCGTGTGAGCATGCCGATAGCGAAAGCAAAGCTACCAAAAATAATGGCATAGAATAACGCTATGAACAGTTCCGTGGTTTCCCCGCCGCTAAAACTGCTGTCGGGGAATACTTGGGCAACTGCTACCGCCAGACCAATGCCGATGGCAAAAGTAATAGCCAAGAAAACGGTGTACACCACGGATTTTGCGGCGATCCAGGTGCTTCGGGAATTCTGGGTGAGATACGCATGCGCGTGCATGTGATCGTCTAGTTCACCGGCAACACTGGCACCGGCAAAAGCAGTCGAAATTGCTACTGCGATGCCCCAGCCCACCAGCAACGAACTCCAATCAACACCCGAAGATGTATCAGCAAGGCCTACCAGCAGCACCATGGGCCCATAGAGGGCACCGGTGATCAAGATGAAATACACCGCCGTACTGCGCAGGCTCATCAGTTTGGTCCACTCGGATTTTAAAGCGTTAAAAAACATGGGTATGAGTTCTTTCCTAATTAGTTGCCGGCGTTGGAGGTTCGGTATTCTTGGACACTTTGCGTTGCTGCAAGGAACCGCTGCTCTAGGTTTTCTTGGTGGGTTTCTAGTCGGGTTACCGCGATGCCGTATTCGAGGGCAATTGCTGCCACTTGGGCACGCACCGCGGGGTCGTCATCAGCATGATCTAGGGCAATAACCACCTGGGTGTCCTGTGCTGAGGCGGCAAGACCACGGTTGTTCAGGGCGTCGCAAAGCTGTGCTGCCTGTGTGGATTCCACGAGCACCGTGGTGCCATCCGCCAAGAACTCGCTCATTGTGTACTCGCCGATCATCTTGCCCTTGCCGATCACCACGAGTCGGTCCGCGGTCTGTTGCATTTCGGACAACAAATGCGAGGACACCAGCACGCTGCGGCCCTGGCTTGCTAAATCGCGGATAGTGTTACGCATCCAGCTCACACCTTCTGGGTCGAGGCCGTTGACCGGCTCGTCCAAGATCAGGTGCTGCGGGTTGCCCAATAGTGCTGCTGCAACACCAACGCGCTGCTTCATACCAAGCGAGTAGCCGCCTACTTTTTGGTGCGCTGCTTCGCGCATGCCTACGTAGTCGAGGCATTCCTCCACGCGAGCGTCGCTAATGCCAGCGCCGCGGGCGATAACGCGCAAGTGGCTGCGGCCGGACCGTGCTGGGGTGAACCAGCCGGCGTCGAGAATAGCGCCAGCGACGCTGGGCTTGTTGCTCAAGCGCGCGAACTCGTCGTTGTAGGACTTGGACTTGAAGCTCACGCGGCCTTCTGTGGGGGTATCCAATCCCAACATGCAACGCATGGTGGTGGATTTTCCGGAGCCGTTGGGGCCGAGAAAGCCGGTGACTTGGCCATCTGGCACATGAAAGTTCAGGCCAGCGATGGCGGTTTTCTTACCGTAAGTTTTTCCGAGGTCTTGGACTGTGATCATGATGTCTATCATCGCGACCACAGGAGGCGAAAACATCAGACCACAGTCGGAACCTCGGAATATCAGCCCTGGGTATGAGTCAGCAGTTGATTGGGCGCTACCAATCCCCTACTAAAAGCAAACAGCACCGCATGGACTCGGTCGCGGGAACCAGTCTTGGATAGCACCTTGCTTACGTGGGTTTTTACCGTGGGCAACGAGATAAACAGTTCTTCAGCGATCTCGGTATTGGACTTGCCCAATGCAATAAGCAGCAGAATTTCCTGTTCACGTGGGGTAAGTGGATCAATCAGCCCTGCGTTGATATCGCCGCCTGGGGTTGCCACCAGGTCGGTTTGCGGTGCGTGGCCGCGCATGCTCTTAAACAGTACGGCGGTAGCGGCTGGGCTAATCACAGCGCTTTGCTCTCCCACAGTACGCACCGCTGCGATGAGGTCTTCGGGGGCGGTGTCTTTTAGGAGGAATCCTGAGGCACCGTGTTCTACGGCCCCGACCACATAGTTTTCGCTGTCAAAGGTGGTCAACACAATAATGCGGGTATCGGTGTTGGTTGCCACGATCCGTTTGGTGGCTTCGAGGCCATCCATCACCGGCATTTGCACATCCATCAAAATCACGTCTACCGGCGTATTTGCGGAGTTTTCTAGTGCTTCTTTGCCGTCGTTGGCTTCCCACGAGGGTGTCAGGTGTTTTGTGTGTGAGGCTCTGATCCAGAAGGAGTTTCACTGATAATGACTACCGTGTCACCGAGGAAAGGTCATGACCCGAACAGGGTCAACGAGATCAGCACTAAGCTGATGGAAAATCCGGAAATCGCCGAACTGATCGGCGAGTTGTCGACTTCCACCGATGATGCCAGCGACCTGGTCAAAGGTCTTTTGCAGGCATCGATCAACGCTGGTCTGCAGGCTGAAATGGACGCGCATCTAGGATACGCGCACTCTGATCGTACGGCGAAAGCCCAGCTGGGCACCCCGGATGGTGGCAATCACCGCAACGGGTCGTACACCAAAACCGTCAACTCTGGCTACGGCACCTTTGATGTGACTATGCCCCGGGATCGAGCTGGCACGTTTACGCCGCGGATGCTGCCTAAAGGCACCCGCCGTCTGACGGAGCTTGATGACATGATCATCTCCCTGTACGCCGGTGGGATGACCGTGCGCGATATTTGCCACCACCTCGCCACCACCCTCGGGGTGGATATGAGCCCAGATACGATCAGCACCATTACCGACGCGGTGTTAGAAGAGGTCATGATCTGGCAAAACCGCCAGCTCGACGAGTTCTACCCAGTGATCTTCCTCGACGCGCTGCGAGTGAAGATCCGCGATGGCCACCGCGTGGTCAACAAGTCTTGCTACATGGCGGTAGGCGTCGACATGGACGGCATCAAGCACATCCTGGGATTGTGGATCGCAGACAATGAAGGCGCCAGTTTTTGGGCATCCGTGTGCGCTGACCTTGCCAACCGTGGGGTCCAAGACGTGTTCATCGTCTGCTGCGACGGGCTCAAAGGCCTGCCGGAAGCCGTGGAGGCAACCTGGCCGAATTCCATGGTGCAGACCTGTATCGTGCACCTGATCCGGGCGGCCAACAGGTGGGTGTCCTACCAAGACCGCAAACCCGTATCAAGTGCGCTACGGGAGGTCTACACCGCACCGACCGAGGACACCGCCCGCGCCGCCCTGGACGCATTCGAGGCCAGTGAACTGGGCCGTAAATACCCGCAATCGGTCAAAGTCTGGCGCGACGCCTGGGACCGGTTTGTGCCATTTTTGCAGTTCCCGCCTGCGGCACGGCGGGTACTCTACACCACGAATTCGATCGAATCGCTGAATGCTGAGCTGCGGAAAGCCACCCGCAACCGCGGCCAGTTCCCGAACGATACCGCGGCGCTGAAAACGCTGTGGCTGATGATCTGCAACATCGAGGACAAGCGCGCTGCCCAGCGAGCGAAGAAAGCGAAGCGCGCCATCGAATGCAACGGCTATATTGAAGGAGCGAAAGCCACCGGGTGGAAACAAGCCATCAACCAACTAGCCGTGGCTTACCCCGACCGATTCGCGGACTACTTGTAAACCAAGCCCCCCGCACACAAACAATCGGACACTCTCTTTATGAAGATTCCGTCGTCGAAGAAGATCAGATGGCAAGCACTCTATGGTGACGGCACCATCACCACATTAGATCCTGACTATTGTGTCGCCGAGGGTTGGTTCTGCTTGGACTCCGGAGCTCAGCTTGTGCTCATCAACGACGGAGGTTGGCGACACGCAGAATCATCAAAATTCCGGCTACTCTGGTGCTCCCCCCAATGACGATATACGTGACCTAACCCCTCAGTATCGAAGACTGCAACAAGTTCGACGCAACGCAAACCGGAGCCACAACATACACAAAAGCTTTTGATGCGTGTCGCGATCGCATAACCAAGTATGTGAATCCCTGAACTGGTGCCAGGCTGGCGATGCTTTCAGGATACGTCGCACCGTCCAGTCGGAGACATTCATTAGCGCTGCAATATCCGCCTGCGTGTACTCTCTCGAGTCATACATCTGCCGCACATGTTGCTGCTGCCGTGCCGACAACTTCGGCTGCTTGCCCCGCAACTTGCCTTTCTTCTTCGCAATCGCCAGCGCCGCGATAAACCACACCATTGGACGAGGTAGCGCTTCATTCAGCGCGGTGCAGCCACTCCCGACTAAGCTTACTTGGTTAGCCTCATCTGCCCACCTACTACTCGGGGAACTTCAGAAAAACCACTTCCTCTTAACGATAGTTTCCCTATATCCTAAGAATACGACTCTCCTTTCCTGCTCCGGCCACAGGAAAGTCGCCGTCGTTTTACAACGCTTCGCCTTTGACTAACAAACTGCAATGATTCACGCTGCCGAAATCAACTGAAGTAAGAAGGCCGCATGATGCACCGAGGTAAAATAACAATTTTAATAGCTGCTCTGGCGGCTTCTACAATTAGCTCCGCTCCCTCAGCTAATGCCCAAGTCTAGGAAGTACCTTCTGAGACCGACTCCATCACAATTCCATACGTTCTTTCAGATACTCCACCATCAGAACCTGCAAATATTCCTTCTGAAAGCCAAATCTCTGCCGAGCCACTCGCAGCAAGCTACGGCCCCTGTGCTCTAACCATTGATAACGTGCACAGTCGTAAATCTTCAAACTGGGGCGCTGTCGGATTTAAGGCTCGAACAGAGTGCAGCCAGCCAGTCACCAGCATCCACCACAGTTCTGACCTGCGGTACAAGTACTATGCCTGGTGGAACAAAGCTCTTAGCAATGTCACCGCAACGGCATACAACACCAACCACCTTGTCCAGAAAAACGTCACGCTTCAATGCAACGGTGACGTCAGCACAAAGTTCGCTGGAGTTACTCTAGGAACCATCGTCTACAACGGAAAGACCTATTACGCACGAAACTACTCAAAGGTCGCAACCCTAAATTGCAAGGTGTAGGTATGTCAGGACAAACGATTACCGTTTACGTGGTCTACCCACGCTACCCAGACAACACTGAGCCGCTCGGCGCATTTGTGGATTCCGAAGAAAAAGCACGAGAGATTGACCAATGGCTCCGTGGCCTATCTGGAGACATGATGGGCACGTGGGAAGAATTTGAAGTCAAGGTAACCAGCCCTACTAAAATCCTTTTTGGTGTCTTTACAGGAACTCCTTCTCTAAGGATCGATGACCCTGATTTCCGGGACCCTATATGCTACGGGGTCTTCGTTAAACGGTCAGAAGCAGAAATCGCAGCCCAACCGGAAACCCGATGGGAAAAGGATAATTGTCCGGCAAAGTTCGTCCTCCCATTCCGACTGGGATGGAAAAACAAGCTATATTTCCCCGACGGAGCCTCATGGCCACCGGACGCCGACCATACTTAACCCGCTACCACAGAACAATGTGAGACGTAACTACTAACAGGAGGTTATGACCGTAAGCGGTTAAGCGGTCATAACCTCTTGCGGGCTTTTGATCTACCGCGGAACCCATGGGGTTCCTTGCTACTTATTCCGCAGTAGCAATAACCGGGGTGAGAAGAAGCGAACCTATCGATTCTAAAACTGGAACAGGATCCTCTATCGCAGTGTTCACTGAATCCATAGTGTCCTCCGGTGATTCCGTGGCCACTATCTGCCCTGCGCAAGAGCCGCATCAACGCCTTCGAGAAAGGGGATGCGGACGGAATCTGAAGGTGTCCTAGGTTTTGTTGCGTTTGAGTAGATGGGAAAATCTTCGAACATGCCAAGGAAAAATTTGACCAGGATGCCAAAGACCGTGTGGTCCGTCTCGCAGAAGACCGCATCTTGGCGGAAAACATCTCAATGCACGCCACATGCCAGGCAGTAGCTTTAAAACTGGGAGTTTCGTGGCACACGGCCTGTTACTGGACTTAAAACCTGCCCGCTGTGCGGGAAACATCCAGAACCTGTGCCTGAAGATTTTGTCCGCTAAGAACGCGAGGCTACCGTCGTAAAATCACAAGCTACGCGACACCAACAAGCTACTAAAGCGGCTCTTCCGGTTTTAGAGTGCATTGATTAGCTCGCCGAGGGGTTCGGGCGTGGCACAAGAGAGAGTGTCCGATTGTTTGTGTGCGGGGGGCTTGGTTTACAAGTAGTCCGCGAATCGGTCGGGGTAAGCCACGGCTAGTTGGTTGATGGCTTGTTTCCACCCGGTGGCTTTCGCTCCTTCAATATAGCCGTTGCATTCGATGGCGCGCTTCGCTTTCTTCGCTCGCTGGGCAGCGCGCTTGTCCTCGATGTTGCAGATCATCAGCCACAGCGTTTTCAGCGCCGCGGTATCGTTCGGGAACTGGCCGCGGTTACGAGTAGCTTTACGCAGTTGAGCATTGAGCGATTCGATCGAATTCGTGGTGTAGAGTACCCGCCGTGCCGCAGGCGGGAACTGCAAAAATGGCACAAACCGGTCCCAGGCGTCGCGCCAGACTTTGACCGATTGCGGGTATTTACGGCCCAGTTCACTGGCCTCGAATGCGTCCAGGGCGGCGCGGGCGGTGTCCTCGGTCGGTGCGGTGTAGACCTCCCGTAGCGCACTTGATACGGGTTTGCGGTCTTGGTAGGACACCCACCTGTTGGCCGCCCGGATCAGGTGCACGATACAGGTCTGCACCATGGAATTCGGCCAGGTTGCCTCCACGGCTTCCGGCAGGCCTTTGAGCCCGTCGCAGCAGACGATGAACACGTCTTGGACCCCACGGTTGGCAAGGTCAGCGCACACGGATGCCCAAAAACTGGCGCCTTCATTGTCTGCGATCCACAATCCCAGGATGTGCTTGATGCCGTCCATGTCGACGCCTACCGCCATGTAGCAAGACTTGTTGACCACGCGGTGGCCATCGCGGATCTTCACTCGCAGCGCGTCGAGGAAGATCACTGGGTAGAACTCGTCGAGCTGGCGGTTTTGCCAGATCATGACCTCTTCTAACACCGCGTCGGTAATGGTGCTGATCGTATCTGGGCTCATATCCACCCCGAGGGTGGTGGCGAGGTGGTGGCAAATATCGCGCACGGTCATCCCACCGGCGTACAGGGAGATGATCATGTCATCAAGCTCCGTCAGACGGCGGGTGCCTTTAGGCAGCATCCGCGGCGTAAACGTGCCAGCTCGATCCCGGGGCATAGTCACATCAAAGGTGCCGTAACCAGAGTTGACGGTTTTGGTGTACGACCCGTTGCGGTGATTGCCACCATCCGGGGTGCCCAGCTGGGCTTTCGCCGTACGATCAGAGTGCGCGTATCCCAGATGCGCGTCCATTTCAGCCTGCAGACCAGCGTTGATCGATGCCTGCAAAAGACCTTTGACCAGGTCGCTGGCATCATCGGTGGAAGTCGACAACTCGCCGATCAGTTCGGCGATTTCCGGATTTTCCATCAGCTTAGCGCTGATCTCGTTGACCCTGTTCGGGTCATGACCTTTCCTCGGTGATACGGTAGTCATTATCAGTGAAACTCCTTCTGGATCAGAGCCTCACACACAAAACACCTGACACCCTCGCACAAGATATTGGGGTCCTTGACTTTGCAGGAAAAGGGTATCTAAACCATCCACCCACAACCAAGAACCTACTGTGCAACCTAACGGAAATATCATCGTCGATACCATCTACCGCACCGCAGAACCAGGATTTACCATCATCGAAGCCGAGCCCATCAATGAATGCCCCACGTGCAGGCCTTGCCTGCGCGCCCGACAATTCAAAGACCACTAACAGGGTGACCCCACTGGATCCTGCAACGCCTTGGCCTTAGCCACTATTCGCAACGTGATCTACAACGACAAGCACTACCTCGACGGGGTCAAGGTCATCCGCCCCGCCCAGCTTCTTGACGTTGCCCCAGAAAGAAACACTAACGCGTTCGCGAACATGGCTGAATAATCAAAACGAAGTTCCATAATCAGGTCAAAATCACCAGAATGGACAGCTTCCAAGGCTATGCCACCGCCACCGGCGAAGTCATTTTCAACGCCACCCAAGTCATAGACCCGTTCCACGTTGTACGCCTAGCCGGTGACAAGCCCCGTGGACGGCTTGAAAAACTGTTTGACTTCGACAACGACTACGCACCATTACAAGAGATCGGGAGCTACTACCAACAAGCAAGCAGCCAACAAAGCCATGAGCACACTCATTGACACGCTTGTTGGTATGAAAGACACCTAGGATCGCTAAGATCGCGCAGCTAGGCAAGCCCATGAACAAGCGCCGCAAAGACATCTTGCGGTGCCTGATCCACGCCGCCAACATCCGACACACAATCAATGCACTCTCAAACCGGAAGAGCCACTAAACGGGGGTATTTCGAAGGATTTTTCTCCGAACTTCACACCAAATCGCTTCCAAACCGGCCGTTTGAGCAGATTTGGTGTGAAGTGCCGTCTTTTTCGGGGGTGAGCGGGGGTGGCGCGCCCACCAACGCCCACCAACGCCAGCCACGCCCGAACCCCCGGCGAACTAATCAATGCACTCTAAAACCGGAAGAGTCGGTAAACCACAGTATATTTTTCTGCTTATTCACAACTGTCCAACTTATAAAAAGAAGCGCCGCCTAGAAAGCTAGGCGGCGCTTCTATAACAGACCGAAATTGCGGGTTCGGCCGGTTTTAGAGGTCGTATGCCTCATCCAGTGGAACCGAAGCTCCGGTGAACTCACCGTAGCCATCATCACCGTAGATCGAATCACCATATGTTGGGATCGAGTATGCGGCATTTCGTGCAGCCTCGGTTGGCTTCACGGAGATGTTGCGGTAACGAGAGATACCGGTACCAGCTGGGATCAGCTTACCGATGATCACGTTCTCCTTCAGGCCGATCAGCTTGTCGGAGCGCTTGTTGATAGCGGCGTCGGTAAGCACACGAGTGGTTTCCTGGAACGATGCGGCGGATAGCCACGACTCGGTTGCCAAGGAAGCCTTGGTGATACCCATGATCTCGGAGCGAAGCTCTGCTGGCTGGCCACCGTTTGCCAATGCCTCAGCGTTTGCAGCCTTAGCCTCGGACAGATCCACCAGCGTACCTGGGAGGAACTCGGTGGAACCAGACTCGATGACGGTTCCGCGACGCAGCATCTGTCGAATGATGATTTCGATGTGCTTATCGTGGATAGCCACACCCTGGGCACGGTAGACGTCCTGCACCTCGTCGACAAGGTGCTGCTCAACACCACGGCGCCCCAGAACCTCGAGTACGTCATGTGGATCGGCAGGGCCGCGCAGCAGGCGGTCGCCAACCTCAACATGGTCGCCCTCGGCCAAGGTGCGCTCAATCATGGCACCTGGGTTGGATTCCATTGGAACGCGGACAGTTGCCAAGCCCTGACGCTTCGACAGCTTCTCGTAGACCACAACGTCAGATCCATCGTCTGGGTTGATGGTCAGGGTGTAGAAGTTGCCTTCGTCATCAAGGTGGACGGTACCTGCAACAGAAGCGATCGGTGCACGGTTCTTAGGAACACGAGCCTCGAAGAGCTCCTGAACACGAGGAAGACCACCGGTAATGTCGCCACCGACACCACCCTGGTGGAACGTACGCATTGTCAGCTGGGTACCAGGCTCACCAATCGACTGTGCAGCCACAATACCGACTGCCTCTCCGATGTCGACCAGCTTGCCGGTTGCCATGGACTTGCCGTAGCACTTTGCGCACACACCGGTTGGGGTCTGGCAGGTCAAGACCGAGCGGACCTTGACTTCCTTAACACCAGCGGCGATGAGCTCGTCGATAAGCTGATCGGTCAGGTTCTCACCTGGCTCGACCATGACGTTGCCTTCGGCGTCCTTGACTGCGGTAGCTGCCACACGACCTGCCACGGAGGTTTCGATCAGGCTGTGTCCGGTGTAACCGGTCACGTTGCCTTCAGCGTCCTTGACCTCAACGGCTACAGGAACACGAATGCCCTGCTTGGTGCCACAGTCGTCTTCGCGAACGATAACGTCCTGTGCCACGTCGACGAGACGACGGGTGAGGTAACCGGAGTCTGCGGTACGCAGAGCGGTATCGGCCAGGCCCTTACGGGAACCGTGGGAGTTGTTGAAGTACTCGAGAACCGACAGGCCTTCACGGAAGGAGGTCTTAATCGGGCGGGTGATGTAGTCACCCTTCGAGTTCACAACCATGCCCTTCATACCAGCAAGCGTCCAGATCTGACGCATGTTACCGGCAGCACCCGACTTCACGATCATTGGAATTGGGTTGTCGTCTGGGTAGAGCTTCTCGACGGCGTTACCAACCTCGTCGGTAGCGTCCTTCCACAGCTCAACGAGGCGATCGTAACGCTCGCGCTCGGTCAGAGCACCCTGCTCCCAGTACTTGCGCTCAATCTTGCGTGCCTCGGCCTCGTAGCGGTCAAGGATTTCTTCCTTGTTAGGAAGAACGAGCACGTCAGACATGGTGATGGTCACGCCAGAACGGGTTGCCCAGTAGAAACCGGCATCCTTCATCTTGTCCATCGTCTGAGCGACAGTGATCATTGGGTAGGTTGCTGCGAGGTCGTTAATCACGTCACCGAGCATGATCTTGCCGGTGCCGCCACCCTTACGAACCATCACGCCTTCAAGGTATGGGTAGTTCCAAGGCAGCAGTTCGTTGAACATGATGCGACCCAAGGTGGTGTCTGCCAACCAAACATCGCCCTTGTTCCAGCCCTCTGGGAACTGCTCGGCCTCGATGTCTACTGGTGGACGCAGGTGAGAAATACGCACCTTGATCTTAGCCTGCAGGCCAAGAACGCCGCGGTCACGAGCCATGATAGCCTCAGCATAAGACGAGTACACGCCCTGTGCTGGTCCTTCTTCGGTTGCTGGAGTGTATGCGCCCTGGCCACCGATCTCGTTTTCGTCCTTGTCCATGGTCAGGTAGTACAGGCCGGTCACCATGTCCAGACGTGGCATGGCAAGTGGCTTACCCGATGCAGGGGAAAGAATGTTGTTCGAAGCCAGCATGAGGATGCGAGCTTCTGCCTGAGCCTCAGCGGACAGTGGCAGGTGGACTGCCATCTGGTCACCGTCGAAGTCGGCGTTGAAGGCTTCACATGCCAATGGGTGCAGCTGAATTGCTTTACCCTCAACAAGCTTTGGCTCGAATGCCTGAATACCCAGGCGGTGCAGGGTAGGTGCACGGTTGAGCATCACTGGGTGCTCGGAAATTGCCTCTTCGAGGACGTCCCACACCTCTGGACGCTGGCGTTCCACCATGCGCTTTGCCGACTTAATGTTCTGCGCGTAGTCGTTTTCCACGAGGCGCTTCATCACGAACGGCTTGAACAGCTCCAGAGCCATCAGCTTAGGCAGACCACACTCGTGGAGCTTGAGCTGAGGACCAACGATAATAACGGAACGACCGGAGTAGTCGACACGCTTACCCAGCAAGTTCTGACGGAAGCGGCCCTGCTTGCCCTTGAGCAAGTCAGACAGGGACTTCAGCGGACGGTTACCAGGACCGGTGACTGGGCGACCGCGACGGCCGTTGTCGAACAACGCGTCCACGGACTCCTGCAACATGCGCTTCTCGTTGTTCACGATGATCTCAGGGGCACCGAGTTCAATCATGCGCTTGAGACGGTTGTTGCGGTTGATCACACGACGGTAAAGGTCGTTGAGGTCGGAGGTTGCAAAACGGCCACCGTCGAGCTGAACCATTGGGCGAAGCTCTGGTGGGATCACTGGGATGCAATCCAAAACCATGCCAGCAGGATCGTTACCTGAACGCTGGAAGGCTGCAACAACCTTCAGACGCTTCAGGGCACGCATCTTCTTCTGGCCCTTACCGTTGTTGATGATCTCGCGTAGTTCTTCAGCCTCGGAGTCGAGGTCGAAGTTGCGGATCAGGGTCTGGATAGCCTCGGCTCCCATGCCGCCGGTGAAGTAATCCTCGTAGCGGTCAACAAGCTCTTCGTAGATGGTTTCATCGATGATCATCTGCTTAGGAGCAAGCTTGATAAAGGTCTGCCAGATCTCCTCAAGGCGGTCGATCTCACGCTCCGCGCGCTCGCGGATGTGCTGCATTTCCTTCTCGGCAGTCTTTTTGACCTTGTTGCGAGCGTCGGCTTTAGCGCCGGCTGCTTCGAGTTCTGCAAGGTCTTCTTCCAGCTTGGCTGCACGCTCGGCGATTTCGGACTCCATGTCCGCCTCGACGTCCTTCTTCTCCAGAAGCATTTCTGCTTCCAAAGTGGTCTGGTCAGCGTGGCGAGCCTCATCATCAACGCTGGTGATGATATTAGCTGCGAAGTAGATGATGCGCTCAAGATCCTTTGGAGCTAAGTCCAGCAGGTAGCCCAAGCGGGATGGAACACCCTTGAAGTACCAGATGTGGGTCACTGGTGCAGCCAACTCAATGTGGCCCATGCGCTCACGGCGCACCTTAGACTTGGTCACCTCAACGCCACAGCGCTCACAGATGATGCCTTTGTAGCGGACACGCTTGTACTTACCGCAGGCACACTCCCAGTCACGAGTGGGACCGAAGATGCGCTCGCAGAAAAGGCCGTCCTTTTCTGGCTTCAGGGTGCGGTAGTTAATGGTCTCCGGCTTCTTAACCTCGCCCTTGGACCAACGGCGGATGTCGTCGGCAGTGGCCAGGCCGATTCGAAGCTCGTCGAAGAAGTTGACGTCGATCACGTAACTCCCTTTCGTTTAGTGCTGATTCTGTAGTTTCTTGCCTGGCGTTAGGCGATGTCTGCGTCGGAACGCTCGTCGCGCGACAGGTTGATGCCCAAGGAGGCACCGGCCTGATCGAACTCGTCGTCATCCGATCCAGACAACTCCATCGGGGTGCCGTCTGCGGAGAGAACCTCCACGTTCAAGCACAGCGACTGGAGCTCTTTCAGGAGCACCTTGAAAGACTCTGGGATACCAGGATCCGGAATGTTTTCGCCCTTCACAATGGCCTCGTACACCTTGACGCGGCCAACCACGTCGTCAGACTTGATGGTCAGGAGTTCCTGCAGGGTGTAGGCAGCGCCATATGCCTGCATTGCCCACACCTCCATCTCGCCGAAGCGCTGACCACCGAACTGTGCCTTACCACCCAGTGGCTGCTGGGTAATCATGGAGTAAGGACCGGTGGAACGTGCGTGGATCTTCTCATCAACCAAGTGGTGCAGCTTCAGGATGTACATGTAGCCAACAGACACTGGGTATGGGAATGGTTCGCCGGAGCGACCATCGAACAGCGTAGCCTTACCGTTTTCGTCGACCATGACGTCGCCGTCGCGGTTTGGACGAGAATTGCCCAAGAGACCTGCGATTTCCTCGTTGGTAGCACCGTCGAACACTGGGGTTGCGGTCAGTGAACCAGCTGGGACGTCGTAGAGATCTTCTGGGAGGGTCTTGAGCAGTTCAGCGTTTGCTGGGTCTTCGGTGTCGATCTTCCAACCGGCAGCAGCCAACCAGCCCAAGTGAACCTCGAGCACCTGGCCGATGTTCATACGACGAGGCACACCGTGGGTGTTCAGGATGATGTCCACTGGGGTGCCGTCTGGCATGAATGGCATATCTTCCTGAGGCAGGATCTTGCCCACGACACCCTTGTTGCCGTGGCGACCAGCGAGCTTGTCGCCGTCCTGGATCTTGCGCTTTTGGGCAACGTAGACGCGAATCATCTCGTTGACACCTGGTGCGAGATCGTCGTCGTCGTCACGCGAGAAGCGGCGAACGCCGATGACCTTACCGGTTTCACCGTGAGGCACCTTCATGGAGGTGTCGCGGACTTCGCGTGCCTTCTCGCCGAAGATGGCGCGAAGCAGACGCTCTTCAGGGGTCAGCTCGGTTTCACCCTTCGGGGTGACCTTACCGACGAGGATGTCGCCGCCGCGAACGTCCGCACCGATGCGAACGATACCGCGCTCGTCGAGGTCCTTGAGCACGTCTTCAGAAACGTTCGGGATCTCGCGGGTGATTTCCTCAGGTCCCAGCTTGGTGTCGCGAGCATCGATCTCGTGCTCTTCGATGTGGATCGAGGTGAGGATGTCCTCTTCGACCACGCGCTGGTTCAGGATAATAGCGTCCTCGTAGTTGTGGCCTTCCCATGGCATGAAGGCCACGAGGAGGTTGCGTCCGAGGGACATTTCGCCGTTGTGTGTACCTGGGCCGTCGGCGAGAACCTGACCGGCCTCAACACGATCGCCGATGTTTACCAGAGGCGTCTGGTTGTAGCAGGTGCCCTGGTTGGTGCGCTCGAACTTACGCAGGATGTAGGTTTCGCGGGTTCCGTCGTCAGCCATCACGGTGATGATGTCTGCGGAGACGTTTTCAACCACGCCGCCCTTCTTGTTGATGATCAAGTCACCAGCATCGTAGGCAGCTGCGCGCTCCATACCGGTACCAACGAATGGTGCCTCAGAACGTACGAGTGGCACAGCCTGACGCTGCATGTTCGCACCCATCAAGGCACGGTTAGCGTCGTCGTGCTCGAGGAATGGAATCATGGCAGTTGCCACAGAAACCATCTGACGTGGCGAAACGTCGAGGTAATCTACGGATTCCGGTGCGACGACCTGGATGTCACCGTTCTTCACACGCACGGTCACGCTGTCTGCGGTGATCTTGCCGTCAGCATCGTGTTCAACGTTTGCCTGCGCGACGACGAAGCGATCTTCCTCATCAGCGGTCAGGTAGTCGATCTGGTCAGTCAGAACGCCGTTTTCTACCTTGCGGTATGGCGTTTCGATGAAGCCGAAGGCGTTGACGCGAGCGTAGGACGCAAGCGAACCGATCAGACCAATGTTCGGACCTTCAGGAGTCTCAATTGGGCACATACGGCCGTAGTGAGAAGCGTGAACGTCTCGGACCTCAATGCCGGCGCGCTCACGCGACAGGCCGCCTGGGCCCAGTGCGGAGAGACGACGCTTGTGGGTCAGACCGGACAGCGAGTTGTTCTGGTCCATGAACTGCGACAGCTGCGAGGTTCCGAAGAACTCGCGGATGGCAGCAGAGACTGGACGAACGTTGATCAGCGAGGTAGGGGTGATCGACTCAGCATCCTGAGTGGTCATGCGCTCGCGAACAACGCGCTCCATGCGGGAAAGACCCACACGGACCTGGTTTTGGATCAGCTCGCCGACGGTACGCAGACGACGGTTACCGAAGTGGTCGATGTCATCGGTTTCCACTGGGATAACCTCGCCGGTTGGCGACGTCATGGTGGTTTCACCTGCGTGCAGGCGTACCAAGTATTCCAAGGTGGTTGCGATGTCTTCTTCGGTGAGGGTCATGAGGCCCTCGTTGTCGCCACCCAATCCCAGCTTGCGGTTGACCTTGTAACGGCCCACCTTTGCTAGATCGTAGCGCTTTGCGCGGAAGAAAGAGTTGTCCAGCAGGGACTGCGCCAAGTCGCGGGTAGGCTGCTCACCTGGACGCTGCTTGCGGTAAATTTCCAGCAAAGCCTCGTCGGTGTTAGATACACCGTCGGACTCGAGGGTGGACATCATGATCTCAGAGAAGCCGAAGCGCTCCGTGATCTGCTCAGTGGTCCAACCAAGGGCCTTGAGCAAGACGGTCACAGGCTGACGACGCTTGCGGTCGATACGCACACCAACGGTGTCGCGCTTGTCCACGTCGAACTCGAGCCATGCACCGCGGGAAGGAATGACCTTCACGGAGTGCAGTGGACGCTCGGTGGACTTATCGATCGTCTGATCAAAGTACACACCAGGAGAACGAACCAGCTGAGAGACAACAACACGCTCGGTACCGTTCACAATGAACGTGCCCTTATCCGTCATCATCGGGAAGTCGCCGATGAATACGGTCTGCGATTTGATCTCTTGGGTTTCGTTGTTGATGAACTCTGCGGTCACATACAGTGGCGCAGAGTAGTTGATGTCTTTGTCTTTGCACTCATCAATAGTGTTCTTCATGTCCTCGAAGCGAGGCTCAGAAAGAGACAGAGACATATTTCCGGAATAATCCTGGATAGGAGATAGCTCCTCCAGGATGTCTTCGAGTCCGCTTGTTACGCGAACCGAGTCGCCCAGCTCTTCTTGCTGGTGGGCGCGCCACTCAGGCGTACCAATCAACCATGCAAAGGAGTTGAGCTGAATATCGAGAAGCCCCGGAACCTCGATTGGTTCCGTAATCTTTGCGAACGACTTGCGTTCGGGGGCCCCAAGAATGTTGGCCTTGGTCTGGCGGGAGACTGCCAAGATGGGTCCTTCCAGCACCTCACGCGGCGGTGGCCCCGCAATATTGACCACCATTTCCGCTGGTAATTGAGCATTCGGTCTGCAGAGGAGTTCTCACACCCAGATAGCACGGAATGACCTTGTCAAATTGGTTTTTTACACCGGACTGATCAAGGTCGACATGCTAACTGGATTTAGGCTCCAGCGCAACGACCTAGCTTACACCATAAGTGCCCTAATGTAAAGCAACTGGGCGACGGCGAAACGCGCCCATCAGACCGATGACGCTCAGCACCGCTCCGCCGGCGAGCGCCACGCGGTAGAGCACTCGAGCTACGGAGCCATCGGACACTGCGGACGCCTGCTCAAAGAGCGCCGCTTTGTCATCCTCGCTCATTCGCCCATGGAATATCAACGCATCTTCACGACGCGTGCCATCGGCATCACCGAAATAATCCTCGATATTTTCTTCCACGTCAACCACAAGCCCCGAAATTTGGTCCACATACCACTGCCGATTTCCGGAATGATACAGGTAGAGCGAGTTTTCATCTTTTTGCGTCGTGTTAAAAACCGAAGCGTATTTCTCAGACACATTGGTCGGTTTTATCTCTTGGCTATATCGATAAACTGTCCGCCCGTCCCGATCGATCTCCTCGGAAAAGACGGCAGGCGTTGCGCTTCGAAGAGTCGGATCGAATACCTCATAGGTAGTCTGTTGGGCATCGCTAGGAAATTTCAGCCAGGTACCGTCAACCGGAACACTTTCGGTCGGACTTCCCAGTTGCGCGCTCACAGTCGCAGGCGCTAGTGCTTCGCCACTGAGCCGGTCGAGAGGGTACGTCCACACGGAAGCTTGAATGAGGCGATCGACGTCTGCCTGTCGGCTCTCCCTCGCATCAGTCATTCCAATGCGCACTGTTGCGGTATCGGCATCGGTGGGTGGCAAAATATCCATGTGCAACTGGCGTACAACCCCAGCATCGAGCACGCGCCCATCGTTGATGAGCCGTGTACGTGCGTGATCATCTTTGAGGGTGAAAGTGGTCTGCGATAGGTCGAGTGGCAACCGCGCATCGGTATTGACCCATCGCGGGGCTAAAATTCCCACGGATACCAGAGCAACACCTAAGCCGAGTAGTAGTACGGACAGGATTCGAGTCGTGGGAAGCATAGACTCAGATCTTACCTTGCTACTTCTTCATGTTTTTGGCTTGACTAAAGAACACGATGCCGCCCACCATGGCCATAGCACCTAGCCCAAGCAGAAAACCAGACCACCAGCCGCGCTTGCGTATTGATTCCGCTGCGGTACGAACATCTTGTTCTTCCGCTTTTTTCACATGCGTTGTGCTCTCCCGCTCCGACTTGGGGGCAGGTTTACGCTCTGGCTTCTTGTCTTCTTTTGGCTCTTTTTTCTCTTTAGTCTTTTCCTTCGGTTTTTTCTCTTTTACTTTCTCTTCTTTGGGTTTGTGCGACGGTTTTTGCTGTGGTTTGGAATGCGACTGCGGCTTCTCCTGCGGTATTACAGGAGCTGCGACAGGAGCCGGCTCGGCAGCTTCAGGTTCCTCGGTATCCACACCGCTAGGAGGTGTGGAAGCCTGTTCTATTTCCTTGGTCAGCTCCCTTAGGCTTTGTTGGACGTCGGCAAGCCCGCGTTTGATTCCCGCATAGTCTGGTCTTACAGGCGCATCACCGACATAGAATTTCCACACTGTCGAGTGGTTGTTCAAGATGATCTCTGCGACATACAGGCCGGGCTTTTCAAATTCCACCCCTTGGGCGTAGCTTCCAGGTGCGGCCATGTCCACTGGCTTGTCAAATTTCATGGTGCCAGGACCACTCATTTTTCCAAGGCGTGCGTGAGCATTTTCTTCTGAAGTCTCAAATACGAGGCGCGTCATTTTATCGCGCACCAAGTCCTCCGGTTCCCCAGCTGCCGGCAGTGACCAGTGCTGGTCTTTGGTTTTGGCAGCGTCGGGAACTACAACCACGAACTCGGCAGAAGTGTGTTCGATAAGTTCAGTATCAGTTTCTTGAATAATGCTGTTTTTATCGCTGAGTGTGACCACTCCACCGCGAATGACAGCAAGGGGATGTTGATCCCCTGTGCGGTCAGCCCATGTGTTGACCACGGTGACATCATCAAGCGTGGCGGGATCAGCCCATGCCTGCGGAGTGATTCCGAACGCCAGCATCACCGTTAAAGCGATAAATTTTTTCACGAACTTATTTCCCAGCCTGTCCTGCACGCACCAAACGAACCATTCCGGCACCGAATACCATTAACCCGAGGCCAAGAACGATGAAGGAAAGCGTCATAAAGTTGGGGCCTGTATCAGGAAGCTGTTTCTTAGCCGCCGGCGCAGCCTTCTTTGTAGAGGTTGCAGACGCCGACTTTACCTTTGAGGGTGGTGCAGCAACTGGAGCCGCGGTACCGTCGCAATCAGCAACATTATTGGGACCGCCATCACCCACTTGCCATACGTATTTTCCAACGTTGGAAGAAGATCCATTGCCTGTAGCTTGTACACACATAGTGTATGTACCAGGTTCAGTGAAAACCCAGTTGGTGTGAACGTGAGATGGTGGGTCTTGGTGGATCGAGGAGCCGCTGGTCAACTCGTAATTACCGCCTGCAAGCAGGCTTTCTGTTCCTCCAAAAGAGCCAGTTTTAAACATATAAACTTCACCAGGACCTGACACCTTATTGAAGTTAATATCGATTGCGCTGAAGCCCCCTTCGCGAACCCCTTGTGTATCCCATCCTGGCCAAATTAGCCCAGCGTCTTGAGCCATTGGCAATAGGTATCCAGGCTTGCCAATCTCAGCTACTTTGGCTACGTCCTCATTCATAGCTTCTTGCTTGACCTTCAGCATGACATCCTGAGGATCATGAAGGACATGCTGACCAGTAGCGTCTTCTTTAAGAGTGAGCTTTAATCCACCGTCTTCTGCGGTTACGTTGAATGCATCTATGTGCCCAGTTTCTAAAACTAGGGATTGCGCCCATGCTGCTGGAGCGCTAATCGATATCCCCAGTACCAGACCAAGCGCAGATAGCTTATATACGAACCTTTTCACAATACCTCTACTCAAGTTTAGTTATTTCGCATACTTTTACGGAACAAAACAAAAGCACCCAATATGCCCAAAATTCCGAGCAAAGCAGAAAGCTGAGTCCACCAAGTATCTAGTTCTTGCCATTCAGCAGCGGTAGTTACCGCTTCCTCTTGAACATCACCGTCATGGAATGAATAGATACCGTTTGTATCCGAGCCACTTGTTGCGGCGAGCTGCTGGCGCTTCCGCGCCGATTCAGACCCAACAGTATCTTTATTGTGTTTTCCGCTCTTGTTTTGGACTGATGCCGCTTTCTTGGATTCTTTTTCTTGAGGTTTCTTTTTCAAGGAACCGCCAATGGTTTTGGTAGTATGTTTTAACTCTTCGCGACACTTATCACTTTTGTTGGTGAGTTTTTCACCAGCCAAAATCTCTTTGGCTCGAGCTATAGTCGCATCGCCAACTAGATAGGAAATATGCAGAGGATAAGATTCTTGTTTTCCAGATGCTGTGGTGATATCAAAGGAATACTCAAGACCATACGCACCCTCTTTGGTGAAAAGCATGGACTGATGGTCGTGCGCGTGGAGTCCATACTCCAAGTTCTTCGATAGATCGTCGGTATCTGTCAGCAAATCTATTCCAGAAATGCCGTTATGCCAGCTAAGCATCCGGCCATCGTGGGGCAGTTCGACCTTGTTCAGAGATACAGTCATCTTAGAGTCTGCTAGAAGTGCGTCTGACGGCAAATCCTCATTTGAGAATCCAACCCATGGAAGCTTGTGATCCTGTGACTCGGGAAGCACCCACGCTTGGTCAGTCAACGAACCAGAAATTTGTGCTTCGATACGATCTTTCCAGCTATCGGTCTTTAAGAGGGGACCACCTTGATCACCACCAGAATCTGGAACCGCCAGCGTCACATCTCCACTTGAGTATTTCTTACCTTCGCGATTAATTACTGTCACAAACTCTTTATCAGGTCGAGTTAGCGCTAAATCCATGTGCCCATCGTTGATAATAGTTTTTGGAGTTCCAGTAAGCTTCCAAGCACGATCTATAGAATCGTCAAGTGCACAACGTGACGATGTCTCTGAGTGGCCTTTCTCTGGTCGAGACTTACCTTGAGGCTTTTTCTTTTCACTAGGAGCCGTAGGTGGTTCGTTAGTCGCATCTTTGACAAGCGGCTTAGTAATCTCATTGAGATTTGTCGTGGTTCCTTTCGGAAGCCCCACTTCCTCATCGGATCCAACTAACCATATTTGACGCACAGGCTCTGTTTTTACCTTGAAAGCTCCGTTTTTTACATAGGCTTCCCACGTAAGTTCGTAGATACCAGGCTCAGAAAAAGTCCAGTTGAAATGCCCATGTGCACCCATCTCATATTTAATGGTTTTTAACTCTTCGTCGTCACTTGAGAAAACCCGCTCGACTTCTTTCCGGGAATTATTTTTGAAAAATACATCAATTTTACCGGGACCAGAAAAGTCTTTCAACTCAAAATACATGTATTTATCGAGATGCGCCGGTATCGAGTCCTTGCCGTTAGGCTCATGGTGGGGATCAAAAGCCCCTAAGCCTGCCCAAATAGGGCGATGACCGTTTGCGAACGGAATGTTCTGGGGTGCGTACCATACAATATTGCCAGGTTTGCCCAAGAAGCTAAATTCTTCGTCATCTGGAATTCGCATCCGCGATAGTTCTTCACCGTCTGTTCCAGCATCTGGAGGAAGGCGAAAGCATAAAGACTCTTGCGGCACTACCTGCTGGCCGTCAACAGCCATGAGTTCCAGCTTGGGCAAGCCTGTCGCAGGCTCTTTGACAGAATAGTTGTAGGTACCATACAGAGCATCAAAATGCCCCTGATAACCAATTTTACGATCGACGCATGGATGCGCAACTTCTTTGCCATCAGAGTCACGGTATGTTGTTTCTTTTGGAATTGTCACACCAAATGCTGGTTCCCCCTTTATATGTCCAGTTGCGTCTAGAGCTGCACCTTCACTAGCTGAAACTGACAACATACTCAAAGACGCTATTGCTAGACAGCACAGCATCGACGTGACTTTAGTGACCTTAGCCATGATGGTAGAAGTCCTTTTTTTTAGTTTTGATCGTTCCCAATGATTGCATCCAAGACCAAAGGAAAATGAAAAAGATAACCAATACCATAGTTGCGCCTGTGGGATAATCCAAAGCCCAAGATAAATAGACCCCCAAGATCGAACCAATAGCTCCAACTAACGCCGACAGCCACATCATAGTGCTCAATTTGTCTGTAAGCATGCGTGCCGTCGCCGCGGGAGTAATCAGCAGCGCCAGCACGAGGATGTTACCGATCGTGCGGATCGAGATGACCACCGCAGCGGTCACCGCGAGGTAGAGTACGAGGTCGAGAAGCAACACTGGCATGCCCATGGTGCGCGCGGTTTCACGATCCAAGGACACCGCCACAAGCTGCGGAGTTAGTACGATCAGCACGAGCACGATAATGCTGCCGACGATCGCCGCAATCACCACGTCGGAATCCGGAACACCAGTAATAGAACCAAATAGGAAACTGGTTAACGACGCCGTATAACCTTCCACCCGCGAAATGATAATCAGGCCAAGCGCAAACGCCGCGGCGAAGAAGATACCGATAATCGAGTCCTCTTTGAGCCGCCTTCGCTGGCTAAATGCCGCGATAAGGATCGCTACGATCACACCAGCGACCGCGCCACCAGCAAGCACAGAGATCTGTAGGGCGAATGCCACGGCAAGACCGGGAAAGACTGCGTGTGATACGGCGTCGCCGATAAAGGCCATGCCGCGGAGCACAACATGCGTGCCCACCACGCCGCAGACGATGGAGGACAACACCGCGACCAGCAATGCTTTAGGCAAAAAAGCCAGCGCGGGGTTGCCCAGATCTTGGAAAAATTCAATCGGTGTGAGCACCTCAGTTTGCCTTTCCTATGCCTAACGACGCCAACAAGGGGGATTCATCTTCCACACGGAAAGTGGTCTTCCACGGTTGTGCCTCCAACATTTGCGACGGCACACCCGTTGCCACCACTTCCCCGTTGAACAACAGCACCCTGTGACAGGCGGCCATTGCTTCTGGCAGGTTGTGCGTCGACATCATGATGGCATTCCCCGCTTGGGCGAGTTCCTCAAAAAGGCCAAGGAGCAATTCCGTGCTGGGATTGTCCAAGCCTGTGAAGGGTTCGTCGAAAAGCAGCAATTGGGGTTTTGTGGCGAGCGCTCTAGCAACGAGGACGCGTTGGCGCTGTCCACCCGATAGTTCCCCGATGGGGCGATCGGCCAAGTGCGTCAGCCGAACCTGCTCGAGGGCGGCGTCGACAGCCGCGAAGTCTGCAACCTTAGGGCGTCGCAACCATCCGATCATGCCCGCACGACCATTGAGCACGGTGTGATAAACGTCGATGGGATAGTCCCACGCGAACTCGTGACGCTGTGGCACATACCCAATGCGACCATCGACGTGTATATTTCCTTGGCTGGGGATCAGTCCGAGGATCGCCCGCATCAGTGTCGTTTTACCTGCACCGTTGGGCCCCAGCAGTCCTAGAAATTCGCCAGCATCTACGCTGAAATTGATCCCTTTGACCACCTCGCGTCCGCTCAGTGACACTCGGAGGTCACTACATTGCAAAACCTTAGCCATTGGCCACGTTCTTTGCCTCAGCGCGACGACGTGCCGACTGCCGGCTCATAAACACCGCAGCGCCAGCAATCACGACGATCACAGCGACCACACCGCCTGCGATCAATCCAATATTTGCGCTACCCTTCGCCTGCTCTTCACCACTTTCCGACGCAGTCATCTCCCCATCAAATGTAGCCTTTTGCGCTTCTGCAACGCTGGCATCACCAACAGCAAACCGCAATACACGAGTGGTTTCCACCTCGGTGCCATCTGTGCGAGGCAGCTTCAAACGAACGGCAACCTGGTGCACGCCTGGCTCAGTAAACACCCAATTGGCATGGGTATGTGTGTTCAGCTCCACCCACATTGGTTGCGCGCCTTTTTCATCAGCATCCCAGATCACCTGGGGTTTTTGTACGCCGCCTGCCTGCAGGAACAAGCTAAAGTGACCAGGGCCTTGGTAACCTGCCAACTCGAGGGTAACCCCGCGATCAGTCACTTTTTGGATGCTAGGTGCTTGGGAGTTCCAGCCGATCCATGGCACACCTGAAATTTGTGACTGTGGCACCACATAAACTTTGTCGCCGGCTTTCGCACCTGTGAACTCGAAGGTGCTGTCTTCTGGCAAGGTTTGTAATGCGGCATCGGATACTTTAAACACCATATCGTCGAGGTGTCGCCATACGGGATGTGCTTCTGTGTCATCACGGGCTAGGAGATCGAAGTCGCCATCGACCTCGATCGCTCCGATATCGATGTGCCCGTGGTCGATAACAACCTTCTCCCCTGCTGGCGCAATGCTTTCCGTCTCGGAAACCTGCTGCTGCAAGGCAGGATCTTGCTGGGCATATGCTGGCTGCGCGATGAGCAAAGAAGCAGCGCAGAGTGCAGCGGCGATACGTTTCATTTATTTTCCTTCCGATTGTCCGAGACACCGCGCGAGGGAATGCGCGTTGTACTTCATAAAGTCGAGATATGTGGGAACCTCGTCGTCGAGGGAGTCACCGTAGATGCGGCATACCTGTATTCCGAGTTTGTCGGCGGTAACAGTGAGGTGGTTGGCGCGTAGCGCCAGTTGCGGTTCGATGAACACCGCAGGCACATGGAGGTTTTCCAAGGTGCGCGTCAACGCAATGATGTCGCGTGGCGACGGCTCCACTGACGGGTTGGGGCTGACAAACCCTGCAATACTTAATCCGTAGGCATCCCCGAGGTAGGAGTAGCCGTCGTGAGTAGTCACCAAATGCCGATTCTTTTTCGGAATGGTATCTAAGGTCGTGCGCACTTCTTTATTAACGCGATCGATCTCAGCGATATACACAGCTGCATTGGCGCTATAAATTTGTGCGCCTGCTGGATCGACTTCACTGAGTTTGTCGCAGATTGCCTCCACCATGGCCCGCGTATTAGCCATGTTGTGCCACACATGCGGATCTACCTCACCATGAACGTGCTTACCGAGCACCGCTTGGGGCAACAGGTACACCTCATCGCCTGGACGACCCATGAAACGATACTGCGCAGGAATCTGTTGCAGGGTGCCGTTAGGAACACTGATCGTGGTGGTTGCTGGATCGTAGTCATAGGCAATGTTGGTGCCATCGGGGCTATCGCCGCGCAGCATAATGTTTTTGTGCGCCAGATCTACAGCAATATCGACGTGGCCTTCATCCAGCACATCGTTGGGAGCATCCACACCCACGGCAACATTTATGGTATTGCGTGCAACGAGCTCCCCTTTCACCTTCGCAGCGAAGGTGAGGTGATACATTCCAGGCTTGCTAAACGACCATGAGACGTGAGTGTGGGCGTCGGCAGGTAGGAAGTAGTTGGCGCCTTCCTCATCAAAAACAAGCTCTGGGACACCAAATGTAGAGGTAATGTAGGCCGTCGCTTTGGAATCCTCGGGGCCGTCGATCTTCTCTGTAACGATCTCGACTTCGGAGTCCGCTTTACCCACAATGCGCATGCCCAGCCATACGGTGTCGAGGGCAATGTTTTCCACTAGGGGTTTGAGTTTTCCACCATAGGAGGTAACTTGCTCCGCCAGCGGAACCATCGGAGCATTGTCCGGCAATGCTTCTTCAATGGTGGTAGATAGGCTGTGGGGTTCCAACAACAACCCGTTGGTAAAAGCTATATCAGCATTGGCAATGTCGCGTACCGCACGCAGTCGCGGCTCATATGTGTGGGGATCAACTCCTGGCGGCATGAGGGCGGTTACCTCTGCACGCTCCCCTGCCACGTGACGAACTAAATCAGCAACTATCGGAGTGGTTGCTACTATCTCAGTGCGATGATGCTGTTCTACAGGTGCAGCGCAGGCACTCAGCGTTGCTACCGCAAGTACCGCTAGAAGTGAGCGCACCCTGATCACGTAATCTGCCTCCAATATGTATGAAATCAACTCTAAGCATATTAGTGCACATCACAATCATTTTCATTATCGAGGGGGTACGAAAAACTCCCGCCCACAGAGTGGAACGGGAGCTTAATCAAGAGATTACTTAAGGGTAACCTTTGCGCCAGCCTCTTCGAGCTTAGCCTTTGCAGCCTCAGCGTCGTCCTTGTTAGCACCCTCGAGGATAGCCTTAGGAGCACCCTCAACGAGCTCCTTAGCTTCCTTCAGACCCAGGCCGGAGACGAGCTCGCGAACAGCCTTAATAACGCCGATCTTCTTAGCGCCTGCGTCCTCGAGAACAACGTCGAACTCGGTCTTCTCTTCTTCAGCAGCAGCTGGAGCAGCACCTGCAGCAGCAACAGCAACTGGAGCAGCAGCGGTAACCTCGAAGACCTCTTCGAATTCCTTAACGAACTCGGAGAGCTCGATCAGGGTCATTTCCTTGAAAGCCTCAATGAGCTCGTCCTTGGTGAGCTTAGCCATAATGGTGTTCCTTTCGGTAAAAATTTAGTGAAGTTGTGGAGCTTTACGCTTCCTTCTTCTCCTGGAGTGCAGCGCCGAGGCGTGCAACCTGAGAAGCTGGAGCATTGAACAGGCCAGCGGCCTTTGCCAAGTTGCCCTTCATGGCGCCGGCAAGCTTTGCGAGAGTGGTCTCGCGGTTGTCAAGCTCGGCAATAGCATCGACCTGAGCTGCGCTCAGAGCGTTGCCATCCATGTAGCCACCCTTGATAACGAATGCCTTGTTTTCAGAAGCGAACTTCTTCATAGCCTTAGCGGCATCAACAGCCTCGCCCTTAATGAAGGCAACAGCGGTTGGACCGGTGAGGATATCATCAAGGCCCTCGATGCCAGCTTCCTTTGCAGCAAGCTTGATCAGGGTGTTCTTGGCGACGGAGTACTGGACATCAGAACCCAGAGCACGACGCAGCTCAGTGATCTGAGCAACGGTCAGGCCACGGTATTCCGTGACGAATACAGAGTCAATGTCTGCAAAGCGATTCTTCAGCTCTGCGAGGGACTGGGTGTTCTTTGGATTTGCCATTACTTCGCCTCCTTCCTCATGTATATCTTTTGTTGTCTGATCCGCCGAGACTTCAATGAAAGCAATCAGCCAACAAAAAAGCCCCGTGCAAGAGCACGAGGCGCACATAATCCGAAAGGATTGTGAACTCTTCAGTGTCTCCTGCGTGGGCCGTTCCGCGTAGGAATCCTTCGAGCCTTAATGGCTGACCGACGGTCTTCGGTGAAACTTGAAATCATTCAAACTTCGATGTGGAACCTTATCATCGATTCCGTAACAGTACAAATCATAGAAAAATCCCCCCGAGCTTGAACTGCTCTGCAGCTCAGGGAGACAAATCTTTAAGCCTGGGTGTAGTTCTTCTGGATAGAAGGATCCACTGGAACACCAGGGCCAGAGGTGGAAGAAAGGGTAACCTTCTTCACGTAGATGCCCTTAGCGGAAGAAGGCTTGATGCGGTTGATCTCGTCGAGGAGAGCACCGTAGTTCTCAGCCAGCTTCTCAGCGTCGAAGGATGCCTTACCAATGATCGCGTGCAGGTTGGAAGCCTTGTCAACGCGGAAGGAAATCTTACCGCCCTTAACCTCGGCGATAGCCTTAGCAACGTCGTTGGTAACGGTACCGGTCTTAGGGTTAGGCATAAGACCACGTGGGCCCAGGACGCGAGCAACGCGGCCAACCTTAGCCATCTGATCTGGGGTAGCGATAGCAACGTCGAACTCGATGGTGCCAGCGGTGATCTGCTCGATCAGCTCGGTGGTGCCAACGATGTCTGCGCCTGCAGCCTGTGCCTCGGTAGCCTTCTCGCCTTCTGCAAAAACAGCAACACGAACGGTCTTACCAGTGCCGTTCGGCAGGGAGACGGTGCCGCGAACCAGCTGGTCAGCCTTGCGTGGGTCAACGCCCAAGCGGATAGCGACATCGACGGTTGCATCGTAGTTCTTGGAGGAAGTCTCCTTGACTAGCTCAGCAGCCTTGAGTGGGGCGTACAAACGACCCTTGTCGATCTTTTCAGCAGCGGCTTTGAAAGCCTTTGAGTTCTTGCTCATTGTTAATCCTTAAAAGTAGCGGATGTGTGGTGTGCGGGCCGGAGCGGGCCCTGCCACAAAGGGGGAGATTACTTAACCTCGATACCCATGGAACGTGCGGTACCAGCGATGATGCGCGCAGCGTTCTCGATGTCGTTAGCGTTGAGGTCTTCCATCTTGGTCTGTGCGATTTCCTTGATCTGATCCATGGTCACGGAGCCGACCTTTTGGGTGTGAGGAACACCGGAGCCCTTCTGCAGGCCAGCAGCCTTGAGCAGCAGCTTAGCAGCAGGTGGGGTCTTCAACTTGAAGTCGAAGGAGCGGTCTTCGTACACGGTGATCTCAACTGGGACCACGTTGCCGCGCTGGTTCTCAGTCGCAGCGTTGTAAGCCTTGCAGAACTCCATGATGTTCACGCCGTGAGCACCAAGAGCTGGGCCGACTGGAGGAGCAGGGTTTGCCTGTCCAGCCTGAATCTGCAGCTTGATAAGGCCGGTGACCTTCTTCTTCGGAGCCATCGAATTACCTCTTCCTTGTTAACAGCCCTATAAGCGATGGAGCTTATGTGGCTGTCCGGATGCCGAGCCCCTAAACGTAACTCGGCCACCGGGAAATGTATGAATACGTGTGAGAAGACACGCGAGCAACAACACTACAGGATGTTAGCTGATCTTCTCAACCTGATCGAAGCCCAATTCAACTGGGGTTTCGCGGCCAAAGATCGATACCAGTGCCTGAATCTTTGCGTTCTCGTGGTCGATGCCCGAAATGGTTGCGGAAACAGAAGCAAAAGCACCGGACAAAATGGTGACAGCCTCGCCAACCTCGAAGTCCACAGCGGTCTTTGGCTTGGTGGAATCGGTTGGCATTGCGACGACCTTCTCGCCCTCAGCGTTAACAGCCTCGGACTCGGTAGCCTCCTGAGGCATGAGGAACTTAGCGACGTCACGGTGCTTCACTGGGGTGGCGTTGCCCTCGTTACCAACGAAGCTGGTCACACCTGGAGTGTCGCGAACAACGGACCATGAGCGATCATTGATGTCCATACGCACCAAAACGTAGCCCGGCAGCAGCTTGCGCTTGACCAGCTTGCGCTTTCCGTCGCGAAGCTCGATTGCCTGCTCGATAGGAACAACGACATCGAAGATGGAATCTTCAACCTCGAGGGTCTGGGCGCGCATATCAAGGTTGGTCTTTACCTTGTTCTCGTATCCCGAGTAGCACTGAATGATGTACCAAGCACCTGGGAGCTTCTTGAGCTCACGGGTGTACTTGCGCAGACGCGCCTTGTACTCAGCGTCTTCATTCTTCTCGCCGCCGATGAGATCTGCCTCTTGGGCAGTTTCTTCCACGACTTCGAGTTCACCGTCAGCGGTGATTTCTTCAGCCTCAGCGGAAATCGTGTTCTGTACGGCCTCATCAAAGGCTTCTGCAAAGCTGTTTTCTTCACTCATCCGTCATTCTCCTCGTTTTTCCAGAAGTCTACCCAATAAATTATCCCGCCGATCCGAGGATCTGCGGGATATAAAACCTTTTTAAGTAGCTTACCTACTTAGTAAGCACCTTCTCAACTCCGAGGCCGGCAAGGAAGTCCACTCCTGCAACCAATGCGGTAACCAAGATTAGGAAAGCAAACACGATCAACGTGTAGCTCATCATCTGCTGTGCGGTGGGCCAAATAACCTTCTTCATCTCTGAAGCTACTTCAGGGACGAAAGAAACAACCTTGTTCCCGTTACGCTCATCATCGCCACCCGTTGGGGCGACCTTCTTCGCCTCGTAGGAAGCGGTGGACGTAGTGCTAACACCAGCAAGCTGGCGCTTACCCGTTGGGCGTGGCTGTTGATCGCTCACAGCTCTCCTTGATGTTGAAAATTGGTACGACGTAGAAACTATATCAGAATAGCAATTAAGCAAAAAGCGCTGAACACGTAAGTGCTCAGCGCTTTCATTTTGCAGGGGCGACAGGACTTGAACCTGCAACCTACGGTTTTGGAGACCGTTGCTCTACCAATTGAACTACGCCCCTAGGCGCCTCTTTCATTTCTGAAAGATAGTAGCGATGGAGAGAATTGAACTCTCGACACAACGATTATGAGTCGTTTGCTCTACCACTGAGCTACACCGCCCCACTCCCTTATCCGGTAAGCCCCAGATAAAAGAACAGAGCCCCCTGACAGAATCGAACTGTCGACCTTTTCCTTACCATGGAAACGCTCTGCCGACTGAGCTAAGGGGGCACAGCCTCTTTAGTTTGTGTCAGTTTTTCTGACCCGCTCCGTTGAAGCCTCCAAAAGATTAACCCGAATCATTGTTTAAACACAAATCCCCAGTTCAAAGCATGTTTTTGAATGTTTTTTATGACCTTAATGCGTTTAAGGGCACGACCCCTAGAATCCGGGGGCCAGGCGGATTCTAGTGGTTGTGGAAACACGATTCTAGATTTCGGTGGCATAGTCTAGCAGTTCAGCCATTTTTTCGGCTGGTTTGACAAAGCCAAGGGTTGCGCGCGGTCTGTCGTTAAGTTGCATAGCAACGAACTCGAGGTCTTCTTTGGTATGGACGAATAGATCAGTACCTTTGGAGAAATACTGACGCAGAAGTCCGTTGATGTTTTCGTTACTTCCTCGCTGCCAAGGTGACCCTGGATCACAGAAGTACACCAGACACTCGATGGCAATGGTAAATGATTTATGACCGGCCATGTCACTTCCTTGATCCCACGTCAGCGAACCACACAGGTGTGCTGGTAGCTATTGGATAGTCTCGACGAGCGCGTCGCGCACTTCTACAACACCATGCCCGTTGGGCAGCTGCAGCAGCATGACGTATCTGGTGCTGCGTTCCACAAGCGTGCCGATAGCTGATTTGTTTCCCTTGCCCAAAATGAGGTCGCCTTCCCAATGACCTAGAACAGCGCGGTCGTTAACCGTTGCTGGCCGTTCGGAAACCATCACCATGGGATCGCTAAAACGCTGGCGGGCAATACGCTGGTTGCGTGGCTTTTCCACAGCACGGCCTTGGCGCAGACATGCAGCGATTTCTTTCTTCAACTCGCCTTTAGCTTGGAAGAACAACGACATATAGATAGTTTCAGGACACACCCTCACAGTGTCATCGTCAGGGACGTTTAGACGCAACCTTTAGGAAAACTGCACCGGTAAATACCACTTCTTCAACATCGCCCACACCGCATCACGCAATGCTGCATATGTGTCCAGTTTGCGTGGCTTAGACCGGAATCTACGCAGCACGGACTTGGGCCTGGCCCCCGGAAAGTGAACACGTCGAGGTTAGCTATGCTGCTTTGGTCAGTGTAACTGAAGTCTCGGCTTCGAAGTCATCAGGGGCTACAAGATTGCACCACGAGTGCCGCCGGCGCGTGTTATAACGCATGCACCACCGGAAGACTTCCCAGCGGCAGGTCATCGGATTGTCAAAGAGTTTCCTATCACACAGTACTTCACGCTTTAAGGTGGCGTTAAAGGATTCTGCTAGGGCGTTATCAGCACTCGTTCCCACTGCTTCCATAGATTGGCGCACACCAAGCTGGGCGCAGTGGTCCCAAACGCCTGTGAGGTGTACACACTGCCGTGATCGGAATGGAATACAGCCCCGTCAAGGCTGCCGCACACCATGTGCGTGGGCTAGAGCATCGATGACCAGTGAGACCCGCATATGATCCGCGAGTGCATAACCTGCAAGTTTACGCGAATAGGTATCAATGACTGTGGCCACATACATGTTCTTGCCACCCTTACACGGCAGGTAGGTAATGTCACCGACATACACACGATTGGGGATGCGGACGTTTTGTTAGACACTTTCAACCTCACGCTACCGCAGCCATGCGATAACGCGCGATACTCATACCATTGAGACTAACTTTAATGCGATGATTGTTATAAAACTCGATATAAGCAGCAATGGCATCGTCAAGCTCTTGGATTGTCTGCCACCTCTTGCCGTAATACATCTCATTTTTCATCCGCCCGAAAAACCCCTCGCATGCCGCATTGTCAGGACTACACCCCTTTTTCGACATCGAACGAACGATGCCATATTTCGCAGTCAGACTATGCCAACTCCGACCACGGTAATGCACACCACGATCTGAATGAATCACTAATGAACCATCCGGTGGAAGACCCTCAGCATCAATAGCGGCCTGCAGCGTAGATTCTGCTAACTCCATAGTGGGATTCACACTCGTCTTAGCAGCAACGACTTTGCCATCGAAACAATCAATAATCACAGACAAATACACCCGCCCCTCATTCGCAGCGAAAACACTAATATCAGTCAGCCACAACGTATTCGCAGCAGTGGCATGAAAACAACGGTTGACCAGGTTCGGTGGAGCCGGAGAAATTTCTCCTTGATAACTGGAATATTTCACCTTCCGCTTCGGAAACCGCACCGTAATTGCTTCTTCGCGCATGAGCCTGCGAACTACTTTTTCACTGATAGTTATGCCTAAATGTCGTAATTGCCACCAGATACGGCGATAACCATAGGTATTATGTGAATCAGAACTGATGCGGTGCACCGTGCTGCGAATAGCTGCGTGCTTATCAGGCATGCGTCGTTTTTTCAGGTGGTAATAGAAACTGGATGCAGCAAGACCACTAGCAGCGAGCAGCATTGCTAATGGAAACGTGCTACGCAAAGCGTCAACCACGTCGGTTTTGTGCTTATTACTCAGCTGACCGGGGATGACGCTTACGTCTTTTTTTTATAATTTCCAGCTCCTTTTCCAACACGGCTTTTTCTACCAGCAGCGTGGCCATCTGCTGTTTTAACCTGACTTGGCTCAATTTAGTCAGACGGTTGGGGCAGCTTTTCGGTGAGTTCGCGGATGTCAGCGGGCAGGTCGGTTTGTGCATGGAGGGTCTGGCCTGCGATTTCGACGGTAAACGTCCGGTATTTCTTCAGGGTTCGCACTAATCGCTTCAACGACAGGCCCGTGGCTTGTTCCAACACGTGGCCTGTGGCCATCGCGGCCATCACAATGGTTAGGTGTGCGTGGATGGAGTCTTCTTTACGGTGATAAATCGGTCGGCTTTCAGGTCTGATTTCGCCATTCGGAACGATTTCTCGATCGTGAACAGGCGCCGGTAGGCACCGATGACTTCCTGGGGTTTTAAGTCTGTGCGTGAGGTCTCGTATCCTTTAATCCCGGCCAGGGTTAGGTGCTTGTTGGCTAGGGTGTGGTTGACCTGCTTATTCGGGGCCTTGAGGTTGACGTATCGATTCCGCTTGACGGGTATCTTTCCGTCAACAGCACGCTGGGCTTTATCTAGTTGTTCGCCGATGCCGCGCCTTGTGCGCCGAGCCCTATCGTAGGAATACTGGTAATAGGTCACTGCCTGCGGTTTGCCGCTGGTGCGGCGTTTGTCGCTGTGGTGACGGTGGGTCCAGATGTGTCCGTCGTCGTAGTCGGTGTAGCTGCGCCCTTCCGCTGCATCTAGCCAGGCTTTAATTGGTTCTGGGATTTCGCGTTCTTTCGTGCCCAGAATGTAGTCCAACCCGGCATCGATAATCGCGGTCTTGTTGGCGGCTGAAAACATGCCAGCATCAGCAACAATCGTGATGTCGTCAAGGTGGTAGGCGTCTTTAAGACGCAGGATCATTGGCAACATGGTGTGCGTTTCCGCACGATTGCCTTCAAACGCGCCGATCGCCAAGGGCAAGCCGGTGGAGTCGGTGAGCATCCCGACAGTGATCTGGGGTTCGAGTCGGCGTTCTTTACTAAACCCGGGTTTGCGTAGCTCGTCGGGCACGTCAGTTTCAAAATACAAGGTTGTCACATCGTAGAGAACCATCACACCAGGACCAATGGCCGCGTGTGTGGCTAGCGCGTGGGTTATCTGGTCGCGGAAGTCTTTGTCGGCATACCGCGGAAGGTAGCGCTTTATAGTCGCGTATGAAGCCGAGGCCACGCCGACTTCTGCCAGAGTTTCAATGGAATCAAACTTGGAACCCGGCGAGATAATACGGGCTTGGACCAGGTTGAAAAACACCTCGTCCTTGCCGCTTGCCGTATCCAGGCCAAGGAGTTGGAAGGCCCCGCGAATCGCGTCTAGGAGAAGACCTGCGCGTTCACCGGATACCGTGACGGGATTATCAACCGTGCCTGTTCCAGACACAGCAACCGCAGAAGGCAACACTTTGAGGTCAAGTGAAATTTGCTCGCCATCGACAAGCCGCTGAGCCTTGACCATCAGCGCTGCGAGATCGTGGTCGGTATGGGCGGAGCCGACGTGTTCGATTTCAGGTTTGCGGTTGCGGTACCGCCAGATGATTTGAACAGCGGTCGCACCCGACGCCGTCGGGACCCGGCGGATACTCGGTGACATATTCAACAGCCTACCGGCACCCCACCGCTACCCGCTTAGTCAGACAAAACCCGCACTCTGATACCCAACCCCACAGGCAGAAACGTCAATATGAACTACAACACACCAAAATGAGCCAAGTCAGGCTAATGGAAACGTGCTACGCAAAGCGTCAACCACGTCGGTTTTGTGCTTATTACTCAGCTGACCGGGGATGACGCTTACGTCTTTTTTTTATAATTTCCAGCTCCTTTTCCAACACGGCTTTTTCTACCAGCAGCGTGGCCATCTGCTGTTTTAACTGTGTTGGATTATCCGGCAATGATTTTTCTAGTGCTGCTTTAGTAGGGATGCGGCCATGGCCTGCGCGTTCTTTTTTCGACATCAAGCCCCATTGTCCTTCCTCACGGTAGCGTTGCGCCCAAGCATAGACGCTGGCGTGAGTGTGCAGGCAGCATTCCTGGGCAATATCAGCTGGTCGCCAACCATTGTGGAAAAGTTCTACTGCGCGAAGTTTGACTTCGTATGGGTAGTGGGTCAGGGTTTTGGCTTGTTTACGTGGTTGTGGTGGGGTTTTGGGCTCGCGTAGCCATTTATACAGGGTCCATCTGCCTGGGTAGCCGAGTTCGCGGACTGTTTTAGTCACTGATTGTGTGCGTTTGTAGACCCGCAGTGCTGTGCGCTTCTGCGTGTTGGTGTAGGAACGGTTCATAATGGAATCCTCCAAGATTCCGTCCGCATCCCCTTTTGCCCCTTAAGCCAACCCAAGCAATCGGAGAAACGAAAAACCCCGCCACTTGAAAAGTGACGGGGTTTACACTGTGCCAGGTAGAAGATTCGAACTTCTGTAGGCAATGCCGACGGATTTACAGTCCGCTCCCTTTGGCCGCTCGGGCAACCTGGCGTGCTTGATAGAATTTAGCACAGCACCCTAGCCAAACCGCAAATCCGCAGGTTATCCGACTCGTTTCACGGTGTAACGCGCAAGACTACGAAGGGCATCCGTGGTGGAGTTCTGAGGTAACAGGGCCAGCTGACGTTCCGCTTCTTCGAGATAGCGGTGGACGTCGGCAAGCGCGCGTTCGCGACCTGTGGAACGGGCAAGAAGGTCGAGGGTACGCGCGACGGTGGCGTCGTCGGTAAGCGGGCCGGTGAGGATGGAGCGCAGTTCTTCTCCAACGGCGGTGTCTTCGCTCAGCGCATAGAGTACGGGGAGGGTGAACACGCCCTCGCGAAGATCAGTGCCAGGGGTCTTACCGGAATCGGTGGTATCGGAGAAAATGTCGATGATGTCGTCGACGATCTGAAAAACCATGCCGATGGCCCGGCCGTAGGCGCGCAATGCCTCTACATGCTCGGCTGGGGCTCCCGCATGCATAGAGCCAAGGAAGCCAGCGGAAGCAATCAGTACGCCAGTCTTTTCATTGATCACGTTGAGGTAGTGCTCGATGGAATCACCATCGCGGGCGCCGATGGTTTCACGCATCTGACCGGTGACCAGTTCTGCGAACGTCTCCGAGAAGTGCGCCACGGTTTCTACACCAAGGTCGGCCATGAGGCGTGCCACGTGCGCGAGGAGGATGTCTCCAGCTAGGATAGCTACGGAGTTGTTCCACCTGAAGTTGGCGCTATCAACGCCACGGCGTTTGTCGGCCTCATCCATCACGTCGTCGTGATACAACGTGGCGAGGTGGGTCATTTCCACCACCACCGCAGCTTTGATAACGTTCTCGCTCATTGGCTGCGAGCCATACTGTGATGCCAGCAGCGCAAACATCGGGCGGAATCGTTTCCCGCCTGCCTCCGCTAGGTGCATGACCTTTTCTACGAGAAAATCTTCTCCTTTGGAAAGTTCTTCCCGTAAGAGATCCTCGACGCGGATCATTCCGGCCGCAATCTCCTCATTGAGGTTTTGCTCGCCGAGATCAACTCGCGTACCGTTGCCCATTCCTCAACTACCTTTGTCTCGTGTTCAGCTAACCCCCTAACCGTAGTCGAAATACTCGTACTTCTACACATACATGCCACAATGGGGCGCGTGAGTAATTCCCCTTTTTCGGTTGATGTTCTGGTGGTCGGCGGTGGCCCAGCCGGCTCGGCGGCGGCTATCCATGCAGCTAAAGCAGGTTATTCGGTATTGCTTATCGACGCCCAACCCTTCCCACGCGACAAGACCTGCGGAGATGGCTTAACGCCTCGCGCAGTACATCAACTAGAGGCACTTGGGGTGAATGTGACCTCTCGTTATCGCTCCTTCGGCCTGAAACTGCATGGTTTTGGCGGTTCGGTCACCGTCCCATGGCCGGAATCACACTTTGGCCAAGTAAGCTCCGCGATGCCGCGTATGGAATTCGATGCCATGTTGTGGGAAATGGCAGCACAGCACGCAACGACGTGGACGGCTACTGCCTCTGAGGTAGAGATTGATTCCGCGATTCGCAGTGTCACCATGTCCGATGGGCACGTCGTCAAGCCACGAAGCGTCATCGTGGCCGATGGTGTCCGTTCCACGTTTGGAAAACTGCTGGGACGCACATGGCACCGCGGCGAGGTGTACGGTATCGCGGCGCGCTCCTATTGCACCACACCACGCAGCACTGAGCCATGGATGCATTCGCACCTCGAGCTTCGCGACGACTCCACCACCTTGCCCGGCTACGGATGGATCTTCCCGCTTGGCGACGGCACCGCCAATGTGGGTTGCGGCGCACTGTCCACCGATAAGCGCCCAGCGAAAATCAATACCAAGAAACTGTTGCGTCACTACGCCAGCCAGCAGACAGACTGGGAATTTGGCACCCCCCAACGGGTGGCTTCAGCATTGTTACCCATGGGCGGCGCAGTCAGCACCATCGCAGGACCTAACTGGATGCTCATCGGCGATGCTGCCGCTTGCGTGAACCCTCTCAACGGTGAAGGCATCGACTACGGCCTCGAAACCGCAGCCCTGGCCGTAGCTCACCTTGATAACCCCTTGGAGTGGCCACACATTTTGCGAGAAACCTATGGTGAGGCGTTCCTCTTGGCGCGCACCGCAGCACGCCTACTCACCTACCCCCAGTTCCTTCCGCTCACCGGACCTATTGCCTTGCGCACCCCGTTGATGGCTTCTGCGGCACGACTCATGGGTAACTTGGTCACCGAGGAAGACAAAGACATCGTGGCCCGCGCGTGGCGAGCAGCCGGTTGGGGTGTGACAAAAATCCGTGGCGGGTCCCCATTGTGGGACTAAGCTCGACGGCATGAACAAGCTAGTAGTGATAGGCCTCGGCCATGTGGGTTCATACGTACTGAGCTACGCCATGGCATCGGGGTTGTATGCAGAAATTGCCACAATCGACACAAAACTAGGAGTAGCGCTCGGCGAGGCCGTTGACCTAGCTCAAGCCACCGGCGTTCCGGGAACCACCAACACCTACTGCCACGAGGGCACCTACGCAGACTGCGCCGATGCCGACGTTATTATCTGCGCAGCCGGCGAATCGATCGTCCCAGACCCTAACGATCCGACCCGTATGCCAGACCGCTCTGAACTCGCACAGATCAGCGGCGCAGTTATCCGCGATGTAATGACAAATATCACCGCGAATGTCGGCGAGAATCCACCGGTACTCATTGTGATTACCAATCCGCTGGACGCAATGGTTCATATCGCAGCCACCGAGTTCGGTTACCCCAAGGTCTTTGGCACGGGCACCATGCTGGACTCCGCACGCCTGCGCTACATCATCGGCACTGAGCTGGGCATTGATCCCAAGTCCGTTACCGGCTACATGATGGGCGAACACGGCTCTACCTCCGTACCGATCCTCTCCCAGGTCAACGTGCAAGGCCTGCGCTGGGAGGAACTAGAAGCTTGGCACGGAAAGCCACTACCAACTGCCCCAGAGATGCAAGAAAAGGTCGTTCGCGCGGCTTACGACGTCCTCCTGTCAAAGGGCTGGACCAATGCTGGCGTAGCCCGCTCGGCCAACGAGCTAGCCAAGTGCGTACTACTCAATGAGCGCGCTGTACACCCCATCTGTACTCCACTCCACGGCGAGTACGGCCTCGAGGATGTTTCGCTCTCCATCCCCACCGAGATCACTCACGAAGGTGCTGGAAGCAAAATGCTGCCCCAGCTCAACGAATGGGAGCTAGAGCAGCTGCATAAGTCCGCAGAATTTATCCGCGAGACTGTTCGGAAGGCTTAACAGCCGAGTGAAGGGCAACGATGCCGAGGCTGAGATTTTGCCAGCCGGCATCGTGCCAGCCGTTTTCATTGATGGCCGCGGCGAGTTCTTCTCGCTCCGGCCATGCGCGGATCGATTCCGCCAAATACTCATAAGCCTCTGGGTTGGTGCCTACAACCTTGGCGATTAATGGCAGTAGCTTGGTTAGATATTCCTTGTAGATGGTTTTAAAACCAGGCAGGTTCGGGGTGGAAAACTCTGCGATGGTAATGCGACCACCAGGCTTGGTTACTCGCGCCATCTCGCGCAAAGCCATACGGAAGTCATGAACGTTGCGCAAACCATAAGAAATGGTGACAGCGTCAAAGGAGTTGTCAGCAAAGGGCAGCTTCATGCCGTCGCCCACAACCTTGGGAACATTGCGATCCTTACCGGCTGCCAGCATGCCTTGGGAGAAATCGCACGCAACTACCCATGCACCAGATCGGGTGAGTTCCACGGTAGACACCGCTGTTCCTGCCGCAAGGTCGAGCACGCGTTCACCCGCTTTGAGTTGGAGACGCTCACGGGTCTTTTCCCGCCACTTTTTATCGCGCCCAAAACTCAACACCGTATTGGTGATGTCGTAGTTCTTGCCCACGCCGTCGAACATTTCTGCAATGTCGAGGGGCTTCTTATCCAATGATGCCTTTGCCACGGTTGTCCAGTGTAACAACATCACGATAATGGGCGAAGAGCTGGCTGCAGACAGTCTCCCACGTCACCACTGTCGACCGCGGATCAAAGTCATGCACAAGCACATAATCAACGGCCTGTTCGATGCCTTCTGTAATAAACACCCCGTTGACAGGTGTTATCAAATCAATCGGCCCACCAGAGCGCGGTGCCACAACCGGCACACCACTGGCATGGGCTTCTTGGATGGTTTGACCGAAAGTCTCGTGATCCCCAGTGTGGACGAAGACGTCGAAACGCGCGTATTCGCGGGCCAGCGCCTCTCCCCGCAGCTGACCTAAAAATCGAGCATTCGGCAACGCGCGCTCTAATTGCTCTCGCAGGATGCCATCGCCCACAATGACCACCTCAAGGTCGTCGCGGTGGTTAAGCGCTGCTAGGCGGTGCACCGACTTTTCAGGTGCGAGCCGGCCCACGTAGCCCACAACCTTTTTGGGGTTATTTTTTGGTTGCGGATGAAAAAGCTCAGTGTCAACGCCTCTACCCCAGAGGTGTACGTTTCTGATTCCGTGGTTTTCCAGTTGCTCTTTCGCCGGTGTAGACGGAGCCAATGTCAAGGCCGCGCGGTTATGGAACGCCCTCATCCACGACCAATGCACGTTTTTTAACCATGTGAGGCGATAATGCTGCTGGTAGGCAGCCACATCGGTTTGATAGATGGCCACACACGGCACCGCCATTTTCTGAGCAATAAACGCCGCCCGCGCAGCAAAAGCATAGGGCGACGCTAAGTGAATTACGTCAGGATCAAACGCCCGAAGCTGCTTTTCGACGCCCACCGGCAGGCCGATAGGCAAGGTACGAATCACGTTGACGCATATGCGCGGCGCAATGACCAGTACCTCATGCCCATGTGCTTTGGCGTATTCCTCGATCCGCAGCACGGAGTTAGTCACCCCATTGATATTGGGAAGATAGGACTCCGTGACGATAGCGACTTTCACAGCCGGCCCACGATCCACCACAAACCAGCAAAGATGAGGCTTGCAACCACCCAAATGCTCAATGCTGGGATGATCGACAGCGTCCAAGCGCGGCCCTCCACCTTGACTAGGTCAGGATTGTCCTTGCTGTAGTTCACCCACACGCGTTGTCCGCGTCCAAGGCCGGTGGGATACATCAATCCGCCCTTGGGAGAGTGATACATATTGTCCTCGTCTTGATACTCAACCGTCGTGCGGAAAGTACCCACATCCAGTACTTTTGCAAGAACTCGACCTGAATTGCGCGCAATGTGATAGTCATTGATCGCAGGGCCAATAACCATGCTGGCGCATCCCAAGACGGCTGCCGCATACAAAGCTAGGACAAGTTGATGGAGGCGGCGTTTCACAGCGTGAGAGCCTTATCAATATCGCGACGCGTCGAACGCGTAGTCACAACCTCAATAATATTGAATCCGGCACTATCCGTCGTATCAATCAACGCCTCAATCAACTCCGGCAGTGTTTCCGCACGCAGGTAGTTCACCCCATAGGCCTCCGCAATTGCCTCGATGTGCACACCATGCGGGGTGCCAAAGGCCTGTTCAAAGCTGGGGCGGAACTCTGGAGCCCCAATCTCAAGCGTTTCAAAAATGCCGCAGCCGTCATCGTTTGCCACCACAATAGTCAGATTCTCTGGACGTGCCCCCAACAAGCCTCCAACATCATGCAAGAATGTCACATCACCCATCAGCGCCACCGTGCGATCAGCACGAATTGCCGTCGCGTCACGGTGCTGCACATCCAGCGCCACGCCGACCGCCTGCGACACGGTGCCGTCGATACCCGCAGCCCCACGAGCTGCGAAGATATCCACTCCGCCCAGTGGCATGCCCACCAAGGAGGCATCGCGAACCGGATTTGACGCACCCAAAAATAGCGTGTCACCTACAGCCATCGTGTCTGCAACCGCAGCCGCAACATGCAGGCCAGTAAAACCGTGCTCCTCCAGCACTTCCCTTACCCGATCCGCACACAGCGTCGATGCATCCTCACAGATCTGCAACCAACGCTTATCCAACTCCCCCGTCACCTTCACACGACTGCCTACCGCTTGGGGATTGCCGGTGATCGTATCGGTCTTAGTCAGCACCGTTACCGGAACATCGGCCAACAAAGACAGCACCGCACGGTGCAGCGTAGGGTGCCCCACCACCACAATATGTTCGGGTTTAATTTCCTTGTGCGCAAAGATTTGAGCAGCCAGCGGATGTACCGGATGATACGGCGCCGGAGCCGATGGTTCTGCAATTGTAGGGACGTCCTCCAATCCAGGAACTTCCCACCCCTCATCGCCAGCTACCACGAGAATTCTTTGATTTAGATTGAGCACAACTTCACCATGATCAACCTCAATCACGTCACGAACGCGCACCACCGGATCACCTACTTCAGGCAACACATCCACAAGTGGCACATCCAATGCAACGTTGATATGAATTACATTGCGCGCAAAAGAAATGGAGCTAAGATCAGCAACATCAACCACATGATCCGTGTCCACCACATTAAAAATGCCACGCTGCTCAATCGTCTGATTTTCCCCCGTACCATGCAGGCGCTCAGGACGATCCGCCGACACCATAATCAACGGAGTATGAGAATACGCCGCCTCAATCATCGCAGGAGCACAGTTAGCCACAGCGGTACCAGAGGTAGTCACCACAGCAACGTGACGCTTGCTAGAACGTGCAAGTCCGAGAGCCAAAAACGCCGCCGAGCGTTCGTCGATACGCGTGTGCACACGAATATCATCGCGAGCAATTAGTTCCAAAGACAGCGGAGAATTCCGCGACCCAGGACAAATAACAACGTCAGTGACGTGGCGGGCAAGGGTCGTTGCGACTGCGCGGGCAAGCTCAGGGGATGAAGTCATGCAGACATTCTAACGCGCCCCGAACCCGCTCCAACCACCAATCCCGGCGCGGGCCAGTGACCTCGAATTCCGCCAAGCGCGCCGGATCAGGGGCCAGCATCTCCACTGACATCTTGCCGTCCACGATCGTGCGTGGCTCGGTCACATCCTCGACGAAAAGTCGCTGCGTAGCAAGCCCCGCTGGATTGGAGTCGATAGCCGCGGCCACAGCTATACCAGCATTCATCCCGATGCCAGTGTCGAGGGCGCTCGCCACTGTAAGGCTCAAGCCGCGCTGCCGATAAAACTTGGCAATATCCACAATATTGCGCGGTCCACCCAACGGTGCAGCCTTTACCACCGCAACATCCGCCGCATGGAGCCGCGCCACCTCGTAGGGATCACTGACCCTGCGAATCGACTCATCCGCAGCGATCGGCACCGAAATTCGCCGCCGCAGCTCAGCCAACTCCGCAACACTTGCACAGGGTTGCTCCATGTATTCCAGCTCCCCCAAGCGTTTCGACGCCGCCACGGCCTGATCTACCGTCCACCCACGATTGGCGTCCACACGGATGCGCGCATCAGGCAGCACCTCCCGCACCATAGCAACGCGTGCGGCATCATCGCCTTCCGCAACTTTCACCTTGACCGTTGTGCACCCCGGGTAACGGGCAAGAATTTCTGGGACCTGATCTGGAGAAACCGCTGGAATAGTTGCATTGACCTCCACGGCATCGCGAATCATCGGAGGCGGCCCTTGAAAAGCCATCTCCAAACCACACCGCAGCCACTGGGCCGCTTCCTGCACACCGTATTCCACAAACGGCGAGAACTCCCCCCACCCCTTGGGGCCGTCGAAAAGCACCGCCTCGCGGACCGTAATGCCGCGAAACTTCACCCGCATGGGGAGAGCAACCACATGAGCACGTTCGAGAATTTCGTCCATAGGGGCGACTATAGTCACCCTTATGAATCCAGAACTTTGGAAGCCAGTCGAAGGCTTTGACAACCTCACCGACATTACCTACCACCGCCACCGCGAAGAAGGCATCGTCCGCATCGCCTTTGACCGCCCCGAAGTACGCAACGCTTTTCGCCCGCACACCGTGGACGAGCTCTACCGCGCACTCGATCATGCACGCCAAACTTCCGACGTAGGCACCGTGCTCCTTACCGGCAACGGCCCCTCACCCAAAGACGGCGGCTGGGCATTTTGCTCCGGCGGCGACCAACGAATCCGCGGCCGCGCAGGCTACCAGTACGAAGGCGACCCCGCACAAGCAGGCCGCCTCCACATTCTTGAAGTCCAACGCCTCATTCGCACCATGCCCAAGGTTGTCATCGCAGTAGTCAACGGCTGGGCCGCAGGTGGCGGACACTCCCTCCACGTCGTTTGCGACATGACCATCGCGTCTCGCGAACACGCCAAATTTAAGCAGACCGACGCCGATGTCGGATCCTTTGACGCCGGATATGGCTCCGCGTACCTCGCCAAAATGGTTGGCCAGAAATTCGCCCGCGAAATTTTCTTCCTCGGCCGCACCTACGATGCCGAAACTATGCAACGGATGGGTGCCGTCAACATTGTTGTCGACCATGCCGATCTCGAAGACGAAGCCATCCAGGTCGGACGCGAAATCAACGGCAAGTCCCCTACCGCGCAACGCATGCTGAAATTTGCCTTCAACCTCACCGACGACGGACTCATGGGACAGCAAGTCTTCGCAGGCGAGGCCACCCGATTGGCTTACATGACCGACGAAGCCGTAGAAGGCCGCGACTCCTTCCTTGAAAAACGCGACCCCGATTGGTCACGCTTCCCTTATTACTTCTAAAATTTTCAACATGATCCTCGAACCCCTCATCGTCCCCGCATATCCCAATGAGATCCTCGATGAGCTCGAGGCCGCGATCGCTGGCGAACGCTGCTATCTGCCGGTACCGCCCAACGACCAGCTGCTTCGCCGCACCCTGAAAGCCGGACAGTCCATCGACGACGACATCGCTCTCGTCGTAGCCACCTCCGGCTCCACAGGCACCCCCAAAGGCGCACTTCTAACCGCCGCCAACCTTGTCTCCTCCGCCGACGCTACCCACCAGTACCTCGGCGGAGAAGCACAGTGGCTACTCGCTATGCCTGGCTATCACATTGCCGGAATCCAGGTACTTATTCGATCACTAATTGCTGGGTACAACCCCCTTATTCTCGATGTCACCCACGGGTTCAACATTTCCGAATTCGCACGCATCGCCAACACTTTGGACGACACGACCTACACTTCGTTGACCCCCATGCAGTTGCTCAAAGCCATGGACACCCTCGAAGGTATTGAAGCGTTACGACGTTTCGCCGCGATCCTTGTGGGTGGAGCACCCTTGCGTGCCGACGACCTCCGCGCCGCGAAAGAACTCGGAATCAACGTCGTAACAACCTACGGTTCCTCCGAAACCTCCGGTGGCTGCGTATATAACGGTCGCCCCATCCCCGGTGCCAAAGTTCGCGTTGTCGGCGAACGAATCCACCTCGGCGGACCAATGGTGGCGCGCGGATACCGCAACGGTGAAGAATTCGGAGACTGGTTCACCACCTCCGACACCGGCACAATCACTGACGGCGTGCTCACTGTTACTGGACGTGTGGATACGATCATCGACTCAGGTGGACTAAAAATCCATCCCGAAATTCTCGAACAACAAATCCTGAGCGTCCGCGGTGTTTCTGGAGTATGCGTTGTGGGCGTACCAGATCGACGCTTGGGACAAGCCATCGTAGCCGCATACGAAGGAAGCGCCCATCCCACCGAGATCATCACCGCTCTTGATGACCTACCACGCTGGCAATTACCCAAAGACATCCGCCGTGTAGACCAGTTGCCACTCATTGGTCCTGGCAAAGTAAACCGCCAAGCAGTACTCAAGATGCTCGATACTTCAATTTCGCATCGCGGCGCTTAGTCCGCGCCTCCACCCGCTGAGCAAAACTCTGCCCAAACATCACCCCCTCTGCCGCTGTTGTCACTTCCGTACCATCAGCCATGATCCAATCCACGGCGATTCCATTCGCGGATACACAATCCACGGCTTTGGACGTTTTCAGGTTGTGATGGTGCCGGCATAAGCATTGGGCGTTGTTGGGAGTGGTCCTACCCCCTGCGTCGTACTCCTCGATATGGTCTATATCGCAGTGCGAAGCAGGAACCATACAACCGGGGAACCGACAATGCCCATCGCGTGCTTGGATGTAATCACGCATAGTTGCTGGGAACGCGTAGGCGTTGGTCGATGCTTGCTCCGCTTTATCAATATCGTGGTATTTCTTTTCAATCCCCACCGCAATGGAATCGGGCACGCGAGCACCACTAAGGGTATAAACCGCGTCACTCATCTTTGGCTGGAATAACTTAATGCGGACACCGCCACCCGTAGCCAAAATGACCAGCGCAGCTTCATCATCGCAGGAATGCACCCGTTTTGTCTCCGCGATACTTTCACGAATCACCTCAGCAGAAGCATCCGAAAGCACAATATCTAATCCAGTTTTGCCCGTGCCTGCGTCATAAAACATGGCACGCACTTCTTTTTCCTCTACTACGTGAGCCTGCTCTAGCTCTACAAGGAGCTGGCGGATCACATTGACGATCCTTCTTGGACCAGGCAAATGTTGCCGATCACGAGTAGGAGTTAACATCTTGACCAATACCGCATCAATATCTGGCCAGTGTTCCTTGCGTACCCCGCCTAATGCCTGAGCAATGGCCATCAGTCTCGGCATATCAAGATGCCACAGCTGAAGAAACAGCTTATGCAGACCTTTAAGCTCCAACAGTGTCGAGATTGCGTCGATACGCCGGAGTACAAAGTGCTCCGTTTTATCAATGCGCGCACCCAACGCTGAACAATAAGCAGTGACATCATCGTCTGGATGAGGTTGCACACGAAGCCATCTTTGATATTCAAACTGATTAAGCAATATTTCTTCGCAGGCGAACTCATCCCCGATATCGCAACAACGATAAAAAGCCATATTCCCCCCTTAAAATCAATATATACAGGCACCATAACACCCGCCCCTAACATCTACCCCCACTTGCGGGTTCGAACTATTGTTCGCTACTGTCTAACTATAAATTAACCACACAAGAAACGCAATGGAAGAATAGACAACATGTCTCAAGCAACCTTTGCCGATTGGAAAGAAGGCGCTCGCCCACATACTTGGGCAAACGCCTTCGCGCCCGTCATCGTGGGAACCGGTGCAGCCGGGGCCGGAATCGTATGGTGGAAAGCCTTACTCGCACTCATCGTGGCCTGGACCCTCATCATCGGAGTGAACTACGCCAACGATTACTCCGACGGCATCCGCGGCACGGATGACGACCGCACCGGCCCCCTCCGCCTCACTGGATCCGGACTTGCCGAGCCGGCAGCAGTAAAACGCGCAGCATTTATCGCCTTCGGAGTCGCCGGCATCGCAGGAATTGCTCTATCCCTCACCAGCGCATGGTGGCTCATAGCAATCGGCCTCCTATGTGTCGCGGGAGCATGGTTCTACACCGGCGGAAAAAATCCATACGGCTACCGCGGACTTGGCGAGGTTGCCGTCTTCATTTTCTTCGGCCTAGTCGCAGTCATGGGCACACAATTCACCCAGCTTGGGCACGTCACATACACAGGATTCGCCTGCTCGGTTGCGATCGGCGCAATGTCCGCTGGAGTAAACCTAGTAAACAACCTGCGCGATATCCCCACAGACAAAGAATCCGGCAAGATCACCCTTGCCGTCCGACTCGGCGATCCCGCAACCCGCATTTTGTATTACATACTCATTACCTTGCCGTTTCTCGCTTCCATATCGTTTTTCTCTTGGGGATCACTAGGCTTACTCGCGCTCCCCCTAGCGGTCAAAGCTGCACAGCCCGTAAAAAATGGTGCCACAGGAAAGGATCTCATCCCCGTCCTTGGCACCACCGGAAAAGCCATGCTGACATGGTCACTACTGACCACTATCGGTTTGATAATTCTCGCTTAACCCAATCTTTTTCCGCCTTGCGCTGCTCACTCCACAAAGCCACAGCCTGAGTAGCGCGAACCCGAACACCCTTAAAAAGGAAAACAGACAGCGGCATAGCAACAATCAGTGCCAACGTAGCCGAAATCAACAGCGGCACAGGCGCCTGAATAGCCACCGCTATTAATTGGATAACCGCAGTAAGCACAACAAAGAGAATAAACCGTGCAAGACCATAAACGACTACAGCCTTTCGTGCCTCAGACTTCACGGTAGGGTCTATGACAGGCTTTTTTATATCATCCACCCACAAGACCCTACCGGAAAAGGAAACCATGGGCCGACTCATCATTCTCCTTGTTCTTATCGCAGCAATCGTGCTGCTATGGAAGGCTTTCGGGCCCAAAACCTGGAAATCCCCCGAACCGCCACAAATCAAAGGCCCCGACGATGATGAGGATTTCCTGTGGAAGCTTGAGCTCGAACAATACAAGAAAAGAAAACGAGATAAAGAGCAGGAATAGCCGTTTTACTTAGCTTAACCTTGCCTATATAGTTCATGTATGCAATCCGTTAAGGTGGCCGCCCCTTATTAAGGTGCTCTCACCTGACTTGGCTCATTTTGGTGTGTTGTAGTTCATATTGACGTTTCTGCCTGTGGGGTTGGGTATCAGAGTGCGGGTTTTGTCTGACTAAGCGGGTAGCGGTGGGGGTGCCGGTAGGCTGTTGAATATGTCACCGAGTATCCGCCGGGTCCCGACGGCGTCGGGTGCGACCGCTGTTCAAATCATCTGGCGGTACCGCAACCGCAAACCTGAAATCGAACACGTCGGCTCCGCCCATACCGACCACGATCTCGCAGCGCTGATGGTCAAGGCTCAGCGGCTTGTCGATGGCGAGCAAATTTCACTTGACCTCAAAGTGTTGCCTTCTGCGGTTGCTGTGTCTGGAACAGGCACGGTTGATAATCCCGTCACGGTATCCGGTGAACGCGCAGGTCTTCTCCTAGACGCGATTCGCGGGGCCTTCCAACTCCTTGGCCTGGATACGGCAAGCGGCAAGGACGAGGTGTTTTTCAACCTGGTCCAAGCCCGTATTATCTCGCCGGGTTCCAAGTTTGATTCCATTGAAACTCTGGCAGAAGTCGGCGTGGCCTCGGCTTCATACGCGACTATAAAGCGCTACCTTCCGCGGTATGCCGACAAAGACTTCCGCGACCAGATAACCCACGCGCTAGCCACACACGCGGCCATTGGTCCTGGTGTGATGGTTCTCTACGATGTGACAACCTTGTATTTTGAAACTGACGTGCCCGACGAGCTACGCAAACCCGGGTTTAGTAAAGAACGCCGACTCGAACCCCAGATCACTGTCGGGATGCTCACCGACTCCACCGGCTTGCCCTTGGCGATCGGCGCGTTTGAAGGCAATCGTGCGGAAACGCACACCATGTTGCCAATGATCCTGCGTCTTAAAGACGCCTACCACCTTGACGACATCACGATTGTTGCTGATGCTGGCATGTTTTCAGCCGCCAACAAGACCGCGATTATCGATGCCGGGTTGGACTACATTCTGGGCACGAAAGAACGCGAAATCCCAGAACCAATTAAAGCCTGGCTAGATGCAGCGGAAGGGCGCAGCTACACCGACTACGACGACGGACACATCTGGACCCACCGTCACCACAGCGACAAACGCCGCACCAGCGGCAAACCGCAGGCAGTGACCTATTACCAGTATTCCTACGATAGGGCTCGGCGCACAAGGCGCGGCATCGGCGAACAACTAGATAAAGCCCAGCGTGCTGTTGACGGAAAGATACCCGTCAAGCGGAATCGATACGTCAACCTCAAGGCCCCGAATAAGCAGGTCAACCACACCCTAGCCAACAAGCACCTAACCCTGGCCGGGATTAAAGGATACGAGACCTCACGCACAGACTTAAAACCCCAGGAAGTCATCGGTGCCTACCGGCGCCTGTTCACGATCGAGAAATCGTTCCGAATGGCGAAATCAGACCTGAAAGCCGACCGATTTATCACCGTAAAGAAGACTCCATCCACGCACACCTAACCATTGTGATGGCCGCGATGGCCACAGGCCACGTGTTGGAACAAGCCACGGGCCTGTCGTTGAAGCGATTAGTGCGAACCCTGAAGAAATACCGGACGTTTACCGTCGAAATCGCAGGCCAGACCCTCCATGCACAAACCGACCTGCCCGCTGACATCCGCGAACTCACCGAAAAGCTGCCCCAACCGTCTGACTAAATTGAGCCAAGTCAGGAGCTTAACCTTGCCTATATAGTTCATGTATGCAATCCGTTAAGGTGGCCGCCCCTTATTAAGGTGCTCTCAGATCCAACACGCCTCCAACTACTCTACTTGGTAGCAGAAAATCCCGAACGACTCTGATGTGTTGACCTCTCAGAGGCGCTTGCCGTCTCGGCACCCACGGTCACACACCACATGAAAAAAACTCGCCGATGCCAACCTCGTCACCCCGCCACAAACGTGACAAATGGGCATATTACGAGATAGTCAACGACGAGTTCGCCCGCGTACACGAGCTCATCCGGACGCTCTAATTCAGGCCAGCATAAGAGTGCAGGCCTGACACCACAATATTAATAAAGAACAAGTTAAACACCATGGTTACCAATGCCACGATATTGATCCATGCAGCCTTGGTGTCACGCCACCCCGCGGTAGCACGAGCATGCAGATAAGCCGCATACAAAATCCAGGTAATGAACGCGACAGTCTCCTTAGGATCCCAACCCCAGAAACGACCCCACGCGCTCTCCGCCCAAATAGCACCAAGAACAATACCCAAGCCAAAAACTGGCACAGTCACAATGGCCGTACGGTAAGCAATCGCATCCAACGTCTTAGCAGATGGCAACGGCGACGTTAAAGCCGCAAGACGCTTGTTCTTGCTCATACGCAGCAGATACAACAAGGACGCCACGCCCGAAATCAAACCAATCGACGCACCAATGGAAACCGTCGATACGTGAATTGGGAACCAGAACGACTGCAAAGCAGGAACCACTGGAGCAGAATCCGCATACAGCTTGGTGCCACCATAAAACAGCAAGGCCAACACTGGGGTAAGCACCCACGGCCACATAACCCGAAGCTCATGGCGCTGCAAGAAACCAGCAGCCACAGCAACGGCAAACACGCTGATCACCAAAATGTACTCATAGAGGTTTCCGAAAGGGAATCGGCTCGCCGACAAACCACGCAACACCACGGAAGCAATGTGGACGAAAACACCAAGCCACACAATCATCTGCGTCATACCAGCGAACTTATCCGCCGATTCCGTGGAGGGCTCTAGGCCTTCACGCTGCTGATCGATGATTCCCTTAACCTTCATGTAGTACACGATGGATAACACCAACGCGATGAAGTAAATAACGAAGCTCGATGCGAAAGCCATATCTGATAGCTGCGCAAGGTTCGAGTTGACGTTCATAGCACCTCTTATCTCCCTAGCTCCGGATCAGAATACTCTGGATCCGGCAATCCGAGAATTTCACGGTGAATTCTGTCATATTCCTCGCCCCAACCTGCGCGGTCGGTACGCGCCAAACCACCCGTCTCAATTTGGGTAACCGATGGACTGACCGGACGCAAACGCACCCAAATACGACGGCGCTTAATCACCAAGGAACCTGCAAGCGAGCCCAAAGTGATAATCGAGAACAAAAGAGTCCATACCTGTGTGGGATCATGACTGATCTGATAATTGGCAAACTCCTCAGCACCCTCAAATGTCACAACGGTGCCATCATCAAGTGTGACCGACTCCCCCTTTGTAAGGTTAACCCGCTCCAGTCGCTGCAACTGTCCCGAATGCACAAGTGAGGTATCCAACTTGAAGAGGTTCTGCCCCTTACCGGAATCAAGACCATTGTCACCACGGTAAACGTCGATAGCAACGGCGGGATCCGTCATCGCAGGGAACCGCGACGTCAATAATTCATGGTTCTCCCCCTCCCACGAAGCAGTCGGGGCAAAAAGACCCTGAATAGCAAGCTGGTGCTGACGGCGGTCATAAACCGAGTCATACATACCCGCCGGCGGATCAAAACGCATCACGCCATCAGACAAGAAGAAAGTCGGATCCGTTGGCTGCCACTGCACAGTCTGCGTACGCTTTTCACCATTAGGCCACTGAACGCTAAACGTCGGCGCATAGCCATGCCCCTGCAAATACACGCGGTCACCAGCAATACGCAGCGGATGATTCACACGCAACGAATAGTCATCCCACGTAGAAATATCATCGAAAATTCGATCACCCTGCGCATACGACACATTCGAGCTAAACATCTTAGCTTGACCATTCGGCAAATAATCAGCCGTAAAATCATGCGCCACAAAACAAAACGGATTCAACCCAGTGCCATCGAAAACCGGCCCGGCGCGGAAAGAATCATAGTTAGCGGTAGCTGTGTTACAGAACTCGGTGCTCTTTTTATCACCAGTAACAATGATGACCTGCCCCTCATAGGAAAACATCTTGCCCACCGCGATGGCAGCCAGCATTCCCACCAAGCCGAGGTGGAAAGTCAGGTTGAAAAACTCACGCAGATAGCCTCGCTCGGCAGAAAACGAAACAGCGCCAGCACGGTCTTGGTCGGCGGAGTATTCCGCTACGTGCCAGCCTTTGAAGTGGCTACGGATGTCGATTTCGTGGATAGGCTTATCGACGCTCCCCACCCCGTGCATTGGCAAGCGATCCAAGTTTTTAGGTGCTCGGACTGGCTGCGCCTTCATAGCTTTGTAGTGATCCCATGAGCGCGGAATGATACAGCCAATAAGCGAAAGAAACAGCAACCCGAAGATAGCGTTGAACCACGTCGAGCTGAAAACGTCGAAAAGCTGAAGCTTGTCGTAGATCTCCGCAATCTTGCCGTTGTTTTGAATGTACTCAATAACTTTTGACTCATTGAGCGACCGCTGAGGCAACAAAGCCCCCGGTATCGCGGCAACCGCCAAAATGAATAACAGGGCAAGAGCCGTACGCATACTGGTCAGCCAATGCCAAGCCTTTTTTAAATAACGCACCATGATTCCTTTTAAATCAACGTGGCACCGTACTCGACGGTCCATTGACGTACCCAGTTAATAAAATGAGCCCACTGCCCAGACACCAACGCCAGCCCCACCAAAACCAACGCACAACCGCCGATGGTTTGAATAATGCGGGAATACTTACGCAAACCCATCATCACGCGAGCAGAACCCAACGCAACAATAAGGAAAGGAATGCCCAAACCCACGCAATAACCAATAATGAGCAGCACACCCCGCAACGCGGTCATCCCCTCAGTACCTGCGGAAACAGAAATAATTGCGGCGAGCGTAGGCCCCAAACAAGGAGTCCAGCCCAAAGCGAAAACTCCACCCAGAAGCGGGGCACCCAGAATTGTCGACCACCGACGAGGTGCAAAACGACGTTCCTCCTGCAACATCGGAACCGCACCCATGAACACAAGCCCCATGACGATAGTGACCACACCGCCGATACGCATCAAGGTGTCAGCATTTAATGTCAGAGCACTAATCGCACCAAAAACAGTGGCCGTGCCCAAGGTGAACACCACCGTGAACCCAAGGATGAACAACAAAGCCGCACCAACAACTCGCCATCGACGAGTGTGCACCCGAGGGCCAGTCTCGCTGAGCTCGACTTCTGCGCCCACAACGCCTGCAAGATAGGACATGTAACCAGGAACGAGCGGGATGACGCAGGGGCTCGCAAAGGAAACAAAACCTGCCAATGCAGCGGCCAAAATACCTAAAAGGAGAGGACCAGAGGAAGCGGCATCTGCGACGCTTTCCCCTAGTCCACTAGCGAGAATAGTCATGAGAGAGAATCAATAACCTTGATCAGATCCTGGGCAGTTACCTCACGGAGGAACACTGCCGCTGGGCGGTGCTGCTTATCCAAAACGATGGTAGTAGGAACAACAGAAGCAGGCACGCCACCCAACTGAGCTGCAGTTTTAAATGGTGGATCGTAAATGCTGGGATAGGTGATGCCGTTATCTTTGACAAAGTCTTGGGCAATGTTCTTGCTGTAATCGCGCACATTGATACCAACAACAGTGCCCTTGTCTCCCAGATACTCGTGTACTTCTTGGAGATCATCCGACTCGCTACGGCACGGAGCACACCACTGCCCCCACGCATTGAGCACCACAATCTTGTCCTTGTAATCGGACAAGGATACGGAATCGGAGGTAAGGCCCTCGCCACGGATCTCGCTCACAGGGGCACGCTCGCCCTCATCGTAAAAGATTTCCGTCTTGCCACCAGGCGAATGGAACTGGAATGTTCCGCCCACTGCCACCGCATCCTGACCTGCTGAGCCACACGCAGAAAGCAGCATGGCAGCAGCAAGCACGCACACGAGTTTTTTCATCTAGATCTCCTGCGCTGGTTCGGTATAAATGTAATCGACAACATCGCGGCCACGGAACACCAACGAGCTGACGCTGGCCAGATCGCACTGGCGAACTGCTGGATTATGTGCCAAAGACTTGCCCTGTACGTGGCGCTGAACGCACACGATAGGAAGCTGGTGGCTCACAATGATCGCCTCGTGGCCTTCGGCCTCTTCGCGGATGTCCCAAATTGCATCCATCATGCGCTCAGCAATGTCCTCATAGTGCTCACCCCAGCTTGGCAGCAACGGGTTGACCATGAGCGGCCAGCGAACTGGGTTCCACAGTTGAGAGCGAACACCCTTAACATGCAGGCCTTCGAATTGGTTGCCCGCCTCCAACAGGCGATCGTCGATACGCACGTCGAGGCCCAACGTTTCCGCGAATGGCTGCGCCGTTTCCTGGGCGCGCTCCAAAGGAGAGGAGTACAACGCCACCACGTCATGCCCAGAAAACGACGCCGCCGTGCGCGCCGCCATGCTGCGTCCACGTGAGGACAAGTGATAATCAGGGATCCGTCCGTACAAAATACGCTCAGGATTATGAACCTCTCCGTGGCGGACGAGGTGAACAATAGTAGTTGTCATTTTGCCTTTCCTGCGGCTTGAGCTGCGGGGCGAAGCGCCTTTTCGATCTTCTCAAAATCATCGTCGGTCAACGCCGCAGAGACAAACCACGTCTCAAAAACGCTAGGTGACGCATAAATGCCGTTATCCAACAACGCATGGAAAAACGCGGGGAAACGGAACGTATCCGCAGCCTTCATATCATCAAAGTTGTGGCCCTCGCCCTCAGCGAAACGAACCGACAACATCGTGGCAGCACGCTGAATATGGTGCGCAACACCCTCACGATCCAACGCCTCGTGTAACAACCCAGCCAAGCGATCCGCATTAGCGCGCACCGTGTCATACACCTCAGGGGTGGCAAGCTCCAACGACTTCATACCAGCCGCCATCGCCACCGGATTACCCGACAACGTACCCGCCTGGTACACAGGCCCCTCAGGGGCAAGGTAGCGCATAATGTCCGCGCGACCACCAAAAGCAGCGGCTGGAAGACCACCGGAAATCACCTTGCCAAACGTGGTGAGGTCGCCCGCAACACTATCGACGCCATACCAACCGTTATACGAGGTACGGAAGCCCGTCATCACCTCATCCAAGATCAGCAGCGCACCATGCTCATGCGCTACCTCTTTGAGCTTGGCATTGAAGTTATCCTGCGGTGCCACAGTACCCATGTTTCCGGCGGCGGCCTCGGCAATCACACAAGCGATCTGATCAGGATGCGCCTCAAAAGCGGCACGGACTGCCTCAATGTCGTTATAAGGAACCACGATGGTATCGGCAGCCGACGCGCCCGTCACACCAGGGGAATCTGGCAACGCGAACGTCGCAACGCCCGAACCCGCAGAAGCCAACAGCGCATCCACATGACCGTGGTAGCATCCATCAAACTTGATGATCTTCGGACGGCCAGTAAAGCCACGCGCTAACCGCACCGCCGACATCGTAGCCTCAGTGCCAGAATTGACCATGCGGACTTCCTCCACGGAAGTACGGTCCACAATCATCTCCGCGATCTTGACCTCGGCCTCCGTCGGAGCACCGAAAGACAAACCGTTGGTTGCGGCCTTCTGCACAGCCTCAACGATCTCTGGGTGCGCGTTACCCAACAACATTGGGCCCCACGAACACACCAAGTCGACGTACTCGTTGCCGTCTACGTCGTAAAGCTTGGATCCCTTCGCCGACTGAATGAAACGGGCGTGACCACCCACTGAGCCGAAAGCGCGCACAGGGGAATTCACACCACCGGGAGTGAATTGCTGAGCGCGCGCGAAAAGTTCCTGAGATCGTTGCGTAGAAGTCATGCCGACCATCCTACTGTCTATCATGGGCACATGAAGATCACATTTATTGGAACCGGACGCATGGGCACCGAATTGGCCCTCCATTTACTCGACCACGACCTCACCGTCTGGAATAGAACCCCGAAAAAGCACAACGGCTTATCGACGCCGGCGCACGCTTCGGCAAAGACACCAGCAACGCCGACGTCGTTATTACCTCACTCTTCGGACCCGACACTGTCCGCGAAATACTCCCCGACATAGGCGATGCACTCTGGATCGACACCACCACTGTCTCCCCCACCGACGCAGCAACACCCGTGTTCGGCACCCTAGGGCCAGCACGCGCCGGAAAACTCGGAGTCTACGTCGGCGGACCACGCGCAGCCGAAGCAGCAGGCATCGTACGGCCTTGGGCCGACCCCGAACGCCTAAAGATCGTCGAGACTGCTGCCCCAAGCAGCCACCGGAAAACTCCTCGCCAACCTCGCACTCGCCGTCAGTGCTCAAGGCCTCCGCGAAGCCCTCGACCTCGGACATGCAGCAGGGTTAGAGTCCGAAGACATCCTCTCCATGCTCGACTCCACTGGGCTAGCCTTCATCAAAAACATGAAAGCCCCCCTTCATCCTCGGCGAACGCGGCACCACCCCCGGTGATTTCAGCGCAGACGCCATCGCCAAAGACGTCCGCCTCATGCTCGACACCGCAGATAAAGATCTCCCCGCAGCCCGCGCAGCACTGGCCTCCTTGGAGGACAAACAGCGCGCAGGCCACGGGGACGAAGATTTCTCAGTGATCTTCCAGTAGCTTTGCCACCTTAGTTGCAGAATCAATCACCGCAGGAACACCCACACCATCGGCCCAAGCGCCGGTGGCATAAATACCCTCTGGCAGTGCATCCTTAATCGCAGCCACAAGATCGCTATGCCCTGGGCCATACACCGGCAATCCGCCAAACCAACGCTGCACATAGATCTCCGACAGCCCAGCCGCACGGCCATCAAAACCCGTAATAGTCTGAAGATCATCAAGTGCGGTATCCACCAGCAGGTCTTCGTCGGCACGCGTAATAGCATCATCGCCAAAACGGCCAAACGACGCACGCACCAACGCGCCACCGCGCTGCCCCAAATGCGGCCACTTCTTCGAAGAAAATGTAAACGCCTTCGCAGTAACCTCTGCATCCGTAGCAACCAAAATGCCCGAATTATCCGGCAGCCCCTCCGCGGAATCGAACTTCATGCCCACCACCGCAGAGCTCGCCAACTTGATGTTCTTTAGCAACGTCGACGCCTCCGGCGCCACAGACTTCAACAACATCGCCGCCGTCGGAGCCGGAACCGCCACAATCACCTTGTCAAACGTTCCCTCAGCACCCGTCAGCGTGAAACCATCCTTCCGCTGAATGCCAGTAATAAAGGCATCAATGTGGATCTTCGCACCCGACTTCTCCGCCAGAGCCTCATACAGCTCCGCATAACCACTAGGGAAAGCCGCAAAAACACTCGGCTTATAACCACGGGCCTTATTACGCTTCTCACGATCAGCCATAATCGACTGCACCGCAGCAGTAATCGTGACCGGCTTGCCTTCTTCTTTCAGACGATCCAACGCACTCGCCAACTGCGGAACAGTGTCCCGCAACGAAAGATCATCAGAAGTCGAAGAATACACACCACCCTGCAACGCCGACACCACGTGATCCACGAGGTCATCGCCAAAGCGCTCACGCAAAACCTCCCCCAGAGTCACCTCCTGAGGCCAGTCCATGGAACCAGATTCGGCGTCGATACGCGCGGCAGTCTCCGCACTCACCAACTTTTCCAAACCCTTCGACGACCCCGGAATCCCCATCACCGTATTCATCGGCATCGGATGCAGCTCGCCATTGACATACAACAACGAGGGCAACCCCGAAGGCGATACAACCTCAAGACCTAACTCCTTGAAAAAGGCCGTCGTGTCCTCCCGGAACGCCAAATACGCCTCCGCACCCATATCCGTAGGGCCAGACTGAAACGCAACCGTATGCAGCTTGCCACCAATACGGTCAGTCGCCTCGAAAACCGAAACATCATGGTCACGAAGACGATACGCCGCAGTCAAACCCGCAAGCCCCGCACCAATGATCGCAATACGCACGTTGAAAGTCCTTCTCTAGAAAGCATGGATGATCTCGACAGCACGAGTAATCGCATCGGGATCAGTATTCGGTAAAACGCCATGTCCAAGATTAAAAATATGGCCAGTTGCATGACCCGCCGCAATCGCACGATCCGCCTCGGCACAAATACGAGCAATCTCACGACGCATAACATCCTCAACAGCAAACAAAATGGCCGGATCCAAATTACCCTGCAGCACCTTCGGCGACACCATCCGCTGCGCAGCCACATCAAGCGGCACCCGCCAATCGACGCCCACCACTTCGCTACTAGCCTCACTCATCGCCGTCAGCAACTCCCCAGTGCCCACACCAAAGTGAATCCGAGGGACATCGCCAACCTGCGCAAGAATCTCCATAGAATAGGGCAGCACAAACTCGCGATAATCCCGCTCAGACAAAAAGCCAGCCCACGAATCAAACAGCTGCATAGCCTGCACACCAGCATCAATCTGAGTACGCAAGAACTGCACAATAGAAGGAACCAAACGCTGCATCAACAGATGCCACGACTCTGGGTCTTGGTGCATCAGCGACTTAGTCTTCTCATGGTTCTTACTCGGACCACCTTCAACCAAGTAGCTCGCCAACGTAAAAGGCGCACCAGCAAAACCAATCAGCGTTTGCGCGTCGTTAAGCTCCTCGCGAATGATGCCAATGCCTTCAGCAACCTCGTGGACATCGTGGTCCAAGATCGGAAGATTCTGAATATCGTGGCGAGTAAGCAACGGATGATCCATAACCGGACCACGGCCAGGGACGATCTCTACATGAACACCTGCAGCTTTAAGCGGAACGACAATGTCAGAAAACAAAATCGCAGCATCCACATCGTGGCGTCGCACCGGCTGCAAAGTGATTTCTGCCAGCATATCGGGCCGGAAACAGCTATCCAGCATGCTGACCCCCTCACGAAGCTCACGGTACTCGGGCAAGGAACGTCCAGCCTGGCGCATGAACCAAACAGGGCGGCGGTGCGGAGTCACACCGGCCGCGGCGTCAAGAATAGGATTGGGCATGCCACCCATCATGCCCAACTTTTGGATGATATGAAAGCAAGGCGTACCTACTTGGATACTTTAATATCTAACCCATGGATCAAAATCGACCCCGCATGATGGCCCCCGACGTGGCCCGCGGCCTCGCACTACTCGGAATCGCCATGGCGAACATCCCCTCAGCGTGGATGGGAGTAGGAATTTTCGGCCCAGTAAACTCCACGCTCGATAAAATCGCAGTGCTGTTCTCCGCTATGTTCGTCCATAACCGCGGCCTGCCTATGTTCTCTACGCTGCTCGGATTCGGCGTCGGTTTGATCACCATCAGCATGATCCGCAAACACTTCAGCCTTTCCCAAGCCCGAGGTGCACTGATCAAACGCTACCTGTTCCTCACCATGTTCGGCATGATTCACTGCCTCCTACTCTTCTATGGCGACATCATGACTTTCTACGGCCTTGCAGCCGTCCTCATCGCAACCATGCTGCCGCTTAAAGACACAACCATTCGACTGATCGCCTACATTCTGTTCGGTCTTACTGGTATCTTCGCGGCCCTCCTGCTGGCATTCCCCACCGCAGCACAAATCTTGACCAGCGATGCAGGCATGGCATCAGAAACAGCCCTAGAGTATTACGGCACAAACGTAGTTGTACTTATTTCAAGCCTCGTCATGTTCCCGCTCCAAGCAATGCTCTATCTGCCCATCATGCTCATCGGCTACAGCTGGGCTAGGCGCGGCGTACTAGCAGACGTACACCAACACCGCACCGAACTTCTCATCTGGTCCGGCATCGCAATCGCCATCATTATCGGAATCGGCATTCCATGGGGCCTTACCCAAGCCGATACTTTCACAATCCTCAACTTCTCTATCGGACAGCTCTCCGGACCAGGCATTCTGGCCATCTGCGCCCTTAGCGTCGACAAGATCAAACCATCATGGCTCACCCCCTTTGCCACCTTGGGTAAGCGCTCCATGAGCGGCTACCTCATGCAGTCGATCCTGTGCTACCCACTATTTTTAGGATTCACATTGGGGATTAAGGCATCGGCAGCCGGCATCCTTGCAATAGCCTTCGGCGTTTGGCTAGTTACGCTGCTCCTTGCGTGGGCCTTAGAAAAGAAGAACCTGCGGGGACCATTCGAATGGCTCCACCGCAGGTTGTCATACGGACCAACACTTCAGCTTACAAATTCCTCGTCCACGTAGAACGCACTTCGATCACGATGGTCGCACCCAACATAAACAGGCTTGCGATCATCGGGTGCAAGACTCCGGAAATAGCGGCAATAATCGCCGCCACGTTATATACCCACGCAAAACCAAGATTTGAGCGAATACGACGGTTTAGTCGACGCGCAAAGGTAAACAAGCGTGGGATGGGGGCAACGTCGTTTTTGAGCATGATGACGTTAGCAACGGGGTGCTCAATAGCTGCCGAGCTCTTCGACATCGCATCAATCAAAATGCCCACATTAGCCACACGGAAACAATCATTGATGGAATCGTCTCCCACCACCGCAATCGTGGCACCGTGGTTACGCACAGAGCGTACTGTCTGCGGCTTTTGACCAGGCTGAATGCCCGCCAGCACGTGAGAAACCCCCACGCTATCGCCGTATCGACGCGCCACTGGGTAGGTATCACGGCTCAGCATCATCGTCTCGATACCTTGAGCTTCCAAGTCATCGACCGCATCCACAGCATCATCTTTAGCCGCATTAAACAAAGTGATAACACCACGATCCTTGTTCTTCCAGCGCACCACCAACGGAGAACTACCCGACTCCGCGGCAGCAGCAAGGCGACCATCAAGCGCAGACAAGCTGCGAGGACGCCACAACACGGCCTCCACAGAGCGCGTCTCATCACCCACGGGAAGTTCCACGAAACCGCGGAAACTACCTTCCTCATCGATTTCCGAATGCGTCACGTCAATCCACCCAGGGATCGAATCATCAGTCGAAGCATCGCGAGCTTCACGAGCCGCACGCACCAACGCCCGGGATACGGGGTGATCGCTTTCCATCGCCAACGCGCCTGCAACACGCAGCACCAAATCAGGATTTTCACCGCGGTCTGCCGTGACCTTTTCCACCGACATGCCTGCCTTAGATAACGCACCCACTCGGTTGAAAATTACTGTGTCGACCGTATCGATCACACGCAGCGTCTCACCACTTTGGATCAAAACACCCTGACGGGCGGCGTCTTCAATGCTCTTACGCATAGCCAGAGAAGCCGAGGTAGCCAGAGCCACCGGAGAAACAGACCCCAATACCGCCAGCGCGGTAGCAAAAGCTTGATTGAGGTTATTAGTAATCAGCGCCCACAACGCAAAATCCGTGGCCGCAATAACAAAGGAGACAGGCACCAACATCGACGCCGCCCTCGTTGCCACCGCATCCGCATGGTTTTGGTGCACACTTGCCTGCGACACCCATCGCGTAATGCCCGCAAACCATGTGCGGTGACCAGTGTGAAGCACACGAATCTTCAGCGGATTAGAACCATTGACACAACCAGCATAAACATGGTCGTTGACCTTGACCTTCAACCGGCCAATGCCCAAAGCAGTGCCATCGATCGTGGAAGCGCCACCAACAACATAGCCGTCGGCAGGGATCAACGCATAAGGAGCAATGAGGATATCGTCGCCCACGTTGAGCTTCTGGATCGCAACTTCTTCCTTGCGAACCTCACCCGTCTTACGGTTCTTTCCCACCACCGTCACTGTTGACGACGGATTCGGGCGATAACGTTTCAAATCTTCCAAAAGATCCGAACGCGCACGACGCACCAAGATACGTCCCGCCAACAAGATCACAGTCATGCCGCAAGCAACATCGAAAAACAGTGCACCCGAAACAAACTTCGTGGGGTCAATCGCAATCCACTTCGGCTGGGCACGGTACGTAGGATCACCCACCGAAGAAAACAGCATCATCACGATAGACCAACCCCACGCCATCAAAATGGCAACCGAGGAGGCACTATCCAGAGCCGACATGCCCCTGCGCGCACCACCAATCGTGGCACGGTGAAACGGCCACGCACCATAGAGCACCACAGGAAGCGACAGCGCTGCCAGTGCCCACTGCCAATAATCAAACTGCAGTTCCCGCCAAAAGCTCACCGCTAAAACAGGAATCGTGCAGGCAATAGAAGTAAAAAGGCGAGCTTTAGTCATCAACGAACGCGCAGTAAACAACACCTCCGTGGTCTCCACCACCCGGGTTGTCTCATCACGCTTATGCAAAAACCCCTCGCGACGGGCAATTTCGAAGCGACGCGATTCTTCGTCGACACGCGAACCAAAGCGTCGAGCACGCGCACGGCGATACCGACCCTCCTCCACGTCCGTCCACGCCAATCGACGACGCAGCGAAGAATCCGTCAACGTAGCCGTCACACCATGCTGCTGAAAAGCATCCACAATGAGCGTCGGATCCAACGTGCGACTGGCGCTAATCCACGCCATCGACGAAGGATAAACGATCCTAGCATCCACGCCTTCGATCTGCTCGATCGCTTCTTCCAATTCCGAAACCGAAGAGGCACTACCTAACCCCTCCAGCTCAAAGGCGAAAGAAGTACGCCCTTCCTTCGACTGCACAGCGGCAAAAGTTTCGGTATCAATTCCCGCCTTTTGCGCAGCGGATTTGGCCTCCTGGATGGCGTCGTCAAGCGGCGAATCAGTCACGGATCACACCCCACTCCAGCGACTCCTTCTTCTGCGCAAAAATCAAACCAATGATCGCCGCCACGCCACAAGCAATAGACAAACAACCATCAGCCAAGAACCAGCCCTGCGGAATCGACAAGGAAGTGGGCACAATCGCAAACACCGTAATCACGCTAATGCCCAAATAAATTGACACAAACGTCATCGTCTTGCGACACAGCTGCGCAAACCGCCCACCCTGGCGAAACGTAGCAACAAACCACGCAAACAACCCAAGGAACCCAAGCAAAAACAGCACCGACATAACAACGCCTATCGACGCCGCCATCTCTGGAACCGCCTGTCCATTCATCCGCTTTTCCAATTCCGCCATCAACTGACCACGGTTAAAAAATGCAATAACGCCACCAAGGATCTGATGAGCTGCGTTAATCGCCAGCGCCGTCCACCACGATGCGGCGGCCCAACGCACGGCCTCGGGTTGAGTTGTCACTCGACGTGCTCCCTTAAAGTTTTCGTGCTGCTTCTACAGCAAAGTATGTCAGGATTTGATCCGCACCGGCACGTTTAATAGAAATCAGAGACTCCATCATCACCCGATCCAGATCCAACCAGCCGTTCGCAGCAGACGCATGCAACATCGCATACTCGCCAGAAACCTGGTAAGCCGCCACCGGAACCGACGACGTAGACGCTACCTCAGCAAGCACATCCAAGTACGGCATAGCAGGTTTGACCATCACAAAATCCGCACCTTCCTCAATGTCCAGATCGACTTCGAGGGTCGACTCACGGAAATTAGCAGGATCTTGCTGGTAAGCACGGCGATCACCCTGCAAAGAAGAGCCCACAGCATCACGGAAAGGACCATAAAACGCCGACGCATACTTTGCGGAATACGCCATGATCGCAACATCCTGGAACCCTGCGGCGTCGAGAGCCTCACGGATAGCTAAAATTTGACCGTCCATCATGCCCGACGGGCTCACAATATGAGCACCCGCTTCAGCTTGGGCAACCGCCATCTTCTGATATAACTCAACCGTTGGATCATTGTCCACAATGGTGGCGCCGAAACGATCCGTGGTCAAAATGCCACAGTGACCGTGATCAGTAAACTCATCCAAGCACGTATCCGCCATGATGAGCACCTGATCGCCGAACTCCTGACGAAGCGCACGCACACCGCGGTTCAAAATGCCCTCGGGATTCCACGCTTGCGCCCCAGTAGCATCTTTATCGGAATCCAGTGGCACACCGAAAAGATCCACGCAGCGAATACCCACCGAGATCGCCTCGTGGACAGCCTCAATGAAGGATTCCATAGTGTGCTGGTAAACCCCTGGCATCGACTCGATCTCCCGAGGAACATCGATACCATCAGCGATAAACATCGGCAGAATCAAATCAGCCGGACGCAGCGTGGTTTCCGCAACGAATTCACGCATCACCGGAGTCGAACGAAGCCGACGAGGACGACGAATAAGATCTAGATTCATACTGTACCTTCCTTAGATTTGTGACGAGCCCGACGCTTCTTACGCGGCGGCGGCAACTCACCGGCAGCCCGCAGACCCTCCACGTGCTCCACCAGCGCATCCACAAGAGCCGGAACGTTAGCCACCTCGGGGATGACGTCGACACGCAGCCCTTGCTTCTCCGCCTCCGCAGCGGTCATCGGCCCAATACACGCAATAATCGTGCGTGCATGCGGCTTACCCGCAATACCCACCAAATTGCGCACCGTCGACGCAGAGGTAAAACACACCGCATCAAAATCGCCAGACTTAATCATGTCGCGGACTTCCGCACTCGGCGGCGCGGCACGCACCGTACGATACGCCACCACATCATCAACCTCCCACCCAAGGTTGACCAAACCATCAACCAGCACATCAGTGGCAATATCCGCACGCGGCAGCAACACCCGACCTACCGGGTCCAAGCCCTCCACATAATTAGGGAAAACCGACACCATACCCGCTGCATTATGCTCCTTACGCGGCGGAATCAACTCAGGAGTAATACCGAACTCACGAACCGCCGCAGCAGTCTTAGCACCCACAGCAGCAATATGAACCCCAGCAAACGCCCGAGAATCCAAACCAAATGATACGATCTTCTCCCGCACAGCCTTAACAGCATTCACGCTGGTAAACACCACCCACTGGTAGCGCCCCTCCACAATGCCCTTAATCGCACGCTCCAACTGCGCCGGATTACGCGGCGGCTCCACAGAAATAGTAGGAACCTCATGCGCAATAGCACCATAGGCGGCAATTCGACTGCTCATCGGACCAGCCTGATCCTTCGCACGGGGGACTAACACCCGCCAGCCAAACAACGCGCGGGTTTCCCACCACGAAAATGTACTGCGATCCGATACGCCCACTGTGACCACAAGAGTGCCATCGAGCTCCTGCTTGACCAGCGACTTCATAGTTTTAAGCGTGATGTCAAAGCTGCGCTGCAAACGAGTCGTGCCGTTCATAGTCACCGTCACCGGTGTGCTCGCCGGAAGTTTACGATCCTTCAACTCCGTAGCAATGGTCAACAAGTCGTCTTTACTCGCCTGCAAAATCAACGGCAGCGGGGCGGTTGCCAACTGATCCCAGTTAGTATCTTCACTCACCGTGGTCTTGGTATAAGAATCACCCAACGTAATACCCGCGAAAGCAGGAACCGCAGCCGGCAACGACATACCTGGCACAATTTGGAAATCCGCGCCCATCTGAGTAACCGCCGTGATCTCATCGAGCGTGCGAGAATCCGCTAACGGATTTCCCTGCACCAAGCGAATCACATCACCGTGGTCCAACAGTGGCAGGAGCACCGCCATCACCTCATCGACGCTCGCCTCAGCGGAAACCTCAGTGATTTCCGCAGCGCACATGCGCTCATACTCTGCTTCGGCCGCATCAAGTTTGGCCTGCGGTACCTCAAGATGTTCAGCAATAACTGCGCGAATACCTACACCAACAGTGGAATCCACCACTGCATTGGCAGTAGAGCCCAGCACCTCGCGGGCTCGAACCGTCAAAAGATCTGGGTTGCCGGGACCGGCGCCGACGAAGATGACACGTCCTCGCGTTGAGTGCTCAGGCTTCATGATTAATCGCATTTCTAGGCTTGCTGCCGATAGAAGGAAACTAAAGCCATAACCATAATTGAAGTTACGGAATTATCCCAAGATGGTCGCAGCACCATCAGCAATCAAAGCACGCGTAAGCTCCTCCGCCAACGCAACATTCTCCGCTACTGGCGCAGATAGTTCACGACGAACCACCTTCGAACCATCCAAAGCAATCACAGCTGCGGTCAACGTCAGCGTGCCGTCGTTAAGCGTTGCATGCGCAGCCACCGGAGCCGTACATCCCGCCTCAAGGCGATTAAGAACTACACGCTCAGTAACAGCGCACACCTGTGCTTGCTCGTCGCAGATAGAATCAATCGCTTCACGGGCATACGCATCATCTGCTCGGCACTCCACCGCCAACGCACCCTGAGCTGGTGCCGGCAAGAAGTCCTGCGGATCAAAAACCTGCGTAGCCTCATCCCCACGCCCCACACGGGTAAGACCTGCATATGCCAACACCACAGCGTCGAGCTCACCGCTGGTTACCTTGCCCATACGGGTATCAATATTGCCGCGCAATGGCACGCACTCAACATCAGGACGCAACGCCTTGATCTGCGAAATACGACGCGGAGCACCCGTGCCAATCAACGCACCAGCAGGCAATTCAGCCAACGACAAGCCATCACGGGCGATCAAACAATCACGGAAATCGGCACGCTTGGGAACAACCAAATGAAACCGCGGATCCAACTCAGTGGGAAGATCCTTAAACGAATGCACTGCAATATCACAGCCACCCGTGTGGAGTTCCTCACGCAGAGCCTGGGTGAACACGCCAACACCAATGCGCTCCACCGGAGCCATGTTCACGTCACCATGAGTAGTCACGATCACCAGTTCTGCCCCATAGGAGCGCAGGTCATCGCGAACATGGCCCGACTGCGTGGTAGCCAACAGGCTTCCTCGGGTGCCGATCTTCAACGTCATCGCTTGTTATTCCTTTCCGGCAGTTCATCCACATTCACAGCAACAGGTGTCGCCTCGACCGCAAGCCCAAAAAGCTCTTGAATGGCCGTGTCATAGGACACCGTGCCTGATTGCGCCGCCAATTCTTTGACTCGAACCGTCGGCTGATGCAGCAACTTATCCACCACACGGCGAACAGTGCGCTGCACCTCTGAGAAGTCGTCTTCATCCATACCTGGCACTCGGGTAGACAACCGCGCTAATTCTGAATCGATCAGACTAGAAGCGTGGCGTCGCAACGCCGCAACCGCGGGTACAACATCCCGAATGCGCTGGGCAGAAGTGTAGGCCTCCAGTTCCTCGGCCACAATGCGCTGCGCTGCATGGTCCTTCGCCTCCCCAGAAGAAGCCACGTCACGAAGTTTTTCAATATTGACCAAGCGCACGCCAGAAACCTCGGCAACATCATCACTAATATCGCGCGGCAGAGAAAGATCAATCATCATTAAATCGCCATGAGCTGCAGGAATGTTCGCAGCCTCGATGGTAAAGGTGTTCGCGCCCGTAGCTGACACCACCATGTCGACGTCGCACAGCACGTCCATACGGCGCTCAAACTCGATAGCAGAAGCTGAAACACCAGCCTCCACCGCATGATCCGCAAGACGCTGTGCACGCTCGAACGTGCGGTTAGCCACCGTAATGTGCTCGATACCAAGGCGGCCCAAATGCGTAGCAGCCAACGACGCCATCGCACCAGCGCCTAGCACCAGCGCACGGCAGCCTGCAAAATTCGTGGCAGACATCTGAGCCAACGCCTCATCGCAGGCAAACGACACCATTGAAGCACCGGCGTCATCAATATCAGTTTCAGTGTGCACACGCTTGCCCGTATGCAACGACGCCTGCACCAAACCATGCAGCGCTGGGCCGACCGTGCCGGCCTCAGTCGCGCTGTGGTAGGCGGTACGCACCTGGCCGATAATCTGCTGCTCGCCAACCACCATGGAGTCCAAACCAGAGGTGACTTCCATCATGTGCTCGGCTGCTGCATCCGCGTAGCGCACATAGAGATAGCCGCGCAGCTCCTCCATGTCCACACCGCTCATATCGTGGAGGACCTCCACCACATCGTTGACGCCGGTATGGAAACTCGACGTCATGGCATAGACTTCAAGCCGGTTACAGGTCGATACGATCATCGCCTCTGCCAGCGATGGGCGTGCTACCAAGTCGGAAACGGTGTTTGTCCGCACCCCATCGTCCATGCTGAGCTTTTCTAGAAGTGCAACGGGTGCCGACCTATGCGACATACCCACCACTAGAACACTCACGCGCTCACCTTTCCGCTCGTTTACCCTCACCACAATATCAACCATAAGAATGATTGATCATTAAACACTCTGGCCTATAGTGACCAATGGCACAACAAAGCCTTGGCTAACTCCCGCTATTGAGCCAGCTCCGCAGCCAATTCCTCATTATCCACTTCCCAACAGGAAAATTCCTCATTGTCGATCACCACGACGGGCACCCGATCACCAAACTCCGAGGCCAACCCCGAATCCGAATCCACATCGACGATAACAAGCTCCGCACCAGCAGCAGCCACCACCGGACGTATCTGAGCTGCTACCCGCGCACAGGAACCGCACGTGCTACGCACCATCAACTCAACCTTGTGCATATCCACCTCTTCACAGTTATCACCACTACGATGGTGAGAAGAATACCCCCTAGAAAGGCGTGAGCGGCACTGTGAGTCAGTCCATCCCAGAACCCCACTGGCACCAGACCCCCCAAGAATTCTTGGCCAGCTGGTCCACTTCACGTGGCAACCTACGCCGGTTCTTCGAGGAACACGCCCTCCCGCCTATCGACGCCCGCACGCAGCGCGAAGCCGGCGAAGCCGCAGCAGAACTCGCCGCCAGCGAACTATTCGGCATCAAACTCGACGAATACACCTCAGGGCTCGATTCTGTGTCTGGCTCCTTCGAAGCCGCCGGCGCCCAGCACGTCACAACAGCCAACCCCGAAATCCCCCAAGACATTGGGGCGGCCGCGTTCTTTGACATCGACAACACGTTGATTCAGGGGTCGTCGCTCGTTGTTTTTGCCATGGGATTGGCCAAGAAAAAGTATTTTAAGCTCAACGAAATCCTGCCCGTTGCATGGAAGCAGATTAAGTTTCGGGTCACCGGCAACGAAAATGCTCACGACGTCGCCGAAGGCCGCCAGCAAGCCCTCGAGTTCATTAAAGGCCGGCGTGTCGACGAGCTCGTAGCCCTGTGCGAGGAGATCGTCGATAACAATATGAGCGAAAAGCTCTGGCCTGGCACCAAACAACTGGCCGACCAGCACATTGCCGACGGCCAACAAGTATGGCTTGTCAGTGCCACCCCCGTGCAACTCGCCCAAGCCCTTGCCAAACGGCTTGGTTTTACCGGCGCGCTCGGCACCGTCGCTGAGGTCAAAGACGGCGTGTTTACCGGACGCCTCGTCGGCGACATCCTGCATGGCCCCGGCAAACTCCACGCCGTGGCCGCGCTCGCAACCATCGAACGCCTTGATTTAAGCCGCTGCACCGCCTACTCGGATTCCATCAACGACGTCCCCATGTTGTCGATGGTAGGAACAGCTGTGGCTATTAACCCCGATCGCCCCCTAGCAAAAGTGGCCAAGCAACACGGCTGGGCAGTTCGCGACTACCGCAGCCTGCGCAAGGCCATTCGCACGTTTGGTATCCCCGCCCTCGTTACTGCCGCCTTTAGTTTTGGCGGATGGAAGGCATGGAAAAGGTAGGAGACTTCTTCAGCTCCGATTCAATCACCTTGATAAATTCCTCCGTGGGCTGGGCACCAGAAATATACTGCGTGCCCACCACAAACGCTGGAGTACCGCTCACGCCCAATCCGTGGGCATAATCAGCGGCCTTGGCCAACACCTCGTCGTAGGTGGAATCTTGCGCCTCCCGTGAGAAGCGCTCCATGTCTTTCACACCCGCGTTGCGCGCAAACCTCTCAAAATCCTTCAAGGTGTTATTCGGGTGACCGCTCACGTTACGAGAAGCCTCAAATAGCGCCTTGCGGAACTCGTCAAACTTGCCCTGAGCAGCAGCGGCACGTCCCGCCTTCGCCGCAGCCAGCGCATGCTCACCATTGACGGGCAAATCATTCCACTCGATACGCACCAAACCCTTGGACACATACTCTTCCATCAGCGTTGGCTCGGTCTGATTAGACCAGCGGGCACAGAAGGGGCACTCGAAGTCAGAGAATTCCGTAATCACCAGCGGCGCATCAACCGCACCCACGGCAAAGGGATCTTTCGCGTTACGACGGTGCACATTGAGGATGTCATCAGCCGACTTGAGTTCTTTAGCAGGACCAAAAATTGTCGCATCGAAGGAACCGTCGGCAAGCGGCGTAGGACCGTCGAGGCCCTTTGTGCCAGGTGTTGCATTCGCCGACCCCGCCTTACCACTAAAACCAGGTGGCAAATCAGTCGCTGTTTTTTCGGCCTGGGTACCTGCCGACTTATTGCCGAGAATATACGCACCTCCCGCCACCACAATCAACACAACAATGGCGAGAATCGCAATAAGACTGCGACGCACTGACTTCTGCATGAAGTACATCCTTTCCTAAACGCTCTTCGCAGAATACAAAACCGCCCAAGGAACTAACATTCCTTGGGCGGAAAAAGAGCCAAGAGGCTTACTTACCGAGTTTTCTACGCTGAACACGGGTGCGGCGCAGCAACTTGCGGTGCTTCTTCTTGGACATGCGCTTGCGGCGCTTCTTGATGACAGAACCCATAACGGTTTCCCTCGCTTCATAGATTGGTGTACGTACTTCCCTGTCAGAAGCCCCACGGTCTTTCGCGCGGCCGAAGTGCACATCCGCCCGCAGGTTGGGGCTCGATTCTGACACGAATGCTAACAAGCATACCGAGCGCCCCACTACTGACCAAAATCAACACCCACCCGACGATTCGGAATAGGTGCCACTTTAAGGACTCAGCGCCTTAACCCACGTTGTAGTAGGAGGAATCGAGGTACTCATTCACAGCCTTTTCATGCACACGGAAGCTACGTCCTACGCGCACAGCAGGCAGCTCACCGGAGTGAACCAAGCGGTACACGGTCATTTTAGAAACGCGCATGATCTCCGCGACCTCAGCAACTGTGAGGAATGAGCCATTATTTTCTCTAGCCATATTTACCTAACCCTTCAGCAAGTCGCGCGCTGCAGGCTTCCCCTCCCACAGAACGATCACGCACGTGCTCGAATCAGCTTAGCGCGAATCGTGTGACAGGTGCGACCCAACGAGACACTCTGGATAAAGTTAATCAACTCTAATCACATGCGCCCCGTCGATATCATCTAAAAACCACAGGCCACAGGGGTTTGCTGGAAAACAACATAATGCAACCTTCAAGTAGAGGTTAAAGAAAGAGGGGCACATGCCCCCTAGCCCAAAGAACTGTTGCGTGTCGCCGCAGCAGTCGCTGCACGATAGACCGCAGCCCGCAAACCGCTTTCCTCAAACTCCCGAATAGCAGCAATCGTAGTACCGCCAGGCGAGCTCACATTTGCACGCAATACTGCCGGTTCCTCACCTGTTTGCTCCAACATCGTGGCAGCGCCAGCAAAGGAAGAAACAGCCAAGTTTTTCGCCTTATCACGTGGTAGACCAAGGAACACGCCGGCGTCGATAAGCGCCTCAACCATCAAAAAAAGATACGCAGGAGAAGAACCCGACAACGCCACCACCGCGTCCATACTCGATTCCTCGATGACCTCCACGCTGCCCACAGCCTCCAACAGCTGCGTTAACGACGCCACCGTGTCCTCATCGGCATAACGCCCAGGGGCCACCACGGACATACCCCTACCCACCAACATAGGAGTATTAGGCATCACACGGATAACAGGGGAACCTGCGGCAAGGCTCTCCTCGATCATGGCGTTGGTCACGCCAGCGGCCATCGACACGATAGTGGTGCTGGTGTTGTTATCTACAACCTCTGCGATTTCTTCCACAACGGGAATGACCTGCTGCGGCTTCACGCACAAAAACACCATGTCTACGTCGTCAACAGCGGCAACATTTTCCAAGAAGGTCAACACACCATAGCGTTCTTTGAGCTCTTGGGCACGCTCAGCATTGCGATTAGTCACATGAATATCTTTTGGACTCATGCCACTAGCCACAAGGCCCGAAATCAAAGCCTCGCCAATCTTGCCGCCACCAATTACTGCGATTGAAGTCATGGCGAACACTCTGCCACGAAGTCCTCACAGTGGGCAACCAGTTTAAGAAACCAACATGGGCACAAAAGTGACGGCCACGCCAGCGCAACCAGCCCACACCATGCTGCGACGATCGCTTTCCGTACGTAGAACATGAGCAACTGTGATCATGGCAGCAATAACCGCCAACGCCAACAGGCCTACGACCTTGCGGGAGTAGTTATCCCACAGGTAGCCAAAGCCAAGGAAGATTCCCACGCCAACGATAACGCCAACCAAAGCAAGACCTACAACACCAGCGACGGAAACCGGCTCGTCGTCTTCCCAGAATTCTTCCTCATCGTCGGCTTCTTCCTCGACGACCTCTTCAGGTTCTTCTTCCAGCTCAGCAGCCGGAACTTCAGTCTGAACAGCAGGGAAGCTATCGGTGGTCAACCGCACCGGATCGTCCTCATTCACCACGCTCAGCACGATGGTTTCCTCGGTGCTTGGCGTATCAATGGGCTCATTGGAGTGCTTCGGCTCAGCTGGCTTTGCCTTCACCTTGGGGATATTGCCCGTCAGCTCAGCGACCGAAACACCGCCTTCCTCAAGGTTACGGCGACGACGACGTGGAGTTTCGGAGGTTGCTTCAGCTTTGCCGGAACGTGCCAGCAGTTCTGCAACGGTGAGTTGTTTCTCGCTCATGTCTCCTACTCATCTCCTTTTGAGGTTTCTTCTGGCACAATACCCTGTTCCGTGCGTCGAAGTATGACTCCCTCGCGCAAAGCCCACGGGCAAATCTCTAACCGCTCAATGTTAAGCGCACGCATCGCCGCCTCAGCGACCAACGCGCCGGCAACAATCTGATGCGAACGATCTGAGCTTACCCCCTCTAGCTCCGCACGATCCGCAGCAGTCATACGAGAAATAAACGCAATCAGCTGCCTCAACCCCGGCGCGGTCAGATCGCGCGTAACAAAAGGTCCTGCCGACGACGGCGCCGATCCCGTCAATCGAGCGAGTGTACGAAACGTTTTTGACGTTCCCACCGCAAGGCGCGCTGGGCCGTAGGCGTTGACTTGTTGGGCGACGTCGACAAGCTCGGCGTCGATAAAATCACGTAGGACGTTGATTTTCTTTCTAGCAGGTGGGTCCGTATCGAACCATTGGTGCGTCAACCGTGCTGCACCCAAGTCAAGGGAGAAGGCAGCATCGGGCTCTTCGTCCATGCCGGTCGAGATTTCTAATGACCCACCGCCGATGTCCAGGTTGGTGATCCGACCAGCCGACCAGCCGTACCAACGACGCACCGCGAGGAAGGTCAATCGGGCCTCGTCTTTACCGGAGAGGACCTCGAGGCGCACCCCCGTCTCGCGTTCCACTTGGGCGAGAACATCATCCGAATTGGTTGCTGATCGCACCGCGGAGGTAGCAAAAGACATCAGTTCATCGCAGCTCAAGCGCTGCGCCAGTTCTGCGGCCTCTCCGACCGCCGACACCAGCTTGCGTACCCCCGTTTCAGTGATAGCCCCCGAGGCGTCAAGGTACTCCACCAGCTTCAAGGTGGTCTTCCAATCGCTCATCGGAGCGGGGCGCCCACCTTGTGACGCATTCACCGCCACAAGATGAACCGTGTTACTGCCAACGTCCAATACACCTAATCTCACGCCATTTAGGTTAGACGGTATAGCCTAAACACGTGAAGTATCTCGGTTTTCCTGCCATGTCCCCCGCTGCCGCATCTATTCGCCGCGGCGACGAGCTTCCCCCCGATTTCCCACGTCAATGGTATGAATTTACCAATCCGGAGGATCCCCTCCACCAGTTTTCTATTGATTTAACGTGGCTGGAATCCTCCTACCGATGCGCGTTTGGCACGTCGGCATGCCACGGCATTGATGCCGCACAGCCGACTGTGGGGTGCTGTGTGCATGGGGCGTTTCTTTCCGATGAGGAAGACCGCGATCAGCTTTATGCCGCCGTAGAAAAGATGCCGGCACGGTATTGGGAGCTGCGCCCCGCGGGTGTCGACGCCTACCTCGCAGACCCAGACCCCACCCAGATTGAGCCGTGGTTGGTGTGGGACGAACTCGATGACGAGGAGGGAAACCCCGAACCGGCGCTGAAAACCACGCTTGTCGACGGCGCCTGTATCTTTGCCAACCGCAAAAACCCTGGGTGTGCGATCCACCAGTGGGCTCTCGACGCAGGCGAGGATCTCACCGTGGTTAAACCTGAGGTGTGTTGGCAACTACCGCTTCGTCGCCTTGAGGCTTATGAGGATCGCGCCGATGGTGTGGAGATTCTTCGCACCACCATCACCGAATACGATCGTCGTGGCTGGGGAAATGGCGGCGAGGACTTTGATTGGTATTGCACCACCGACCCCCACTGCCATACCTCTGATAAGCCCATGTGGATCACCCACGAGGCGGAGTTGCGAGCACTGATGGGCGATGCCTCCTACGAGGTGCTGGCGCAACACTGCGCGGTGCGCCAAAAAGCAGGTATCCCGCTAGCGCCACATCCGGCTAGTCTTCGTACTTGTAGCCCAGACCCCGCACAGTAATCACGTGGCGTGGCGCTGAGGGTTCTGGTTCAATCTTGGAGCGCAGGCGTTTAATGTGCACATCCAAGGTTTTGGTATCTCCTACGTAGTCGGCACCCCACACGCGGTCGATGAGCTGGCCGCGGGTGAGCACGCGCCCCGAGTTGCGCATGAGGTATTCCAACAGGTCGAATTCTTTTAGCGGCATGGAGATCTCTTCGCCGTCGACGGTGACGGTGTGGCGTTCTACATCCATGTGGATTCGGCCGCTGCCAAGAATCTCATCAGATTCTTCGACCGTCTCCCCGCCGCGACGCAGCACGGCACGGATTCGGGCAATGAGCTCGCGGGAAGAATATGGTTTGGTCACGTAGTCGTCGGCACCGAGTTCTAGGCCTACCACCTTGTCGATCTCCGAGTCCCGTGCCGTCACCATGATCACGGGGACTGAGGATACTGCTCGCAGGCGCTTGCACACATCCGTACCCGACATACCAGGAAGCATGAGGTCAAGCAGCACAATATCGATGGCGTTGCGATCAAACTCCACCAAAGCGCTGGGTCCATCAGCGGCGATTACTACATCAAAGCCTTCCTTGCGCAACAAGAACGCGAGGGGATCGGCTAGCGACTCTTCGTCTTCAACCAACAAGATAGAGGTCATCAATTCTTATCCTTTCGGCGACCCGTGTCAGTTTCATGATAGATCGGAAGCTCGATCGTAAACGTGGAACCAGTTCCAGGACGCGACCACAGCGTGACATCGCCACCGTGATTAGCTGCCACATGCTTGACAATCGCAAGCCCTAATCCCGTACCACCTGTAGAACGCGACCGCGCTTTATCTACGCGGAAGAAGCGCTCAAACACTCGATTTTGGTTCTCCACTGAAATGCCAATGCCATTATCGATAACTCGGATAAGAACACGGCCATCCCGCGAAATCTTGGTTGCCACCGAAATGGGCATTCCCTGTGGCGAATAATTAATAGCGTTGCTAATCAGGTTAGACACCGCCGTGACCAGCAGCGTCATATCCCCCATCACCATCGCATTGCATGGTTTGCCACGGTTGAGCTCAATGCCCGCGTTATCGGCGGCCAGCACATTGCGTGCCAGCGCCTCGTCGATCACGCGATCCACGCTCACCGGCTCTAGATCCGGCAACGCCTCAGCACCTTGGAGCTTGGATAGCGAGATGAGCTCATTAATCATATCGGCAAGACGGTGGGCCTCTTTGTACAGGCGATTACCAAAGTATTCCACCTGCTCTTGATCATCAGAGGCCTCCGTGATGGCCTCCGCCAGCAACGCCATGCCACCCACAGGGGTTTTTAGCTCATGGGACACGTTAGCCACAAAGTCACGACGTGCCGCTTCCATGCGCTGGTTTTCCGACTCATCCGTGCTGTAAATGACCACGTAGCGGTCGTCGACAAGCGTGAGTGGCTTCACCACCGCACGCACCGACGTAATGCGATTACGCCGCTCGTCGATTACCAACTCAATCGCATGAGTTTCTTGGTCTTTATAGGCCTCTTGCGCAAGCTCCCAAATGTCCGGATTAAGCGTGCGCTCATGCACAATTCCCATCTCGTGGGAACGCACATTAGACAATAAAACGGCCCCCGTTGCGTCGATCACCGCCATGCCCGTGGGCGAGCCCTGCACCGTCAAATGCAGCATCTGACTCACAGTGGTGACCTTATTATCCCCCTTTTTCGCCGTGCGATAACTACGGCCGCGCACCCATTTCAACGCAGGTAGGGCGAGGCCCGAAAGGACCACGCCCAACACAAATGCGATAACGACGTACACGTGCCTCGCTACTACTTAGCGCCCTGAGCAGCAACTGCGGCAGCACCGGCAGCAGCAGCCTCTGGGTCAAGGTAGGTGCCACCTGGGTTGAGCACCGTGCCAGCCTCGTCGAGCTCATAAACCAGCGGAATACCGGTAGGAATGTTGAGCTCAGCGATGTCTGCATCAGAGATATTGTCTAGGTGCTTGACCAATGCACGCAGGGAGTTACCGTGTGCAGCGATCAAAACAGTCTCGCCGTTCTTCACACGTGGCAGGATCTCTTCCTTGAAGTAAGGAACGAAACGCTCAACAACGTCCTTCAAGCACTCGGTGCGAGGAACCACGTCAAGGTTAGCGTAACGAGGATCGTTTGCCTGGGAGAACTCGCTGGAATCCTCAAGCTCTGGCGGTGGGGTGCCATAAGAACGACGCCATGCCATGAACTGCTCGTCGCCGTACTTTTCCTTAGTCTCAGCCTTATTGAGGCCCTGCAGCGCACCGTAGTGGCGCTCGTTAAGGCGCCAATCGCGAACAACTGGGATCCAGTGGCGATCAGCAGCGTTCAGAGCAATGTTGGCGGTGCGGATAGCACGGCGCAGCAAAGAGGTGTACACCACGCTTGGCAGGACACCCTGAGCCTTGAGCAGCTCACCGCCACGCTTAGCCTCTGCCTCGCCCTTTTCGGTGAGGTTGACGTCCACCCAGCCGGTGAACTGGTTGGAAGCGTTCCATTCGCTTTGTCCGTGACGAAGAAGAATCAGTTTTCCAGTAGTCATACTTGCCAAGTTTGCCACGAATCGCAGCGACGCGAGCAAAATGTGGGATTATTTACACTTATGCCCGATCGGAACCCGCGGCGTAGCGGTCATGGCACTGCGCAACATCCAACATCGCCGCATCCCCATACACCGACTCCAACTTCTCCGCAGCCGCAGCCCACGTAAAGTTCGCCGCATGCTCCACCGCAGCCACACCCATCTGCTGACGCGTGGGGTCGTCGTCAAGCAATTGCTCCAACGCGTCCGCCCACATTGTGGGATCGTGGCCGTCGACAAGCACACCCGTCTCCCCATCCACCACCGCAATAGGCAAGCCGCCAACACGCGCAGCCACCACCGGAGTACCACTAGCCTGCGCCTCCATCGCAACCAGCCCAAACGACTCGTTATACGAGGGCACCGCCACCACATCAGCCGCCTGATACACACTCACCAGCTCCTCCGGCGGACGCGGATCCAAAAACCGCACCCGATGCGCAATACCCAAACTGCGCGTCAACTCAATGTAATGTTCCACCGTGGCAGCAGCACCCGACGGCCCACCACACATAATCACACGCATATCGCGATCCGGATCCCGCTCCCACATCTCCGCCACCGCACGCAACAACACCTCAGGGCCCTTAAACTTTTGCAGCCTTCCCACAAAAGCCACCACCTTGGTGTGCAACGGAATACCCAAAAACCGCCGAGACTGCTCCGTATTGCGCTGCGTACCAGGAGTAAAAAGCTCCACATTGGCACCCAGCGCGATCACAGCCACCGAATCAGGGTTGGCGTCATAGTGACGCACAAGGTCGTTGGTTTCCTCGGGGGTGTTCACCACGAGGATGTCAGCGTTATCTACAAGCTGTTGCTCACAAATACGTCTGGCCTCTGATTCTTCGGTATCCCCTGCGCTGCGGTGCGCATTTTTTACCGCCGCAAGGGTGTGCGCGGTGTGTACGAGTGGGATGTTCCACAGATCGCGCAGCAGCCAGCCGACTTGGCCAGAAAGCCAGTAGTGGGAATGGATGACGTCGTAACGTATGTGGTGACACTTGGCGAACTGCACCACGCCACCTGCGAAAGCTGCGAGCTGGGTGGGGAGTTCTTCTTTGCTCAGGCCCTCATAGGGGCCGGCTACAATGTTGATCACGCGCAGCCCCGACTCCACCTCTACAATGTCGCCTTGACTGGGGCGAGTGGCACGGGTGTAAATGTCTACGTCTACGCCGCGACGTGCAAGTTCGCGGGCGATGGAAATGATGTAGACGTTCATTCCACCTGCGTCTCCACTGCCTGGTTGCTGGAGGGGCGAGGTGTGCATAGAGATCATGGCAATGCGCATAGTCATCATTCTAGGCGCCGTTATTACCCAACCAAGCGAAACATGAGTATATGCTCGTATTTACGTTTATTTGCGAGGATCGAAGGGAACTCATGTCGGCATACGAGACAAAAAAGTGGCTTCACTATTACCCCGATTGGACGCCGCACAGCCTAGATTATGGTGACACGACGCTTCTCGACGTCTACTCGAACAACCTCGCCCTGAACAAGGACAAACCGGCCACCTACTTCTTTGGCCGCCAAACCTCCTACGGCGACCTCGACAAACAGGTACGCACCGCCGCCGCCGGCCTGCGCGCACTAGGCGTACGCAGCGGCGACCGCGTGGCCATCGCCCTCCCCAACTGCCCACAGCACATCGTGGCCTACTGGGCGATACTCATGCTCGGAGCCACCGTGGTCGAGCACAACCCGCTCTACACCGCACACGAGCTGGAAGCCCCCTTCCAAGACCACGGCGCACGCGTGGCTATCGTGTGGGACAAAGCAGCCGATACGCTGGAAAAACTCCGCAGCAGCACCCCGCTAGAAACCATCGTGTCGGTCAACATGATGACCGCCATGCCCGCCGCGCAACAGGCGCTGCTGCGCCTACCTTTTCCGATGATTCGGAAGAAGCGCGATGCACTGACCGCATCCGCACCCAACACCATCCCATGGGAAATTCTGGTGGGGTCCGCACTCGGCGGCAATGGCTACGACATCGTCCCCTGCCCCGAGGTGACCAAGAAGTCCATCGCACTGATCCTCTACACCTCCGGCACCACCGGTGCGCCCAAAGGTGCGCAACTGTCACACGGCAACCTCTTTGCCAACATCATGCAGGGTAAGACGTGGGTCAAAGGCATTGGCGACCAAGACGAACGCCTCTTGGCAGCGCTGCCTATGTTCCACGCCTATGGTGTGACCATCGTTCTCAACTTGGCGTTCTACGTAGGCGGTGAACTGGTACTTCTGCCAGCGCCGCAAATTCCGTTGATCATGAAGATCATGAAGAAGCACACTCCTACATGGGTGCCTGGTGTTCCCACGCTCTATCAAAAGATTGTGGAAGCCGCAGAACGCGATGGAATCTCCATCTCCGGTGTGCGCAACTCATTTTCTGGTGCGTCGAGCCTGCCTGTGGAAACCGTCGCCCGTTGGGAAGCACTCACCGGTGGTTTGCTCGTCGAAGGCTACGGTTTGACCGAAACCTCCCCCATCATTGTGGGCAACCCCATGACCACCGACCGCCGCCCAGGCTATGTTGGCGTTCCGTTCCCCGACACCGAAATCCGCATTGCCAACCCAGATAACTTGGACGAAACCATGCCTGACGGGCAAGAAGGCGAAGTGCTGGTGCGCGGGCCGCAGGTGTTCAGCGGTTACCTGAACAACCCCGAGGCGACGGCGAAGAGCTTCCATGGGCAGTGGTATCGCACTGGCGACGTGGGAATTATGGAGGAGGACGGCTTTATCCGCCTCGTGGCCCGTATCAAGGAAGTCATCATCACCGGCGGATTTAACGTCTACCCCGCCGAGGTGGAAGAAGTTTTGCGCAATCACCCAGATATTACGGACGCTACCGTCGTAGGCCTTCCGCGTGGCGACGGCTCCGAGTCCGTAGTTGCGGCCATCACGCTTGCCACGGGTGCCGCCCTCGACCCCGAGGGATTGAAGGCATATTGTCGGGAAAATCTCACCCGCTACAAAGTGCCACGCACCTTCTACCACTTCGAAGAATTGCCGAAAGACCAGCTGGGCAAGGTGCGCCGTAAAGATGTACAAGAAGCTCTAGCATCAAAGAAATAACGCTCCTCCGCTACAATATCGACATCAAAACTATTTTATCCCAAAAACGAAAGGCCGGACATGGGCGCATTCGACGACAAAGCATGGTTGCAGCACTATGGCGACTGGACACCAGCATCCCTCGACTACGGCGACACCACGCTGGTAGACATCTACGACAACAACCTTGCCGTTAACGCCGACAAACCCGCGACCTACTTCTTCGGACGCACCCAAACCTATGCAGAGCTAGACGCCCAAGTGCGTGCAGCCGCAGCAGGCCTTAAAGCCTTTGGCATCCGCCCAGGCGACCGCGTCGCCCTCGTATTGCCCAACTGCCCGCAGCACATCGCCGCGTTCTACGCCATCCAGCTGCTCGGCGCTACCGTCGTAGAGCACAACCCGCTCTACACCGCACACGAGCTCGAAGGCCTCTTCCAAGATCACGGCGCACGCGTCGCCATCGCATGGGACAAAGCAGCCTCCACCCTAGAGAAACTGCGCGACACCACCTCGCTTGAGACGATCATCTCCGTCAACATGACAGAGGCCATGCCACGCATCCAACAGCTAGCGCTGCGCATTCCGATCCCACCCATCGCCGCAAAGCGCGAACAACTCACCGCGTTTGCCGACAACACCGTCCCATGGTCCACCCTGATCGGCAATGCCATCGGCGGCAACGGTAAACGCACCGAATTCCCCAAGGTCACCAAAGACGACATCGCCCTGATCCTCTACACCTCCGGCACCACCGGAACGCCGAAGGGCGCGTTGCTCTCCCACGGCAACTTGGTGTCCAACTGCATCATGGGCAAGGCGTGGGTGCCAGGACTGGGCGACCAACCCGAGCGTTTCCTCGCAGCTCTTCCCATGTTCCACGCCTACGGCATGACCATGGTCGGCACCCTCGGTGTCTTCGTCGGCGCAGAAATGGTCCTGCTACCAGCTCCGCAGATTCCACTGATCATGAAGATCATGAAAAACCACACCCCCACGTGGCTGCCAGGTGTACCCACCCTCTACGAAAAGATCGTGGCAGAAGCCACCGCCAAGGGCGTGGAAATCAAGGGCATCCGCAACTCCTTCTCCGGTGCCTCCACCCTACCTGTACGCACCGTCGACGACTGGGAAAACCTCACCGGCGGCCTGCTGGTGGAAGGCTACGGCTTGACCGAAACCTCCCCAGTTCTGTGCGGTAACCCCATGAATGGCAACCGCCGCCCCGGCTACATCGGCGTGCCCTTCTCCGACACCGAAATCCGCATTGCCAACCCAGACAACCTCGACGAGACAATGCCCGACGGCGAAGCCGGCGAAGTTCTCGCCCGCGGACCACAGGTTTTCCAAGGCTACCTCAACAAACCAGAAGCAACCGCAGCCGCCTTCCACGGTGATTGGTTCCGCACCGGCGATATGGGTGTTATGGAAGAAGACGGTTTTATCCGCCTAGTAAGCCGCATCAAGGAAATCATCATCACCGGCGGATTTAACGTCTACCCTGCCGAGGTCGAAGAAGCCCTGATCGCCCACCCAGACGTTGTCGACGCGGCCGTAGTCGGCCGCCCACGCAAAGACGGCTCCGAGGACGTGGTAGCCTGCATCGTGCTCAAAGACGGTGCAGCCCTCGACCCAGAAGGCCTCAAAGCCCACTGCCGCGAGCTACTCACCCGCTACAAAGTGCCACGCACCTTCTACCACTTTGAAGCACTCAACAAAGACCAACTTGGTAAGGTCCGCCGCCGCGAAGTGCAGCAGACCCTCCTCGAACGCCTCGGAGAAAAGTAAGCATGGAAACAGCCAGCATTACAGAATGGACTTTCGTCCAAGAAGTACCCATCCCAGAAGACGTTGCCAGTCTCATGGTGCCAGGCGAAGATGCCGTCGTTGCGTTTAACACCTTCCGCGACAGCGCCATCTTTACCACCAAACGCCTCATTGTCCGCGACTCCCAAGGCCTACGAGGCAAGAAGGTAGAGGTCTACTCCTTGCCTTATTCCTCAGTGAATATGTGGTCAACAGAAAATGCTGGCACCTTTGATTTCAACGCCGAAGTGGAGTTGTGGACGCGTGCCGGCAAAATCAAGATCAAGATCGGTCGAGATCTCGACGTACGACGCCTCGACATGATTCTTGCTCAGTGCATCTTGGGCTAAATAGACACCCCAACCCATACCGGTTCGGGCTCAAGTAGCACCCCGAAGGCATCCATCACGCCGCCACGGACCTCGCGCGCAAGTGCAACGAGATCATCCGTGGTGGCGTTTCCTCTATTGGTCAGCGCCAGAGTGTGCTTAGTAGACAAGCTCACCCGCCCGCTAGGGCCTTGGTGGCCTTTGGCAAATCCGGCGCGGTCAATCAACCATGCAGCGGACAGTTTGACCATGCCCTTGCCCGCAGCAAAGCATGGCATCGACTCGTCACCAACAACGCTACGCACGTGATCCCCGACCGATTCTGGGACGATGGGGTTGGTAAAGAAGGATCCGGCCGACCACGTGTCGTGATCCGCCTCGTTGTACACCATGCCCTTGCCAGCACGCAGGCCAAGTACAGCTTCACGCACCTGCGCTGCAGGATGTGGTCCCTCATGGCCTAGCACCCGAGCAAGCTCCCCAAAGCGCAGCGGCGCAGACATGCCATCCGTGTGCAGCTGTAGCGTAATGCCCAGTACCACGCCACGGCCGGTGAATTTGAGGTTGGAATAGCGATACGCCAGCTCTAAGTCGGCTGCAGGAACTTCCATGACCTCCCCTGTTGCACGTTCCAAGAGGGTTACGCTGACCAACACATCGGAGATCTCTGCACCGTAGGCACCCACGTTTTGTACAGGGGTAGCTCCCGCCGAGCCAGGAATTCCAGAGAGGCACTCAATGCCACCGAGGCCAGCATCAACGCACAGGCGTACTACGTCATCCCATACGGCACCTGCTTCGGCTACTACGCGTCCGGTGTCGAGGTTCACAGAAATATCGTCACAGTCGAGGATCACAGCAACGAGGGGGATTTCGCCGTCAGCGATCACGAGGTTGGAGCCACCGCCTACGATGAGTAGTGGGATCTGGTGGGCGTCGAGAAGCCGAACAACCTCAACCACAGACTGCTGTGACCTGCAGCGAACCGCCGCCATGGGGGTTCCGCCGAGGTGGAGGGTGGTCAATTCGGCGAAGGTGGCTGCCACAAAGGTGGCGTCGTCGATCGCCTCGATCTGGGGGCGGATTCCGTCGAAAATGTGGTTCAGTGATTTTTCCAGCACCTTATTAAAGGTAGTCTGTACGCATGACAACGCGAAGTGAAAACACCGTAACTATCAATCAGCCAGTGGAAAAAGTCCACGCAGCATTGACCAATCCGGCATATTGGGACTTCATTGTGAAAAACCTCAGCCCAGAACCAGGCGAGGTACACGAGTTCACCGAAGCTAACGGTGGCGCTGTTGCAACCCTTTTCGAGGTTCTCCCCCAAGAGCTACTTCCTGAGGCTATTCGCGCCATGATCAGTCAGGCACTCAAGGTCAAGCGCGTAGTAACCGTCGGTGGCCTTAACGGCACCAGCGCACCACTGAGCTACACCGCAGACGTAAAGGGCACCCCTGTGGACTTCAAGGGTGAGGTCTCTATGAACGGCCTAGGCAACACCACCACGCTGTCCTACGCCAACGAGATCACCGTCAACATCCCACTGATGGGTGCTGCTATCGAGCCTAAGGTCGGCCAGGCATTGGGCGATTTGTTCCAGAACGAGGGCGATCTGACCTCGAAGTGGATCTCCGAGAACCTCTAATTTCGTGGGGTTTTCATGGCTGATCATGCCCATAATTTGCGCGCCACTTTTGGGCATGGTCGTCCCATTGGTGTGATTACTCGGGGGACCACTGGGTTTAATCGCCTCCGGCGTTGTGACCGCTGGATGGCTCATCATCCGCTGATCCAGCAGGCGCTGCGCCGCACCAGCGACCCTATCGCTCTTGACGTGGGGTACGGGGCAAGTTTTACCACCACGGTCGAGTGGGCTCGTTGGTTGCGCACCATGCGTGACGACGTCCGCGTCACCGGCTTAGAAATAGACCCAGAACGGATCCTGCCGCCGCGCGATGGTGTGACTTTTGAACTTGGGGTTTTGAATTAGCGGGTTACCAGCCCCACCTTAGTGCGCGCTTTTAACGTGCTGCGCCAATATGATGTGGACCAAGTCGTGGATGCTTGGGAGATGGTGACCTCGCGCCTACAACCTGGCGGATTTTTGTGGAAGGCACCTGTGATGAGTTGGGGCGGCGGTCAACATGGGTGTTGTTGGATCATACTGGCCCGCAGTCGCTGACGCTGTGCTGGGATCCTTTTGATGCAGAGCACCCCTCCGATATTGCGGAGCGGTTGCCTAAGATTTTGATCCACCGCAATGTTGCGGGCGAAAAAATTCATGATGTGTTGCTTCGTGCCGACGAAGCGTGGCCGTCGTATGGCCCTCGCGTTCGGTGGCGGGCGGCCCGCGCGATGCTTATGGATATGGGAATTCCGATGAGCATTATTCGCCGTCCGGTGCGCGATAATCAGCTCACGGTGCCGTGGTCGATCGTCGATCCAACTACTTAGACTGCCAAACCTAATTTAAACAGTACACCCGTTTTACTGCTTTCAATTCGACAAATGTCACACCATAAAGCAATCTAATTCACATATTTCCCCTTCTACCAGTGTTTTTATTTATTAAGATCTGAAGGTGTCCACGCGCATCGCGGGCAAAATTCTTTACTCCTATTTCGGGCAATTTTCATATGAGATAACTCACCCTTTCCCATTTATGTGGCCTAGCCCCCTCCTCACTACAGTAGTAAGTGTTCGTGGCGAGCCAGTAACGATGGATCTGCCACCAAGTGAACCGCAGGTGGCCGATACCGAGGCCACTGATGCAGATGACTCGATAAGGAAGGGCTCATATAATATGACCACCGCCCAACAAGAGAGCACCCACTCAGCATGGGAAGGTTTCGTCGAAGGACCTTGGCAAGAGGGAATCGACATCCGCGACTTCATCCAACGCAACTACACCCCTTACGAGGACGACGCTAGCTTCCTCGCTGGCCCAACCGAAAAGACCCTTCGCGTCTGGGACCACCTCGAGAAGAACTACCTCTCCGTCGAGCGTAAGAAGCGCGTTTTTGATGTAGACACCCACACCCCAGCTGACATTGATGCTTTCCCAGCGGGTTACATTTCCGAAGACGACGACGTAATTGTTGGTCTGCAGACCGACGTCCCACTCAAGCGCGCCATGATGCCTTTCGGCGGCTGGCGCATGGTGGAAACCGCCATCAAGGAAGCCGGCAAAGAGCCAAACGAAGATGTCAAGAACATCTTCACCAAGTATCGCAAGACCCACAACGAGGCCGTGTTTGACATCTACACCCCTCGTATCCGTGCCGCACGTTCCTCCCACATCATCACCGGTCTTCCAGATGCTTATGGCCGTGGCCGCATCATCGGCGACTACCGTCGTGTAGCCCTCTACGGTGTGGACTACCTCATCGCCGAGAAGAAGCAGGCTAAAGACTCCGTCGCAGCTGAGAACTTCTCCGAGCACTGGGCACGTTTCCGCGAAGAGCACTCCGAGCAGATCAAGGCCCTGCAGAAGCTCAAGACCATGGCTTCCTTCTACGGCTTCGATATCTCGGGCCCAGCCACCACGGCAAAGGAAGCAGTCCAGTGGACCTACTTCGCATACCTGGCTTCCGTGAAGTCCCAGGACGGCGCTGCAATGTCCATCGGCCGTCTGTCCGCCTTCCTCGACATCTACTTCGAACGCGATCTTGCCGCTGGCATCATCACCGAGGATGAGGCTCAGGAAATCATCGACGCCCTCGTGATCAAGCTGCGTATCGTCCGCTTCCTGCGCACCATCGACTACGATCAGATCTTCTCCGGTGACCCATACTGGGCAACCTGGTCCGACGCTGGCTTCTCTGACGACGGCCGCACCATGGTCACCAAGACCTCCTTCCGTCTGCTGCAGACCCTGCGTAACCTCGGCCCAGCACCAGAGCCAAACATCACTATTTTCTGGGATCCAGCACTTCCAGAAGGCTACAAAGACTTCTGCGCTGCAATCTCCATCGAAACCTCCTCGATTCAGTACGAATCCGACGAGCAGATCCGTAACCAGTGGGGCGACGACGCCGCAATTGCCTGCTGCGTGTCCCCCATGGCTGTGGGCAAGCAGATGCAGTTCTTCGGTGCGCGCGTGAACTCCGCTAAGTCCCTGCTCTACGCCATCAACGGTGGCCGCGACGAGGTTTCCGGCAAGCAGATCACCGAGCCTGGCCTGTTCGAGCCCATCAAGGGCGACGGCCCACTAGACTTCGACGAAGTCTGGGACAAATACGAGCACATGCTCGACTGGGTTGTTGGCACCTACGTGGAAGCACTCAACATCATCCACTTCTGCCACGACCGCTACGCCTACGAGGCAGTCGAGATGGCTCTGCATGATTCTGAAATCGTCCGCACCATGGGCTGCGGCATCGCAGGTCTGGCTATCGTTGCAGACTCTCTCTCGGCCATCAAGTACGCCAAGGTCACCCCAGTGCGCGATGAGACCGGCCTAGTTGTGGACTACAAGACGGAAGGCGACTTCCCTCGCTACGGTAACGACGACGACCGCGCTGACGACATCGCCGCAACCATCGTTCACACCGTGATGTCCAAGATCAAGGAAATCCCTATGTACCGCGACGCGATCCCAACGCAGTCGGTACTCACGATTACCTCGAATGTGGTCTACGGCAAGGCAACCGGTGCATTCCCATCAGGTCACAAGGCAGGTACCCCATTTAGCCCAGGTGCTAACCCTGAAAACGGTGCAGACACCCACGGTATGGTGGCCTCGATGCTGTCTGTCGGTAAGCTGGATTACCAAGACGCCCTTGACGGCATTTCCCTGACCAACACCATCACCCCATCTGGTTTGGGTCGTACCTCGGACGAGCAGATTAAGAACTTGGTCGGCATCCTCGATGCTGGCTTCATCATGGACGAAGAGTAATCTACTTTTCTTCCCCATCTATTGATCATCATAGAATTTGGAGAACACAATGTCTTCTAAGACCTTTGAAGAGCGCATGACCGAGATGAAGGCAAAGCGCGACGAGAACAACGCCAACGCTGGCCTTTACCACGCAAACATCAACGTCCTCGACCAGAAGACCCTCGAAGATGCCATGGAGAACCCTGACAAGTACCCGAACCTCACCGTTCGTGTTTCCGGCTACGCCGTCAACTTTGTCAAGCTCACCCGTGAGCAGCAGCTGGACGTTCTTTCCCGTACGTTCCACCACTCTGCGTAAGATGTAACGCCACCACCTGCCTGTACACGGGCAGGTGGTATATTTTTGCCCTAATGAAGCGAAAGGAATCCCTCTGATATGGCTGATGGTATTAACTCCACAGTGACGGTTGAACGCTCTGACGGGCCGCGCCACCGCGGAACCGCAGCCGGCATCGGAGGCCTCGACCTCGATCTGGAAGACGTCACCCACAAGGAGCTCATCGAGGCCCGCCGCACTGGCGACGTCGGCCTCGTGCACTCCTGGGAGCTTGTCACCGCTGTTGATGGCCCAGGTACCCGCATGACCATGTTCATGTCCGGATGCCCACTGCGATGCCTTTACTGCCACAACCCCGACACCATGGGGATGAAAGAAGGCACAGTAGAGCGCGTCGAGTCGATCGTGAAGAAGATCAAACGTTATCGCAACGTGTTTAAGGCCTCCGGCGGCGGATTGACCATCTCCGGCGGTGAGCCACTGTTCCAAATCGCCTTTACGCGCCGCGTGCTCAAAGAGGTACACGATGCCGGTATCCACACCACCATCGACACCTCAGGGTATCTCGGGGCACGGCTCACGGACGAGGACCTAAAAAATATCGACCTCGTGCTTCTCGACGTCAAGTCCGGTGACGAGGAAACCTACCACCGTGTTTCCGGTGGCCGCGAGCTACAACCCACCATCGACTTTGGCGATCGCCTCAATGCAATTGGTAAGCCAGTGTGGATCCGCTTCGTGCTGGTACCTGGCGTGTCTGACGCACCAGAAAACATCAACAACGTGGCAGACATCGTCGCCCGGTGGAAAGACAACGTCGAACGCGTCGAGGTGCTGCCTTTCCACAACATGGGAGCCGATAAATGGCACGAACTCGGCTTGAATTACGAGCTCGAGGACACAAAACCACCAACACCGGAATCCGTGGAGTTTGCTAAGGAGACTTTCCGCTCACGCGGTTTGACCGTCTACTAGCTACAATGGCCGACGTGACTACAACAAAAGGTTCTCGCGTCGGAAAAGTTTCACTCATCGTCGCCCTGATCGTCGTCATCCTGCTCGCCGTAGCAGAATTCGGCCTCAGGGCGATGGTGTCTCAACAGCTCAAGGAGTCGACATCGCCGGAGGCGTCGATAAGCTTCGGTGCCTCTCCGCTGCTCGTGAGCATCGCCACAAAGAACCTGCCGAGCGTGACCATTGATACCCCAGAGATGGGCGAATCCCCACGCTCGCACATCACAATGAAAAACCTTGATATTCACAACAGCGACGCCCCTATCGCTGAGCAACTCGAGCTAGAAACCACGCTTAGCGACGCATACCTGCTGGCCGCCATGCAAAAAGGCCTAGCAGAAAACACGGCCCCTAAACCCACCGCGGGTGAACTCGACCTTGGCTCGCTGCTGCAGTCGATCGTGAAAGTGACTGCCGTGACCACTCAACCATCAGAAAAAACCGTCACCATCGAGTTCACCGACGGTGCCGCATCGCTACAGCTCAAGCCGGTAGTAGACAACGGCAGCCTTGGGTTCGAGGCCGTCAACGCTAACCTCCTCGGCTTTGATCTCCCCCAGTCGGTATCCGATGCGCTTACCCAGCAGCTCAGCAAGCAAGCAGGCGACAGCCTCCACAACATGACGATCAGCAACGTTGATGTTGTCGACGGTGGCATGAACCTCACGCTCAACGGCAACAACGTCAACCTCGCCGAGCTAGAAAACTAGCACACCAACAAGCCCGCATTGCCCGCATCCCACACATAGGTGGGCAAGGCTAACTGCGGGGTTTCTTTTTTCACTACCACCGCGTCAAAACCAGCTGCTTGCGCATGTTCGGCAGTACGCGCAATAACATCAGCGGCAAACAGATCCGTATCGAGGATCAACGCCAACGAGGCAGGATGCGGTACCGCCTCACGGGTAGTAACCAGCTCCGTAATCAACGCCGTGCTGGTGGCGGCGACAACCGCTGCGGGGTCAGGAACCACGAGCACCATGCTGGCACCGCATTGCACCGCTAGGCGCGCCTCTGAGGCCTTAATCAGGCTGTGGTGCTGGCCAGTGGGATACCCCGCCCACGACACCACGGGCCCTGGCACCTGGCCAAGGGCAGTTAATAATGTTGGCGGAACGCATACGCCCCCACCGCCGGCAGCGAGTTCACGCGCCTTATCCACACTCGCCTCGGGGCCACTGACTATAGGAATCACAGCGCTCTACCAGCCGTAGTTGCCGTTGAGGATGTTTGTGATCTGTGGGCGCACATCAAACCAGTACAGGCCAATGATGACAATGCCGATCCACGATAAAAATGGGAAGCTGGAAAATAGTGCCAAAGCAGAACCGCCAAGCAATGCCGCCCAAACCCACTTGTTTTGCCGATCTGCGGCTTCAAAAGCATCTGCGCGCGTTGCCGCGACAAGTACTGCTCCTACTACCCCACAGACAGCAATAAGCCAATACACAATTGTCAAGATTCCGAAGCTGATCATCCTGCGCCTTATTTATAGTCCAAACAACAGATAGGACACAGTGTAAATGGCAAGGCCCGCTAATGCACCTACGACCGTGCCATTAAGGCGAATGTACTGCAGATCCTTGCCCACCATCAGCTCAATCTTGTCGCTGGCCTCGTCAGCGTCCCAGCGCTCGATTGTCTCGCCAATAATCGACGTGATCTGATCCGCGTAGTTCTCCGCCAAAAATTCTGCGGCACCAGTAATACGGCGATCCAATTGGGTGCGGATCTGCGCATCGTTATGAATCCGCTCGCCCCAGGCCATCGCATATTCTGCGATCTTGGTGCGAATAATCGACTCCGGATCCGCCACCGCAGCAAGAATCGCAGAAGACGAGGATACCCAAATCGACGCGGCTGCATTGCGCACCGGCGCTGAGCCCATGATGTCATGCTTGATCTCTTCAACCTTCTGGATCATCATCGGATCTTCTTGCAGTTCCACCGCGAATTTCTCAAGGAAACGCCGGATCGCATGACGGGCCTCATGGTTTTTATCGCGATCCACAGCAGCCGTCCACTGCACGAGCTCGCGGTAGACACGCTCGCCTACGATGTCATTAATAAAACGTGGTGCCCACGACGGAGCCCGCTCATCCAAAATTCGGATAATCAGCGCTTCGCTTGTCGTGGCCTTCTTATGCATCCATCCGGCCAGCTGATCCACAATCGGATCGGTGAGGCCTTCGTCGATAAGTTGCTGCAACGTCTTACCCACATGCGGCCCCCACTCCGGCTGCGCCAACTTATCCAGCAAAGCCGCATTGATAACAGTCTCAGCGTCCTGAGGATCCAAAGCACGCACCACTTTGGCAACAAAGGTGCCAGCTTCCTGAGACACCCGCTTGGCGTTATCTGGCTGCACCAACCAATCGGCCAATACGGTAGGAACCTGAGCTTGGCGAACCTTCTGCGTAATCAACGTCGGATTAAGGAAGTTCTCGCTCACAAAAGAGCTGAGGCTCTCGCCTACCTGATCCTTTTTATTGCGAACCAACGCTGTGTGCGGAATCTTGAGTCCCAACGGGTACCGGAATAACGCTGTGACAGCGAACCAGTCGGCAAGTCCACCGACCATGCCTGCCTCCGCAGCAGCACGCACGAACCCCACCCATACGGGTGTGGGATCGGTGTGCGCCGTGTACCACTGACAGTTTAAAAAGATCACTGCAGCGACTAGTAACAACCCCGTGGCAAATGCCTTGTGGTTTCGCAGTGTTCGTCGGCGGTCTAGCTCTGCACTATGTGTACCCATGCCGACTATTATCCCACGTTAGATCAGCGCCAGCCCCATGGCGATGTAGCGGATACCAATTATTACCGCGATCACGGTAATAAGGATCCACGCAACTTTGTTCCAGTTACTCATGTTTTCTACCCTACAGATGCAAAATCGGCGGAGCCACCACTTGTGTGATGACTCCGCCGATTACGCGGAGGTGCCTGACGTGATTAGTTCACGCGACCAGTTTCTGCACGGTACTGACGGTAAGCAGCGCGACCCATGTGGATTAAGCCAAATCCACCGATCAGCAATACTGCTGCGATAACTCCGCCGATCAGAGCGTAGGTGGACCAAGCTTCCTGGCTTCCCACGGTGCTGGATGCCAAACCGAAGATCAAGGTACCCAAGCCTGCCAATGCGGCAAGGATTGCGCCCATGCCTACCCACGTGCTCGTACGCTGGAGGGAGGAGTGCGGTGCCCACAGGCTCGATGGATCATAACCGTCGATGTAATGCATACGACCTTCGAAGACCGGGTAGTTACCCGGCTCTTGCGTCGCATCTAGGGAATGGGACATTGTGCTTGCCTTTCTATGTACCCGAGTAGAAGAACGTCTGTTTACTAGAGTATTACCTTACGGTAATCAGTGGTAATTAGTCGTCCTTGCCACGGAAGAACGCACGAGCACGTTCCTTGTTGATTGCAGCTACTGCGGACAGTGGGATACCTGCGGGGCAAACATCCGCACACTCACCGTAGAGGGAGCAGTGTCCGAAGTTTGTCTCCAACTCGTCGACCATCTTGCGTGCGCGCTTGCCACGCTCTTCCTTGCCCAAAGGCATTAGGGAGAGGTGGATCAGCTTTGCACCGGTGAACAAGTGAGCTGCGCCGTTAGGGCAGGCAGCCACACAAGCACCACAGCCGATGCAGGCTGCGTGGTCGAGAGCCAACTCGGCGGACTCGTGGTTCTGGTGCAGGGTGTCTGCATCAGGAGCGGTGCCGGCATTGATGGAAACGAAACCACCCTTTTCCAAGACACGGTCCAATGCGGAGCGGTCTACCAAGAGGTCCTTGACCACTGGATAAGCTGCGGAGCGCAGTGGCTCGATCTTCAGGGTCGATCCGTCTGGGACGTGGTCGAGGCGCTGCTGGCAAGAAGGCTTGTTCTTGTCCAGGCCGTGTGGGCGACCGTTGACCAAAAGACCACAGGTACCACAAATGCCCTCGCGGCAGTCCGAGGCGAATACGAAAGGCTCTTTGCCTTCCTCAATCAGGCCAGTGTTGACGTGGTCGAGAAGCTCAAGGACCGACATCTGAGGGACGGCGTCGTTGACGTCGATGGACTCGAAGTGACCTTCGCTGTTTGGACCGGCCTGACGCCAGATTTCAAGATGGAGTTTCATTACTTGTAATTCCTTGTCATCAGCGGGATCGCTTCGAATGTGAGTGGCTCAGCGTGGCGAATGAACTCGCCCTCGACTGCACCTGGCTCCCATGCGGAAACGAAGCACCAGTTGTCGTCGTCACGCTCTGCCTCGCCCTCTTCGGAGAGGTGATCGTCACGGAAGTGGGCACCACAGGACTCGTCGCGATCAAGTGCGTCAACGCACATGAGCTCGCCCAAGTCTATGTAGTCAGCAACGCGGGATGCGTACTCAAGAACCTGGTTCATCTCATCGGCAGCGCCGGTGATACGCAGATTTGCCCAGAATTCCTTGCGCAGAGCGCGGATCTTCTGAATACCGGTCTTGAGGTCTTCAACGTTGCGGGCAACGCCACAAGAGAAGTAGAGGATCTCGCCCAGCTGGCGGTGGAAGAACTCAGGGCCGTGAGGATCATTGCCCTTGATGTTCATCAACTTGTCAATGCGTGCTTTGGCGCGGTTAACAGCTTCCTGTGCTTCTGCAGAATCCTCAGCCAAACGTGGCTCACCGAGGTGGTTTGCCAAGTAGTTAGGGATGGTGAACGGCATGGTGAACCAGCCGTCGACAGAAGCAGACAGGAGGGAGTTTGCACCCAAGCGGTTAGCACCGTGGTAGGTCCACGAGCACTCACCTGCTGCGAACAGGCCGTCAATGGAGGTCATCTCATTGAAGTCGGTCCACAGGCCACCCATGGTGAAGTGGCAGGTAGGAGCAATACGCATTGGTGCCTTGTATGGGTTCTCACCAATGGCCTCTTCGTACATCTGGAAGAGGTTGGAGTAACGCTCACGGATGGTGTCTTCGCCGAGGCGGCTGATGGCATCGCGGAAGTCCAGGTAAGCGGAGTTGTGCAGAGGTCCAACGCCGAGGCCCTTGTTAATCTGCTGAGAGATTGCACGAGATGCAACGTCGCGAGGAACCAAGTTACCGAATGCTGGGTAACGACGCTCCAAGAAGTAGTCGCGCTCTTCCTCAGGGATGGTGTTCGGGTCGCGGTCGTCCTTTGGCTTCAGTGGCGACCAGATGCGGCCGTCGTTACGCAAAGACTCGGACATCAAGATGGTCTTGGACTGCCACTCGGAGTTCACAGGAAGACCGGTTGGGTGGAACTGGATGAACGATGGCGATGCGAGATATGCACCGTGATCGTATGCACGCATCATTGCGGATGCGTTGGAGTTCTTAGCCAAGGTGGACATGTGGAACACGTTGCCGTAGCCACCGGTTGCCAAGATCACTGCGTGGCCGGTGTGAGCGGTGAGTTCGCCGGTGATGAGGTTACGCATAACCACACCTTCACAGCGCTTCTTGCCGTCCTTCTCGGTGAGAACCAAGTCTGCCAAGTCATTGTGGGTGAAGATCTCCACGGTGCCCAAGCCGATCTGGCGCTGCAGAGCAGCAGCACCAGCCAGCTGCAGCTGCTGACCTGTTTGACCACGGGTGTAGTAGGTGCGGGAAACCTGCACGCCACCGAAGGAACGGGTTGCCAGGGTTCCGCCGTATTCGCGAGCGAATGGTGCACCGATGGCGTTCATGTGGTCGATCACGCGGACGGACTCGTATGCCAAGCGCCAGCAGTCGGACTCACGGCAGCGGTAGTCGCCGCCCTTAACGGTGTCCTTGACGTGGCGGTATGCACCGTCGTTGTCCACCTTCTTGCCGCGAGCAGCGTTGACACCACCCTGTGCAGCGATGGAGTGTGCACGACGTGGTGCATCGTGGTAGGTGAACACCTTGACGTCGTAGCCGAGCTCGCCGAGAGCAGCCGCAGCGCCGCCACCGGACAGGCCAGTGCCGACCACGAGGACGCGGAACTTACGACGGTTCAAAGGCGACACGAGGTTCATGTGGTCCTTTTGGTACTCCCACATGTCCTTGGTGGGAACGCCCTTAGGCTCATGAGACTCGAGGATGCTGCCGAGCTTCACACCATCAACGATGGATGCTGGTTGGGTGAAGTCGGTGCTAACAGTGGTGTCAGAGTTAATGCTCATTGTTATTTACCTTCTCCCCTAGCCGACCAAGCCGAGTGCGATGGACAGCGGAATAGCGATGTTGCCGATCATGACAATTGCTGGGACGAGGTATGCCAAGAACAGCATGACCGCACGCCAGCGCTTGCCAGTAATACCAAGGTCGCTGGTAGCAAGCCAGATACCGTGCGATAGGTGCATGAACAAGGTCACCATGGCAATCACGTAGAAGATGGTGACTGGCCAACGGCTAAAGCCTGCGACCATGTTCGCGTAGATAGCACCGTGCTCGAAGGCATCAGAAGCTGCAGGAGCAGCACCTACGGTGAGATCCAAGATGTGGAAGATGATGAACGCCAACAGCACGACGCCGGTGACCAGCATGGTACGGGTGGTGAAGGAGTTCATGCCACCCATCAGGTTGGTGCGACGAAACTTGCCGCGGGACTGATGGGAGCGCGCGGTCAGTGCGAATGCGCCGTAGATGTGGATCACGATGCAAGCAAGTAGAACCAAGCGGAAGATCCACAGGAATACACCGTGTGGAAGCAGTGGGTAGAGCAGGTTGCGCAGCCACTCGCCGTAGATGTCGATTGGATGCGTGCCGTCTTCGTAGAACGGCAGGAAGATCTTCAGGTTTCCAACCATGTGGAATACGACGAAGAAGGCAAAGATCAGGCCAGTGACGGCCATGCCGAGCTTCAGCGCCCAGGTTGGGAACTGTGGCCGCTCACGCAGCGGCTTTTCAGTGATTTTGCCGTGAGCGATTGCGTCACGGTCGATGTTATTTACAGTCATGGCACCTCCAGTGTCGCTATAACTTTACGACCCGAACTCACCTATAAACCACTTACAAACGCCCATTGTGAATTAGGTCACCTATCTAAAAACGTCATCCTACCTGCAGTTTAGGATATCCTGACCTAAAATAGCTTTTGGGGTGGTTAAAAATTGCCACATCTACCGGCACTTTTTCAAAAGCGTGAGACGACAGAGAACGATCACCCAACTTTTTAGTGATTTTGTACACCATGCCCCCTCTCCACCCTTTCGGCGTCATACGAATGGGTGATCTTTAGGCAAACCTCTTAGTGTGATTTAGAGAAAAACCACAAGGCCAGCGACATATTTCCGATTTTTCCTCGTCAACTCGCCCATGAGACAGAAGTGACAGTTGAGTACTGTGCACCACAGTCGATTTTTGAATGATCATCCACCATGGCGCAGCTCACGTAGTATAGAAACCCATGGGTATGACTTATGTGGGTTCACGCCTGCGCCAGCTACGCAAAGAACGCGACCTCACCCAAGCCGCGCTTGCCGAGCTCCTCGGGATCTCAGCCAGCTATATCAACCAGATCGAACACGACGTCCGACCACTTACTCCACAAGTGCTGCGGAAAATAACAGCCTCATTTGGGGTAGACGCCACCTTCTTTTCACGCGATGATTCCTCACGCCTCATCGCCGAGCTTCATGATGTCATGTTCGACAAGGAAGTCTGCCCACAGCCTATCGACGTTATCGAGCTGTCCACCCTCGTAGACCACCACCCCGAAGCTGCTCGCGCCATGGTGGAGATGCATCGTCGCTATCGACGCCTCCGCGACAACCTTGATGCGGTTACCGACAAACGCCGTCTCAGCGGATTAGATACTCCCAATCCACTTGCGGTGTTGTCTATGCCTCACGATGAGGTGCGCGACTTCTTCTACACTCACCACAATTACCTCGACGAACTAGATCGGATCGCCGAACGCATTGCCACAGAGCTAGGCATTACTACTTTTAATATTCGAGCCAACGAAGCAGCACTGACTCAACGCCTGCAAGAAGACCATGCTGTAGAGATCATCCCCGGCGTTGACCTCGGCGCCACGTTGCATAAGTTTGACAATGTTTCTCGCCAACTTACGCTGTCGACTCGCCTTATTGCTGGTCAGCGTGCATTTAGGCTTGCTGCAGAGCTGGGGTATCTCGAAGCTGGCGAACAGATGCATGCACTTGTTGCCGATGGCCATTTCCAATCAGAGGAGGCGCGTCGATTAGCGCTTCGTGGCATCGCCTCCTACTTTGCTGCGGCGGTGATGCTGCCTTATGGCATGTTCCACCAGCAGGCGGAAAAATGCGGTTACGACATCGAATACCTCTGCCAGGTGTTTGGACTGGGATATGAAACGGTCTGCCATCGGCTTTCAACCTTGCAGCGCCCTCAGCTCAAAGGCATCCCGTTTACGTTTGTCCGCGTGGATCGGGCTGGAAATATCTCCAAGCGGCAATCGGCCACTGGTTTTCATTTCACGCATTCGGGAGGAACATGCCCCTTGTGGAATGTGTATGAGGCATTTAGTAGCCCAGGCACGATTATGCGGCAGCTTTCTGAGATGCCTGATGGCCGTAGTTATCTTTGGATTGCACGCACGGTTCGCCACCATCAAGGGCGTTTTAGCGAGCCAGGAAAGATCTTTTCTATTGGTCTTGGCTGCGAAGCCCGTCACGCGCATCGTACCGTTTATACTGCTGGGCTAGATTTCGACGGTTTTAGCAATGCGATCCCCATCGGCGCTGGCTGCCGCGTATGTTCGCGAACAAATTGCCCTCAGCGAGCTTTCCCCGCGGTGAATACCTTGCTCAGCATTGATCCCCATGCTTCCCAAGTCGCGCCTTATTAATCATCTCGACCATCAGCTGTTTAAGCTCTGGGTCTTCGCGCACCAATTGAACTAATTGGCAGTCGTTTGGCCCCGAGGTCCCAGGTTGGCATGCGGTGCAGGGTTCTCCATACCGCACAGGGCACTTAGGGGTATGAGCCATAGGCCCCATGATACGCCGACGCTCCCCGCTGCCAGGTGCGGCAACGAGGAGCATCCTCGTGGTTTTTAGAGGTTGATCATGTGACCCATGATTCCTTCTGCGGCTTCCTTCATTGCCTCAGACAAGGTTGGGTGCGTATGAACATTGCGCCCAATTTCCTCACAGGTGAGGTCGAAACGCTGTGCCAAGGTGAGTTCTGGCAGCAGTTCGGAGACGTTTGCGCCAACCATGTGCGCGCCGACGATCTCGCCAAATTCTGCGTCTGCAACGATCTTGACAAAGCCTGCAGTTTCAGCGAGGCCGGCTGCCTTGCCGTTGGCAGAGAATGGGAAGGTAGCGGTCTTGATCTCGCGGCCTTCGAACTTTGCCTTCGCCTGCTCTTCGGTGTAGCCGAAGGATGCAACCTGTGGGTTACAGAAGGTAGCGCGTGGCATCATCATGTAGTCGCCCAGCTCTTGGGTTTCAGCACCGGCGATAACCTCGGCGGCAACAACACCCTGTGCTTCTGCAACGTGTGCCAGCTGCAGTTTCGCGGTGACGTCGCCAATTGCGTAAATGTGGTCGACGTTGGTGCGCATGAAGTCGTCGATTTCGATAGCGCCGCGCTCGGTGAGCTTCACGCCGGTGTTTTCGAGGCCGTAGCCTTCAACACGTGGTGCGAATCCGATGGACACCATGCAGCGCTCGACGGTGAGGCTGTCTTTCTTGGATCCGTCCTTGGACTCCACCTCGACGGTGACGTTGTCGCCGTTATCGGTGATGGCGGTGGTCTTGTAACCGGTCAGCAGTTTAACGCCGAGCTTCTTGTACTGCTTTGCGATCTCCTTGGACACGTCTGCATCCTCGTTTGGCAGCACGCGGTCCATGAATTCCACGATGGTGATGTCTACACCGTAGTTAGCTAGAACGTAAGCAAACTCCATACCGATAGCGCCGGCTCCCACGATCACCATGGACTTTGGTGCTTCTTCCTTGAGGATCTGCTCTTCGAAGGAAACGATGTTACCGCCGATGGTTACACCTGGCAGGGAACGCACGACGGAACCGGTGGCGATAATGCAGTCATCGAAGGTAACTACCTTGCCGGCATCGTTACCCTCGGTGATCTCGATGGTCTTGGCGTCTTTAAAGGAGCCGAGGCCGTCGATTTCGGTGATCTTGTTCTTCTTCATCAAGTAGTGGACACCCTTGACGATTCCGGAAGATACTTGGCGGGAGCGCTTATGAGCAGCACCGAAGTCAAAGGACACGTCGCCACTAATGCCGAAGGTCTTTGCCTCATGGTTAAAGATGTGTGCTACCTCAGCGTTTTTCAGAAGCGCCTTGGAAGGAATACAACCGACGTTGAGGCAGACACCTCCCCAGTACTGCTTTTCAACGACTGCAACCTTCTTGCCAAGCTGGGCTGCACGGATGGCGGCGACATAGCCACCAGGGCCTGCACCGAGTACTACTACGTCATAATGTTCAGTCACAGTTTCCTAGGATACGTGCATCACATCGAATTGTCGTGCCCTCCGCTCAAATTAAACAAAAAGATGGCCTACCCCGAAGCGTGACTTTCGGGGTAGGCCATTGGTGTTCTGATCTATCAGAAGAATCCCAAGATGTGGGAAACAAAGCTCAGTCCGGAAGAGCCAGAGTGGCTAAGAGCACCGAAAAAGCTGGAGATTGCGAGGATAATCTGATCCATGGGAAGGGGACTCCTTATTTAACTTAGGTAAGTACATTCCACTGCGATGTTACACAAGTAAACCACAGTTCACTCCTGTGACTTTACACTAACTGAGCGCCTCGTCACAGAGCGGGGCACATGCCTTACTTCTTCTATCTTCTTTTCTACCAAGCTGTTAACATTTTCTCCTTAGAAAGCGATGACTCTACTAAGTGCTCGTCGCACAGCTCGCCCCTTTAATCACACAGGAAGTCTTAAAAGTTTCAATGAAATTCCGTCGTTCTCTCGCGGCGCTTTCCATTGCTGCTACATCTGTAGTCGGCGCAATGGTAGCCCCTGCACAAGCAGCTAACCTCAACCCAGACACTGTTCGTGGTCAGGTTGCTCCTGCCACTGTCCATGAAGGTGCAACCCCAGGCCTGAATCCTGCTTGGCGCGAGAAAGCCACCGGCGATCGTGTCGTGGAAATGTGGGCTCACTCCCCTTCCATGAACCGCGATGTGCCATTGGTTGTTTTGAAGGCAGCTAACCCAGGCCGTCCTACCATCTACCTGCTCAACGGTGGCGATGGTGGCGAGGGTAGCGCTAACTGGGTCATGCAGACCAAGGCTTTGGACTTCTACCGCGATAAAGACGTCAACGTTGTTATCCCTATGGCCGGTAAGTTCTCCTACTACACCGACTGGGTATCTGAGGCGCCTTCCCTCGGCGGCAAGCAGAACTGGGAAACCTTCTTGACCAAGGAGCTCCCAGGACCAATCGAGCGCCGCCTTGGTGCTTCTAACAAGCGCGCTATTGCCGGCTTGTCCATGTCTGCTACCAGCGCTTTGGTGCTGGCTGAGCACGCACAGGGCTTCTACGACGCTACCGGTTCCTTCTCCGGTTGTGCTGCAACCTCCAGCCCGCTGACCTACCACTTCCTGCGCCTGACCTTGGAGCGCGGTGGCGCTACCCCTGAGCAGATGTGGGGCCCACAGGGCAGCGAGGTCAACCGTTACAACGATGCTCTGATCAACGCTGAGCGTCTGCGCGGCACTGAGGTGTATGTGTCCAACAACTCGGGCACCGTCGGCAAGTACGATCTGCCTTCTAGCCCTCGTCTGGCTGGCAACAACCCTGCAACGATCTTTGCTACCAACCTGATCACCTCTACTGAGGGCGGCATCATCGAGGCTGGCACCAACATGTGCACCCACGACCTCAAGGTGAAGATGGATTCGCTGAACATCCCAGCTACCTTCAACTTCCGTAACACTGGCACCCACTCGTGGGGCTACTGGGAAGAGGACATGGTTGCTTCGTGGGAGCTGTTCAACATGGCTTTTAACAAGTAAATCTCTTCGCTTTACTCCCTCGCTGATACGCTTTGAGTGCGTTATCAGCGAGGTTTTTTATTACCCCAAGGAAAGGACACGCCGGCGATGCACCACCCCCCTGTTGAGGAGTTAGAGCTGATCGATTCCCCCGCCGCTCTTGAGTGGGCGCGCGCGTGGTCGCAGGTTACGCAGGAGAGGTGGAGCAACGGTGAACTTCAGCGCAGTATTCATGAGGCGTTGGATACGGACGCGCGTATTCCTTATGTGACGAGACGGGGCGAATATCTGTATAACTTTTGGCGGGATCGCGACCACCCCCGTGGGGTATGGCGACGTACTACGTTGGAGAGTTTTACGAGCGATTCACCACAATGGCAGGTGCTTATCGACGTCGACCGCCTTGCTGGTTCTGAGGAAGAAAGTTGGGTATGGAAGGGCGCGCATGTTCGCCCGCATCATTTTGATCGTGCGTTAATTAGGTTGAGCCGTGGTGGAGCCGACGCGGTGGAAATCCGCGAGTTTGATCTTGATAGTGGCAGTTTTGTTGAAGATCACGCGTTTGCGGTTCCCGAGGCCAAAACTCAGGTGTGCTGGGTGGATCGCGATACTGTGCTGGTGGGAACGGATATGGGGGCCGGCAGTTTGACGGAGTCGGGGTATCCGGCGCGGGTTCATGTGTGGCGGCGTGGCACGAATCTTGCTGAGGCTGAGGAGTTTTTCTGCGGCCTTACCTCGGATTTGGCGGTGTCTGCGTGGGCGGAGACAGCCCCTGGTTTTGAGCGGTTGTTTGTGCGTCGGGCGCTGGATTTTTATCGTTCGCGGACGTTTATTCAGCGTGGTGGTCATTTGCAGATTATTGAGGTGCCGGAGGATTGCACGGTGGTGGTCCATCGTGAGTGGATGTATGTGCTGCCGCGTGAGGAGTACGCCGGTATTGCTTCTGGTGGTGTGGGCGCTATTTTGTTTGAGGATTTCTTGGCGGGTCGCAGGGATTTCTTCACGGTGTTTAGTCCTACGCCACAATCAAGTGTGCAGGATCTTACGTTGACGGCCTCCTATGTGGTGCTCACGATTTTGGAGGATGTGACCAGCCGGATTGAGGTTGTTGATCGCGGGGCTCCGGGGTCGGCATCGCGACGCATCAATGTCGGCGATATGGTTACCGCGCGTGTGGTGGCAGCGGATTCGGAATCTGATGAGCTGTGGTTAGGGGCATCGTCGTTTACGCAACCGGATACGTTGTATCGCGTTGAGCTTGGCCAACACACTACTCCTGAGGGAGTCAAGCAGGCACCTGCGCTGTTTGATGCTTCTCGTATGGAGACGAGGCAGCATTGGGCGACGTCGGCAGATGGCACCAAGATTCCGTATTTTATCGTGGGAGATTTCTCTCAAGGGCCGCGTCCTACGTTGGTGGGCGGCTATGGCGGCTTTGAGGTTTCGCTGGTGCCTGGGTATTCGTCGATACGCGGGCGGGCGTGGCTGAGCAAGGGAAACTATTTTGTACAACCTAATTTGCGCGGTGGTGGCGAGTTTGGTCCGCACTGGCATGAGAGTGTGATTCGGCGTCATCGCGTGAAGATTTATGAGGATCATCAGGCGGTTCTGGAGGATCTGCGGCAGCGCGGGTATGCCTCGCAGATTGCGGTGCGCGGCGGTTCCAATGGTGGGTTGCTCACGTCGGTGGCGTTAACGCATTATCCGGAGGCAATTGATGCTGCGGTGATTCAGGTGCCGCTGACCGACATGTTGCGGTATCACACGTGGTCGGCGGGTGCGTCGTGGATGGCGGAGTATGGGGATCCAGATGATCCTGCGGAGCGGGCGGTATTGGAAAGTTATTCGCCGTTGCACCATGTGGCTGTTCGTGCGCAGGTGGTGTACCCGCCGGCGTTGGTGACTACGTCGACACGCGATGATCGTGTCCACCCCGCTCATGCGCGTTTGTTTGCCCGTGCTTTGGAGGTTGCTGGGCAGGCTGTGGACTATTGGGAGAATTCGGAGGGCGGCCATGCGGGTGCTGCGGATAATGCACAGGTGGCGGCGTCGGAGGCCATGATTTATACGTGGCTGCTTGATGCATTGGGAGGCGCACGGTGAACCGGCTTCGCTCTACACCCATTCCTGGTACGCGGGACTTCTATACGCAGGTGGACTTCAACTTAGGTTTTCATGTGCGGCATTACGACGTCTCCTTGGACTATGTGGTTGCGCCGAATCGTTTGAAGGCTGTGGTCACGCTCTCGATGGATAATTATCAGCCGCTGCGCAGCCTTACGCTGGATCTTTCCGACGCCTTGACGGTGAAGTCGGTGACGGCACAGGGTACGTCGGCGGTGGCCGTACAGGTGCAGAAGTTCCGACACAGCAACCATAAGCTGCGGATTTCTTTTGCCGAAGAGATCCCGGTAGATCAGGAATTTAAGATTACCGTGACTTATTCTGGTAATCCGCGCCCGATTCGGAGCACATGGGGGTTGATCGGTTGGGAGGAGCTGAGCAACGGTTCCTTGGTGGCCAGCCAGCCTAATGGTGCGCGTTCGTGGTTGCCGTGTGATGACACTCCCGATGAAAAGGCGCTGTACACCATGAGCATTACGTGCGATTCGCCATACACGGTGGTGGCTAATGGTGAGTTGTTGGGCACCACGCGGCATGGTTCGCGCACGCAGTGGCGCTATCAAACGCAGCAGCCGATGGCGAGCTATTTGGCAACAGTGCAGGTTGGGCAATATGAGCGCTATGAGCTTGGTGCCGCGGGCGGGGTTCCCGTGATCGCGTATGCTCCGCCGGCGTTGGCGACTGGGATGCGCCATGATTTTGCGGATCAGGCGGCGATGCTAGAGCTGTTTTCTCAGTTGTTTGGCCCCTACCCTTTTGAGCAGTATTCGGTGGTTGTGACCGAGGATGATCTTGAGATTCCGTTGGAGGCTCAGGGGTTGTCTATTTTTGGTGCAAATCATACTGGGGGCACCAAGCAATGGGAACGACTGATTGCCCATGAGTTGGCACATCAGTGGTTTGGTAATTCTTTGGGTCTTGCGCAGTGGGATGATATTTGGCTGAATGAGGGTTTTGCTTGTTATGCGGAGTGGTTATGGTTTGAGCATTCGGCGGGGATTCCGGCGGCGGCGACGGCGGCCCAGCATTATGAACGTTTAGCGCAGCTACCTGCCGATATTGTGGTAGCAGCCCCTGGTGCGCGCGCTATGTTTGATGATCGTGTGTATAAGCGTGGCGCGTTGACGTTGCATGCGCTTCGCACGCTGCTTGGCAGCGCCGCCTTCTTCCGCGCCATTGCACGTTATGTTGCGGCGGGTCGGCATTCTGTTGTGGAACCGGTGGATTTGCGTCGTGAGTTGCTCAAGGAAGTGGATTCTTCGGCGCAGCTGGATGCGTTGTGGCATGCGTGGCTGTATGAGACTGCGTTGCCGGAGTGCCCACGGTAACATCGATGGCTGTGAAACGTATGCTGGTCACCGGCGGCGCCGGTTTTATTGGTTCGAATTTTGTCAGGCGTGTTCTTGCTACCCGTCCGGAGTACCGGGTCACGGTACTAGATAAGCTGACGTATGCCGGCAACGCCGCAAATTTGGATGGCTGTGATGCCGCTTTAGTTGTGGGCGATATTTGTGATGCAACGTTGGTGGATCGTTTGGTAGCCGATGCGGATGTGGTGGTGCATTTCGCTGCGGAATCGCATAACGATAATTCCTTGGTGGATCCTTCGCCGTTTGTTCAAACCAATGTGGTGGGTACGTTTACGTTGTTGGAGGCTGCGCGTCGCCATGATGTGCGCTTCCACCATGTGTCCACGGATGAGGTTTTTGGTGATCTTGAGTTAGATGATCCGAATCGTTTTACCGAGCACACGCCGTACAATCCCTCGTCGCCGTATTCGGCAACGAAGGCCGGATCGGATCATTTGGTGCGGGCATGGGTTCGTTCATTTGGATTGCGTGCAACAATTTCTAATTGCTCCAATAATTATGGCCCCTACCAGCATATTGAGAAGTTTATTCCACGCCAGATCACAAATATTTTAAGCGGACTCACTCCTAAGTTATATGGTACAGGCCAGCAGGTGCGCGACTGGATCCACGTGGACGACCATAATGATGCCGTGATCCGCATTCTAGAAAGCGGTCACATGGGCCAAACTTATATCATCGGCGCAGACAATGATCACGTGAACAATAAAACAGTAATAACACTGATTTGTGAGCTTATGGGCGCAGACGGCTTTGAACATGTTGCCGATCGCCCCGGCCACGATATGCGCTACGCCATGGACTCTTCCACCTTGCGTGCAGAACTCGGCTGGCAGCCACGTTTTACCGATACGGATACCGGCATGCGTGAGGGCCTGCTTCAGACTATCGAGTGGTATCGCACGCACCGCGACTGGTGGGAGCCTCAAAAGGCCGCGGTGGAACAGCGTTATCTAGCCCAAGGGCATTAAAGTTGTGCGCAGATAGCGTTTGATTGAAGGGATAGATTATGCAGGTTCGCCCCACTGCTATTGCCGGTGTTGTTATTGTCGACCTCGATCTCCACGGCGATAATCGTGGATGGTTTAAGGAGAACTGGCAGCGGGAGAAAATGGTGGCGGCGGGTTTGCCGGATTTCCAACCAGTACAAAACAACATTTCTTTCAATGCTGAACGTGGCGTAACGCGTGGTTTACATGCTGAACCGTGGGACAAGTTTGTTTCGGTGTCTCATGGTGAGGTGTTTGGTGCGTGGTGTGACCTGCGCGAGGGTTCTGACACCTTCGGCGAGGTAGTTACCTGCACCATTACCCCTCATATTGCGGTGTTTGTGCCGCGTGGGGTGGCCAATGGTTTTCAGGCGCTGGTAGACAACACGAGTTACACCTACTTGGTCAACGACCATTGGTCGCCGGACGCTACTTATACTGCGGTGAATCTGGACATGATTGATTGGCCGCTTCCTCCCACGGAGATTTCGGAAAAGGATCGTTGCCACCCCCAGCTTGCCGAGGCCGCCCCGATGCCACCACGTCGCATTCTCATCACCGGCGCCCATGGCCAGTTGGGGCGTGCGCTAGACGAGTTGTTACCGGATGCCGAGTTGTGTTCGCATGTGGATTTCGATGTGGTTCATCCTCCGCAGCGCCCGTGGCGTCAGTATGAGGCGATTATTAACTGCGCGGCCTACAACAATGTGGATGCGGCAGAAGATGATCGTGCCCGCGCATGGGAGGTCAATGCTGTTGCCCCAGCAAGGCTGGCCCAGATTGCTACGGAGAATAATCTGACGTTGGTGCATGTCTCGACGGATTTCATTTTCGACGGCACCACGTCCGTGCATGAGGAGACGGAAGCGCCGTCGCCGTTGTCGGTGTACGGGGCGTCGAAGGCGGCGGGTGATATTGCGGCTGCGGTAGCCCCGAAGCATTACGTGGTGCGTACGTCGTGGGTCTTTGGCCAAGGTGGCAACTTTGTGGAAACTATGCGTTCGTTGGCGCAGCGTGGGATTCGCCCCAATGTGATTAGCGACCAGCGTGGTCGGCCAACACATGCGGCTGATTTGGCGGCCGGTATTGTGCATTTGCTGCGCAGCGGCGCAGATTATGGTGTGTACAACCTTTCTAATTCTGGCGATGTGGTCGGCCGCGATGATCTTGCCCGAGCAGTGTTTGAACACTGTGGGGTATCCGGTGAGGCGGTCACGTCTGTTACCACAGCCGAGTACGAGACCCATACAGGCCCGTTGGCTCAGCGCCCCGCGGAGTCGACGTTCAACTTGGACAAGATTGTGGCGACGGGTTTTCAACCGCGCCCATGGCGGGATGCTGTGCGGGATTACTTGGGCACCAAGTAGGCTTAGGATCCATGAAGGGCATCATTCTCGCCGGCGGTTCTGGCACTCGTTTGCACCCCATTACGTTGGGGATTTCTAAGCAGCTTATGCCGATCTACGACAAGCCAATGATCTACTACCCGCTGACCACGTTGATCCAGGCGGGCATTCGCGAGATCTTGATCATCACCACCCCTGAGGACCAAGCGGCGTTTCAACGCCTGCTTGGCGACGGCTCCTCCTGGGGCATTGAGCTTTCCTACGCAGTGCAGCCCCGCCCTGATGGCCTAGCGCAGGCGTTTATTATCGGCCGCGTTTTCATCGGCAACGACAACGTTGCTCTAGCTCTCGGCGATAACATCTTCGACGGCCCCGCCCTTGGTCAAGCACTCAAGGGATGCCATAGCCCTGACGGCGGCACCGTGTTCGCCTATGAGGTTTCCGATCCCAGCCGCTATGGTGTGGTCACCTTTGATGCCACAGGAACCGCATTGTCCATCGAAGAAAAACCCGCCCACCCACGTTCCAACTATGCGGTAGTGGGACTGTATTTCTACGACAACAACGTTGTCCGAATCGCGGAAACAACCACACCCAGCGCACGCGGCGAGCTAGAAATCACCGCCATTAACGACGCCTACCTACAGCAAGGCAAGCTCCATGTGCGCAAACTCGAACGCGGCGACGTGTGGCTCGACACCGGAACCATCGACTCGATGAGCGAAGCCGCCTCCTACGTAGAAGTACTGCAAAAACGCACCGGCATTATCATCGGCTCCCCAGAAGTCGCCGCATGGAAAGCAGGCCTTATCACCGACACCCAGCTAGAAGCACTCGCCCAACCGCTACAAAAATCCGGCTACGGAGACTACCTACTACGCACGATAAGATCCGCAATGGCCTGATGCCCGCGCTCATTCACATGAGCAGGCAGATGCGTAGGCGCACCCGCAACATCCACCACACTGGAAATGTAACGCTGCTCATCGGGCGCACACATGGAATGATCCGCAGTCGCGGAGCGGACGTCGATAAGCTCACTGCCAGTAGCCGCAGCCACCTCGCGCTGAATAAATAAGGCTTGATCCTCCCACGCGGCGATCACCGCCGCAGCCATAGGCCACGCAGGCTGACCTGGCAGCCGCACCAAACAAAGCTGGCCCTGATGGGTGATCTGCGGATACCCCACAATCTGAATACGGGCATTCGGGGCATGCGCGCGGATCCGGTCGATCGCCTCATTCATAGTGGCAACCACCTGCGCCGCGGGGTGCCCGCTCCAGGCATCGTTAAACCCCTGGGTGATCCAGACGCGCCGAGTGTTGGCATCAAGGGCTCCGGTGGCGATGGCCGTATCGATCTGGGCGATAAAAATGGTCCGCCCATGTGAACTTGGGCACCAGCACAGGAGAAGTTGCGGGAATCAAGGCCTAGGCGTTTCGCCGCGATTTCGGCGTAACTGGTCGGTGAATGTGGGCAGTGTGGTTGGCTGCTCAGGCGGCCTGTAATTACTTCTGATACCAGCGGGTCAGCGACGATGGAGTCTCCGAAGATGACGGCGTTGTCGTGCGCGTTACCTGCGTGTGCGGGTGGTGCCGCAAGGAGTCCGAGGAGCGTGGCGCAGAAGGCTGTTAGTAATCGCATAAGAAAGTTTTCTACTTGAAAGTTGTTACCAAAGTTAAAGATGTTATCAAATGGGGCGTAACATCGGGACCACTTCTGCATATAAACCCCTATGTCATACAAAATATCTTTTATAGGAGTCTTCCTTACATGCCCCAGATTGCGCCACTGCTGACAACGCTAACGTCGATGGCACGCCACATGCCCACGATCGCCGCATCAGGGCTTCTCAGTACCGAGGGCAAACCCCTCGCAGCGCTGAGCACTCCAGCCACCATGGCACGATATCGCTTCACCACCGCACGTGAAGTAGAACAAGCAGCCCGCGTCTGCCCCGACCGCATCGCGCTTATCGACGACGACGGCAGCCTCACCTACCAAGAACTACGCGACAACTCCCGCGCCCTAGCCCGCTACTTTTACCAGCTCAATAGCAAGGACCTCCGCATCGGCGTGATGGCCCGCAACGGCCGCGGCAGCATCTACCCACTCACCGCCAAAGGCTACGCAGGCGCCTCCATCTACCTGCTCAACATCGGATCCTCCCGCGAACAACTCGACGGCTGCATCCGCCGCGACGGCATCAACCTGCTCGTCATCGACGAAGAATTCCTGCCACGCCTTCCCGAAGACATCCAGATCCCCGTGATCGTGGCGCACCGCGAGGCCGAACCACACCCCCGCGCTGCGGAATGCCTCGACCTAGAGGAGATCGTCGCAACGCATACCAGCGGAAACCTGCCCGTTTTCCCTCAACATGGCGCCATCGTGCTCATGTCCTCCGGCACCACCGGCATCCCCAAGGGCGTAATGCGCAACGAGCCTAAAGCCCCCACAATCCTGGGCGCTGTACTCAGCGAGATTCCGTTCCGCACCAACATGAACGTCCAGCTCACCGCATCGGTGTTCCACACCTGGGGCTGGGGAATCTTGAACCTGAGCTTCGCTATGCGCTGCACCGTGATCACCCGCCGAATCTTCGACCCCGAGCGCACGCTTCGCGACGTCGAACGCTTCAAGATCCATGCGATGATCTCCTCCCCGATCTTCCTCAAACGCTTCTTCGAAGTCGAAGGCCAAGAAGACATCGACTGCTCCAGCCTCGAATTCATCTTCTCCTCCGGCCACTCCCTATCCCCATGGCTCGTCGAGGCCGTCCACAACCGCTTTGGCAAAATTCTGTGCAACCTCTACGGCAGCACCGAGATCTCCGCAGCAGCCATCGCCAACATGGAAGAAGTAGCTAAAAACCCCACCGTTGCCGGCAAGATCTGCGAAGGCACCACCGTCCGCATTCTCGACGACAACGACCAGCCCGTTCCCGCCGGAACCGTCGGCCGAATCTTCTGCTACAACAACACCACCCTTAACGGCTACACCGACCCCCGCATCCCCATTAAGCGCGTCGGCGAACTCATCCAGATCGGCGACCGCGGCTACCTCGACGAACGCGGCCTGCTGTACGTGCTCGGCCGCACTGACGACATGATCATCGTCGGCGGCGAAAACGTCTTCCCACGGTCCGTAGAAGAAGTCCTCGAACCCATGCCAGGCATCCAAGACCTCTACGCCAGTGGTGTGGACGACGATGAAACCTTCGCCCGAATCGCCGTGTGGATCGTCAAAAGCCCCACCGCCGCAGGCGAGGCGCTGACCGAAAACGCCGTCCGCGACTGGGTACGCACCAAGCTTGCCGACCACTCCATCCCCCGCGATGTGCACTTCATCGACGAACTCCCCCGCAATGCCACCGGCAAAGTAATGCCGCGCATGCTGCCAGGGATTTCCCAACCCACCGCATAAGAAAAAGCCGAGGCCCTAGATCCTCGGCTTTATTGGTTAGCGGCAATTCTTAAACGGCTCTTCTGGTTTTAGAGTGCATTGATTAGTTCGCCGGGGTTCGGGCGTGGCTGGCTTGGCTGGGATTGGCTGGCGTTGGTGGGCGTTGGTGGGCGCGCCACCCCCGCTCACCCCCGAAAAGACGGCACTTCACACCAAATCTGCTCAAACGGCCGGTTTGGAAGCGATTTGGTGTGAAGTGCCGAGAAAAATCCTTCGAAATACCCCCGTTTAGTGGTGCTTCCGGTTTTAGAATGCATTGATTGTGTGTCGGATGTAGGCGAGGATGTCCTTACGGCGCTTGTTCATGGGCTTGCCTAGCTACGCGATCTTAGCGATCCTGGGTGTCTTTCATGCCAACAAGCGGGTCAATAAGCGTGCTCATGGCTTTGTTGGCTGCTTGCTTGTTGGTAGTAGTACTAGGTCTGTTGTAATGGTGCGTAGTCGTTGTCGAAGTCAAACAGTTTTTCAAGCCTCCCACGGGGCTTGTCACCGGCTAGGCGTACAACGTGGAACGGGGTCTATGACTTGGGTATTGAAGTGCCCCAGGTTTTGTTCCGTTTGAGTAGATGGGAAAATCTTCGAACATGCCAAGGAAAATTTGACCAAGATGCCAAAGACCGTGTAGTGCGCCTCGTGGCACACGGCGAGGCAATGGGCGCAAGCCCGCTCGACGTGAAGGACGTTTTACTGAACGGTTGCCTGAGGACCTTGTGGCAGAGGCGCCAAGCTGCGTCGAGAAAATCACCAGCTTCGCGACACCAATGAGTTGTTGAAGGCCGCTTCGGCTTTTTTCGCATCCGAACCAAGCCTAAAACGTTAAGAAACGATTCCGATTCATCGATGAGCATTGGAATCGTTTCTCTGCCTTGTTCATCTGCCAGACGTTAAACACACATCGTGAAGGCGGTTTTCTTAGCTCGCGTGGGTACCGCCAATCCAAGGCGCACGGGCTTAAGTGCCCCTAGTCTTCGCGACGCTGCTCTTGTGGAGCATATTCGTGACGGTCATGCTGACAATTACGGTGTCTACGGGGTGCGGAAGATGTGGCACGCGCTGCGTCGCGAAGGAATCGACATTGGGCGTGAGCACACAGCCCGGCTGATGCGCAGCGCTGGGCTGTCCGGCAAGGGCAAAGGCGGAGCACCAATCACAACTCGTAAGTCTAAGGGCCTGGATCTTCGCCCTGACTTGGTCAATCGTGAATTTAGGGTTCCCGGCCCTCATCGGCTGTGGGTGGCCGACATTACCTATGTGCGCACCAGGAAAGGCTTCATGTACACAGCGTTCGTGACCGATGTATTCTCCTGGAGGATCATCGGGTGGGTGTTGTTGGATTCGATGCGCACTTCAAGCCTTGCCGCTGCAAGCACTAAACCAGGCCATTGTGTGCGCCAAGGAAACGACGGGTTTGATTCACCATTGAGACCACGGCTGACAGTATGTGAGCATTGTCTACAACGAGCGCCTGGAAGAACACGGAATTAGTGCGTTTACCGGCACTGTTGGTGATTCCTATGACAATACTATGGCTGAGAACGTCAATGGCCTCTCACAAGAACGAACTGATCCATAGGCGCTCGTGGGCCGATGTCGTCGACGTGGAAATCGCGACGTTCGAGTGGGTGAATTGGTGGAACGAGTCACGGCTCCACCAGAGTCTGGGCTACCGTACGCCGGCTGAAGTAGAAGCCGAGTTTTGGGAACACCACCCCAGTCAAGGAATAATGGAAATCAAGGCATAAGCCTAGGAACAAAACTCGGGGCACTTCAGTGCGTGGCCACGGCCAGGGGGTCACGGAGGGCAAAGAGGGGAAGAAAAAGATCAATCCGGCACCGAGACGGAGAAGCGGGGCACCGACGGCAGCACGGGGCGAGACGCGCACCGAGGACGCGGAGAACAGGCACTAACGGCACCGAAGATCGACTAGCGCGCCGGTACAGCTGTACGTTCATACGGTGGTACGCCACTCACGACGTAAATACAGACATGTCTAAGAAGTCACGTGTCACTTAAAAAGGTATAGAGCGTTAACTAAACATTGAGAATAGGTATATAAAAGGTTACTTTGAAATGAAGATCAGGTTAACTATCTTGGCATTTTCCTGAAACGGTCACATAAAATCGTCTACCTGTCGCGAGGCTTAGACTCAGTTGATACTCTTGTGATTGGCTAATGGAAAAAGGCCACCAATAAACGGTAGATCACTTTATGAAATGAGAGATCATGAAGAAATTCGGGCTTCTTTCTATTCCGCTCAGCATGGCGTTGATTCTATCTGCAGTTGAATCTCCCGCAAATGCCCAGTCATCTATGTCATCAGTGCCTCAGACCTTAGGGGCAACTTCGAGTCTCGGGATTCCCGATGATGAAGTTGAACAGCTGCTAACTGCAATTGACTCCATTCCAGACGAAGTGCTTGCTGAAGGTGACGAAGCCACAGCCGAATAGGTTCAAGAAAATCTAGCTTCCAAAGAGATTGTGCCCTATATCGCTACTGAAGTAGCATGTGCAGGGGCCATTTTGTGAGCAATTGGATCGACCTTGCTGCCCGTCGCAAAGATCATCAAAATTAAGAAGGCCATCAAAGCTTTAGGTGGTGTAAAAGCTGCTGTTTCTCAGCTAGCACAAAAGGGATTCAACTGGCCCAGCATTCAACAGACCGGAGGAGCGCTTCGTGACTTAGGTGCTGAACTAATCGGCGTGGCCGGGGTTTCTGAATACTGTTTCAACTAAGATACAGCAAAAGTGGAGGCATGAATGGATGTAAATAAACTATACATTATATCTTCAGTGATTATGGCAATTGCGGGAATCGTCGTGCTTTTTAGCCGAAATTTTCTTGCAGCCAGCGCTATGCTTATCGCCTCAGGATTAGCCGCTGACATTTACCGCTTGAGGAATAATATGAGTGGAAATCAACGGTAATTTCAGAAGACTTGCCTACACCTTTAGCTAGCGACCACCATTGGTGGTCGCTAGCTTTTTGATGGCTTAAGGGACATTTGGGCATCCGTGTATCGCACATTAGTCATACAGGAAATCCTCCAAGATTTCGTCCGCATGCCCGACCAGACACTACAGCACCCACATAGCTTCTCGATTGTCTTGCGGAGCGGGAGTAGGTAGCTCACGTGCTACCGCACGGGGAACCGTATATTGCTTATGGTGTGCCCATTACTCACCGTTGGTGCTATGATCCGAACGGAAAAAGTCAGTCGTATTAGTGAATCACCGTTCCGCCGCGCGAGAACGCAGGGCTCCAACAAGCGTGTGGTTCCACAAGATTGCAAGGATGTGTAATGCGGAAAATTGTTGCTCTTGCTGCAGCAAGCTTGCTGGGTATTGCGGGTACCAGCGGTGTTCTTGGTGCGGCGACAGCCACCGCACTGACAAATGGCACGCCCGTCTCCCCTGTGGACGATACCGCTGCCGAAGGCGTGGTTCAAGTGGCTAGTTGTACTGGCACCGTGGTTGCTTCTCAGTGGGTGCTGACCGCCCAGCATTGCGTCGAGGTGCCCAATTTGCAGCGGCCGGTCTATGTTGGCACCACCCGCGAGCAGCAACATCGGGAAGAAAATACGTTCACCTCGGATTACGCAGTGTGGGCACCGCACGGCGATGTGGCGTTGGTGCATGTCACCGATGCGCTGCCGCAGCGTCTGGTCCGCGAGGTTCGCCGCGCACCGGTGAGCTTTGGCGAGCAGGGACGCGTGTACGGCTGGGGTGCTGGCACCGGCGAGACGCTGCAGTATGCCCGCGCTGCGGTTGGCAAAACTTCTTCCGGGGTTCGGCCGCAGGGCAACCAGCATGGCGCATTCGTCGTGCAGTATTTGGACGAGGCTAAAGCCGGGCGTGGCGATTCCGGCGGGCCGCTTTTTGTCGACGGTGAGGTTGCCGGGGTGACCTCGTTTAAGGCTCCTCAAGGTGGTGGACGTTTCTCGCTGTTTGCTTCGCTGCATGGGCTAGGCGATTGGATTGCGCAGACCACCGCCGCCCCAGCGCAGCCGAGCACTGACGACGCTCCAGCTGAGACTGCCCCACGCCACAATGGCCCCGTCGCCAAGCCCGAGAACCCGAATTCCAAGAATCAACAGTCCCAGCAACCACGTGGGCCGCTAGCCACGCCAGGCCGTAGCGGTGCTGGTGACGGTGGCTCCAGCCTGGGTCTGTCGTCTTCTTAGCAAGTCTGCATCCACGGTTCCCTAGGCAATCTTTGAGCAAATCCCTGTTTAACGCCCCTGTACGTTCGGCGCCGCAGAAACCTGCCGGATCGTGATGTTAATCCTGCCTTGTTCCAGCCCGCAGCCGTCGGGAAGCGTGGCATCATTCACGCGCACCACCCCGTGATAAGCAAAACGCTTCGGCCCACCGAAAACCACCAGGTCGCCGGAGCACAGAGTCACATCGTCCCAGGGTTGGGTGCGTGATTCGGTGTGTCCCATCCGAAACAGTGCTTCGTCGCCAATCGATACTGAAATGACCGGCGCCCGCGATTCCTCAAATTCATCGACGTGCATGCCCATCCCGGAACCCGGCGGATAGTAGTTGACCAGCACCATCTCTGGCACGAAGGCCTCTACCCACGGGGCTAGTTCTTCGGCAACCTCCGCTGCTGCGCGCAACGCTGCCGGCGCCAACGCAGCTAGGCTGTCTGGCACTGGCGGAACGGTGGTACCCGCAATCTTGTCGACGTACCGGTAACTCGGATAATGCCAGTACCTGCCTAAATGCAGCTGATACACGCTCATTTGCCCGCCGGATTTTAGCGTCGGGCGCAGCATCGCCATCGGAGTATCCGCGTATGTGCGGGCGATCTCGCGGATCTCGCGCACTAGCTCCGCTTGCTTGTCGACGCCCAACCAGCCCGGCAGGTGAGCTACGCCCGGCGCGATGCGCTCACTCGGGCGTGGCAGAGAATCAAACAACATGCTCTCACCGTATCGGCTGCTGTGGGCTGTGTCGACGGGTGGCAACCCACAGCGGGCAGCAACCGCGCGAATCGACAGATGCTCACCCTGGGGCGGGCAGCAACTGCTCAGCGGTCGGCTCCCCGGCGACGAGCGCGCCCCCGATATGTTTACGCAATCGACATTAGAGATGTTTAATGTCGATTTTTCGCCCAAAAATCGACATTACTCACCAATATGTTTATTCTTTCGACATGAGCAGCACCACGTTCGACCCCAACCGTCCTTTCAACGAGCTTCCACCTCTGCCCCCTGCCCAAGTCGTCGAAACCGTTCCGGTGCTCAAAGCGATTATTGCTGCAAAAGAAAAGCTTGCTGAGCTACGCACCGCTTGCCAGCTTATTCCCAATCCGGAGATTCTTACTTCCACGATTCCGTTGCGCGAAGCACGCGCGTCTACAGAAATCGAAAACATCGTAACCACAAACGATGAGCTTTTCCGCGCTGCCTGGAACGTTGACGCAGAGCCGACCCCGGCAACTAAAGAAGCTCTGCGCTATAACGCCGCCTTGCATGCGGGCTTGGAATCGATCGGTCAACGGCCACTATCTGCCAAGACCACGCAAATAGTCTGCGGAACTTTGCAAAGCGATGAACCGCACATTGCGCCGTTTCGCTCTTACCCTGGAACATTCATCGGTAACCCGCATACGCAACAGTGCATCTACACTCCACCTGAAGGGCGAGAAATTATTGAGCAGCACTTATCGCGTTGGGAGCGCTATATCTATAGCGAGCATGACGTTGATTCTTTGGTAAAGATGGCTCTGCTGCATTATCAGTTCGAAGCCATCCACCCGTTTACCGACGGTAACGGACGCACAGGGCGTATCCTCAATGTGCTGTATCTGCTGCAAGAAGCCCTGCTTCCGTTCCCTGTGCTTTATTTATCCGGCTATATCGTGGAGAACAAGGCGCAATATTATCGTTGCTTGAACCGAGTGACAACGGAATCTGCCTGGGAAGATTGGCTTTTGTTTATGATCCGCGGCGTGGAGGTTGCAGCCACCGACGCCGCTACTATGATCGCGGACTTACGTCAGGTACAAGATGAGATCACGGCTGTTATCCGCGATGCGGGCATTATTAGTCCGGCTAAAGAAATGTCTGAAATCACGATGGTACGCCCGTACCTACGCATTCAGGATGTGGAAGACAGCGGACTAGTGAAAAGACAAACGGCTGCAACGTGGCTTAATCATCTGGTTGATATTGGGGTGTTGAGTGAAACTAAGCGAGGCCGTCAGCGCATTTTCATTAACGATGCCGCATTGCGCGTACTCACGCGGGAGTAAGGTCCACGACGACTTTAAGTCTGTCTATGCTTGCCGACGCCGCCGCCAATCAACCCGGTGATCAGCGCAAATACTCACACGCTGCCGAGACCAACGCCCTGGTGCCGGTTTCTAGAGTCGGCTGCAGAACCGGCGCGAATTTCGGGCTGTGGTTCGGGATGCTCACACCTTCTGGCGCCCCACCCAGTAGCCAGAAGCAGTACGGTGTGCCGAAGGCGTCGGCGAGCACGGAGAAATCTTCCGAGGCCGTCAGTGGTTCGATGCGGTGCACATTCTTCTCGCCCAGGTCACGCCCGAAGCTCGCGGTTAACCTGCCGGCCACCACGTTGTCGTTGTCTGTGACCGGGAAGGATTCGTAATAGCGGAACTCCGGCTCCCGCGGCGCACCGGCAGCTGCGGCCTCCCCGCGAGTGATCCGCTCGATCGCCGCGAGGATCCGTGCGCGCACTGCTTCATCGTAGGCGCGCACGTTCAGCTTCAGCCGCGCGGTTTCCGGGATGACGTTCGGGCGCGTGCCAGCTTCCACAACGCCGACGGTGACCACCCCGAATTCGTGTGGGCTCAACTCACGCGCCACGATCGTCTGCAAGCGCTGCACCACGTGCGCTGCCAGCACAATCGGGTCGACGCCCAGGTGTGGCATCGAACCGTGCGAGCCGCGCCCGTGCAGCGTAATCTCCACGTTCACCGCCGTCGACATGAACGGCCCTGGCACCACGCCCACCTGCCCGGCTGGCACTGGGCCGCAGAATACGTGTTGCCCCAGCACCACATCTGGCTTATCGACGCGTTCCACTAGCCCGTCGGTAACCATCGACTTCGAACCGGGCCTTCCTGCCAGCAGATGAACGCTATGTAGCTAAGATGCGCAAGCTACAAAACATTGATGTAGGACCTGACCCTGTTGAGAGTGTCCGATTGTTTGTGTGCGGGGGGCTTGGTTTACAAGTAGTCCGCGAATCGGTCGGGGTAAGCCACGGCTAGTTGGTTGATGGCTTGTTTCCACCCGGTGGCTTTCGCTCCTTCAATATAGCCGTTGCATTCGATGGCGCGCTTGGCTTTCTTCGCTCGCTGGGCAGCGCGCTTGTCCTCGATGTTGCAGATCATCAGCCACAGTGTCTTTAGTGCGGCGGTATCGTTCGGGAACTGGCCGCGGTTGCGGGTGGCTTTCCGCAGCTCAGCATTCAGCGATTCGATCGAATTCGTGGTGTAGAGTACCCGCCGTGCCGCAGGCGGGAACTGCAAAAATGGCACAAACCGGTCCCAGGCGTCGCGCCAGACTTTGACCGATTGCGGGTATTTACGGCCCAGTTCACTGGCCTCGAATGCGTCCAGGGCGGCGCGGGCGGTGTCCTCGGTCGGTGCGGTGTAGACCTCCCGTAGCGCACTTGATACGGGTTTGCGGTCTTGGTAGGACACCCACCTGTTGGCCGCCCGGATCAGGTGCACGATACAGGTCTGCACCATGGAATTCGGCCAGGTTGCCTCCACGGCTTCCGGCAGGCCTTTGAGCCCGTCGCAGCAGACGATGAACACGTCTTGGACCCCACGGTTGGCAAGGTCAGCGCACACGGATGCCCAAAAACTGGCGCCTTCATTGTCTGCGATCCACAATCCCAGGATGTGCTTGATGCCGTCCATGTCGACGCCTACCGCCATGTAGCAAGACTTGTTGACCACGCGGTGGCCATCGCGGATCTTCACTCGCAGCGCGTCGAGGAAGATCACTGGGTAGAACTCGTCGAGCTGGCGGTTTTGCCAGATCATGACCTCTTCTAACACCGCGTCGGTAATGGTGCTGATCGTATCTGGGCTCATATCCACCCCGAGGGTGGTGGCGAGGTGGTGGCAAATATCGCGCACGGTCATCCCACCGGCGTACAGGGAGATGATCATGTCATCAAGCTCCGTCAGACGGCGGGTGCCTTTAGGCAGCATCCGCGGCGTAAACGTGCCAGCTCGATCCCGGGGCATAGTCACATCAAAGGTGCCGTAGCCAGAGTTGACGGTTTTGGTGTACGACCCGTTGCGGTGATTGCCACCATCCGGGGTGCCCAGCTGGGCTTTCGCCGTACGATCAGAGTGCGCGTATCCTAGATGCGCGTCCATTTCAGCCTGCAGACCAGCGTTGATCGATGCCTGCAAAAGACCTTTGACCAGGTCGCTGGCATCATCGGTGGAAGTCGACAACTCGCCGATCAGTTCGGCGATTTCCGGATTTTCCATCAGCTTAGCGCTGATCTCGTTGACCCTGTTCGGGTCATGACCTTTCCTCGGTGACACGGTAGTCATTATCAGTGAAACTCCTTCTGGATCAGAGCCTCACACACAAAACACCTGACACCCTCACCCTGTTTGGTAGACATCTAGATTCTCGGCCGTTCAGGCTAGGAGGAAAGATATTCTACCTACTATGTCTAAGTTCTATTCTGAGCAATTCAAGCGTAACGCCGTTGCTCTCTATGAAAACAATGAGAACTTGTCTCTGGCTGCTGCCGCCGCCGAACTGGGGGGTCAACCGTGCTTCATGACATCAGTGGAAAATAAGAACTCGGCACTGGTAAGAGGACCCGCACGATCGAGACTAAAACCCAAGCAGAAGCAACCTCCGACGCAGAACGTATACGCGCATTGGAAAAAGAAAACGCAAAGCTGCGCGAACAACGAGATAATTGTGCGTAAGGCTACGAAATATTTCGCCGAAGAGACACACTGATGATCCGCTTCCAGTTTGTCGAGGACCACAAGACCGAGTACTCGGTCAAGCGGATGTGCACCGTTTTAAAGCTCACACGTTCATCGTTTTATACATGGAAAGCCACACAAGCCCGCCACACATCACGTATCTACGCAGACGGTGTACTTAGAGCCCGTATTGCCGCAGTCTTTGCTGAAGAAGACGAACTGTATGGCGCACAACGCATCACTGCTTCACGGTTGCGTCCGCTAGTGTGGTGTATCTGTAACCCGTTGTAAGCCTCGTGCCGGTGCACAATAAGGCGACCACCGCGGGTACCTTTCGAATCAACTCTTACCTATCCTCGAAAGGAATGTAACCGCGATGACCACTAACCCTCATCATATCGACCCGACCGCGTATCTGGAAGAATTACTCACCCAGGCCTCCCCAGACTTGATGCGCCAGATGCTCACAAACTTCATCAACCAGATCCTCTCGACTCAAGCAGATAGTGTGTGCGGCACTGACTACGCCACGGTATCTCCCCAACGGACTAATACCCGCAATGGCCACCGTCCCTTAGACACCAGGGTAGGAAGCATTGACGTTGCTATCCCGAAGCTACGTCACGGCGCATTCTTTCCCGACTAGCTCTTAGAAAGACGCACCCAGACCGAAAGAGCCCTGACTACCGTGATAGCCACGTGTTATCTCAAAAGAGGTCTCCACTAGACGCATGAATGATTTGGTGGCCACGCTGGGCATTAACAATCTGTCGAAAACACAAGTGTCTGACATGGCCAAAGAACTCGACGAGATGGTCGCTGATTTTAAAGCCCGCCCACTGGATTCAAGGCCGTATTACTACCTGTCCTGTGACGCGTTGACAATGAAAGTCCGCGAAGGCGGACGAGTCGTTAAAACCAGTGTGCTTATCGCTACCGGCGTTAACAAAGACGGCTACCGTGAACTACTGGGCATACAGATTGCTACATCAAAATCCGTGGAATCATGGACCGGATTCTTCCAAGACCTCAAAGCCCGTGGTCTTGGCGAAGTCTATCTCGTCACCAGCGATGCGCACCTAGGAATCCAAGCTGGCTGTTGGTCAAGTACTACCTACAGCCAGCTGGCAACGTTGCCGGACACATTTTGCTAAGAACCTGTCCTCAAAAGTGTCAAAACGCCAGTGGACAACACTATCGGGAATGTTTCACTCCATCTTCTAGCAAACCGACGCGCAAGCTACCTGGGACCAAGCCCGCTAGGTCGTAGATTTCTGCACCGAGCGTTTTCCCGACGCAGCCGACTACCTGGAAGAATCATTAGATGAGATACTCGCGTTTACAGCCACGCCCAAAGCTGTATGGACGAAGGTATGGGGAATGCGGACGTTTTGTTAGACACTTTCAACCTCACGCTACCGCAGCCATGCGATAACGCGCGATACTCATACCATTGAGACTAACTTTAATGCGATGATTGTTATAAAACTCGATATAAGCAGCAATGGCATCGTCAAGCTCTTGGATTGTCTGCCACCTCTTGCCGTAATACATCTCATTTTTCATCCGCCCGAAAAACCCCTCGCATGCCGCATTGTCAGGACTACACCCCTTTTTCGACATCGAACGAACGATGCCATATTTCGCAGTCAGACTATGCCAACTCCGACCACGGTAATGCACACCACGATCTGAATGAATCACTAATGAACCATCCGGTGGAAGACCCTCAGCATCAATAGCGGCCTGCAGCGTAGATTCTGCTAACTCCATAGTGGGATTCACACTCGTCTTAGCAGCAACGACTTTGCCATCGAAACAATCAATAATCACAGACAAATACACCCGCCCCTCATTCGCAGCGAAAACACTAATATCAGTCAGCCACAACGTATTCGCAGCAGTGGCATGAAAACAACGGTTGACCAGGTTCGGTGGAGCCGGAGAAATTTCTCCTTGATAACTGGAATATTTCACCTTCCGCTTCGGAAACCGCACCGTAATTGCTTCTTCGCGCATGAGCCTGCGAACTACTTTTTCACTGATAGTTATGCCTAAATGTCGTAATTGCCACCAGATACGGCGATAACCATAGGTATTATGTGAATCAGAACTGATGCGGTGCACCGTGCTGCGAATAGCTGCGTGCTTATCAGGCATGCGTCGTTTTTTCAGGTGGTAATAGAAACTGGATGCAGCAAGACCACTAGCAGCGAGCAGCATTGCTAATGGAAACGTGCTACGCAAAGCGTCAACCACGTCGGTTTTGTGCTTATTACTCAGCTGACCGGGGATGACGCTTACGTCTTTTTTTTATAATTTCCAGCTCCTTTTCCAACACGGCTTTTTCTACCAGCAGCGTGGCCATCTGCTGTTTTAACTGTGTTGGATTATCCGGCAATGATTTTTCTAGTGCTGCTTTAGTAGGGATGCGGCCATGGCCTGCGCGTTCTTTTTTCGACATCAAGCCCCATTGTCCTTCCTCACGGTAGCGTTGCGCCCAAGCATAGACGCTGGCGTGAGTGTGCAGGCAGCATTCCTGGGCAATATCAGCTGGTCGCCAACCATTGTGGAAAAGTTCTACTGCGCGAAGTTTGACTTCGTATGGGTAGTGGGTCAGGGTTTTGGCTTGTTTACGTGGTTGTGGTGGGGTTTTGGGCTCGCGTAGCCATTTATACAGGGTCCATCTGCCTGGGTAGCCGAGTTCGCGGACTGTTTTAGTCACTGATTGTGTGCGTTTGTAGACCCGCAGTGCTGTGCGCTTCTGCGTGTTGGTGTAGGAACGGTTCATAAGAGGGTGTCAGGTGTTTTGTGTGTGAGGCTCTGATCCAGAAGGAGTTTCACTGATAATGACTACCGTGTCACCGAGGAAAGGTCATGACCCGAACAGGGTCAACGAGATCAGCACTAAGCTGATGGAAAATCCGGAAATCGCCGAACTGATCGGCGAGTTGTCGACTTCCACCGATGATGCCAGCGACCTGGTCAAAGGTCTTTTGCAGGCATCGATCAACGCTGGTCTGCAGGCTGAAATGGACGCGCATCTGGGATACGCGCACTCTGATCGTACGGCGAAAGCCCAGCTGGGCACCCCGGATGGTGGCAATCACCGCAACGGGTCGTACACCAAAACCGTCAACTCTGGCTACGGCACCTTTGATGTGACTATGCCCCGGGATCGAGCTGGCACGTTTACGCCGCGGATGCTGCCTAAAGGCACCCGCCGTCTGACGGAGCTTGATGACATGATCATCTCCCTGTACGCCGGTGGGATGACCGTGCGCGATATTTGCCACCACCTCGCCACCACCCTCGGGGTGGATATGAGCCCAGATACGATCAGCACCATTACCGACGCGGTGTTAGAAGAGGTCATGATCTGGCAAAACCGCCAGCTCGACGAGTTCTACCCAGTGATCTTCCTCGACGCGCTGCGAGTGAAGATCCGCGATGGCCACCGCGTGGTCAACAAGTCTTGCTACATGGCGGTAGGCGTCGACATGGACGGCATCAAGCACATCCTGGGATTGTGGATCGCAGACAATGAAGGCGCCAGTTTTTGGGCATCCGTGTGCGCTGACCTTGCCAACCGTGGGGTCCAAGACGTGTTCATCGTCTGCTGCGACGGGCTCAAAGGCCTGCCGGAAGCCGTGGAGGCAACCTGGCCGAATTCCATGGTGCAGACCTGTATCGTGCACCTGATCCGGGCGGCCAACAGGTGGGTGTCCTACCAAGACCGCAAACCCGTATCAAGTGCGCTACGGGAGGTCTACACCGCACCGACCGAGGACACCGCCCGCGCCGCCCTGGACGCATTCGAGGCCAGTGAACTGGGCCGTAAATACCCGCAATCGGTCAAAGTCTGGCGCGACGCCTGGGACCGGTTTGTGCCATTTTTGCAGTTCCCGCCTGCGGCACGGCGGGTACTCTACACCACGAATTCGATCGAATCGCTGAATGCTCAACTGCGTAAAGCCACCCGCAACCGCGGCCAGTTCCCGAACGATACCGCCGCACTAAAGACACTGTGGCTGATGATCTGCAACATCGAGGACAAGCGCGCTGCCCAGCGAGCGAAGAAAGCCAAGCGCGCCATCGAATGCAACGGCTATATTGAAGGAGCGAAAGCCACCGGGTGGAAACAAGCCATCAACCAACTAGCCGTGGCTTACCCCGACCGATTCGCGGACTACTTGTAAACCAAGCCCCCCGCACACAAACAATCGGACACTCTCGGGCTTTCAGGCGTGTCCCTGGTTCCTCAAGTCCCGCAATTTTTTTAAATAAGCATTTTCAGCCCGCAACCGTTCGTTTTCGCGACGCAGCTTATCTTCTTCAGTAAGCACCTTCGGCTTAGCTGAACCTTTAGGCCTGCCCTTCGGTTTCAGCTTTAACGCGTCATCACCACCTTTGCGCCATTTTCGCGACCAATATCCGACCACTTGATCCGACGACAGACCAAACTCACGGGCCAGATCCATCTTCGACTCGCCAGCTAGATGGCGTTGGACAACTTCCTTTTTGATTTCGAAAGAGTACTGCTGCTTTGAAGGCTTTTCCACAAGACATAGCTTGCCATGGAGCAAGAACCGACGAAACAAAGCACGGACTGGGTAAACACCAACACCAACATGATGAGCTGCAGCCCAATAACTATAACCCTGCTCGAAAAGAGCCACCAATTCTTCCCGCTGTCCCGCCGACAACGAACTACGTGCACGCATACAACTGCTCCCCACTAGTAGGTAACTGATTTCTCAGTCCAACTAATGGGGAGCAGTTCACAGTTTGCTATAGATAATCAGCAACAAATAATACAACCGCCCCAGCAATAATGAGTCCTAATCCAAACGCTGGTAAATCAATCATATGTGCCAGATTAAGAACATGCACTACAGAACCAACTGCAATGATCCCAATCGCTGATTCACTCTCCTTATTTTTCGTTTTTCCAAGACGACGCGCCAGCACTACCGCTACAACAATAAAAACCACTGCATCAAATGCAAAAAACCCATGGCAAAAGATAGTGTAGACAGAAGAAAAAAACACAAGGATAACGCAGACTACCGGCGCCAGCCTGGAATTCCTCATCGAGAGTGAATCAATCTTTTTCATTTTGAATTATGCACACTTTTCTTGCGGAGCACGCTTCCAGCCAATGTTTATAAATTGGCTTAAATCGTAACAGGTTTGATCAGAAAGAATTGCATGTCTAGAGGCTATTTTATTCCAAGCCGCCGAAGCAACAGCAGAACACGCTGCCCCCGCCTTCCATCCTGCAAAACGTGAACAAACCGCACCAGCAAACCCTGAAGAACCGAGAGACCAAAACTCAGCACCGGTAATATAAATACGTGGACCCCAATTCCATTCAAAATTGATATATGGAGTTACCGTGGTTAAATCATCATTCCAAGCAACCACATCGTACTCAACGGTAACTCCATTACTGGTGTTACGATATGTTTCTATAGTATATCCAGGAAATTCTTGTTCAGCGTCTTTTAAAAATCCTTCATTCAGTAATTGATCACGCCGTTCATTAGGTTCACGAGACAATTCCAACGACGACACCCGCCGTTGATCAACAGTCCCATTCGTCACCACCTCATTAGGCATTTGTTCAGAAGTTACAGCATGAGCCATTCCAGATGCCCCTGCCAAGACTAAAAATGATGCAGCGCCAGCAATAAACTTCCGCATGACGCATCACCCCTTCCGCTAAATGAAATTCATAATCATCGCGACGATTTAAACATAACATCTTTTTGAACAATGTTTAACAAATTTTCTTAAAAGTAATTTTCATGTCACCCAATTTTCCCATGGAGAACTGGACCAAACCAAATGTAAAAAACTTTTACAACAGCAAGGTCAGGATCGTTCTATCAATCACTACAACCTAAATATGATCCTCGCGGTTGGGTACCAAGTCCGAGGCGTGCGCGGGACGCAATTCCGCAAATGGGCTACAGAATTCCTTAGCGAATACCTCACCAAAGGTTTCGCGCTAGATGATCAGCGTCCGAAGAATGATGGAGTAGATACGCACTTTGACGAGTTGTTTGAGCGGATCCGTGAGATCACGGATTTCCGAGCGTCAATTCTTCCGCAAAATCTGCGACGTCATTGCTGCTACCAGTGCCGACTATGAAGAAATCAAATCCTATAAAGAGGTCAAAAATTTCTTCGCAGGAATCCAAAACCGGCTTCACTTCGCAACCCATGGAAATACCGCTGCGGAACTTATCTGTCTGCGTGCAGACCACACAAAGCCGAACGCGGGCTTAACCAACTGGACTGGTGAACAGCCGCACAAGGGCGATATGAGTATAGCCAAGAACTTCCTCAACTACGCCGAAGATCAAGCAGAGAGGAAAAAGACTCTCCTGTTAGATGACTGGATGAAGAAGACAGACGCATGGCTTGTCTTTAATGAGCGCCATGTCCTCCATGGTTTTGGAAAGCGAAGCCATAAGCAGGCAATCGCAAAGGCGCAGGCAGAGTGGGACGCTTACCAGCTACGCTTCGATGCAGAGGTAAACACGATGGATATGAAAGCAGTTGAAGCAGAAGTCAAAGCACTCAATCGAGGTGACCACTCGATTGACTAGCCAACACAACAACACCGCAATGTATATCCTCATCTCAACCTAGCGGGGTTGGTCGGAATTTCCGATAACTAAGAAACTCCCTTTCACACTCAACTTGGCAGAAGATGTGAAAGGGAGCTGAGCAGGGATTGAACTATTCGGAAATTCTAAACAGTTTATCCCCGACAAGGAAGAAGTCCACCCCATGGCATTCGTGCGCGACCTCTGGACAAAACCCAACCCCAACGCAACATCGAGAACCAAAAGAATACGCTCTGCTCGATGGGGAAAAGGCAAACGCTGGCAAGCTGTCTGGGTAGAAAACGGCAAACAAGTCACCACCTCATGCCACGCCAAAGACGAAGCTGAACTTCACATCGCACGCGCATCCGTTGGCCAAGCCGATGGCACCTAGATTACTAAAGACAAACTCGATGTCACACTCCAAGACATGTGGGATGTATGGATCGCGTCAAAACAAGGACGCACAGAAAGCACCAAAGCTGGATACATTGCTGCGTGGAAACACATCCAACCCGTCTTCGGAAACACCGCATGTTAGAAAATTGAAGGGTCTGCTGAGGGTTTGGTTGACAGTTTTCCTTCTGATTTTTAGGCCGCAAGGGATGCGACTGGTTCCATGATTGTTTCGTATTCGATTGGTGTCAATTTACCCAGTGCTCGTTGCCGTCTTTTCCTGTGATATGTCCGTTCAATCCAGTGAGTGATCGCGGCAGATAGTTCACAGCGCCTGTTCCAAAAGCCACGATCAAGAACGTTCTTTTGTACAAGAGCGAAGAAAGATTCCATCGCAGCGTTATCCCCACACGCTCCAACTCTGCCCATAGATCCCTTCGCGCCGTAAGATTTCAGCGCGGCACGGAATTTTCTAGAACGAAATTGCGAGCCACGATCAGAGTGAATGATTACGCCATGGGGATTGCCTCGTTTCCTCATCGCATCATCGAGCGCCGCCACCACGAGGCGTGATTTCATCCGCCCACCGGTCGCATAGCCCACGATTCTTCGCGAGCACAGGTCTTTGATCGCACACAGATACAGCTTGCCCTCTTTGGTCCAATGCTCCGCAATATCTGTAACCCACGCAACGTTGAGCGCATCAGCGTGGAAGTGACGCTGTAACAGGTCATCATGTACTGGAGCACCCGACTTCTTCCCACGCGACTTACGCCTAGCGATCACCGAGAACACCTGAGCATGAGAACACAAACGCCATACTCGACGCTCAGAAATCTCTATCCCTTGATCATGGAGCTCGTCTGCTATCAGGCGGTAACCAAATTCAGGATCGTCACTGTGAATCTGGCGAATCTTGTCTATAAGTTCTACTTCTTGGGCTTGCCTGTCCGAAACTGGCTTAGCAGCCCATTTATAAAACGCTTGGCGGGAAAACCCCAGTACCCGAGCCGCTACCGTCACGGTCGCCTTACCTGCCTTGATCAGCTTTTCCACGGTCGGGAAGACCCTTTTGGGCGAATCACCTCTTGAGACAGGTACGCCGCCGCTGCACGTAGCACTTCGTTTTCCATCTCCAACTCGCGAATCCGTTTCAAAGCCTGGCGCATCTCTTTAGCCACTACCGGATCAGCACACGGTTGCATCCCCTGAGCCTGCAACCTCGCATCAGTAATCCATTTTTGCAACGAGGAACGCGAGATCCCCAAATCAGCACACACCTGACGGCGAGCAACCCCAGACTCCACCAACGCCACGGCATCAGCTTTGAACTGCTCTGAATACAACTTCGACATAATCAACATCCTTCCCTGCCCCGCCCCAGCGAAACAAGCTAGACGTCAACCAAACCCTCAGCAGACCCGAAAGAGCAAAAATAGCAGCCTGGATCCCTACCGTCACCACCACCAAAAGCAGCAAGCATAACCAACCCCGTGTGATCGGCTCCGGCTCGCAACGCAAAATCGGAATCGTCATCAAAGCACTCCTCGACCAAGCCGAAGAACTCGACATCATTAACAAAAACAAAATCCGTTGCACCGATATCCCCCGCCAAGGAAAAGCAGAACGCCGCTACCTCACCATCCGAGGAATCGACCGCCTTTTAGCAGCTGCAATACCCATGAACGAAGTAGCACTCATGCGCAACGTTTTGTTATTCACCGGTCTTCGCCCAAGGGAAGCAAAAGGATTGAAAGTCAAAGACCTCGACCCCATGCGCGGTAGGCTGTCCATCCGTCGTGACGTCGACGATCTCGGAAACCCCGATGAAACAAAAACCAGAAACCACCGCGGCGTCCCCATCGGTGGTGACCTCCTTTTCGATCTCGACGACCAAGCAGAAGGAAAACAACCACATGACTGGCTCCTCACCGATGAAACCGGCCATGTGTGGACATCCACAAAATGGCGCAGGCAGTGGGCAACCATCTGCACTCATGCACACATATCAGGCCTGACAACCTACGAGCTACGACACACAGCAGCATCATTGGCGATTGCAGCCGGTGCTGACGTGAAAACCGTTCAACTTATGCTTGGACACGCAAGTGCTGCCACGACCCTTGACACCTACGCACACTTGTGGGAAACCGGACTAGATTCCGTTCCCAGCGCGATGAGTGCTCATTTGCAGCGTGAGCGTGAGAGGTTGGCGTTGCGTGAGCGTAGGCGTGTTGAGTGTGAGTTACAGGTTATTTAGTTTTTAGATGATTGTTTTGCATGCGATGAGGGTGGCGATTATTACCATTAGGGTGAGGATGGAACACATCATGATTAGATCGTTCCAATAGCAAACCTTATATAGAGATAGGTGTTGTTCAATGCAGTTTTTGAAGCGTTTGTCTGGGCTCCATTCTGCAGGAAAGTTATTGCCGCTTAGGAATTGGAAGTACGCGATTCTTGGGTGCCACCGGGTCAGTGACGTATAAAACGCGGGTGATTGGAATTTGCTATCTATGTCTTTTCGGCTTGGAGTGGCACTGGGGTGTTCGGGTTTTTCAATTGCCCTTTTTGTGGCGGGGTCGATATCTTTATTTTCTTCAGCGGCTTTTGCTGGGAGCTTGTCGAAATTGCTTTCTTCCGCTGAATCCTGGGGTTTTACATCTGGCACGTTGTATCTGGGTTCTTTTTGAGGCGTTCTGCGCGTTTTTACTGCTGGTTGTGAGACTCCGAAGTGGATTGCGGTAGCAAATTCGCCTTTTTATCTAGAATTTTTGAGTATTCGACGTCTTTTCCCAGGTGTTCGCGTTCGACTAGATGGCCTATTTCGTGGGCGAGTGTGAAGCGCTGTCGAACTTCTGGCTCATTTGAGTTGATGTATATTTTGGGTTTTGTTCATCTTCTTTGACAACGGCTCCGGAAATGGTGGGATCGAGGGGCGGAATTCGACTGAGGGTCCAAGGGTTGCAGCTAGCTGTACTAGTCCGGAGACTCCTGAGTTTCCGATTGGGAGTGATCTGAGAATTTCAACTGCGCGCATTCGTGCATCTTCATATAGCAGCATCTCGATCACTCCTCTCTGTCTGTCAATATGATAACCCGTTCATGCATGAATTAAATAGATGTTTTGGGATTGTTCCTCCATGGTTCTTATGTCATTTTTTGCAAAATCTGTTCGCTATTTGTTCGCTTTCTGTTCGCTACGAGACGCAATCACCTGCAACAACATGCAACATGCAGCAGTTGTGAAGCAAAAGGAAACCCCAGCTAGAAAGGTTAATCTAGCTGGGGTTTTATGGAGCCGCCTGCGAGAATCGAACTCGCGACCTTTTCATTACGAGTGAAGCGCTCTACCGACTGAGCTAAGGCGGCACGGATAAAACGTATGAGTGTGTTATCCGGCGACAACTATACCGTATGGGTTGCCAAAATATGAAAACCGCAGAGCATGAGCGGGGTACTACGCCGGTTAAGTGGCTCCGCAGGCGATTCGGATGCGGCCGAGCATGGCGTCGAAGGCGGCTTCGGGGCGCACGTTATTCGGGATTTGTTCGCGGCAGATGGTGATGGCGTCGAGGCAGGCGACGAGTCCGGCCAGGGGGACGCGTTGGGCGAGTTCGGCGGATAGGCCGCTGAGGTCGGGGTGGATCAGTCCGACTGTGGCGTGGGTGTGGGTCATGATGGCGTCGCGGTAGATTCCGGAGAGGTCGACGAGTGCCATGTCGAGGTGGTCGCGGACGAAGCGGGTTTTGCGTTTCTTTTGTAGTGCTTCGAGGTCGCGGATGGCGGAGTCGGCTCCGCGGAGGGCTTTGTGTACTCCTTTGCCGCGGGATCCCATGCCGAGGGCGTTGCGGAGTTTGTCGATTTCTTCTTCGTTTTCTTCTTTGAGCTGGGCTTCTGCTTGTTTTGTTATTTGTTTCACTAGGCTGCCGCCGGCGCGGAAGGCTTGGTCGCCGTGGAAAACGAGTTCTGCGATGTTGAGTACTGCGGAGCGTCGCATTTGGGCGTCTTTGTTGGTGGCTAGCCAGCGTGCGCGTCCGATGTGTCCGCCGGTGGTGGCTGCTGCTAGGCGTGCGGCGGGTTCGGGGATGGCTCCGTCGCGGGTGAGTACTGCTACGGCTTCGTCGATGGAGGGTTGGGGGACGTAGAGGTGGCGGCTGCGGGAGCGGAGTGTGGGGATGATGTCGGTGGGGTCGGTGGAGGGTGCACAGAGGATGATCACGGTGTGCGCTGGGGGCTCTTCGACGGTTTTAAGCAGAGCGTTGGCGGATTCGGGGGTGAGGCGGTCGGCGTTGTCGAGGATGACTACTCGCCATTGTCCGACGGTGGGTCGTTTTGCGGCGGGTTCGACTACGTCGTCACGCATCATTTCGACGGGGATGGAAAGTTCGCGTGGGACGATGTGGAGGACGTCGCCGTGGGCGTCGTGAAGCACGGCGCGGCATTGTTCGCAGCGCCCGCAGCCGACCATGGTGGGGTCTGTGCATTCGAGGGCGGCGGCGAATGCGACGGCCGCGACGGAGCGCCCTGACCCGGGTGGGCCGGTAAATAGCCATGCGTGTGTCATGGCGCTGCCGATGTCGTGGTTGCGTGCGGCGCGCGCGGCGGTACGCAATATGGGGGCGATGTGTTCGCTCACGCCCATCTGCGCAAAGATGTCCGACCCAGTTATTTCCGTGCTCATTACTTCAATAGAGTATCGCTTGTGGTAGCCGACCGTTAAAGTAGTGGGCATGACCAAACTATGGCGCGCCTTCAAGTGGCTGTTTAAGACTTCGTGGCCGTTATACGCAACCACGGTATTGGGCTCCAATGTGTTGGGCGCGGTGGGGGTCATGTTGTTCCTGAAGTACTTGGTGCCGCTGCCAGAGTTTGACCAGTTCACCGATGAGGCCAGCTACCTACCTGAGCTGGGCATTGGTTATTTGATCTTGGCGGTTATTTTTGGTGGCGTGGTCACCTTTTTGCTGTTTCGTCCGGTGCTGGACTGGCAGCGCCATCCGGATACGCATGATCCAAACATGGTGCGTAATTTGGTGATGCGTATCCCGATCTACCAGGCGGCTTTGTGCAGCGTGGTGTGGGCGCTGGGCATTGTGGTGTTGGCGATTGCCGCTGGGCAGACTTCGCCACGCTTGGCGTTGGCCATTGCGGTTGCTTCGACGCTTAGTGGTGCTGTGATCGTGGTGCTCACCTACTTGGAGGCGCAGCGGTTGGTGCGGCCGGTGGCGGCAACGGCGCTGGCTCGTCGTTTTGAGGATTCCACGTTGGAGCCGCCGATTATGTCGCGCCTGCGACTCACGTGGGCGTTGACCAGCGCGGTTCCGATCATTGGCATTTTGTTGATGGTGATGGGCCACCACCTGGGCATGTTTACCGATCACGTCAGCGACATTATGCCTGCGGTGATTGCGTTGACTATGGCCGCGCTGATCACTGGTTTTTTGGGCACCACCCTTTCGATCATGAGCGTGGTGGATCCGATTTTGGAGCTGCAGGGGGCGATCAATCGGGTGCGCCGCGGGGATTCGGGTGTCCAGGTGGACATTTACGACGGCTCCGAGATCGGTGTGCTTCAGGCCGGCTTCAATGAGATGATGCGTGGTTTGAAGGAGCGCCAGCGTGTGCGCGATATTTTCGGCCGCTATGTGGGGGTAGAGGTTGCTCGGCGCGCTTTGGAGGAGCGTCCGCAGCTAGGCGGCGAGGATCGTGAGGTTGCTGTTGTGTTCGTTGACGTGATTGGTTCGACCACGTTCGCCGTCAACCACGACCCAGAAGAGGTTGTGCAGGAGCTCAATCGCTTCTTCGAGCATGTGGTGGAGGTTGTGCACCGCAACAAGGGCATTATTAACAAGTTCCAAGGCGATGCTGCACTGGCTGTTTTTGGCGCACCAGTCACACTTTCCGACGCCACCGGCCACGCCCTCACCGCCGCCCGCGAGCTACGCCACGAGCTCATGGGCTTGCGCCTTGAGGCCGGTATTGGTGTTGCTTCTGGTCACGTGGTGGCCGGTCACATTGGTGGCCATGATCGTTTCGAGTACACGGTGATCGGTGACGCTGTGAATACTGCGGCGCGCTTGACCGAGATTGCCAAGAACACCCCTGGTCGCGTGCTCACCAACTCTGCTACGTTGCAGCGCGCCAACGAGGCAGAGCAGGCTCGGTGGACGATGATGAAGTCCGTGGAGCTGCGCGGTCGTTCCCTGATGACGCAGCTCGCACGGCCTATTCGCCAAACGTTGGCGGATCGTTCCTAATTAGCTAGCGGATTAGTTAGCGAAGGTGCCGCGTGATGTGACCGAGCATGGTCACTCGTGTTGCCACGTCGGCTTCTGCAGGTGCTTGGATCTTGGCACCGTAGTATTTCTGTGCCCCGCCTGCGGCGCTGAGGCATTCTGCGATGCGGTCATCGTCCATGAGTGATGCTGGCTCGTCGACGTGGTGTGGCAGGTGTAGGTCGGCCCATGCGGCGCCGAAGGCGTTTTCTTTGTCGCCGGCACCGGAGAACATCACCCCTTCGAATACGCCCTCGGCGACGAGTGCTTTGATGTGCTGTGCTGGCAGTTGGGCGTCGTAGGCTTCCATTGCGGAACGTCCCCAGTTCACGGTGATACCGATGCCGGTTTCTTTGGCGATGGCGATTTCTTGTTCAATGCTAAGGAAGCGCTTTTCGCCGGTCACGGCCTCGTTATAGCGGTCGCAGTGTTCGATGATGAGGCGGGGGTCGTCGGTGTCCATGCCCTCGAGTAGTTCGGTAAGTGAGCGGAGGAACTGGTCGCGGTTGGCGGTCACGCTTGGTGCGGAATGGATGTGGATTCCTGCGATTACACGGTGGCCGGCTGCGTCGTCAAGCGCGCGTGCGCTGTCGATGATGCTGCGGGTGAAGGCGATGGCGGCGTTGCGTCCGTCGTCATCTGGTGAGGCGAGGCCGAAGGTGCCACCGTCCCAGACGCGCATCATGGTGCCGGGGATCGCGGTGATGATGGAGCCGGTGAACCGTCCTGCGAGTTGGCCGGCGAGCCACGTGGGGTCGTCGTGAATGTTGTCGCGGAATGGAAGTTCGAGGCCGGTGGCTCCAAGGTCGGTGTGGAGGCGATCGTAGAAGGCTTCTTGGTCGGCGCGCGTGGCAGGTAGTGCTGCGTAGGCACCGATGACCAGTGGTGTGGTGTTCATGGTTTTCCCTTGCAAAAGTGTGGTGGCATCGTAATAATTATGAGCGTACTCCAGACATCAGACGTCTGACCCCAAAGAGTGATCAATCCCCTTGAAAGTAACCCCATGACCACCACAACCGGCGCACTCACCATCACCTTCGCCACCACTTGCGACGGGCCACTCGCCCACATCCCCCAGCAACTCGACCTCAACATCGTCCACGGACGCATCCAAGGCACCACCGCCCACCGTCGCATCGACGCCGAAGACCCCGACGGACTTGACGACGGCCTCCCGCACCACCTATGCCTCAGCGTGGATACCATCGGAACCCACCTCTTTATCGACGGCTACGAGGCATTTTCCACCACCCAAACCGAATGGTTCGACACCTCAGAACTCACCCTCAACCCCCACGGCACCCTCACCATCATCGATCACCAGATCCTCGACCGCGCCCCCACCCCACGCCAAGCGCGCAACCTCGCACCAGCGGCCGAACCCCTCGTCTGGTTCGCTGGCAACCACCTCAGCCCTCACGACACCCAGCTCATATCGCACCTCACCCACGGCTCCCTACGGCTACTTATGAAAACCCGCGGCACCGGCCAAGGTGGCGTAGCATTCCAAGCGCACACCACCGATGGCGACCTCACTCTCGAAATCATTGACGGCACCCTCATATTCAGCGTGCGATGCCACGACGAAGACTACGTGCGCATCACCGCGCCGGGGCGCTGGGATGACGGTCAGATTTACGACGTCGTCATCGTATGTGGGCGCGGCGCCACCGACATCTACGTCGACGGCCAGCAACTCATCCACAGCCCAGGGGTCGCCTTCTTTAACGACCTGCTAGGCGAGCTCTCCGTCCATATTGGTACTGCCGCCAGCGGTGTGCGCCTTTTCGGCGAGGTGCAATCGGGCATGATCTACCCCCACGTGCTCAACCATCACCAAGTCCAGCGCCTCGCCACTGTCGAACCGATAGCCACCCAAGCGCTATTCGACTGCCTCCTCGATGGGGCACAAAGCTACCGCATTCCCTCATTGATCACCACGGATTCCGGTGTCATTATCGCCGGCGCCGACAAGCGCGTGAGCATTGCTAACGACGCCCCCAACGACATCGACTTCGTACTACGCCGCAGCGTGGATGGCGGCCACACATGGCAACCGCCACACACAATCCTGCAGCTCCCCGACACCGCCTGCGTTACCGACTCCGTCCTGCTCCAAGACCACACCACCGGCCGCATCTTCGCCTTTCTTGACCAATTCCCAGCAGGAATCGGCCAACCCAACGCCGCCCTCGGTACCGGCTTCGACACAGACGGCAACCGCATTGGACACTTTGCCGACGGCAGCACCTGCACCATGCCGCATGAGGTGGATCAGCTGGAGGCGTCGTTTTTCGGCGATCCCCATAATGCACCCGCAGGCACCGTCTTCCAACACCCCAGCTGCCACCTATGGATGCTCACCAGCGACGACGATGGCCAGACATGGAGCACCCCACGCGATCTCACCCCAGATATAAAAGAAGAATGGATGCGCTTTTGCGGCACCTCGCCAGGAAACGGCATCCAACTGCAACGCGGCACCCATGCAGGCCGGCTGCTTATTCCGATGTATTACACCAAAGGCGACCAGTTCTTCGCCGCCGCACTCTACAGCGACGATCATGGCCACACGTGGCATCGCGGTGAATCCCCAGAGCTCGAGATGTACGAATCCACGCTGGTAGAGGCAAGCGACGGCAGCGTGCTGCTATGGGCACGCAATCAACATCCTTCCGGCGCGGTGGCTCATGCGCGCAGCACTGACGGCGGCCACTCGTGGTCACAGGTCACGTTCAACCCGAACGTTCCAGAGATCTTCTCCCAGCCCAACGCACTGCGCGTGACCAACCCCGATGCCATCATCTTTGCCAACGCCTCCCAGCTGTTGCCGTTTCGCGGGCGCGGAGTGATCCGCATGTCTACTAACGACGGCGCCTCGTGGCAATACAATCGCGTGTTCAATCCTCGGCACTACGTGTACCAGTGCATGGCCCAGCTTCCCGACGGTTCCATCGGCCTGCTGTGGGAACGCGAAATGCAAGGACTGTTTTTCAGCATCATTCCCATGGCGTGGATCATGCAGGGCTATGCCCATTAAAAAGGTCACAATTTTCTTTTCGCATATTCCGCACATACGCTAATAAGGTTCATTGCTTTTCCTCGTTCCGAGAGAGGATCCTCGTCGTGTCTCAACCCGACATTCACAAACCTAAGGTGAGCTCGCCTGTTCGCGAACTCACCTTGCGCGCCATCATCATCGGTGGCCTGATCACATTGGTCTTCACCGCAGCAAACGTGTACTTGGGCCTCAAAGTAGGTATCACCTTTGCCACGTCTATCCCTGCTGCCGTGATCTCCATGGCAATCCTGCGTAAATTCGCCGGTCACACGATTCAAGAAAACAACATCGTGCAGACCATCGCCTCTGCCGCAGGAACGCTGTCCGCGATTATCTTCGTCCTGCCGGGTCTTATCATGGTCGGCTGGTGGACCGGATTCCCATACTGGACCACCGCATTCGTCTGTGCCCTTGGCGGCATCCTCGGCGTGATGTACTCCATCCCGCTGCGCCGCGCCCTTGTCACCGGCTCCGACCTGCCTTACCCAGAAGGCGTGGCCGCAGCCGAGGTACTCAAGGTAGGCGACGACGCCTCCCAGGTCACCGACCACGAAGAAAATAAACGCGGCCTCGCCGTGATCATTGTGGGTGCTCTTACCTCTGCCGGCTACTCCCTCCTAGCCGCCATGAAGGCTGTCACCGCGGAAATCATCGGCACCTTCAAACTCGGTGCTGGCGGTACGATCTTTGGTTCCAGCCTGTCGCTGGCATTGATCAGTGTGGGCCACCTCGTTGGTCCTACCGTTGCGATCTCGATGATCGTTGGTCTGATTATCTCCTACGGCGTGCTGCTTCCTTACTTCTCTGCAGCTGGTATCGCAGCCGGCGGCGAACTCGCTGAAGTTGTGAGCACCACTTTCGTCCAAGAGGTTCGCTTCGTGGGCGCTGGCACCATGGCTGTTGCCGCTATCTGGACCTTGATCAAGATCATCGCCCCGATTGCAAAGGGCATCAAGGAATCCCTCACATCCTCACGTGCTCGTGCCGCAGGTAACGACGTTCACATCACCGAACGCGACATCCCATTCACCGTCGTGTTGGGAACCATCTTGGCATCCATGCTGCCCATCGGCGCACTGCTTTACCTGTTCGTTCACGCCACCGAGATCTCTCACCACACCAGCACGCTGATCATCTTGAGCATCGTGTTCGTCCTCGCCATCGGCCTGATCATCGCCGCAGTGTGCGGCTACATGGCCGGCCTGATTGGTGCATCCAACTCGCCAATTTCAGGCGTAGGCATCATCGTGGTGTTGGCCTCCGCACTGCTGATCAAGTTCGTCACCGGCAACGAGTCGCAGTCCAACGCCCCAGCACTGGTGGCCTACACCCTGTTCACCTCCGCTGTGGTCTTCGGCATTGCCACCATTTCTAACGACAACCTCCAGGACCTCAAGACCGGCCAGTTGGTTTCTGCAACCCCATGGAAACAGCAGGTTGCTTTGATCATCGGTGTGCTGTTCGGCTCGATCATCATCCCTCCTGTACTGCAGCTCATGCTGACCGGCTTCGGCTTTGTCGGCGCCCCAGGCGCTGGCGAAAACGCACTAGCTGCCCCACAGGCCGCACTGCTGTCTTCTGTTGCCAACGGCATCTTTGGTAACTCCCTCGACTGGAGCCGCATCGGATTGGGTGCCATCATCGGCGTCTGCGTGATCATCCTGGATGAGGTCCTGCGCCGCACCAAGGGCTGGTCACTACCACCACTGTCCGTGGGCATGGGCATCTACCTGCCAATCGCACTGACGCTGATCATCCCCATCGGCGCATTCATCGGCCTGTTCTACGACAAGTGGGCAGCACGCCAAGCTAACCCAGAGGCTTCCAAGCGCATGGGTATCCTGCTTGCTACCGGTGCCATTGTTGGTGAGTCCCTCTTCGGTGTCCTTAACGCCGCTATCGTTGGCGGCTCCGGCAAGGATGAACCACTAGCACTGTTCGATTTCGGTGCTGCCACCCAGTGGATCGGCCTCGTTGTCTTCGCGATCATGGTCACTGTTTTGTACAAGTGGCTGCGCACGAAGTCCACTGAAGCTGTCTAAACAGCCCAGCTAGTACAAGGGAGATCCGCCTCGTTGATTTGAGGAGGATCTCCCTTTTGTGTTTCATACCCTACCGCGAAGCCGCGTCGAGTGCGTCTTTGATTTCTTGTTCAGTCGCAAGATGCCCTGGACCCATATCAAAGATAGAGGTGGGCTGTGCCCCCTGGGGAATGTATGGCCTGCCGTAGGCGGGCTGACCATTATCAAAGCGCCAACCCTGCGCTAGCGGACCAGCGTCGATTGTTCCGTAGCCGATAGCGTTGAGAAATTCCCGAACTTCCGCCTTGGCGCTGTCGTCGTCACCGGCGATCACCAGAGAGGTGCGAGCGTCGGCATGCTCCGGACGCGCAAGCTCGCCCAAGTGGCGGAAATTAATGTTGTTAAATGCCTTCACTATCTTCGCCTCCGGCACTCGATCCTGCAGAATCTGCGAGGTTGTGATCTCCCTACTATCGAGCTGTTCAATGAACCCATCGCGCTGCTCGTAGTAATTGCTCGTCTCAATGACAACCTTGCCACGCAGCGGCTCAGTCGGAATCTCATGGAGCGAGTTCAGCGGAATGGTCACCACCACAATATCCCCAGCTTGGGCTGCTTCTTCTGCGGTGGCAGCCCGCGCGTTTGGCCCCAGCGCTTGAGTCAGCGGCAACAGCGTGCGGGGTTCGCGCGAATTGCTCATCACTACGTTGTATCCCGCGTCTATTGCTAGACGTGCGACCGTAGCTCCGATCAAACCAGATCCAATGAATCCGATTGTCTTCATGGCAGTCCTCCTTAGTCGGATGCGTATGGAATAGGTGGCCCACACTAGTATCCGGCGAGATATCTGGCACCTCCTTTGTCGCCTCCTCGAGCTCAAGACTTCGAAAACCCACGGTCGCCAAAATCCCACCGCACCGCTCTTCCTTGGGTTTTTGTGTTCTTGAATTCGAGATCGCGGGATCGTGGCCCAAAAATCGCACCCTGCTTCTAGTGAAAACATTTGAATGTAAACCGCAGTTGCTACTCTAAGAGGATCTCTATAAAACGACGGTGCGAGGATACTCATGCGGGAACAAGAACGAGCTCAGCTGCATAAAACTATTTGGCAGATTGCTAATGATCTACGTGGCAGCGTGGACGGCTGGGACTTTAAAACATATGTGTTAGGCATTATGTTTTATCGTTTTATTTCGGAGAATTTGACGGAATATATTAACGCACCTGAGCAAGATTCTGGGAATACTGATTTTGATTATGCCCAGATAGACGATGCCACTGCTGAGTCCATTAGAGAAGTAATTGTGCAGGAAAAAGGATATTTCATCCTTCCTTCACAGTTGTTCCAGAATGTTTGCGCCCGCGCCCAAGAGAATTTCGATGATCTTAATGAGACTCTCGAGGCCGTGTTTAATCACATTGAAGGCTCAGCTGTTGGTTCTGAGAGTGAAAGTGACCTCAAGGGGCTTTTCGACGATCTCAATGTTAATAGCACGAAACTCGGCAACACAGTGCTGGAGCGCAACAAAAAATTAGCTAAGCTCCTCGATGCGATCGGCGCTATGCCCCTTGGCCGGTTTGAAGATAATTCCATTGATTTATTCGGTGATGCCTACGAGTATTTGATGGGTATGTATGCCTCACAGGCTGGTAAGTCTGGCGGCGAGTATTACACCCCGCAAGAGGTATCTGAGCTTCTCACTCGGATTACGGTTGTGGGTAAGACCAGTGTGAATAAGGTGTACGATCCTGCAGTTGGTTCTGGTTCTTTATTGTTAAAGTTCCGGAAGGTGTTGGGTGAAAACGGCGTGCGTCAAGGATATTTTGGCCAAGAAATCAACCTGACCACTTATAACTTGGCTCGCATTAACATGTTTTTGCACAATGTGAATTTTGAAAAGTTCGATATCGCTTTGGGTAATACGTTAACGGAGCCTGCTCATTGGGATGATGAACCATTTGAGGCGATTGTGTCTAACCCGCCGTATTCCATTAAGTGGGAAGGCGACTCAAATCCGCTGCTTATTAACGATCCCCGTTATGCTCCGGCGGGCGTGCTGGCTCCGAAATCGAAGGCCGACTTGGCGTTCACGATGCACATTCTCTCCTGGCTTGCGACTAACGGCACTGCCGCCATTGTTGAGTTCCCCGGCGTGCTCTACCGTGGCGGCGCGGAGAAGAAGATCCGCAAGTACTTGGTGGATAACAACTTTGTGGATGCTGTGATCCAGTTGCCTCCGGATCTTTTCTTTGGCACTACTATTGCTACTTGCATCATTGTGTTGAAGAAGTCGAAGAAGGATAATTCGGTTCTTTTCATTGATGCTTCTGCTGAGTTTGAGCGCAATGGCAATAAGAATCGACTGGCGGAGCAGCATCAGAAGAAGGTTCTGGATGTGTTCACTGCCCGTGAGGATGTGGAGTATTTCGCGCGGCTAGTACCTGCCGAAGAGATTGCGGAGAATGATTACAACATTGCGGTGTCTTCTTATGTTGAGCCGGAGGATACCCGCGAGGTTGTGGATATTGTCGAGTTGAATAAGCAGATTGCGGGCATTGTGGAGCGTCAGAGTCAGTTGCGCTCGGCAATTGATGAGATTGTTGCGGATTTAGAGGGGGAACGTATCGATGCCTGATATGGGGGGCACGCCAGCAGGCGAATTAGTGATGTTTAGAACTGACGACGGTTCTACGCGCATCCAAGTTCGGCTTATCGACGAAACCGTCTGGCTGACCCAGGCGCAAATGGTGGAGTTGTTTCAGTCTTCCAAGGCGAACGTCTCTGAGCACATCAGACACGTGTTTGAGGAAGGTGAGCTCGACGAGGATTCAGTTGTTCGGAAATTCCGAACAACTGCCGCCGATGGTAAGAACTACCAGGTCAAGCACTACAACCTCGACGTGATCATCTCGGTGGGTTACCGGGTGAAGTCCTTGCGAGGTACGCAATTTCGGCAGTGGGCTCTAGGTGTTCTGCGCGACTACTTAATCAAGGGCTTCGCTATGGATGATGAGCGCCTGAAAGAAGGCGGAGGCGGAGCGTACTGGCGGGAACTACTGGAGCGAATCCGTGATATTCGCTCCAGCGAGAAGGTTATTCATCGCCAGGTACTGGATTTGTACGCCACCAGCGTGGACTACGATCCACACGCTGCGGTGAGTAGACAGTTCTTTGCGACGGTACAAAACAAGCTCCATTTCGGCGCTCACGGGCACACCTCAGCTGAGGTTGTTTTTGGGCGTGCTGATGCCACGAAGCCGAATATGGGCCTGACCAATTGGAAGGGCGAGCGCATCACCAAAGCTGAGGTAGAGATTGCCAAGAACTACTTGGCCGAGGACGAGCTCAAGCGCCTGAATACTTTGGTCTCAGCTTATTTCGATGCAGCAGAATTCCGTGCGCAGATGCACCAGCCAACGTACATGTCGGATTGGATGGAGCACCTCACCACGATGATTGCCGCGATGGGTGGCAAGCCTTTGGAGGGGGCAGGCGCGGTGTCTCACCAGCAGGCAATAGCGAAAGCCCACGGTGAATACGAAAAGTATAAGTCCTTGATGGATGCCCAACCCAGCGCCGTAGAGAAGGACTACCTCAAGGAAATCACTGCAGTTCAGAAGCAGATTCAGCAAGCACCGAAGGAGCAGAAGTGAACAGAATCGAAAAACTCATCGAAGAACTCTGCCCGAACGGTGTGGAGTATCTGAAGCTGGAAGAAATCCTGAAGATCAAAAATGGAAAGGACCATAAACACCTGGACGATGGGGAAATCCCTGTCTACGGGAGTGGCGGAATCATGCGCCATGTTAGCCAAGCAGCGGCGAATGGCCCTTCGGTGCTTATTCCGAGAAAGGGGTCTCTTGGCAATCTTTTCTATGTTGAGGGACCTTTCTGGGTCGTTGACACAATCTTCAGAACAGAAATTAACGAAGTGATCGCTCTTCCAAAGTTCGTATTCTACGAACTGCAAACTCTTGGGCTCGGAGAAATGAATCAGGCAGGCGGAGTTCCCAGCCAAACCCAAAGCAAGCTAAACAAGCTGAAAATCCCCGTTCCTCCGCTGGAAGTGCAGGAAGAGATCGTAAAGATCCTCGACACATTCAAAGCGCTGGAAGCGGAGCTGGAAGCAAGGAAGAAGCAGTACAAGTTTTATCGTGACCAACTGCTGACGTTCACCGAGAGAGAGAGAGAGTTAGGTGGTCACCGTTGAGTGATATCGGAACTTGGACTGGTGGTGGCACTCCATCTAAAAGGAATCCCGAATTTTGGTCCAATGGAACTATCCCTTGGATTTCGCCAAAGGATATGGGAGGACATGAAATCACTTCTTCTCAGGATCTCATTACCAGTGCAGCAGTTAAAAATTCCAGTGCAAAGATGGTTCCTGAAGGAAGCATCCTACTTGTTACTCGTTCTAGTATCCTTGACCACACTTTCCCTATAAATCAAGCGTTGGTTGATGTAACCATTAACCAAGATTTGAAAGCAGTTACTACAGATCCTTCAATCCTCCCCAGATTCGTTCTTTACTATCTTCGTAACTCTTCACAAGATATTCTCCGCACTGTTCGCAAGACGGGCGGATCAGTCGCTTCACTCGATACTCGAAAGCTCTTCGCATTCCCAATGCCCATCCCTCCCCTCGAGGAGCAGCAACGCATCGTCAACATCCTCGATCAATTCGATGCACTGGTGAACGACCTCACATCCGGTCTACCTGCAGAGATCGAGGCACGCCGGAAACAATACGAATACTATCGGGATCAATTACTGACGTTTAAGGAGTTGGCAGCGTGAGCCAGGAGGGCGTCGAAAAGCGGCGTGTGACTACATACGATCCTATTGCTGTCAGCGACCACAGCACTGTTGTCGCCGAATATGTCGCAGAAGGTCCTACTGCCGAGGACTATCAAAGCGAAGCACAACTCGAGAACGAGCTCATTCGGCTTCTGCAAAGCCAAGCCTACGAGTATCTGATCATCCACAATGAGCAGGATCTTGTTGCTAATCTCCGCGCCCAGTTAGAAGCCCTCAAGAGAGTGTCCGATTGTTTGTGTGCGGGGGGCTTGGTTTACAAGTAGTCCGCGAATCGGTCGGGGTAAGCCACGGCTAGTTGGTTGATGGCTTGTTTCCACCCGGTGGCTTTCGCTCCTTCAATATAGCCGTTGCATTCGATCTCGCGCTTGGCTTTCTTCGCTCGCTGGGCAGCGCGCTTGTCCTCGATGTTGCAGATCATCAGCCACAGTGTCTTTAGTGCGGCGGTATCGTTCGGGAACTGGCCGCGGTTGCGGGTGGCTTTACGCAGTTGAGCATTCAGCGATTCGATCGAATTCGTGGTGTAGAGTACCCGCCGTGCCGCAGGCGGGAACTGCAAAAATGGCACAAACCGGTCCCAGGCGTCGCGCCAGACTTTGACCGATTGCGGGTATTTACGGCCCAGTTCACTGGCCTCGAATGCGTCCAGGGCGGCGCGGGCGGTGTCCTCGGTCGGTGCGGTGTAGACCTCCCGTAGCGCACTTGATACGGGTTTGCGGTCTTGGTAGGACACCCACCTGTTGGCCGCCCGGATCAGGTGCACGATACAGGTCTGCACCATGGAATTCGGCCAGGTTGCCTCCACGGCTTCCGGCAGGCCTTTGAGCCCGTCGCAGCAGACGATGAACACGTCTTGGACCCCACGGTTGGCAAGGTCAGCGCACACGGATGCCCAAAAACTGGCGCCTTCATTGTCTGCGATCCACAATCCCAGGATGTGCTTGATGCCGTCCATGTCGACGCCTACCGCCATATAACAGGCCTTGTTGACCACGCGGTGGCCATCGCGGATCTTCACTCGCAGCGCGTCGAGGAAGATCACTGGGTAGAACTCGTCGAGCTGGCGGTTTTGCCAGATCATGACCTCTTCTAACACCGCGTCGGTAATGGTGCTGATCGTATCTGGGCTCATATCCACCCCGAGGGTGGTGGCGAGGTGGTGGCAAATATCGCGCACGGTCATCCCACCGGCGTACAGGGAGATGATCATGTCATCAAGCTCCGTCAGACGGCGGGTGCCTTTAGGCAGCATCCGCGGCGTAAACGTGCCAGCTCGATCCCGGGGCATAGTCACATCAAAGGTGCCGTAGCCAGAGTTGACGGTTTTGGTGTACGACCCGTTGCGGTGATTGCCACCATCCGGGGTGCCCAGCTGGGCTTTCGCCGTACGATCAGAGTGCGCGTATCCTAGATGCGCGTCCATTTCAGCCTGCAGACCAGCGTTGATCGATGCCTGCAAAAGACCTTTGACCAGGTCGCTGGCATCATCGGTGGAAGTCGACAACTCGCCGATCAGTTCGGCGATTTCCGGATTTTCCATCAGCTTAGTGCTGATCTCGTTGACCCTGTTCGGGTCATGACCTTTCCTCGGTGACACGGTAGTCATTATCAGTGAAACTCCTTCTGGATCAGAGCCTCACACACAAAACACCTGACACCCTCGCCCTCAACAACATCACCTTCAGTGATGCCGAATGGCGGCGCTTCTATCAAACTTGTATCACCAGCAAAAACGACACCCTAGCGGACAAAACTCGCCGCATTCACGAAGACCACATCCAGGTTCTTACCCGCGACGACGGCACAAGCAAAAATATCCGTCTACTGGATAAAAACAACGTCCATAACAACCACCTACAAGTAATCAATCAATACGAGGTAGCAAAATGCGAAGGCGGCGCTAAACAAGCTAACCGCTACGACGTTACTATCCTAGTCAACGGCCTACCCATGGTGCACATCGAGCTCAAACGCCGCGGTGTGGACATCCGCGAAGCCTTCAACCAGATCAACCGCTACCAACGCGAATCGTTCTGGTCTGGTAGCGGACTCTTCCACTATGTCCAGCTTTTCATCATCAGTAACGGCACACTCACCAAGTACTACTCCAACACCACTCGCCAACTGCACATCAAAGAAACTAATGGTGAGGGCCGGCCAGCACGCGGTGCTAAAAGCTTCGAATTCACCTCATGGTGGGCAGACGCAAACAACCAACCTATCCGCGACCTCATCGCCTTTGCTAAGACATTCTTGGCTAAACGCTCACTGCTCAACATTCTTACCAAATACTGCGTATTCACCGTTGACAGCACCCTGATGGTGATGCGCCCCTATCAGATTGTTGCAGCCGAAAAAATCCTGCAACGCATCGAAATTTCCACCAACTACCCCAAACGATTAGGCACTACGGAAGCCGGGGGATACATCTGGCACACCACTGGATCAGGAAAAACGCTCACGTCTTTCAAAACCGCGCAACTTGCCGCTGGCATGGACGAGGTCACCAAAGTGCTCTTTGTTGTTGACCGCAAGGACTTGGATTACCAAACCATGCGCGAATACGACCGCTTTCAAAAAGGCGCAGCGAACTCCAACACTTCCACCAATGTGCTCAAGCGCCAGCTCAGTGACTCCAAGTCCACCATCATCATCACCACGATTCAAAAGCTGTCCAACTTTATTGCTGGAAACAAACAGCACAAGGTGTACGACGAGCGCATCGTGATGATTTTCGATGAGTGCCACCGCTCACAATTCGGAGAGATGCACGCCGCCATTACCAAAGCCTTTAAAAAGTACAACCTCTTCGGCTTTACTGGCACACCTATCTTCGCAGCCAATTCCAGCGGCAACAGCAAACAGCTCACGGCTACAACCGAGCAAGTATTCGGCGAAAAACTTCACACCTACACCATCGTGGATGCCATCACAGATAAAAATGTGCTGCCATTTCGAATCGACTACGTCAATACCCTTGGTATCGGCGATGTGAATGATAAGCAAGTTACCGGTATCGACACCGAAGAAGCACTCATGGATGACAACCGAATGGAATCCATTGCGCGCTACACTTTAGAGCACTTTAACCAAAAAACACGCCGAGATAATAGCTACCAGCACTCCATAATTCTCAACATCCCCGAGATTGCTGCTGCTCGTCATCGTGGCAGCATAAAAGAGAACACAGCTCACGCTCGAACTCGTGGCTTTAATGCCATTTTTGCGGCCTCTTCCATCGAAGCTGCTTGGAAATACTATGGTCTGTTTAAAAAAGTCCAAGAAAAACTCACACCAGCTCAGCGACTTAAGATTGCCATGATTTACTCATTCGCTCCGAATGCGCAGACGAATGACGATGGAATCCTAGGCGAAGAAGGCTTTGAAACAAACGCACTTCCCATGGATGCTCGTAGCCATCTTGAAGAAGCCATCGCCGACTACAACGCCTACTTTGGCACTAGCTACGATACGTCCTCGGATAAATTCCAGAACTACTACAAAGACCTCTCACTAAGAATGAAGAACCGAGAAGTCGATGTAGTCATCGTTGTCAATATGTTCCTCACAGGCTTCGATGCCACCACGCTCAACACTCTCTTTGTTGATAAAAACCTCAAAGCACATGGATTGATCCAAGCGTATTCCCGCACCAATCGCATCCTGAACTCGGTAAAGACCTACGGCAACATTGTGTGCTTCCGCAATTTGGAGGAAGCCACCAACGATGCCATTGCACTATTTGGAAACAAAGATGCCCGCGGAGTGGTCCTGCTCAAACCCTATGCTGAATACTTAAGCACGTACACCCATGATGTTACCGAGCTGCTAGATCACTATCCATTAGACCAACCAATTATTGGCGAAACCGCCCAAAAGCGTTTCATTAAACTATTCGGAAAGATTCTCCGGATACAAAACATTCTTACGTCCTTCGACCAGTTTTCTGATGATGCGTTACTCACGCAACGCCAAGAACAGGACTATCGCAGTATCTACCTGGATCTTTACGCCGATTTCAAACAAACCCGAAACAGCGACAAAGAAAAAATTAACAACGATCTAGTCTTCGAAATCGAACTGATTAAACAGGTCGAAATCAATGTGGACTATATCTTGCTGCTAGTGCGAAAATATCAAGAATCCCATGGCAATGGCGACGACAAGGAAATTCGCACAGAAATCGCACGAGCCGTTGATTCAAGTCCGTCGCTCCGCAACAAACGCGACCTCATCGAGCAGTTCGTTGCCACCATCAACGCAGACAGCGATGTCGAGGAAGAATGGCAACGTTTTATCCGTTCCGCTATGAATACCGAGCTCAACGCCATCATCGCCCAAGAAAAACTGAAGCCGGAGCCAACCCATGAATTCATGGAGGAAGCATTCCGCAACGGAACACTCAACGGAACTGGCACCGCAATCACGACTATTTTCCGACCTGTGTCTCGATTCAGCCCCGTTGGCGACGGATACGTGGAGAAAAAAGCACGTGTACTGATCACGCTAGGAGACTTTTTCAACCGCTTCCGAGGCCTTATTCAAGCCACTCCGCTTTGATCCCCCGCCCCTAATTGTCGCCTCCTCGATCTCAAGACTTCGAAAATCCACGGTCGCCAAAATCCCGCCGCACCGCTCTTCCTTGGGTTTTTGTGTTCTTGAGTTCGAAGTCGCGGGATCATGGCTCCAAAAAAAACGCACCCCGATTACTGGCACCGAATCCCACTAGAGCACAATGGGTTCCCATGAACCGATTGACTGCAGCTTGTGGCTTAGCGTTTGTCCTTATCCTCGGCGTGGTGGTGAATGGTTTTACTTACGACGCCCACATCACCGCGGCTTTCAACGTACACAAGGAAGGTGCGGTGGGCTCGGTGGTGGGGTTCCTCTATGCGGGGCTCCAGCCGCGTTTTTCGTTGTTCACCACTGTGGTTATTGCCGCGTTGGTTGCTGCGGCGCGTCGCAAAGTGTGGCTGGGTGTGTGTTATGCGCTGACGGTGGCGCTTACTTGGGTGCCGGTGGTTGTGATGAAGGTGGTGTTCCAGCGTCCGCGGCCGGATCATGCGTTGTTGCGTTTCCCTCCGGAGGTTACGCCTGCTGATTGGTCGTATCCCAGTGGGCATACGGCATTTGTGACGGCCTCGGTGATCACGTTGTATCTGATTGCGAAAACGGCACAACACCAACTGTGGCGTAGTGTTGCCGCTGCTGGTGTTGTCCTTGGGATTGTTGCCGTTGCAGCCGTGGTGATGACCCAGGGCGTGCATTACCCCACTGATGTTCTGGGTTCAGTGGTGTGGGCGGGGTGTGTTACTCCACTGTTGTGGGGTGTGTTTAGCCGCCGAATACGCTAAGTTTTCCGTATTTTTCGGCAAGAAGGTAGTAGACCACACGGCGTGGTTTGTGCCCTGAGATGCGTTTTCCTACTTCGGCGATGGCGGCGTCGATAGCTTCGTCGGAGTCGGTGATGCCGAGCTTTTTCTTGACAAAGTTCTCGCGAACGGTGGCCAATTCTTTGGGGTCATTGTAGGAAACCTAGCGCGCGTCCGCATGGGTGAGCGCGATTCGGTAGGTCTTTTCCATGTTGGCCACCACGGTGGCATCTGCGTCGGGGACGTATGTGCGGATGGATCCTAAAGAACTCATAATATCTACAACATTTCGCTGGAAAGAACTGCATGACGTAACGCTTTGATTGTCACGCTACGCCATTTACCTGCGAAAAGGAATAGTTTGCGGATTTTTGCATATTTGTCACAGCAAAAGCGCAGCCCCCCGAATGCTCGTTATTTCTTCTTGCGAGCACCCGCTTTGACCACGCGCCTAGTGGTCTTTTTCGAGGTCTTCTTCGTCGCTTTCTTCGATGAGCCACCGTCGGCAGCTTCTTTGGCACGGCGCTCAGAGAGGAGTTCGTTGGCGCGCGCTTCGGTGAGCTGCGTGGGGTCGTCGCCACGGCGTAGCGACGCATTGGTGGTGCCGTCGGTGACGTAGGGTCCGAAGCGGCCGTCGCGAACCGACATGGGCTTGCCGGAGACGTCGTTGTCGCCGAGTTGCTTGATCACCGATTGTGAGGTTGCTCCGCGACCGCGACGTTTGGGCTCCGCGTAGATGCGGCGTGCTTCGTCGAGGGTGATGCTAAAGATCTGGTCCTCGCTCGCAAGGGAGCGCGAGTCGCTGCCCTTCTTCAGGTATGGGCCGTAGCGGCCGTTCTGGGCAGTAATCACTTCGTTGTCGCTGGGGTCAACGCCAACTTCGCGTGGCAGGGCCAGCAGCTGAAGTGCCTCGTCGAGGGTGACGGAAGAGGGCTCCATTGTCTTGAACAACGAGGCGGTACCTGGTTTGAGGGTTTCCTCGATGATCTGAGCAATGCGCTTTTCTTTTTGTGCTGCCGCGGTCTTGGTACCCCAGTTCTTTGCGCGCTTGCCCTCGGCTGCACGCTGGAGGTCTTCTGCCTCGCGTTCAGCGGCGACGATCTCTTCGGCTTTGGCTTCTACCTCGGTGCGCTCGTCGTCGTTGACTAGCTCGGTGACGTAGGGGCCAAAGCGGCCTTCCTTAGCCACGATCATGCGGTTGTTCTTCGGGTTGCGACCCAGCTCACGGCCGGACTGCGGGGTGGCAAAGAGCTTTTCCGCCAGCTCGAGGGTGAGCTCATCTGGGGTGGTCGAATCCGAGAGGTTAGCGCGCTGGTACTCTGGCTCGCCATCTTCACTCACGCCAACTTGGCGTTCGAGGTAAGGCCCGTAGCGGCCAACGCGTACGTTGACGTCGCGGCCTTCTTGGTCTTTAAACAGTGGCAGCGAGTTGACGAGGCGTGCGTCGATTTGCTCGAGGTTGTCACCGACCAGTGCTTTTAGGCCACCGTGGCGGGCGATCGACTCTGCTTTGGCGTCGGAGGCTTCAGCATCACCGAAGTAGAAACCGGTGAGCCAGTGGGCACCGTTTTCGTGGCCGGCTGCGATCTCATCAAGCTCGTCTTCCATGGAGGAGGTGAAGTCGTAGTCAACGAGGGCTGCGAAGCTCTTTTCCAGCAGGCCAATCACGGCGAATGCTACCCAGCTTGGTACGAGGGCGTTGCCTCGGGAGTACACGTAGCCGCGGTCTTGGATGGTCTTGATGATCGACGCATACGTTGATGGGCGACCAATGCCGAGGTCTTCCATCTTCTTGACCAGGCTGGCTTCGGTGTAGCGCGCTGGTGGGTTGGTGGAGTGCCCGTCGGCTTCAAGGTTCTTGGTTTCTACGCCGTCGCCCTCAGCCAGGCGTGGCAGATGGTGCTCAGCATTGTCGGCGACGTTGCGGCCGTCGGCAAGCGTGCTGACTTCCACGTAGGCACGCAAGAAACCTGGGAAGGTGATGGTGCGGCCCGTTGCGGAGAATTCGGCGTTGTTACCCGTGATGGTCACCTTCATGGAGGTGCCCTTGGCGTCCGCCATCTGGGAGGCTACAGTGCGCTGCCAGATCAGCTCGTAGAGCTTGAATTCCTCCGCGTCGAGTTGGCCATGGAGGTCGCCTGGGGTGGCAAATCGCTCACCGGCAGGACGGATCGCCTCGTGGGCCTCTTGGGAGTTTTTCACCTTGCGGTCGTAACGCCGTGGTGCGTCTGCCACATAGTCGACACCGTACAGGGAAATTGCCTGTTCACGGGCGGCTTTGAGACCTTGCTCCGACAAGGTGGTGGAGTCGGTACGCATGTAGGTGATGTGGCCGTTTTCGTACAGGCGCTGTGCGATACGCATGGTGCGTTCGGAGGTGTAGTGCAGCTTGCGGCCGGCCTCTTGCTGCAGGGTTGAGGTCATAAAGGGCGCATAAGGGCGGCGCGTATAAGGCTTTTCTTCTACCTTGGTCACGCTCATCGCAACACCGGTTAGCTCCTCAACGAGGGCCTCAGCGCGTTGCTTGTCGACGACCACCGCGTCGCCTTTGAGCTCGCCACGATCGTTAAAGTCACGGCCGGTAGCCACGCGCTTGCCGTCCAAAGCCGTCAAACGGCCCGTAAAGGAGGTTGGGTTGCTATCTTGTGCAGGCTTGCCGGTATCGAATTCCGCCTCCACATCCCAATAATCGGCGGAGATAAACGCCATGCGCTCGCGCTCGCGCTCTACGATCACGCGGGTGGCCACCGACTGCACGCGTCCGGCGGACAGGCGCGGCATAACCTTCTTCCACAGCACTGGGGAGACTTCGTAGCCGTAGAGGCGGTCGAGGATACGACGTGTTTCTTGGGCATCTACGAGGTTCTCGTCTAGCTCACGGGTGTTTTCCGCAGCTGCAAGAATCGCAGGCTTTGTGATCTCGTTAAACACCATACGCTTAACCGGCACCTTTGGCTTGAGCACTTCAAGCAGGTGCCAGGCGATGGCTTCACCCTCGCGGTCGGGGTCTGTGGCTAAAAAGAGCTCGTCGACAAGCTTGAGCTTGGCTTTAAGATCAGCCACCTTCTTCTTTTTGTCTGGGCTGACCACGTACAACGGTTCGAAGCCTTTGTCGGTGTTCACGCCTAAGCGCGCCCATGGCTCCTTTTTATACTTAGCGGGAACATCCGCGGCACCCCGCGGAAGGTCACGGATATGACCGACCGATGCCTCGACGATGTAATCATCGCCAAGATACGGTGCGATCTTCTTGGCCTTCGTTGCAGACTCGACGATGACCAGACGCTTGTTCCCAGTCTTAGCAGCCATAAAAGAAGAAACCCTCAATTCACTAAAAACGCATAAGGCAGTTGGCTCCTTATAGTACGGGTCTACTACGCACATTTGTCCAACTCGGGTACTCAAGTGGGGGAAGCATGCCATGTTTTAGTACGTCCACTGTCCAATTATGAACTCCACCATCACCCCAACGTTGAATCTGAAAGCCCGACATGCCGAACGACGCGTCGTAGTCACGGGAGCATTAGGCTATGTCGGTGCTCGGTTAGCAGTCGAATTACTCAGTGCTGGCTTTAATGTGCGTGCTACTTCACGCAGTCTCTCAAGTTTGAAGCACTTTCCTTGGTATGACCAAGTAGAAGCCGTTGAAGCAGACTTAAGCGTATCTGAAGACGTCAATCGGCTCTTTGAGAACGTCGATACTGTTTTCTATCTCGTCCATTCCATGGGCGGTACGCAAAACTTTGAGGAATTGGAATCAAAGATTGCATCTAAAGTAGCCCAATCTGCTCATAGCAACGGGGTGCGTCAAATTATCTACCTTTCTGGTCTGCACCCCCGCACAGAGCTCAATAAATTATCCCCACATATGCGTTCACGGGAAAACGTTGCTCGTATCCTCGGTTCCGCCACTGTACCTACTATCACGTTCCGCACCGCTACGTTGATTGGCTCAGGTTCCGCTTCATTTGAAATGATCCGTCACCTCACCGAACGCCTCCCCATCATGGTGGCACCACAATGGATCAACAATAAAATTGAGCCTATTAGTATCCGCGACACCCTCTATTACCTCGTCAAAGCTGCTGATCTACCTAAACCAATCAATGAAGAATTCGATATCGGAGGCGGGCATACATACACGTTTGCGGACCTTCTGCGACTATATGGAAAGATCCGCGGCTTACGTCGCACCATTGTGTCCCTACCAATCTCCCTCCCCTCGACACCCTTTCCGGACTCTGGATTGCAGCTATAACTCCAGCTCCGTTGAGCCTTGCACAACCGCTTGCACAATCCATGCAGGAAGATGCCATATGCAACAACCGTTCAATCCGCGACTATCTCCCTGATTCACCGAGTGGTCTCACCGACTACCCCACTTCAGTGCGCCGCGCACTCCAACAAGAAAGCATGGGGGTGCTATCTAGTTGGGACAGCAGCTGGAAAATCTTTCTTCCACAGATCATCTTCCTTCTGATCCGGAATGGACAGGGCGTACCGTTTATAGCGACGTTCAAGAACAGAGTTTTCGTTCAGAACCAGCTAAAGTGTGGCGAGTAATTGAGGGCATCGGCGGACCCAGCTTAGGAGGACGCCGTGACCCCAACCGACTACGAGTTGGCGACCGCGTAGATTTTTGGCGAGTCGAGGAAGTCATCCCTGAAAAACAACTCACTCTCCGTGCAGAAATGAGAGCATCTGGGCAAGCTTGGCTACAGTTCACCATAAACGGCAATAAACTTCGACAGCGGGCGGTTTATTTCCCCAAAGGACTGCTTGGCAGAGTGTACTGGCTAGCGCTTCTTCCTTTCCATGCCGTGATATTTCCCACCATGTTGCGCAACATTATTCAGGCTGGTGATAACTAGACGCTTGTCGACGCCCCACGCTGTCCGTAGCCACCACAGCTACAACTCCTAGGGCCACCAAGCACAACATCGGACCAAGGGCCATCCACGGTGCGCGCTCTAGGTAGTGCGTAGATTCTTCTAAGATCACTCCCCAGTCGGGGCTACCAACGCTTGCTCCGACACCAAGGTAGCCCAACGCGGCTAGGGAGATAGCGTTGTGGGCAATGCGCACCACAGCGTGCCGGATAACGGCGGGGGTGGTCCAAGGCAGCACATGGTGGCGCAGCAGGTGCCATCGGCTTGCACCCATGGTTGCTGCGTAGCGGTAGTGTCCACTAGCGCGGGCTTCTTGAACAACCGCCGCACAGTGGGAGGCCAGCGGGATCCAGCCGACGATCAGCACGGCGATCGCAGCTGTGGTGGTAGAAGGCCCTAGGGCACCGGCAAGAATGAGGCCGAGGAGGACTGCTGGGAAAGCATTGAGGGCGTCGCCCATGTGGAGCACCCAGCTGCCTAAATGCCCTGCGATCAGGCCAATGAGGGCACAAAGCGCGGTTACGAGGACGGCCACGCCGATGGAGTACGTGAAGCCGTCGGCAAGCCGTGCCCAGATGTCACGGCCTAGCTGGTCAGCACCCAAGGGGTGCGCTGCCGAATAGCTGGCAAAGCGGTCATCGGTGTTGATCGCTGCGCTGCGGATCATGCCTGCGGCAACAGCAACCAGTGGGATCGCCGCAATAATGAGGATCACGCGGTCAAACACCACGCTGGTGGCCGTCGTGCCGGTGCTCAGCGACACGCCCGCCACATCGCCTTCGAGGCGACGCAGAATGATTCGGCGCAGCGTATTTGCCACAATTCCGCTTAACGCGCCCACCACAAGCACCACAAATACTGCCGCCTGCAGCACCGGCAGATCCGCATTCAAGGCAGAATCGACAACAGTGCGCCCAAACCCTGGGATGTTAAAGGTCACTTCTAATGCCGCAGTGCTGGCAAGGGTGCCAGCAAAAAAGAGTGTGAGCAGTGGAATCGTGGGGACAAAACTACGCCACAGCAGTGCGCGGGTGATCCGACTGTGCGCAACGCCATTGATACGCCATGCCTCTACCCACGGTTCTTGGGAGGCAGAATCTGCGGTGATGAGCAGCACTCTGCCGTACACGCCACCGGCACATACTCCCAATGTGAGGGAGGGCAGCACCATGTGTGCGGGCGAGGACCACCCGCCCACTGGCAGGATGCGCAGCGTCAGGGCACACAGCCACAACAAGATCACGGCCACCACAAAGTCAGGAAGCGCTGCTAGGGCTGCTAAAAACTGCGAGGCTGCTACTCCCCCACGTCGTCCGCGGGCAGCGGCTGCGATTCGGGGCATCACGATGAGCAACGCCACGATCAAGCACAAAACAGTGGAGACAAAGGTTAGCGTGGCGGTGATCCCTAAGCCGTGTGTGGCTTGGGACCATGCACCTTGTGCTGGGTTGACCCAGGAGGTACCAAAGTCACCGCGGGCGACTCCCACAAACCAGCGGGATACTGATTCCCACGGGGTGCGTGGGAGATCAAATTGCTCACGGATGGCCTGAAGAAGTTCAGGAGTCGCCTCGCGTTCGCGCTCACGGGCTCGAAGAACAGCGAAAGCGGGTTCGCGGCCGGTAAACCAGGGCAATAGTGCGGTGGCTACCAAAGCGAGCGCATAGGTTGCCACAGCGATAACAACCGTGGCGAGGGTGCGAGGCGATCTCATGGTCATTTACTTCTTAGCGGTCTTCTTGGTCTTTTCGGTGATCAGGGAGCGTTCCATTGGGTCGGCAGCGATGCCTTCCACGTCCTTGGACACCACAAGCAGCTGCTCGTGTGCGAGTGGCACTACAGAGCCGGTTGCTACCACGTCTGCGCCAATTGCTGCGGCATCCTTGTGGCGCGTATCGAGGTCCTTCTCGCTCTTGGCTGCGGCAATCTTCTTGTCGATCTCTGGATCGCACAGACGCGACAGGTTGTAGCTGCCCTCACAGGTAAAGTCGGTATCAAGGAAAGCAACGGGGTCGCCAGCACCGATCATGTAGCTGCGGGAACCGATCACGACGTCGAAGGAGCCGTCGAGAAGCCGGTTTTCTAGGGAGGCGTAATCGGCAACCGTGATGTCGACGTTAAAGCCCAAGGCGCGCAGCTGGTCAGCGATGAGGTTCGCGGTTTCCGGCAGCTCAGCGCGGGAGTCCCAGGTGGCGAGGCGAACGGTCTTGCCCTTGCCGATGGTGGCGTCAGCAGATGCGCCGGCAAGCGGCTTCGCTTTCTGAGCCCACTGCGCATCAAGGTTAAACAGGGAGCCCTCGGCCTTGTTGGCCTTACCCTCGTAGATCTTGTCTACGATCGCATCTGTCTTGATAGCCCCAGCAACTGCGGTGCGCAGCGCGGTATCCGCGAACACACCCTTTTCGGCGTTGAGGTGCATCAATACCGCGCGTGGCAGGTGAACATCGGTGATGTGGGCGTCGGAAAGCTCGGGTAGCGCAACCACTGGCACACCCTTGATCACGTCGAAGTCCCCGGCGCGGAAGGCGTTGGCGCGGGCGGCGCCGTCTTCGATAAAGGACACCTTCAGTGCGCTGGTTTCTGGGGTGCCATTCCAGTAGTCGGCAAACGCCTCGGCGCTAACAGAACCATCGGATTCTTTCTTCACTAGCTTGAAGGGGCCGGTGCCGTGGTTGAACGGGTTTGGGTTTTCGCCAGCGTAGGCATCCTTGGACAAGATGGCGGCACCTGGGGCGGTGAAGCGCTGCACGAGGATCGGGTCGGCTTCTGGTGCGGTGATGGTCACCTCGGACTCACCGGTGGCTTCGACCTTCAGATCAGCCTTACCCAGCCCCTTCGGGCGAGTTGCGGCAGAAAGCGCATGGTCAAGGGCGTTTTTCACTACCTCGCCGGTGAGTTTGGAGCCGTCGTGGAAGCTAACGTCCTTGCGCAGGGTCAGCACTGCGGTGCGGTCGTCTTTCATCTCCCATTTCTCGGCAAGAACGGGCTTGAGTTTGCCATCCTCGTCTAGGGTGACAAGGGTTTCCACGGCACCCATGCGCAGGTTGAGCACGGCGTCGTCGGAGTACGGCGAGAAGTCTGCGACGGGCTTGAACTGTAGTGCCACGCGCAGGGCGTCGTCGTTAGCCTGCCCAGCGTCGGTGAAGCAGCCGCTCAAGGTGGTAGCAACGGCGAGGGTTGCTACTGCGAGGCCGAGTTTTTTCTTCATTGTGTGATGTCTACTTTCTGTTTTTCTTTCAGTTGTGCCAGTCCCACTGCGGAGACGGCGAGTACTGCAACCATGATGAGCCACGGGATGGCGGCCATCGGTTGTGTGGTTTCGGCGTGGTCGAGTGTTGCTCCTACGGTGAGTGATCCGAGTAGCACCGCCAGCCCGCCGAAGCTGTTGAGGAATCCGTAATAGGATCCAAGATTGTTGTTTCCTGCAAGGTCGCCGACGAGGTCGCGTGCGATCGGCACGGCGATCATGATGCCTGTATGCAGCAAAATCATCATGGCGACTGCTGGCACATAGGCGATCCACCCCTCCAACTCGAGGCTTATCGACGCCACCGCAACCACCACAAAGCTCAAAGCCATAAGGCCGAACCCACCCCCAAGCGCTGCAGCGGCTGCTTGCCGCTCCGCCCAGCGTGTCACCCGAGATTGCAAGGCGATCACGAACACTGCCGAGACGGCAAAGAACCATCCCAGTGCCTCGTCGGAACCAGTCGCCCTTCGCAGTTCCACCGGAAGTGAGAGGTATTGCTGGTTGTAGGCCAGCAAGTAGGTGGAATACAGCAGTGCGAAGACGACGAACTTCTTGTTGCGAATCACCTCACCCCATACCGCCACCATGCTGGGGGCGTGTGTGCGTTGTGGTTGCGTTGAGGCCGTCCATGTGCGGCGCAGCGCGAGATGTATGACAAAGATGCTGCCAAAGATGGCTGCGCCTGCGATAGAAACGGTGGCAAATCCTAGGGGGATAAGCACTGCGCCGATCACGGGACCGGTCAGTGTTCCTATGCGGGAGTAGGCTGCGTCGAGGGCAAAAAGGCGTGCGCGGGTTATCACACCAAGTTTTTCTAGGCGGTGGCCTTCGGCGGCAAAAATGGACTCCACGGCCGGCGAGAACAATGCTGCGGCAAAACCGATCAGAACTACGCCGAGAGTCATCAGCGTGACGGTTTCGGCCATGCCGACGATAAGAAACCCGATCACTCGGATAGCTACGCCGATCAGCAGGATGGGGCCTGCGCCAAATTTGTCTGCTAACCCACCACCGAAGAAGAACAGTCCCTGTTGGCTAAAGGTGCGAATTCCTAGCACTAGTCCCACTATGGCGCCCGAGGCACCTAGGTTTTCGGATAGTTGCACGGCTAGGAATGGCACGACGAGGTAAAACCCAATGCTAAACATCATTTGGGTGACCAGCAGGAAGGTAATGTGGACGGGTAGTTTGGCACGGGTCACTGGGCGAGTTCCTTTGCTGCCGCCAAAAATGCGGCCACTTCGGGATCAGTGGTGTCTACGTTGTCGGCTGGGCCGTGATAGCGCACGGTGCCGTCCATCATGATGAGAAGGTCATCGCAGGTGGCACGCAGAGCGGTGACGTTGTGCGAGACAAAAATTACTGTCGACGACGACCCCAACAGCAGATCCTGCAACAGGCGTGCGGTGTCTTGATCCAGTGCCGAGAATGCCTCGTCTGCGATCACGAGTTCCGGCTCTCCTAGCAGAGCCCGTGCGATAGCCACCCGTTGCCGCTGCCCACCAGAAAGCTGCCGAGGTGTGCGCTGCGCGATTTCTGGTTCTAGCCCCAGTGCAGTGAGCATGACGGGAATACTTTCTTGTAACCGGTGCAGCTCACGGGCTTTATCGGCGTGGCCACGCAGCCGGATCACCTGTGGCTCGATAATGCATTCGGCCACCGTCATGCGCGGGCACAGTGATGAGCCTGGGTCTTGTGGAATGTAGCCGACTACATTGGCGTGGATATCCACTGATCCGGAATCTGGGCTGAGCATGCCCGTGATAAGGGAAATCAGGGTGGTTTTACCAGACCCAGAAGGGCCGATCACACCGAGTTTGTTACCAGTGTGAACACTAAAACTCAGGTTTGTTACGCGCTCTTCCACGCTGGCACCGTGAAACTCGACGAGTGCAGATGTGCTCATAGTTGGGTCACTTTCCCTTCGGCAACATGGAAGCGTCGGCTGCCTAGGCGGCGCGCCACTCCCATCGAGTGCGTTGAGATCGCCACGGCACCGCCCGTAGCACTCTGAAAAGCTCGTAGTGCGTCAACCACCGCCAGCGTTGCTACGGGATCCAGTGCGGAGGTGGGTTCGTCGGCAAGCAAAAGCTTAGGGTTAGAGGCAATCGCCCCTGCAATAGCCACGCGCTGCCGCTGCCCACCCGAAAGCTCCAGCGGATAACGACGAGCCAGTTCAGGGGTGATTCCGCAGTGCGCTAGCGCCTGGCGAGCCGCGTGTGGATCCCCTGCCATCAATCGCACCTGTTTTTCACAACGCACCAGCGGATTAAGCGACCCCAAGGAATCCTGCATAATCAACGCTGCTCGCTGCGCACGCTGAATGCTTCCCTGCACGGTAATGCCCGCGGTGTGCGCACCGCATAACGCACGTAACAGCATGGTTTTTCCAGAGCCGCTACGGCCGGTGATCGCAATGGTGTCGCCACGAAAGATGTCGAGTTCGTCGACGTGGACAAGACGGACGCCACCAGTTGTTTCGATGGTTACGTCCCGCATACTCACTATCGGGGCTTCCATGGTGTCCTCCTAGGGGCGCTCTTTTCTATTGAAAATGATTCGTTTTTCAACAGACAGTGAGAGATAAGCTTAGCGCACACAATGACCTTTCCCCTAGACATGACAAAAAGGTCTTAACCTCCAATCAATGTTGGACGTTAAGACTTCTTGTAGCTAGCGTGAACGAGCTAATTAGATAGCGCGAACCTGCTGTGCCTGAGGACCCTTGGCACCCTCGCCGACCTCGAACTCAACCTTCTGGTTCTCTTCGAGGGTACGGAAGCCGTTGCCCTGGATCTCGGAGTAGTGGACGAAGACGTCAGCGGAGCCGTCCTCCGGAGCGATGAAGCCGAAACCTTTTTCAGCGTTGAACCACTTCACAGTTCCCTGTGCCATAACAAAAACCTAACTTCTAGAACTATCGGTGAATACCGAAATTGCAGTGGGAGCCGTTCATCCTCACACTTCGGAAACACGACGAGGCTTCTTAATAGCAAAAAGACCCGCAGATCACCTTCGTAAAAATGCCTCTTAGCGCTGGGGGTTCGCCCCGTTGCCAAGATCGGCGACCAGACCCAAGTGTGTCACGTTTTCCCAAACAAAAACAGGGATTTTTCTCAACTGGTAGATTGTTGCAGGTCAGCATGGACGAGGCAAAGGTCACACATGAGCAGTAGTAGCCCCTTTATGGGGTACCAATTGGGCGAAGAACTCGCCGAATCCGTGGCACAGCGTTACCCCAATTCCACATGCACGCACATCGAAAACATCCCGCCGCGTAGCGCCCGCTACCTGCCATGGCCTGCATGGACAGCACCTGAGCTACAACAGGAGTTGGAACGTCGTGGCATCGCGCAGCTGTATTCCCACCAAGCCCAAGCAGCCGATCTAGCGTGGACTGGCACCAATGTTGTCGTTGCCACCGGCACATCGTCGGGCAAATCATTGAGCTACCTGCTGCCGATCCTGTCGGCCATGAGCCAAGACCCCCAGGCATGCGCACTGTATCTCACCCCCACCAAAGCATTAGGTTCTGACCAGCTTGCCCACGTGATGTCGCTTGTGGGAAACGTGGATACCCTCGCAGGGGTTCACCCCGCGCCTTACGACGGCGACACTCCCACCGATGCCCGCGCCGGCATCCGCGAACAATCCCGTTTCGTATTTTCCAACCCCGACATGCTGCACACAGGCATTTTGCCAAACCATCAGCGATGGGCCAGATTCTTCCGACACCTCCGCTTCATCGTGATCGATGAGTGCCACTCCTACCGTGGCGTTTTTGGCGCTGGCGTAGCGCTGGTCATCCGCCGACTTCTGCGCCTCGCAGCGCGCTACGGCGGCACTCCCACAGTCATGCTGGCGTCGGCCACCAGCAACGATCCCGCGGCCCATGCCAGTACGTTGATCGGCCAGCCCGTCGTGGCTGTCACCGAGGACGGTGCCCCCACAGGGGCGCGCACTGTCATGCTGTGGGAGCCGGGTTTTGTCGATGGTGCAGAGGGCGAAAACGGCGCTCCGATTCGTCGTGCCGCATCCACGGAGTCGGCGGGCATCATGGCCACGCTCATCGCTGCAGGCGCGCGCACGTTGACCTTCGTGCGCTCGCGCAGGCAGGCTGAGGTGGTGGCACTGCGCTGCGCTGAAGAGCTCGCCTACCATGGCCGACACGACTTTGCTTCGCGAGTCGCAGCGTATCGCGCAGGCTACCTCGCCGAGGATCGTAGGGCACTTGAACGCAAGCTTGACGACGGCACCCTGCTGGGCGTGGCCAGCACCAATGCTCTGGAGCTTGGTATTGACGTTGGTGGCCTCGACGCCGTGGTGACCACCGGCTACCCAGGCTCCGTTGCCAGTTTTTGGCAGCAGGCAGGTCGCGCCGGCAGACGCGGCCAAGGCTCGCTGGTCACCCTGGTTGCCCGCGATGACCCCATGGACACCTATCTTGTTCACCACCCCGAAGCTTTGTTGGGTCGACCGATGGAAAAGATCGTGTTCGACCCCCACAACCCACACATTTTAAGTGGTCACCTGTATTGTGCTGCGGCAGAATCTCCGCTCACAGAAGCCGAGATCGACGCATTAAACGCACGTGGGGTAGCCCAGCAGTTAGCTCACGACGGCTACCTGCGCCACCGCCCTACCGGGTGGTTTGCAGTAGAACAACCAGGCCAGCCCCCTGCCCATTCCTTGGTTAGTCTGCGCGGCAGCGGCCACCATGTTGCCATCGTGGACCGTAGCGATGGCCGTCTCCTTGGCACCATTGACGGTGCACGCGCGGCCTCCCAAGTCCATCCCGGCGCGGTATATCTGCACCAAGGCGAGACTTTTGTTATCGAAGAGCTTGATGACCAAGTGGCGTTGGCGGTTCCGGGTCAGCCGGATTATCAGACGTTTGCGCGTTCCACCACTGATATTCGCATCTTGGGTGAGGTGGATAAGGTGTGTAATCCAGCCCCTGGCCTGTGGGTATCCAACTTGGTGGTGGAGGTTACCGACCGCGTGGTGGGTTACACCATGAAGGCGTCTGATGGGTCTGTGCTGGCAATGGTGCCGCTGCAGATGTCACCGCAGACATTGGTTACTCGCGCGGTGGCGTACACCGTTGATCCTCTCGTGTTGGACTCGTTGGGCATTACCGACGTTCCTGGTGCGCTGCACGCCGCCGAGCATGCGGCGATCGGTTTGTTGCCGCTTATTGCCACCTGTGACCGATGGGATATTGGTGGGGTGTCAACCGCGGAGCATCCCGATACTGGCCTGCCCACGGTGTTCGTGTACGACGGTCACCCAGGGGGTGCAGGATTTGCCGACTGCGGTTACGAGCGCTTCCCCGAGTGGATTGCCACCACGTTTGAGGCCATCCGTTCCTGCCAGTGCGAGTCGGGGTGCCCATCGTGCGTGCAATCACCCAAGTGTGGCAATGGCAATGATCCGTTGAGCAAGGCGGGTGCCATTGCACTACTGGGGGCTATGTGCACGATGCTGGGTGTTACTCCCCGATAGGCCCAGCTCGTGCGGTTGCGCGCTGCTCCCGCACGGACGTGGTGAGTTCCACGTCCTCGCCATCGATTGTGCACTCGGCTAGTTCTGCGTGATGAGCTGCGGCTACGACTCGCGCTTGCGCACATGCGTCGTGGCCTTGGGCATGCGCCCATGCTGCGGCCACAGCTGTCATGTCTGCTGCTAGCTGGGCTTGGTGCGTGTCTACTGTTCGGGTTGCAAGCGCGACGATTGCAAAGAACATTGCGCTCAGAAACAGTGCTGCGCCTGCACCCACGACGGTAGCGTTGCCATGGTCGTTGTCTAGCAGGTTCATGGCATCATCTCTTTGGGAAAACTCGCCTTGGCGCTACGTATCCCCAGCGGGGAGCCCACATGGGCGTGCACGGTAACCATGTCGCCGGTGGCGTCGATGTCTATGTGGCCTCGCGAGGGTGTGTACGGTACCCCGATGGCATGGGCGCGGGCAGCGGCGTTTGCTTGGTCGATAGCAGAGATCTGGGCTGCTATTGTGACGATGCCTGTACTCATGAGGGCGGTGAGAACAATAACGCTAGTCCCTGCGATGGCGGCTTCTAGGGTGGTCATTTACCCGGTGCGTTGTTGAGTGCGTTGGTGATAATACCTTCCAGCGCATCGGCAACTGCCCCACTGGAAGCGACGAGGTATAGTGCGCCGGCAAGGGCGGTAGCCGCCACTGCCCCTAATGCGTATTCGATGGTAGTCATACCGCTATCGTCGCTGTTGAGAAGGCGAAAACGGGTCACAATGGTGCTCAACATGATGGGGTTCCTTTCGGTGTTTTTTAGAGGATGTCCATGCCTAGGCTGATCGCTACTGGGGCGAGCCCTAGGAGGAAGAATGCGGGCAGAAAGCACAGCGTGAGTGGTAGGGCGATAAGCACTCCGGTGCGTTCCGCTTGGGCGGTGTAGGTGTCGACTGCATGGTCGCGCAGGGACCGAGCAATTCGTTCACAGCCGGCAGCGATCGATGCTCCCGACGCATCTGCTGCTCGCATGACCGCGACGACTGCTACGAGCCCCTCGGTGTTTGCTAATGGTGTACATGCTCGCGACATGGGCACTCCTAAGGAGGCCATGGCTGCTACCTGTCGCCATGGTTCTGCGTCTACCGCAGAGCTTGTGGTTGCTGCCACTGCTGCGCATGCTTGGGCAAGGGATAATCCTGCTCGCGATGCGGCAACGAAGATGTCGAGTTGTTCTGCGGCAGCATGGTAGTCGCAACGGGTGCGTAGTCGCTGGTTGTAGGCCATAAGTGCCGATAGCCACGATGGCAGTGCCAGCTTGGTGTCGGTGCTCATTCGCGGTGGCGGGTTGGTGAGGAAAATTGCTGCTGCGAGGATGAATGCGCTAAGCGATAGCATTATCCCACCGCCTTGATTAAGGCTTGCGACCAGAGCAGCCCTGCACATTGCAGTGCTGTTCCTACGATGAGCAGGGTTTGGCCTATGCCGTTGTTGAGTAAGAATTCTAGGACGGGTGCGCCTAGGCCGATGCCCATTCCTAGCCCAAAAAGTGGCAGGAGGCTCAGCACAATTGCGGTTGCTTGCGCTCCTTGAAGTGCTGCTTTGGTGCGATCTCGGTGCCGCAGGCGGTCATCGATTTCATTGTGGAGCTGTTCTACAAGGGGCACCACGCTAATACCGTGGGTTTCTGATAGCTTCCATACCCTAGCGACCCGCTGGAGGCCTGCAATGCAGTGAGAATAGTCGGCTAGAACGTCGGCGGCAGATCCGCCAGCGCGTGCACGTCGAGCAGCAGCAGCGCACGCGGCTGCAAGAGGTGCATGCGCTGTGGGTTCTTGGGCTACCCGCGCTAGCGCATCCCAAGTGCCAAGCCCGCAGCGTAGATCACCGGCGATGATACCAAGTGCGCTGCTGAGTGCTTCTTGGGTGGTACGAGCTGCCCGGCTGCGCCGAATTCCCATCACGGTGCGTATCACCGTTGCAGTGATAAGAACTGCTGCGATTATAACCGGCTCCCAGATCACCAGCATGATGGGCAGCAATACGAGAGCCGCAAGGCCCACTATTTTATTGCACACAATGGGTTTCCAGCGCATGCTAGGAACAACACAGGCCAACGCGCATAAGAAGAAAGACATACTCATGTCTCCTCCCAGATCACATGTGGCGTTATTGGGTTACCACTTAGTTCACCGATTTGATGCAACCGCCGCCCCCGCGGTGTCGACCGCATGACGATCACCACGGGACGTGCCGCGGCAAGCTGAGAATGTAGTGCGTTTCTATCCAATCCACCCACGGCGGCAAGGGCTTCTAAACGCGCGGGAACTTCCCGCAAGGAGTTGGCATGCAAGGTGCCCGCACAACCATCATGACCCGTGTTGAGCGCCGCCAGCAGGTCTACAACTTCTGCGCCGCGAATCTCTCCGACGACAATGCGGTCTGGACGCATGCGCAGCGCTTGGCGCAGCAGGTCAGTCATGGTGATGTGACCACGGCCTTCGGTGTTGCTAGACCTTGAGATCAGCTTGACCACATGGGGATGCACCGGCTGTAACTCTGGGGTGTCTTCGATGCAGATAATGCGCTGGTCGTGAGGCACGGTGGCTAGCAGTGCGCTGAGCAATGTAGTTTTCCCGCTGCCAGTTCCACCCACGATCAGCAACGGTCGTCGTTCGCGCACCAAGTTTTCTAGAATCTGTGCCACCTCCGTTGTAAAAGTATTGTGCGCTATAAGATCCGCCATGCTCACGTCTGCTTGACGTAGCACGCGAATAGAGATCAGTGGCCCCGATTCTGATGGCGGTGAAAGGACAGCATGGACGCGAAGGCTGCTGCCGTCGTCACGCGTAATGCGACCATCGGAATAACATTGTGCACTATCTAATCGATTCCCAGATGCTACAAGTAGCCGCGTCGCCAGTCGCATTACTTCCCCCTCATCATCAAAATATGGTGTCGCTTGTTCCAAACCACGGCCGCGATCGAACCACACACCATGAACCCCGTTGACCACAATGTCGGTCACTCCTGGAATCGCTAGCACGTGTTCCAGCGGGCCAACACCGACAGAGTCGTGGCGGATTTGCCGCAAGATCTCGAGGACCTCCACGTCACCGATCACGCCACCGGCATAACGCCGCACCACCTGCGCCAGCGAGGTTCCCGCTGCCGCATCGGGATGTTCTGCCACATAGCGTTGCACTTCTTCTGCAATGCGTTGCCGCTGGTCACCCATCGATATGACTCCTCAGTTGCGCGAGGGGGCGTCGCAACGCCCGCGGTATTGTGGCCATTCCGCCAAGCTCCACCTCGCGCGGTAACCCCTTGATGGTCGGGACCGTCGCCACGATGTCTACACCGGTAACGCGGGCTACTTCCTCGCGGTCCACGCTCGCCCACGCTCGTTCACGCAGCACGCCCACCACGTCTACTTTGCGACGTCGCAACCATGGCACTAATTGCGCCGCAGCGGCCACGGAACGGATTTCAGCCGGCACGAGCAACACCACAAGATCCGCCAGATCGACGCACGATTCCAGCAGCACATGGTGGCGCTGCACATCGATAATGATGGGACATGTTCCGCGCACGCTTTCCACAACACCGCGCAACTGCTGTTCCGCTACGAGCGTCACGCTATCGCGCGTAGCGGCAAGGATTCGTACATTCGGCTCCATACAGGGCAACGAGGCTAGCAATTCCGAGGCAGGGACTTTCTCGCCGCTATCAGGCACGTCGTCCCAACGAATACCCGGATCGTCTTCCTTACCCAGCAGCAGATCAATGCCACCAGAAAAATGCTCGGTATCAATCAGCAGAGCCTCACGGTAGTCCGCGGCCAGCACTGCACACAGTGTCGACGTCCCCGCGCCTCCCGCCGCACCAATCACAGCGATCACGGGATATTTCCCAGCCCGCGGCGCAACATCCCGCCTACCTAATGCTTTTAAAAGTTCTGGGGATTGAGCCGGCACGATAACAGCTAGCTCAGCGCCGCTTTTCATGGCCTTTTCATAATCAATAGGGCCAGGTTCTGCTTCGAGGTACATGACCCGCGTATTCGGAGGAAGACTTGCCATATGTGGCGCAGTGGTGGCGTCGACAAGCACCGCTGCCACGCGGTGAGCATGGCGACTAATCTCGCGTGGATCTGTGGTGTCAATACATTCACGCCCTGTAGCGGCTACGATGTGGAGCGCTTCTGGGTGAACGGTGGGGTTGGCTACTGCAACGAGGACAGGCGCACTGGGGTGTGGTGTGTTCATGCTCCGCAGTGTGCCGGCTTCTCACACCAGCGCGCAGAACGTCTCAGGAAACCCTGTGGATAACCCACCACCAACAAGTGATTTGGATCACAAAATGAGCGTTTCTGTGGATAACTTCCATATATCAGCCAAAGCCACCAGAAGATGCAGGATACTTTGGGGAAAACACCCCCATAAAACAATTAAGGGCGGTTCGCGCTCGGGGGGTGTGCGCGAACCGCCACCCGGCCACAGGGGGGGCGGGCCGGGGCAGGCCGCACTGTATATCGGGGCCTTGCACACGTATTATGGCATAGAATACCAAAATGAGCAATCCTCGATTTTTTCACCTTCTCATGGGCGGGCCTAAGACACCCCCGCACAACCTCTTAGCCCGAGCAACGAAACCCCACCTACCGCCCTGACACAACAGCGCATACACTGGTGATCACAAACACTGGACACAGCAACCCCAAGGAGGCCCTGACCTTTATGAATGCACCCCAGCTGGATATCCACCAGCCCCGCATCGCGGCCTTCTTCGATCTCGATAAGACCATCATTGCCACGTCCTCCGCGTTGGCCTACGGGCGGGAGTTTATGCACTCGGGGCTCATTACCCCCGCCGAGGCTCTGCAGATGTCCATGGCCAAAGCAACATACATGTTTTCTGGCTACTCCAGCGAACAAATGGATCACACCAAAAACCAGCTCGCCCATCTCATTACCGGCTGGAGCGAAGAACAAGTACGTGAGATCGCCAGCGACACTCTTCACAGCGTTGTCGCCCCCGCCATCTATGCCGAAGCTCGCGACCTCATTCACATGCATCAAGAAGCCGGCCATGACGTAGTAATCATCTCCGCATCCGCTCGGATCCTCGTAGAAGCAATCGCCGCAGAGCTCGGCGTCGACCAAGTAGTGGCAACAGAGCTCACCGTTGTAGACGGCAAATTCACCGGCGAGGTTCCGTTCTATTGCAAAGGTGCAGCTAAAGCGCAAGCCATCCTTGATCTCACCGACAAGCGCGGCTATCAACTGGACCACAGCTTCGCCTACTCCGATTCCATCACCGACCTCCCCATGCTTGAGGCCGTGGGCAACCCGCGAGCCGTCAATCCCGACCGCACCCTCAAAAAAGTCGCTCTTGATCGCGATTGGGAAATCCATACGTTTAAAAATCCGGTGGCCCTTTTTAGCAAACCCACTAAACGCGATCTCCAAATATCCACCGGCGTAGCAGCTGGCGTAGCAGCCGTGGTTGGCTCTGTGATGTGGTGGAATAAGCGCAATTCCAGTGACCCACAGGTATAAAATCCCTAAACGGCCGCAGCGATAGACTCCGCCTCAGCTGCACCCGCGATCCAAGAACGCAGATGTAAAGCGACAAAGTCTGTGGCTGCATCGGCATTGTCAGCCCAGTGGTCAGCACACCTTTGATAGTCCTCGTGGTGTCTACGTAGGTAGGGTTCGGGAACGCAGAGCCCACGCGGATCAAAACCCAAACCGTAGGCAAGGACTCGGGAAGCCACGCGTGCGACGATCGCAGAGCGTGAGCCAAAAGGGGCATGGGCAAGGATCTCACCATGAACTACGGCGGGGCCAAGTCCCGAATGTGGTCGTGCTGAAATAAAGCCCGCTAAGGATTGCAATGCAGCACTTCCCTGTTCTGGCCTTCCGGTGCCACCGCTGAGGACGTCGATACGCGCAAGCAGTTGGAGGGGTGCACGCACAAAAGTCGTGGAGCTGCGCGCAATATGATCGGGGGCCAGCACGCTGTAGGCGCTGATATGGTGTTGCTCACTGATCTGTGGCGTTAACTGAGCGCTGCTGCGCGCACCTCTGAACACGCCTTCAGCACTGGTAAGGTCACTTCGGCGCAAACTTACTGGTCGACGGTGTACAGCAGCGATTGCCGACTCGGCTTCGGCGAGCAGGGTGCGGATGTCTTCTCGGTCGAGCAAACCATTCATAGCTGCCCATGATCCTCGCTAAGACTACGAAACGACAACAATTAGCCCACAAAATTCACCCTCGGCGCAAATTCGTGGCAACATTGGGGATAACTGTTTTAAATCAATGATCTGGAGGGATCGACCCGTGAGCAACGACAAGGGCTTTTTCACCGAGGGCAATGACGCGTTCGAGGCGAAGGTCAACGCAATTCCGCTGACCGATGTAGATGCCACCAACAAGGGATCCATTGGTTCCTTGGTTAGCGATGCCACCGCGCAAATGTCCTCCTTGTTCCGCGCGGAGGTCGAGCTCGCTAAGACCGAGCTTGCCGTTGAGACTAAAAAGGGTGTGATCGGCGGCGGCATGTTCGGCGTTGCCGGCACCATCGCTTTGTACAGCTCTTTCTTCTTTTTCTTTTTCCTCGCCGAGCTACTCGACTCGTGGATGAAACGCTGGGCTGCTTTCTTGATCGTGTTCCTGTTCATGCTGGTTCTCGCCGGTGTGCTTGCGCTGGTTGGTTTTAAGAAGGTCAAGAAGATCAGCAAGCCAAAGGAGACGATCAACTCCGTTAACGAGCTGAAAAAACTTGTCCCAGGTAAGGCTCAGGCAAAGCTCGAGGCAAGCAACCGCGGCCTCTACAGCTAGTGCACAGTTAAAGCCCCACGCTCATTGATCTAACAACGCCTCCGTTTTCGGGGCGTTGTTATGTTATTTAGAAGGAGCCACCCCGATATGGCGGCGTTTTTTAGGCGCAGCAACCACTCCCCCAAGGTTCCACCAGCGCCGATCTCACCACATGTTGTGGAACTCGACGGGCCATTTAGCCATATTATGCTCCATACCCGTGGCGTGCGCCTGCATGCGGCAACTGCTGGCGACCCCACCAATCCCCTGATCGTGCTGCTCCACGATTCTTTCGGCGGCTGGTTCGATTTCAAAGAATGCCTCGCCCCCCTTGCGGCAGCGGGTTTTCATGTTGCCGCCATTGATTTCCGTGGCTACGGCCTCTCCGACAAGCCGCCTACGGGCTACGATCACTACCTCGCAACTGGCGACATCGCCGGCTCGATCCGTACTTTGGGCCACGAGTCCGCGCATGTGATCGCCTGCGGTTCCGGTGCCGCGATTGCGTGGCTGCTTGCTGCGAACTACCCGCACCACGTTGCCTCGTTGACCACCATGGGCGCGATTCACCCCCTTGATATGCGCCGCGCCATCATCGACAGACCGTGGCTTTTTACCTATCCGGTCAGCATGACTACAATGCTTCGACTCCCCCGAGTCCTCAGTAAGTGCCTGTGGCGTCTGAAGGATATGTGGGTTGAGCGCGACCTACGGCGGTGGACGTCGTTAAGCTTCCAAGCAAGCCCCAAATTCGCGGACACACTAGCGCTACGTCGCCTCGCCATGTCCATTGATTCCACCTTCCCCGCGGTGGCCAAAACCTCACGCTATGTGGTCAATGTGCCGCCGCTGAAGTGGGCATCGCAGCATGTCACGGCCCCAACGCACGTGCTTATCGACGCCACACCCTACGCCCGCTACCTCGCACGACGTGCAGCATCACGCTGCACTGGGGACTTTGACACGTTCAGTATCCCCAGCACGCGAATGCGTCCGCATCTAGAAGATCCAGCAGCTTTTGTTGCCCAGGTGCTCAAACTTCTTTAGTTCACCACGCACTGCTGCGTGGTCACGGGGGTGTGCAGCGCACTGGTATCGCCTACCATATTGAGTACCTCTTTGGCGGTGAGGGCATAGCCAATATCTGTGGCATCAACGGAGGCGCCGAAAACCACACCGATGACGTTGCCCTCAGCATCCACCATGGGACCGCCAGAGTTGCCTTGGCGGATGCTGCCACGTGCGGTATAGGATTCGCGCTCTACACGGCCGTTGGCGTAGATGTCGGGGCCTGCGATGATGATGCGGTCGCTGATACGTGCCGGTGCTGCCTCAAAGGGGCCCGATTCTGGGAAGCCCATCACGATAGCATCCGCACCAGTTTCTGCAGGTTCGGGTGCCCACTGCAGTGCGGGCAGGTTAAGCCCCTCTGCTTCGAGCACGGCGATGTCGAGCTGCGGGTTGTAATAAACCACGGTGGCGTCGACCATGCCCACCACGGTGTCGAGGCTGACGCGCTCGGTTCCGGCTACCACGTGGGCGTTGGTCATCACGTGGGTGGCGTCGACAACAAAGCCAGATCCCATCAGGCGTCGGCTGCATTCTTCCGACTCGCCCAGCACGTGGATCACCGAGGGCCGCAGGCGTTCTACCAGCGCAGTGTCCGACACCTTGATAGCGGGCGCTTCCACTTGGCTGGAGTGCTGCTTTTCCATAAATGGCGACACCAGCGGCGGCAGGCCGCTCTCATTAAGCATCGCCGAGATTTTCGACGGCAGCGCAGACAACTGCGAAGGTGCACCGTGGTCCACGAACCCTAAGATCTCAGAGTTTTTAATCCCCTGCGATATGCCACCGCTTAGCCCTGTGGCCAGCGGAATTGATACCAGCCACGCCACCAAGAGAGTGGCCAATGCTTGGAACACGGAACCAATCGCGGAATCTATCCACATGGTTTTCTTCCACAAGAAATGATCCCGAAGTTGGGCTCCTAAAATTCCACCAACGAGATTGCCCACGCCAACCAGCAAAATCACGGTACCTAGGGCTAGCAAGAACCGCAGGGCTACATGCTCGGTCAGTCCCATCACAAAGGGAGCTGCTGCTGCGCCACAGATAAGCCCTGCTACAACGCCAAGGGTTGAAAGCACGGAGGATACTGCGCCTTGCCGCCAGCCGGTAAAAATTGCGATCACTAACGCGATCACGATGGCAGCGTCGACTGTCATTCCGGGTGTCACTGTCGTGTCGTGCCTTCCTGCATTACGTCAAACGCTCGTTGTTCCGGGAACGAGCAAGGGTGTCGTATAGATCGTAGTGCTTGTGCGATTCCCACGGCTGTTCCCATCCCGCTTGATAGAGCATTGCGTCTAAGAGTCCGCCGGTAAAACCCCAAATAATAAAGTCGTTGATCCGGAACGCGGGACCAGACCAACGGTCAAATTCCACGGTGAGCCGGTTGCTGGGATCAGCTAATTCCGCAATGGGGATTGCGGCAACAGAGTCGGCTTCGTTGGAGCTTACCACCCCAACGCGACTCGGCGTGTGCCAATAGCCCAGCACGGGGTGCACTGGGTATCCGGTAGCGCGGATGTGCAGCATGGGAAAAGTGACTAGAGGTGTCACGCTCATGCGATCCACACCGGTTTCTTCCCACGCTTCCCGCAGCGCGCAATCGACCACATTATGGTCGGTGGGATCCATCCGGCCACCGGGAAAGGCAATTTGGCCGGAGTGCGATCGCATCGTTGGTGAACGGTGAGTAAGAAGCACGGTGGCGTCATTAGGCAAGGTGTGCGCGAGGGGATCTCCTGCGAGCAGCATGAGCACGGCTGCTTGTTTGGTAGTTTCCGTGCGTTGCGGTGGGGCGAGAACGCGGCGTAGTCGATCGCAGATAACACCGTTGGTTACATCGCTTACAAGGGGCGAGAGCCACAGCGGGGCGAATTCTGGCCGCAGGTCAATGTTGTGTCCTGGAGCATCTGGTAGCGGAAAATCCACGGTCATCCTTTGTGCACCTTGGCCATCACTACGGTTTCTAGTTCTTCATAGGTGCTAAACGCGCGCGGCACAACTGCTTCTTTGCTGCCATCCGCGTTCACGATAACGGTGATAGGTACCACGTTGGGGAGCCCTAAAGTACCGGCGAATGCATTGTGATTATCTTGCAGCGAGGGCAGGGAAACGCCGAGGTCGTTGAGCAATGCGGCGCCGTTGGCGGCATTGGTGTCGGCATGCACACCGATCACGCGCAGTTCGGGGTGACGTTGTGCCAACGTATCAAAAAGGGGCAGCTCGGCACGGCATGGCTCGCACCACCATGCCCACACATTAACCACGGTTATTTTTGGATTTCCGTCGGACACATGGGCATTACCGCCGAGGCAGTCGAGCTGTACGCCAGCAACAGTACTGACCTCGCAGTCTGGGCGCGATGCTACGTTTTGGATTTCCTCTTGGAGGTTCTCGGTCGTGGATTCGCTGTTATTTCCCACGATCATGCTAATGAGGGCGGCAAAGACTGCGACGAAGACGAGGGCAGACACCACGATTGTTTTACGCATTTCCAATACCTGCCATCTGAAGTAGGTGTTCGCGGTTGTCGCCGGTAACAAGAGTTTCTGCGCGCAGCGGATCTGTGGGTCCTGCTTCCCCGTAGCTTGGGCAACGCGGCGCAAGGAAGCACGCTCCACATGCAGCGGTGCGGGAATGGCATACGCGACGTCCGTGGAAGATGATCCGATGTGAGAACATGGTCCATTGTTTTTTCTCGATCAGATCGGCTATCTCGTGTTCGACTTTCACGGGGTTTGTCTCGGCGGTAAGCCCTAGGCGTCGCACGAGTCGTCCGAAGTGCGTATCGACGGTCAACCCAGGGATGTCAAAGGCGTTACCGCGCACTACATGGGCGGTTTTTCTTCCTACTCCTGGCAGGCTGACAAGGCTTTCTAGACCACGTGGGATCTCACCGCCGAAGTCTGTGACCAGTTTTTGTCCCATGCCGATAAGGTGTGCGGCCTTTGCTTTATAAAAACCGGTGGGGCGGATCATTTCTTGCAGTTCGGCTTCGTTGGCGCTCGCGTAGGCCTCTGCGGTGGGGTACTTGGCAAATAGTGCTGGGGTGACTTGATTGACGCGTACGTCGGTACATTGGGCGCTGAGCACCGTGGCGACGGTGAGTTCGAGTGGATTGTTAAAGTCCAGCTCACAGTGGGCGTCGGGATACGCTTTGGCCAATTCCCGATTGATAGCGCGTGCGCGACGCTTGACCGCCAGTGTGGTGGGCTGCTGGGCGAGGTCAGGTCTACTCATACCCACTACCTTAACGTGAGTTGGTAGTGCGCTAGGCTATGCCTATGATTCTTGCGCTCGTTGTTGTGGTCCCGCTTGTGTTGGGGGCTTTTTTGTTGTGGATGGATCGTTTGGAAAAGGCGATCATGTCACCATAGGAGCCGACTCCCCAGAACTAGATGTGTTGGCCATCGCATTGTGTGAAAAAAGCAATATAGGACACATCATAGAAACGGCACGTTCGGGGGTAACCGTAGCCACGCAAAAACTATGCACATCAAACTTTCACATAGTTCACGGCTTTTGATTCACCCCCGCAATCCCCCCATTCCACACCGAGTGTGATAATTCAACTTGGGAGGTGCAAAAGTGACTCAACACATAGTATGGTGATCTAGGAAACAACCGAATGAGTCACAACCCACAAATCTCTCCGTTTCTACCCAAAGGTTGAGGCTCAGCTAGGCGCCGCGTTAGCTACCAGACTGGAGAGGTTGCTAGGCGGCTTATCAGAGGAGTATTAACGTGGAAGGTGTACAGGATATCCTGTCCCGCGCTGGCATTTTTCAAGGCGTAGATCCCATTGCCGTAAACAATCTGATCGAGGAGCTGGAAAGCGTCCGCTTCCCACGCGGTGCAACGATCTTCGAAGAAGGCGAGCCCGGTGACCGCCTGTACATCATCACCTCCGGCAAAGTTAAGCTGGCCCGCCACTCCATGGACGGCCGCGAAAACCTACTCACCGTGATGGGCCCATCCGACATGTTCGGCGAGCTGTCCATCTTCGACCCAGGCCCACGTACCTCCTCGGCCGTCTGTGTGACCGAAGTACATGCAGCAACGATGAACTCTGAGATGCTGCGCCAGTGGATCGCCGAGCACCCAGAGATCTCCGAGCAGCTGCTGCGCGTATTGGCTCGTCGCCTGCGCCGCACCAACAACTCCCTCGCAGACCTCATCTTCACCGACGTTCCCGGTCGCGTGGCCAAGACCCTCCTGCAGCTGGCTAACCGCTTTGGCACCCAAGAAGGCGGTGCCCTGCGAGTAAACCACGACCTCACCCAGGAAGAGATCGCCCAGCTGGTTGGCGCTAGCCGCGAAACCGTCAACAAGGCTCTGGCTACCTTCGCACACCGCAACTGGATTCGCCTTGAGGGCAAGTCCGTGTTGATTGTAGACACCAAGCACCTAGCAAAGCGCGCTCGCTAAGCCACAAGACAGCAAAAACGAAGGCAGGGGCATTTCTCCTGCCTTTCGTGTTGTGCGATTTTATTGCTGTTGTGCAAGGTAGCGCAGCGCTACTCGGGTGGACTGCTCAGCGGCACCGCGCAAAACGGGGTCCACGTCGTTATAGACTGCGTCGATAAGCTCTTTGATAGGCACATCTGCGCCGCGCTGCGCAATCGCTTCCTTGATCTGCTCAAGGCGCTGCATACGTCGCTCGATATACCAGTGCGCAAAGCTTGCCACATCGTCACCATCAGGGCCATGCCCAGGCAACAGCGCAATCCCTTTACCTCGTTCCTCCAACAGGGCCAGCGTATTCAAATACTGGCCAAGGTCACCATCGGTTTCGGAGATCATGGTGGTGTGGCGACCAGCAATGGTGTCACCAGTAATAATCCCCTCAAGGTTGGATTCGTGCGGAACACCGCTCCACACAAAGAAACACACCGAATCACTGGTATGTCCTGGGGTAAAGACGACTTCTAGCTGCGGGGTTACCCCGTCTATAGCAATGATTTCGCCGTCACGCAGCACATCGCCACCATGGCAATACGGTGCTTGCTGCGCTCGGATAGCCGCTCCCGTGAGTTGTCGGAAGCGCTCAGCGCCATCAGCGTGATCGTGATGACGGTGCGTCAAAAGAACAAGTCCCACGGTTTCGGCTTTGCCATGAAGGACATTGAGGTGCCCTTCATCAGCGGGCCCAGGATCGATGACAATACTGCACCGATCCCCCTCGGCTCGAACGACCCACGAGTTGGTGCCTTCAAGCGAGCTATAACCAGGATTTGGGCAAAGGACAACGCCTACGGACGGGGTGACCGGCCGCAGCTGACTGTAAGCAGGATGCTCCATAGCTTTTAGCATAGCTACTCCGGCCGACACACACGACCGAAACCCCAACCAAATCGAAGGTTAGTTGGCTACCTCGACGATAATTTCCAGTTCAACTGGGGCATCAAGTGGCAGTTCCGCAACACCGACGGCACTACGGGCATGCGCGCCGGCCTCACCAAAGATCTCACCAATGAGGTTGGATGCGCCGTTCACAACTGCTGGCTGGCCACCAAAATCAGTAGCGGAGGCGACAAAGCCAGTGACTTTGAGCACGCGCGTGACATTATCAATACCCACGAGCGCATCGACGGCAGCCAGCGCATTCAACGCCGCGGTGCGCGCATAGGATTCCGCCTGCTCAGCGGTAACGGTCGCGCCCACTTTTCCGGTTGCTGGCAGCTGGCCATCAATAAAGGGCAGCTGGCCGGAGGTCCATACTTGGTTCCCCACCTTGACCGCAGACACATAAGCTGCAACGGGCGCGGCAACGGAAGGAAGCGTGATGTTAAGCTCTGCGAGCTTTTCGCTTATCGACGCCCCCATGCTATTCCACCGGGCGCTTCATGTAGGCGACAACGTTTTCGGGGTTTGGGCCTGGTACAACGCTGACGAGCTCCCAGCCGTCTTCGCCCCAAGTATCCAGAATCTGCTTGGTTGCGTGCGTTAACAGTGGCACGGTCGAATATTCCCATTTAGTCATGCATGCCACAGTACCGAAATCTTGTGAGCGCACATACGCCCTACATGCCGAGAAGTTCGCCACCTTGGGCGAAGAACTGCTCCCAGCTATCCACATGAGGATTCTTGCGCAAAATGGCACGACGCTGACGTTCGGTGAGGCCACCCCACACACCAAATTCGACCTTATTATCTAGGGCATCGGCACGGCACTGAATCATCACAGGGCATTGGTGGCAAATTGCTGCTGCACGACGCTGCGCTGCGCCACGCACAAAGAGGGCGTCAGGATCGCCGTTGCGGCAGCTTGCTTGCATTACCCAGTCGTTTCGATCTCCGTTCCCATACTCCCCCTGCTGAGCATCTCGAAAGGGGTTTTTCTTGCCTGTGTTCATCAACGAAGCTGTCATGATGAACTCCTCCTGACATTAATCGGGAACCAACTGAGAGCCACATCAGCGTGGCTTTCTGCAACGTCTTGCAACGTGCACAATAACTACAGCTGTTAGTGTATTCACAGCAAACCTTCTAAGTCGAATGGGTCACACTTTGAGGGGAGTTTCCCACTTCCCCCCACGGGCAGTACTTAGCTAAGGTAAGGGAGTGTCAATGTGGAATTCCTTGAAAGATATCGTCCTAGCAACGGTTGCCGGCGGCGTGGTATGTGCACTCGCGCTCACCCCTGTGGCCGCTATTGCTGGCGTGGCCGTCGACCGTACAAACGACACGATGCAGTCCAACCTCCAAGACCTCACGGATGGTTCTGCACCTGGCGTTTCTACGATTTTGGACAACCGCAACAACCCCATCGCATGGGTGTATAAGCAGCGCAGGTTCGAAATCCCATCCGAAGCCATCCCGCAGTCCATGAAAGACGCCATCGTCTCCATCGAGGATCGCCGCTTCTACGAGCACAAAGGTGTGGATATTCAGGGCAACCTCCGCGCCATTGTGACCAATATCTTCGCCGGTGGCGTCGCACAGGGTGCCTCCACCATCGACCAGCAGTACGTGAAGAACTTCCTCCTCTTGGTCAAGTCCGACAATCCCGAGGAGCAGGCAGCCGCAACGGAAACGTCGATTCCCCGCAAGCTGCGCGAAATGCGCATGGCTAGCACCATCGATTCCACATTAAGCAAAGACGACATCCTCACCCGCTACCTCAACCTCGTCCACCTCGGCAACGGTGCCTTCGGCGTCGAGGCCGCAGCCCGAACCTACTTTGGCAAAGGTGCACCAGAGCTCAGCCTTGCACAGTCGGCCATGTTCGCAGGCATTGTGCAGTCCTCGTCCTACTTGGATCCCTACACCAACCCCGACGCGGTGATGGATCGACGCAACGTAGTGCTCGATACTATGGTGGCCAACGGCTACGCCACCCCCGAGGACGTCGCAGCGGCCAAAGCTGAACCCCTCGGCGTGCTCGAGCAGCCACAGGGACTACCCGATGGCTGCATCACTGCTGGTGACAACGGATTCTTCTGCGACTACGTGCTGAAATACCTCAGCGAAAAAGGCTTGAGCACCGACCAGCTCACCCAAGGGTCCTACACCATCAACACCACGTTGGATCCCGACGTACAGCAGGCCGCGCACGCCGCCGCAGCAGGTCAGGTCAATTCGCACACCTTCGGTGTTGCCAATGTGATGAACATTGTCGAGCCTGGAAAAAACAGTCGTAAGATCCTCGCGATGACGTCGTCACGCGACTACGGTCTCGACCTCGACGCCGGCCAAACCGTCCTTCCGCAACCCACCTCCCTGGTAGGCAACGGTGCTGGCTCAGTGTTCAAGATCTTTACCGCCGCGGTCGCCCTCCAACAGGGCTACGGTCTGGACACCCAACTCCAAGTTCCACCACGCTACGAGGCCAAAGGCATGGGCGACGGCGGTGCCGAGGGCTGCGGCGCCGGCACCTACTGTGTAGAAAACTCCGGCAGCTACGCACCACAAATGTCGCTACGCGACGCCCTCGCGTTCTCCCCGAACACACCATTCGTGCAAATGATTGAGAAAGTCGGTGTTAAAGACGTAGTAGACACCTCCGTCAAACTCGGACTACGCAGCTACGCCAACCCCGGTACCTTCAACGAAGACAACTCGATCGCCGACTACGTCAAAGAACACAACCTCGGCTCCTATACTCTCGGCCCCACCGCCGTAAACCCCCTCGAACTGTCCAACGTTGCTGCCTCTCTCGCCTCCGACGGCATGTGGTGCGAACCAAGCCCCATTACCACCGTTACCGACGCCAAAGGCAACGAGGTATTCCTCGACCGCCCAGCCTGCGAACAAGCCGTCGACCCAGAAATCGCCCAAGCACTCGGCGCAGGTCTAAGCCAAGACATCATCAAGGGTACCGGTGCAGAAGCTGCCAAATCCCTAGGATTTAGCGCCCCAACAGCAGCGAAAACCGGCACCACCGAATCGCACTCCTCTGCCGCCTTCCTCGGATTTAACTCCAACTTCGCTGCAGCGTCCTACATCTACAACGACGGCACCACCGTCACCCCACTGTGCACCTCCCCTGTCGTACAGTGCGGCGACGGCACCCTCTTCGGTGGCGACGAGCCCGCACGCACATGGTTCACCGCAGCACAAAACTCCGGCCTCGCTGCCAGCGGAAACCTGCCAAGCTACGACCCCAAGTTCAACCGAGGTGTCTCGGGATCCTTCGGCACCGCCTATATCGGCCGCGAGGGCGAATCAGTGCGTAAAGAACTCAGCGCCAAAGGCTATAAAGTCACCATGACCTCCGCCCCAGGAGACGGCATCCCCAAAGGCTCCGTGGTCAACGTGATCGCCCCCGTCCCCCTCAAACCAGGCGGCACGATCGAACTTTTCATTTCCGACGGCACCCGCCCACGTATCACGCCCCCCTCAACAACTCGACGCCCCAACCCCACCGAGGAGGTCGTCCCAGGAACCGGGGTGAGCCAGAACGACCTTGACGATCTAGCTCACCAGCTCCAACAGCTCCTGCCTGGTTTCTAGCAGATTAGGCAAGCGCCGCACGAACAGCGGTGGATAGGCGCTTGCCATCGGCACGACCTGCAGCCTGCGCAGTAGCCAGCTTCATAACCTGGCCCATCTGCTTCATGGAAACATCCTCACCGAGCTCTGCCTTTACCTGAGCAACGGCCTCGGCAACCAGCGTCGCCAACTCGTCGTCGTCAAGCTGCTGTGGCTGGTACTCAGCCAAAATGTTCGCCTCATTCGTCTCAGCGTCCGCCAACTCCGAACGCCCAGCCTCCGCATACACCTCCGCAGACTCACGACGCTTCTTAATCTCGCGAGCAATAACCTTGAGCACATCCTCATCAGTCAGCTCATGCTTAGAACCAGACGTCTCCTCCGTCTGAATCGCAGCCAACAACATACGCAACGTACCCGTGCGCTCCTTCTCACGAGCCTTCATAGCCGTGGTCAGATCCGCCCTAATTTTGTTTTTCAATTCGCTCATGGTTGCCCAGCCTACTCGGAAGGTAGAGTGATATGGGTGCGACTTTTAAAAACACTGCTAGGACTCACCGCAGCTACCGCCGCCACCGGAGCAGCAACGCTTGCGTGGGGCTACCGCGAATGCTCCAACTTTGAACTCAAAACCATCGATCTGCCCATCTTGGAACCAGGAATCCTGCGCGGCAACCCCCACTTCAGCATCCTGCACATCTCCGACCTGCACATGGTGCCCAACCAAACAGCCAAGCAACGCTGGGTCGCACAACTCGACAAGCTCAACCCCGACCTAGTGGTCAACACCGGCGACAACCTTAGCGACGCCAAAGCCGTCCCCGCTGTCATGCAAGCACTCTCACCACTGCTCAAACGGCCAGGAGTGTTCGTCTTTGGCACCAACGACTACTTTGCACCCCGTATAGTCAACCCATTCGTCTACCTCCTCGGCAAAAAACGCACCCCAAGCCGCGTAGAACTCCCATGGAAAGGCATGCGCGCAGCGTTCATCGAACACGGCTGGCGCGACGCTAACCAACAGCGCCACGAATTCAAAGTGGACTTCCTACGCCTAGCCATCACGGGTGTCGACGACCCCCACCACGACCTCGACGACTACGACGACATCGCCGGTGCACCCAACCCCGACGCAGATCTCAGCATCGCGCTCACCCACTCCCCTGAACCACGCGTGTTAAAGAAGTTTGAGCAAGACGGATACATGCTCTCGCTATCTGGCCACACCCACGGCGGCCAGATCTGCCTACCTGGTTCACGAGCCCTCGTCACCAACTGCGGTATCGACCGCCCGCGTGTCCAAGGACTCCACCGCTTTGGTTCCATGTGGATGCACGTTTCCAATGGGCTGGGAACCTCCAAGTTTGCTCCAGTGCGGATTTTCTGCAAGCCATCAGCCACCCTGATCCGTGTGACAGAAAGAACTCTATAACCCCTGTTCACTAGGGCTTTTGAACTTGCTGTGCCAAAGGACTACAGTTGGTCAAAGACACGCCAAGTGTCCTCGGGATATGGCGCAGCTTGGTAGCGCGCCTCGTTCGGGACGAGGAGGTCGCAGGTTCAAATCCTGTTATCCCGACCAACTAAATTAACCGGTGTTCTCAGTTAAGAGCACCGGTTAATTCGTCTTTCTATATCCCGCAAACCGCCTCTTCGAACTCAAGAACACAAAAACCGCAAGACGGCTAGTCCGCCCCGTCGACACCCACCTTGGGTTTTCGAACTCTTGAGTTCGAGGTCGCGAATTTATGGTGGCAAAAACACCAGTCTGCCATTAGCGTGTAGGTATGAACGTCTGGGGGGACAAAATTCGAGTAATCGATACGCTGCGTATGTCTCATAGCGAGTACGCGCAATGGATCACGAATCAACAACATAAACACTTCAATATTCATGCTGAACTTTGGGCAGTTTTGGAAGAATGGGAAGCCCTCAACCCGTGGACTCGCGATTGGGCGCGGATTCTGGCCGTTGGCAAGCGAGCACGTACTGGTGTGATTTGCGGCCGGTCTGCAGTCCGCCTGTGGGGACTAGGAATTCTAGGATATGAAGAACCCGTGGTCGTGGTGCTACCAGGTACAAAAGCTGCTCCACGCAACACAAAGAGGTGGATTCATTACCGCTCTGCGCGAATCCCGTCAAACAAAATCACGGAGCATAAGGGGATTCGCTTCACCACAATGGAACGCTCAATTGGAGATCTCTGCCGATGGGGAACATTCGCAGAGGGGCTTGTCGCTGTGGAATCCTATTTGCGTCAAGAGGATGCTCAGCCGTTTTTGTTGGAACAGGAGTTAGAAGAGTTTGGACGAATTCCAGGGGTGCGTAAGTTCCGTCGGGTATTACAAGTGGCTGATTCCAAGTCGGAAAGTGTCGCCGAGTCGTGGGCAAAAGCGCAGCTCATCGAAGCGAATATTGTATTCGAGCAGCAAGTGCAGATCAATAATCGTCGTGCCGACTTTCTCGTCGAAAGAGTTGTCGTAGAAATCGATGGAGACATCAAGTTCCACGACGACGAACCGAGGGCAGTGCTCAAGGAGCGAAAACGCGACCGCGAACTTCAAAATACCGGCTATGTGGTGGCGCATTTTGACTGGGAGTCACTGAACTCGGGGACTTTCATCCCCTCGCTTCTCCGCCTCCTCGAATCCACGAACACAAAAACCCAAGGACGCTGATCTCACCCACGTCAGCGCTTCCTTGGGTTTTCGAACTCTTGAGTTCGAGGTCGCAAAAAGTTACAAAGTTACTCCGCCGTTGGCAGCGTTTGCTCCTCTTTTTTGCGCAGAATCATCACGCCGGCCGCCGCACACACTGCGCAGGCTGCGGTCACACCCACGCCGAGTGCTGTGGTCGTGGTATCGCCAGCGTTACCGATGGAGCTGAGCGCCAAGGTGGGATAGTGCAGCGGCATGAAGTTGACCAGTGCTTTTGCGGCGCTGCTCAAGGCAGAGTTGGCGGCGGAGTTCCATACGAAACCAACGACTGCGACTTGGGCAATGGTCACAAGGGCGCTGAGGCCACGGCCGGTGCGCTCCCCGAAGATTCTGACCAAAAGGGTGCCGAGCAGTGCTGCTCCGGCAACGGCGAGGGCGCTGACACCGGCGGCTGCGGCAGCCACTCCTGCGGTGATTTCGGTTCCTAGTAGGTAGACCAGTCCGCCGCCGAGCAGTGTGAGGGTGATAAAGGCGATGGTTCCCCAGATGCGGTCGCGAAGGTAGGCGGTGGCTGCGAGCATGAGTCCTGCTGCGATCAGGAATGCGTACAGGGGCGCAAGTGTGCGGGTGACGCCTTGTTCTTGTGCTTCGGGGGTGCCGGCTTTGGTGATGGGGAGTGCACGTTGGATGTTGCCTACGCGGGTTTGGTTTTCTTTGGCCATGACGTCGATTTTTTTGGCGCCGTTGTCGAGGTCGCGGACACCGGTCAGTGCTTGGTCTACGCCGCCGGAGAGGTCGTTGAGTCCTGCTGAGAGGTCTTTTGAGCCTTTGGTGGCGGAGTAGATTCCGTCGTGGAAGCCGTAGCCTGGTACTGCTAGTTGGTTGGCGAGTTCGCGGGAGCCGTCGCGAAGCTTGTTCATTTGGCTGGTGATGTTGTCGTCGACTTTGAAGGTTTCTACTTGGCGTTTGAAGTCTTCGAGGTCGGGTTTGACGTCGGCGAGTTTGGGGTCGCTCATGGCGAGGTTGATGGCGGTGAGTAGTTGTCCGCGGATGACTTCGACGTTTTGGAATTGTCCCACTGCTTGGTCGATGCCGTTGGCGATTTCGGTGGCGCCGTTGCCCATTTGTCCGGTGGCTGCTTGGAGTTTGACCATGCCGTCGGCGAGTTGAGCTGCGCCGTTTTGGGCGGCTTTGGTGCCGTCGACAAGCTGGGTGGTGCCGTTGTTGAGGGCTTTGGTGCCGTCGACAAGCTGGGTAGTGCCGTTTTTCAGGAGGCTGGCTTGGGAGCCTGCTTCGCCGGCTGCGCGCCGGATGCCGACGAGTGAGGGATCCTCTTGGACTGCGGGTGCTCCTTGTTGGGTTTCTTGTGCTGCGGACCATGTGGCCGCGGGGTCTACATTTTGTGTGGTCGCGTAGACGGTGCCGGCAATGAGCGGCACGAAAAACAGGGCTCCTGCGAGGGCTCGTCGGACAATTTTTCGGCTCATAGTTGTCCAACTTAATTAATAGGAATAGGTCTGTGGTTTTTGACTCACCGAAAAGCCGGTCAAAGTTTTTCGACCATTAAGTTCACGCTCAACACTGGTAACGTTGGAACCGTTGACTATCTTTAGTCAGAACTGTATGTTTCCCCGAATCCTTGGGTGTGAGTAATCTGTGACCCTGATAATTGTTCTCGCGCTGGCGGCCTGTGCGGTTGCGCTTGCGCCTGTTACAGTTCGGATTTGCGACCGAAAGGCGGGGTGGCCTCTGGCGGCCTTGTTTGTGGTCGCCGCCGTTCTGCTGTGTAAAGAGCTGCCTGGCATCATCGCCGGAACTCCTTTGACGTTGGAATATACGTGGGTTCCGGATTTTGTGGGCGATGGCATTGATGTGTCGTTCGCATTGCGTGCCGACGCCCTCAGCTCGTTCTTTGCACTGTTGGCTCTGGGCATCGGCTCTGTCGTTTTTGCCTATTCCGCTTCTTATCTGCACAACAATGCGGGCAATACGAGCTTTTACACGATTATGACGGCGTTTATGGCGTCGATTCTGTTGCTCGTTTTTGCTAATGATGCTGTGCTGCTGTTTATCGCGTGGGAGCTGGTGTCTCTTGCGTCGTTTATGTTGATCGCTCGTTCGGGCGGCAAGGGCGGTGAGCTGGGTTCGCAGCGCACGTTAATCTTAACGTTCATTGGTGGCCTGACGTTGCTGGTTGCTATGGCAATTACGTCGAATCAGGCTGGCAGCACCAATATTGATGCGATTATCCATGCTGATTTCTGGGCGGAAAAGCCTGCGTTGACTGGCGTGGTTGCTGTGTTGGTGGCAGTGTCTGCGTTTACTAAGTCGGCGCAGTTCCCGTTCCATTTCTGGCTTCCGGAGGCAATGGCTGCTGCTACCCCGGTGTCGGCGTTCTTGCACGCGGCTGCTGTGGTGAAGGCTGGTATTTATGTGCTGTTGCGTTTCAGCGCGGTGTTTAGCGATGTTGCGGTGTGGAACTGGTTGCTCATTGTGGTGGGTATGTTCACTGCTGTGATGGCGTCGTTCTTTGCTATCCAGAAGACGGATATGAAGAAGCTCACGGCGTATTCGACGGTGTCGCATTTGGGTTGGATTGTGGCCACTATTGGTGTGGGTACTCCGTTCGCGTTGGCGGCTGCTGTGGTGCATACGTTGGCGCATGCGTTGTTTAAGTCGTCGTTGTTCATGCTGGTTGGCGTGGTGGATCATCAGGCTGGTACGCGTGATTTGACTCGTTTGGGTTCGTCGTGGCGCCAGTTGCCGTTTACGTTTAGTGCGATGGCGATTGCTGCGGCTTCTATGGCTGCGGTTCCTCCGTTGTTTGGTTTTGTTTCGAAGGAGGGCATACTGGAGGCGTTCTTGCATGCTCCGATTGGTAACGCTGGCGTTGTGGTCTTGATGGTCGCTGCGGGTGTGGGCGCGTTGTTTACGTTTACGTATTCGGTGCGTTTGGTGGTCGATGGCTTTATCGACGGTTCCCGTGAGATGTCGGGTTGCAAGGAGGCTCCGGTGTCGTTGTGGCTGCCGGCTGCGCTTCCTGGTGTGTTGTCTATTCCGGCTGCGTTGTTTGTGAGCCGGTTGGATGCTCCAGTTTCTGCTGCGGTGAGTGAGGTTGCGGAGGATCCGCATATTCATTTGGCGATTTGGCATGGGGTGACCATTCCGTTTGTTATCTCGATGTTGGTGTTGGTTTTTGGTGTGCTTGGCGTGGTCAAGCGTCAGTGGATTTGGGATTCGTTGGCGGATCGTAAGCTTGCACCGCGTAGTGGTAATGAGTTGTTGAACTTGTCGGTTCGTGGCATTGCTTCATTTGGTCGTTGTGTGGGTTCGATGGCGGATTCGCTGAGCCCGACGCGTCACTTGGCGTACATGTTTATGTTGCTGGTGGTTCTGGGCGGCACGGTGACGATCAAGGGTGTTGCTTCTGGCGGTATTGATGGGGTGCCGTTGGCACCGCGTATCGACGGAGCCGATCAGTGGGCTGATGCGTTGCCGTTGGCCATTATTGTTTTGGCTGCAGCGTTGTTGCTGCGTACGACGCGTCGTTTGACTGCGGTGATCATGATTGGTGTGGTCGGCGTTGGTGTGACTGTTCAGATGTTGATGTTGGGTTCGCCTGATGTGGCTTTGACGCAGTTCATGGTGGAGGCGTTGACGGTGGTCATCATGATGATGGTGATTCGTCAGCAGCCGGATAATTTCCACCCGAGCAAGGGGCATCGTAAGGCTTTTGCTGCGGTGATGGCGGTGGCTGTCGGCGTTGTGACGTTCTTGATGTGCTGGTTCGTTTTGGGTCGCCGTGAGCGCCCTGAGCTGGCGATCTGGTATCTCAACAATGGTCCGGAGATCACTGGCGGCGATAACGTTGTGAACACCATTCTGGTGGAGTTCCGTGCTTTCGATACCATGGGCGAGCTGTCGGTGCTGGGTATGGCCGCTGTGGTGATTGCTGCGGTGGTGACGTCGATGCCGCGTTACCCGTTTGCGCATGGCACCCACCCTGCTCCGTTTGGTTTGTCGCATGTGAACTCAATTCCGTTGCGTCAGCTGCTGCGCGTACTCATACCGATTTTGGGTATTTTGAGCTTTGCTATTTTCATGCGTGGTCACAATGCTCCTGGTGGCGGTTTTATTGCGGCGCTGGTGGCCGGTGGCGCGTTGATGCTCAGCTACCTGTCTCATGCTCGCGACCAGCACATTTTCACTTTTAAGACACCAATTTATCTGACGTCGATTGGTATTATTTTGGCGCTGATTTCTGGTTTCTTGGGCCTTACCCATGGTTCGTTCCTTTACGCTTTGCATGGCCATTGGGCTGGCGAGCACTGGACCACCGCGATGATCTTCGACTTGGGCGTGTACTTGGCGGTGCTGGGCATGCTGTCGATGGCGATTAATGCGCTGGGCAGCTATTTGCGCCCTGGTATGGACTACGAGCGTTTGAACTTTACTCGCGATGAGTCCCCGCTTGTCTCCCCTGCGAAGGTGGTGCCTCAGGCTGACGACGATCTCGACTGGCCTGAAACTAAATCCTCAGCACAAGCCTCGCAGCCGAAGGAGGCCTAAGCTATGATTCTTTCTCTTTCCATCGCAGTTCTTGCCGCTGCCGGCACTTATATGGTGTTGCAGCGCGGCATGTTGCGCATTGTGATCGGCATGACGCTGATTAGCCATGCCGTGAACTTGATCATTTTGAACGCTGGTGTTCCTAAGTGGCGTGGCGAAGCATTCCCCTCCCTTACCGACATCAGCGAATCTTCTGACCCCGTGCCGCAGGCATTCGTGTTGACGGCCATCGTGATCGCTATGGCAACGACCACGTATATGCTCACGCTTTCGGGCTTGGGGCGTTCCGACGACACCCTCGCGGAGGAAGTCGCCGACGAAACCTCACCGCTACAGACTCTCGGCCGTTCGACGACAAATGCGGAAGCCGTGGAGGATCTGGAGCACGCCGCTAAGCGTGCTGCAACCCGCCAGGAGGAGACTCACTAATGGATTTTGTACTTCCACTTTTTGTGGGCCTCCCACTGCTCACGGTGGCGCTCACTGTCATGGCACCGTGGCGTGTTGCACGTGACAGCTTCGCCGTTGTGGTGCCGGTGTTGACGGGTCTAGCTGGTGCGTGGCTGTTTGCTTATACCGCGACGCATGGCACGATTGCGCACTCGATTGGTTTGTACGTCGGTGGCGTGGCTATCCCCTTTGTGGCGGATCAGTTCAGTGCCATCATGATTGTTACCACTTCGATCGTGGCGTTTGCCTCCAACTGGTTCGCGGTGGTTGTGGGTGAGACTCGTGCTCGCTTCTATGCTCCGCTGTCGCTGATGTTGTTGACCGGTGTGATGGGCGCTTTGCTCACCGCTGATCTGTTTAACTTTTTCGTGTTCATTGAGGTCATGCTGTTGCCTTCTTATGGCTTGATGGCTATGACGGGCACGTGGGCACGTCTGTCGGCAGGCCGGACGTTCGTACTGGTCAATTTGGCTACGTCGACAATTCTGGTCATGGCGGTGTCGGTGCTGTACGGCACTGTGGGTGCTGTGAACATTGCGGCACTTGCGGGGGCAGCTCGCGGCAATGGTCCGGTGTCTGTGGTGATGGGCATTGTGGTCATCGCGCTGATTGTCAAAGCCGGTGTGTTCCCTGTTCACACGTGGTTGCCGCGTTCGTACCCTGCGACGTCGGCAAGCGTGATGGGACTGTTTTCTGGCCTGCACACGAAAGTAGCCGTGTACATGCTGTTCCGCATCTACGTGGTGATCTTCGACCTCGAACAGCGCTGGATCTGGCTGATCACCGTCATCTGTATTCTGTCCATGCTGGTCGGTGCTTTTGCTGGCTTGGCTGAAAACTCGATGCGTCGCGTTCTGGCCTACCAGATGGTCAACGGCATGCCGTTCATCTTGGTCATGCTGGCATTTACCTCTGGTAACGAGCAGGCTGCTTTGGCTGCGGGTATCTTCTACGCCCTGCACCACATGATCACTGTTGGTTCGTTGATTTTGAGTGCCGGCGCTATCGAAGAAACCTACGGCACTGACCTGCTCTCCAAGCTCACGGGTATTGCCCGGCGCGATCCCTGGGTTGCTGCTGTGTTCGTGGTCGGTGCGTTCTCCGTGGTTGGTTTCCCACCATTTTCTGGCCTGTGGGGCAAGGTGTTCATCGTGGTCGGTGTGGCTCATCAGGCTACGTGGCAGGCGTGGTTGGTGATCGCTGTGATTGTGATTGCTAGCTTTGGTGCCTTCTTGTCCATGCTGCGGTTGTGGCGCGAGGTGTTCTGGGGTGCGGTGATGAACCATGATCGCGTCCCTGAGACTATGCGGGTGCCGTGGCATCGCTTGGCCCCTGCGGCGATGTTGGCGGTCACGTCGTTAGCTATGTTCGTGTTCGCGGGTCCTTTGGTAGGTGCTACTCGTGCGGCTGCTGATGACTTGTTGAATGTGCCGGCCTATACCCAGGCGGTCTTGGGGGATAACCCCATTGGCCTTGCCACTGATCTTCAGGGAGGCAAATAATTATGCATGCTCCGTTGTATGTTGTGTGGCTGATCGGGCAGATCTTTGTTGCCACTGGTGTGCTGATTAAAGACATGTTTCATGGGTATAAGAGCATGGAACCGTGCGTGGTGTATTACCCGCTGCGGGTGACTAAGGAGTGGCAGATCACGGCGCTTGCTGCGTCGATTACGATTACGCCTGGCACTATGTCGATTGGTCTGCGTGAAGACGGCACCTTGTTGGTGCACGCCGTGTATGGCCATAATCCTGCGGATGTATTGGCGGATATCGCCACAATGGAGGAGCATTTGGCGCCTTCGGTAAAGGACATTCCTCATAAGGTGACCAATGTTCGTATTGAGCACCCTGCACATCTTGCTATCCGGAAGGAGCAGTAATGCTTGAGATTTCGATTTATATCGGCTTGGCGCTTACTGCTGCGTCGCTGTTATCTGCCATTGTGTTGATGCTCAAGACCAAAGATGAGCTCACTCGCGCTGTTATTTCCGATATGTGCTTTTATGGCATGATCGCGTTCTACTTGATTTGGTCGCTGCGTAACCCTACTTCCATTGCGTACGAGGTTGTGTTGCTTGCTGGTCTTGTGGGCGGCGCATTGCCGACGATATCCGTTGCGCGCATTATTTCGAAAGGACGCCGCTAATGTTGTACGAATCCATTGCTTCTGTCCTGATTATCATCGCGGGACTGCTGTTCGTGGTCAGTGCCACCGCCTTGTGGCACGCCCCCGACGCATTAACGAGGGCTAATCTTCTTGGCCCAGCCACGAGCGTGGCTCTTCCTTTGATCGTGGTTGCTACCTTGTTGCACGATATTGGTGCTGGCAGCTTTGAGATCAACCACTTGGTGCGTGCGATCGTGGCGATCGTGGCGTTGTGGGTGGTGTTGGCGGTTGCGAGCTTTGTGATGGGCCGTGCTTTGCATGAGGTTTCCCAGGAGTCATAGGTAGCGGGCCGGCAGTGGGCCCTTCGTGAGTAATTTTTGTACCCTAAGTCTGCAGAACCGCAGGATGTCCTTTCAAAAATCGGCCTTAGGGTACAAAAATTGCTCATTTCCTTTAACCAGAACATTTCGGGTGGGCCACGGTAGTGTTATCTAGTATGTTTGCTGCTCTGGTTCTCACTGCGTGTGGGTCTGCGTGTGCTGCGTCGTTGGTTACGGCTGCGGTGGTGCGCCGGCGCGGCTGCGATCAGGGGTCGACGATAACGGATGAACAGATTTTGGCTCATGAGATTCGCACGCCGTTGTCGTTGATTAAGGGGGCTGCGGAGTTGCTGGACCAAGAGTCGGATCCGCACAAGTGTGAGCGGCTCGTGGCTACTATTGGGGCAAATTCGACGCGTGCGATTGAGGTGGCGGAGTCGTTTTTGTTGCAGGCAAAGCTCAATAGTGGTTCCGTGAAGTTGCAGGTGTCGCCGTGCGATGTGCGGGGGTTGGTGCGTAGTACGGCGCAGGAGCTGCGGGCGATGAGCGAGGTTCCGATTGTGGTGGATGACCCTGGCGATCCGTTGGTGATTGATGGGGATGCGCAGTTGTTGCGTCATGCGTTGTGGAATGTGTTGAATAATGCGGCACGTTATGCGGGCTCGGATAGCGATATTGTGGTGGGGGTTGAGGAGAGCGCTACTGGAGCGATTGTGACTGTGGCGGATTATGGGCCGGGGATGACGGCGCGCCAGCGTCGGGATATGTTTGTGCCCTTTGCCCAGTTCGGCCAAGCCCATACACAGACCCAGAGCACAACTGGCGTTCCGTCTGGTGCGGGGTTGGGGATGGCGATTACGCAGAAGATTGTGCAGTTGCATCGTGGTTCGGTGTTGGTGGATTCTATTGCGAATCATGGAACTTCGGTGTTGATTACTCTTCCTAGGACTTACTATGCATAAGCTTCGTGTTCTTGTTGTTGATGATGAGCCTCAGATGGTTCAGATCATCTCTTATGCTTTGGAGTTGGAGGGTTGGGAGGTGTTGTCGGCTTCCTCGGCGCAAAAGGGGTGGCAGTTGCTTAGCGAGTATCGGTGTGATCTGGTGATTTTGGATGTGATGCTTCCTGATGCTTCTGGTTATGCGTTGTGTGAGCGGATTCGTGCTGCTGGGGATGTTGCTGCGACCCCGGTGATTATGTTGACCGCGCTTGGTGATACGGATAATCGGGTGGAGGGTCTTGAGGCGGGGGCTGACGATTATGTGGCTAAGCCGTTTTCGCCGAAGGAGTTGGTGCTGCGGGCTCAGGCTGTGGTGCGTCGTTGTGGTGGTGTGGTGCAGTCGGAGTCGCGTGAGATTGTTGTGGGTGAGGTGTCGGTGAATCCGGCGACGCATGCGGTGGTGATTGGTGGCCGTAGGGTGGATACGACTGCTACTGAGGGGAAGTTGTTGCAGGCGTTGGTGTCACACCCGAATGAGGTGGTGAGTGTGAAGCGTTTGTTGAATGAGGTGTGGGATACGACGGCGACTCAGGGTGGTCGAAATATGGTGAAGTCGACGGCGTATCGCTTGCGTAAGAAGTTGGAAAATGCGGGTTTACCTGCGGATTCTATCCTTGCAGTACGGGGTCAGGGGTACGTCTTTCAGTACGAGTGATTCCCCTCAGTTGTGGTTGGTAACAGCACTGTTACCAACTGTTACCACTACGGCCACTATAGTTACCGAGCAGAGAGCACAATCGCAATTAGTTGATAAAAGTGATTGCGCACAAAGGAGTGCCTCGTATGTTTGCTTGGTTGCAAGCCCCCGGCCCTGCTACCCCGCTGCCGGCGGAGCAGGTGGATCGCACCTACCCACGGATGCGCCTGCAGGTGTTCATGGGTATTTTCTTGGGCTATGCGGGTTTTTATTTGATTCGTAACAATATTTCGGCGATTGCCCCGCTGCTCATTGATGAAAACGGTGCGATTGATAAGCCGGCAATCGGCATCATTGGTAACGCCGTGTTGGTCAGCTATGGTCTGTCTAAGTTCTTCAGTGCCATGGTGTCAGATCGTTCTAATGCTCGCTATTTCTTGCCACTGGGTTTGGCGCTGTCGGCGCTGATGAACTTAGTGGTTGCATTTGTGCCGTGGGTTTCGGCCAGTGTAGGCGTGTTCGCTACGGTGATGTTCCTCAATGGCTGGTTCCAGGGCATGGGTTATCCTCCTTGTGGCCGTATTGTGGTGCAGTGGTTCTCTACCAGTGAGCGTGGTTGGAAGGGTTCGTTGTGGAACACTTCTCACAACTTGGGCGCTTTTGGTTTGCCGGTGCTGGTCGGTATTGGTTTGAGCATGACGGGCCAGAACTGGCGTGCTGCTTATTGGCTTCCTGCGTTGGTTGCGTTGTTGGTTGCGTTGGTTGCGTTCTTGCTTATTCGTGATAATCCTCAGTCTGTTGGTTTGCCGCCTATCGACGACTACCGCAACGATCCTGCGAAGGTTGCCGAGGATACTGGCGAGAAGATTTCGACGAAGGATTTGGTGCTCAAGCATATTTTGCACAGCCGCATCATTATGTTGTTGGCCATTGCGAATGTGTTTGTTTATGCCTTGCGTTATGGTGTTTTGCACTGGATTACCACGTACTTGTCTGAGCAGCACCATATGAGCATTGGTAGCGGTCTGATTGGTTTCGCAGCTTTCGAATTGGCTGGCTTTATTGGCACAGTTCTGTGCGGCTGGCTGTCGGACAATGTATTTAAGGGCAATCGTTCTGCCGCTATTTCGCTGTTCACGTTGGGCGCTGGTTTGTCTATCGCTGCATACTGGCTGGCTCCTGTGGGTACACCGTTCTGGCTGATGGTTATGTTCGTTGCCTTTATTGGTGGCTTTATCTATGGTCCTGTTGGCTTGATTGGTTTGCAGGCTTTGGATCTTTCACCTCGGAATGTGGCCGGTACCGCGGCTGGTTTCACAGGCTTGTTCGGTTACCTGTTGGGTGCAACTTTGGCTTCGACTGGTGTGGGCTTCTTGGTTAAGTTCGCTGGTTGGAATGTTACGTTCATTGTGTTCTTGGCCTTTACGGTTTTGATTCTGGTTATTTTCCAGGTGATCTGGCGTGAGGAGAAGAAGTTGATGCATGAGCGTGCTGTGAAGCTTGAGCAGGGTGTTTAGTTCCTGACTAGGAGAAGCGCTGGGCGTGGACGCGAAGGAGAACCATAGTGTTATCAAAATGGTTACGGTTGCTTGCCGTCTGCGTGGTGGCGATGGTGTCGGTGGCTACGGTGTATCGGACGTTGTTTCCGGCGAAGACTGCTGTGACTATCATGTGTTCGAATGATGTGACGGTGTGTGAGCAGTGGAAGCGTGATATTGCTCGTGAGTTGGGGTTGAATGTTCGGTATGTGAGTTTGCCTACGCAGGAGGCGTTGAAGCGGCTGCGTACGGGTTCTCATGAGTTTGATGTGTGGGTGGGTGGCCCTTCGGAGAATTATCGGTTGGCTGCGCGTTTGGGGTTGTTGCAGGCAGTGGATTTGCCGGCGGCGGATGCGATTCCGGGGCCGTTTAAGGATCCGCAGAATCGGTGGTTTGGGGTGTATGCGTCGGTGTTAAGTGTGTGTAGTGATCGTGATGCTTTGGAGGGGTTGGGGGTGCCGGTTCCGCGTACGTGGGCGGATGTGATGCGCCCTGAGCTGCGGGGTTGGGTGTCGGCTCCGTCGCCGGTGTCGTCTGGTACGGGGTATGCGATGTTGTTGAGTATGCAGGCTGCGGGGTTGTCGCGGGATGAGATTGCGGCGATTGTGGGGAATGTGGATCGTTTTACGCGTTCGGGTAATGCGCCTAGTGATGTGGTGGCGCATGGTGAGGCTGCGGTGGCGATTTCTTATGAGCCGTATTGTCAGAATAAGACGACGCGTTCGGGTCGGGATGTGGAGATTTCCTATCCTGCGGAGGGTACATCGTTTGAGATTGCTTCTGGCGGTGTGGTGGCGCAGGGGCATAATAAGTCGGCAGCGTATGAGGTGATGAATTGGCTGTTGTCGCCGTCGGGGCAGACGTCGGCGCGGCGGATGGGGTTGCCGCAGATCCCCACAAGCGATTTAGTTGTGGGCAATATTTCTACGCGGTTGAAGGATTCGCATGGCATTGTTGCGGTGGATCCGGCGATTGCCGATTCCGAGCGTGAGCAGTGGATGAGTTGGTTTTCGGAGCAGCGCGCATGAGAACTGGGTTGTGGATTTTTTCGGTGGTGGTAATCGCCGCGGTGGCGGTGGGCCTTCCTTACGCCATGTTATTGAGAACGGCAGGCGCGGGCACTGCGTCGATAACACCGATCATCCTCAGCAGTGCGATTGCATTGTGTACAACTCTATTGGCGGTGGGTATCGGCACGGTAGGTGCGTTGGCGGCGGCTCAATTTTCTCGTACGGCGGTACTGGCACTCGACGTCATACTCTTGTTCCAGCTCACCATCCCGCATTTTGTTATCGGCGCTGGTTGGAAAACTATTATGGGCCGTACGGGCATTCACGTGTGCTCGCAGTGTAATTTTTCGGGCCTGCTACCGTTGCTGTTCACTTTCACGGTGGCTTTTACTCCGCTGGCGTATTTTGTGCAGCGCACGGCGTTGCGCTCGGTGTCGTCGCGCGAGGTTGATGCTGCTCGGGTGGCGGGTTTGCACGGGTGGGCGTTGTTTCGCGCGGTGTATCAACCGCGTTTGGTGTTGTTTGCCCCTGCGTTGGGTGTGTTTATTTTTAGTGCGGCGTTGTCTGATCCGGTTACACCGAATGTGATGGCGCCGCGGGCGTCATTAGCGGCAACTCGGGTGTGGTTCCAGGGCGATCAGGCATGGACTGCGCTGATGTTGACGTTGCCGGTGGCGTTTGCGGTTATCGTGGCGGGGTTGTTGTATGTGCGGTTGTTGCGCAGTAATCCGGCGTTGGTGGAGTTGCTTCGTTTTTCTGGCGATGTTTCTGGTCAGCCGCACCGCGCGGTGGGTGCGCAGGTGCGTGCTCCGCAGGCGTTGTTGTATCTGTTGGGCGCGGTGTCAGGTTTGTTTGTGCTGGTGGCGGCCTTTCGTGGTTTTGTGCGTGGTTCTGATACTCCGATGGGTAATGCGTTGGTGAACACGGTGGGGTTGGCTTTTTTGGTGTTGTTGTGTTCGTTGTTGTTGTCGGCGGTGGCGTTGGGGGCGCGGCGTTCGTGTGGTCTGCGATGGGGTTGGTTGGGCCGGCGTGGTGTTGATGCTGTGTTTGCGTTGTTGGCGTTGTTGCCGGGGGCTGCGATTGGTTGTGGTTTGCGGATTGCGTCGAATCATCCGGGAGTGCATGGGCCGTGGGCGTCGTTAAGCTTGGTGTTGTTGGCGTGTTTGCCGAGTTCGCTGGCTATGACGTATTTTTTGATGGTTTATATTGGGCCGTTGATGTCACGTTCGGAGTATATGGTGTCTCTGTTGCAGGGTGTTGGCCCGTTGCGGGCAGTGGCGTCGATTGTGTTGCCGCGTTCAACGAATGTGGTGATTTTGGGCTTTTTGATGGTTTTTTCTAATGCGTCGGTGTTGGCGGTGCCGTTGTTGTGGGTGAGTTCGCCGGATACTCCCCTTCTTATGTTGCGGCTTTTCACGCTTCTCGACGCCGCCAATTACCCCGCGGCGTTGTATATCAGTATGACGGTGTCCCTTTTTATTGTGTCTTTGGCCGGCGCTATCGTTGTGAGTATTAATGGCGCGGGGCTGGGTGCTTTTGCGAGGAAGCAGGTAACGCCATGGCGTTAGTACATATTCAGAATCTCAGTGTGACAAGTCGCGGGGCTCGGCTTTTAGACGATGTTTGTTTGGACGCGGATCCTGGCGAACTCATTGTGGTTCTTGGGCGTTCCGGCGCTGGTAAGTCCACGCTGTTGCGGGCGTTGGCGGGGTTGATCCCTGCTACAGGTATTGTGGAGGTTGATGGTGAGTCGTTGGCGGGGCGTCCGCCACATCAGCGTCCGATTGCGATGATGATGGATCAGCCTTCGTTGTTTCCGCATATGACGGTGGAGGATAATATTCGCTTTGCGGGGGATGCTGGGGCTCATGTTGCGATGTTGAGCCTGGGTATTGACCATTTGGCGTTGCGTTATCCGCATCAGTTGTCGACTGGTCAGCAGCAAAAGGTTGCTCTTGCTCGCGCGTTGATTAAGCAGCCAACCGTGATGTTTTTCGACGAGCCGCTAGCGCAGAGAGTGTCCGATTGTTTGTGTGCGGGGGGCTTGGTTTACAAGTAGTCCGCGAATCGGTCGGGGTAAGCCACGGCTAGTTGGTTGATGGCTTGTTTCCACCCGGTGGCTTTCGCTCCTTCAATATAGCCGTTGCATTCGATGGCGCGCTTCGCTTTCTTCGCTCGCTGGGCAGCGCGCTTGTCCTCGATGTTGCAGATCATCAGCCACAGCGTTTTCAGCGCCGCGGTATCGTTCGGGAACTGGCCGCGGTTGCGGGTGGCTTTCCGCAGCTCAGCATTCAGCGATTCGATCGAATTCGTGGTGTAGAGTACCCGCCGTGCCGCAGGCGGGAACTGCAAAAATGGCACAAACCGGTCCCAGGCGTCGCGCCAGACTTTGACCGATTGCGGGTATTTACGGCCCAGTTCACTGGCCTCGAATGCGTCCAGGGCGGCGCGGGCGGTGTCCTCGGTCGGTGCGGTGTAGACCTCCCGTAGCGCACTTGATACGGGTTTGCGGTCTTGGTAGGACACCCACCTGTTGGCCGCCCGGATCAGGTGCACGATACAGGTCTGCACCATGGAATTCGGCCAGGTTGCCTCCACGGCTTCCGGCAGGCCTTTGAGCCCGTCGCAGCAGACGATGAACACGTCTTGGACCCCACGGTTGGCAAGGTCAGCGCACACGGATGCCCAAAAACTGGCGCCTTCATTGTCTGCGATCCACAATCCCAGGATGTGCTTGATGCCGTCCATGTCGACGCCTACCGCCATGTAGCAAGACTTGTTGACCACGCGGTGGCCATCGCGGATCTTCACTCGCAGCGCGTCGAGGAAGATCACTGGGTAGAACTCGTCGAGCTGGCGGTTTTGCCAGATCATGACCTCTTCTAACACCGCGTCGGTAATGGTGCTGATCGTATCTGGGCTCATATCCACCCCGAGGGTGGTGGCGAGGTGGTGGCAAATATCGCGCACGGTCATCCCACCGGCGTACAGGGAGATGATCATGTCATCAAGCTCCGTCAGACGGCGGGTGCCTTTAGGCAGCATCCGCGGCGTAAACGTGCCAGCTCGATCCCGGGGCATAGTCACATCAAAGGTGCCGTAGCCAGAGTTGACGGTTTTGGTGTACGACCCGTTGCGGTGATTGCCACCATCCGGGGTGCCCAGCTGGGCTTTCGCCGTACGATCAGAGTGCGCGTATCCTAGATGCGCGTCCATTTCAGCCTGCAGACCAGCGTTGATCGATGCCTGCAAAAGACCTTTGACCAGGTCGCTGGCATCATCGGTGGAAGTCGACAACTCGCCGATCAGTTCGGCGATTTCCGGATTTTCCATCAGCTTAGCGCTGATCTCGTTGACCCTGTTCGGGTCATGACCTTTCCTCGGTGACACGGTAGTCATTATCAGTGAAACTCCTTCTGGATCAGAGCCTCACACACAAAACACCTGACACCCTCCTAGCGCACGTGGATACGTATTCTTCTGAGCAGCTAAAAAGCCAGATTTTGCGGACGCACCGCCGGCTGGGGTGTACCACGTTTTATGTCACTCATGACATTAACGAGGCTTTTTCTATTGCCGACCGCATAATCTTCCTCTCCCAAGGGCGGATCATTCAGGATGCTTCGCCTCAGGATATGCGCGAGCAACCGGCGTGTTTAGATATTGCTCGCCACCTTGGTGCGTCGATTTTTGTGCCTACGACGGGCACTGTTGTCCACTCCCCTTTCGGTACCGCTACTGCGACGGTGACTGCTTTGGGCACGAACATGGAGGTGGAAGCCCACCCAGATCTACGCTCTGGCAACGCGATGGTGGTGGTGGGCTATCCCACGAGCGCCACGGCCACCCCGACTGGCCAGCAGGCCCGTCATTTGATGGGGGCAGCGGGGCAGGTGATCCGCAACATTTATATGGGGGATCATCACGAGGTGGCTATCGAGACGACTCAGGGGCGCATTGTGTTGCATTGTTCACCGGAGGATGAGCTGGCCTTCGCCGCGCTTGGCGACGAAGTACTCATCCACTGCGACCCCGAGAAAATGTGGGTGCTTCCAGCTACTTCTTAGCGGCGAATGCCTCACGGATTTTCGTACCGAGGTTCTCATCTACTTGGGTCCAGTACCAGTAGACACGCTCCTCGGTTTCTGGGGATACTCCAGCCATGGCGTTGGTCACGTTGTCAACGAAGCGTTCTTTGACTGCGTCGTCAAAGACCTCACGGTAGAGGATTCCGGCTTGCATGAAGTCGTCATCGTCTGCGTGCTTGACATAGGCGGCGCGGGTTAGGTCGGTGCCGTGTGGATCTGGATTGACGTAGAGATCCTGTGCCTGACCGTAGGTTACGCCGGAGGACGAGGTTCGGCCGTCGTCGAGGTAGCCTGCACCCTTGCCAAAGCGGTTTGGTGTGTACACCGGCGCGTCCGCTGGGTTGAAGTGGTAGGCCATGGGGCCTTCGTGCTGGTAGGTGTTCACAGGTACCACTGGCTGGTTGATGGGCAGCTGTTGGTAGTTCGGGCCAATGCGGTAGCGTTGTGCATCTGCATAAGCAAAGGCACGGGCCATGAGCATGCGGTCCGGGGAGAGTCCAACGCCTGGTACGAGGTTGGCTGGGTCGAGGGCCAGCTGTTCGATTTGGGCGAAGAAGTTCTGTGGGTTGCGGTTGAGCACGAAGTAGCCGACGTCGATAAGCGGGTAGTCCTTCTGGGACCAGGTCTTGGTCAGGTCGAAGGGGTTCCAGCGGTAGGTTTCGGCCTCGTCGAATGGCATGATCTGGACTTTGACGTCCCAGATGGGGAATTCGCCGCGCTCGATGGCATTGTAGAGGTCTTCGCGCTGGTAGTCGGCGTTCTTGCCGGCCATTTCTTGGGCTTCTGCGTCGGTGAAGGTTTCCCAGCCTTGGCGGGTCTTAAAGTGGTACTTCACCCACACTGGCTGGCCGTCTTCGTTGATCCACTGGTAGGTGTGGGAGCCGAATCCGTCCTGGTGGCGGCTGGTTTTTGGTGTGCCGCGGTCGCCCATGAGGTAGGTGACTTGGTGCGCGGATTCTGGGGTGCGGGTCCAGAAGTCCCATTGCATGTCGGCATCGCGCAGGCCGCTGGAGCCGAGGCGCTTTTGGGAGTGGATGAAGTCGGGAAACTTCATGGCATCGCGGAGGAAGAAGGTTGGGGTGTTGTTTCCTACGATGTCGTAGTTGCCGTCTTGGGTGTAAAAGCGCAGTGCGAATCCGTGTACGTCGCGCCAGGTGTCTGGGGATCCTTTTTCGCCGGCGACGGTGGAAAAGCGCACGGCCATGGGGGTGACTGTGCCTTTTTGGAAGAGCTTGGCCTTGGTGAATTGGGATACGTCTTCGGTGATGTGGAGTTCACCGAATGCGCCGTGGCCTTTGGCGTGTGGGTTGCGCTCTGGGACGCGCTCGCGGTTAAAGTGTGCGAGTTTTTCGATCAGGTGCAGGTCGTTGAGCACGTTGGCGCCTTGTGGGCCTGCGGTGATGGAGATGTTTTCGCTGGCTACTGGCTGTCCACCAACGCGGGTGGTGTGAGGAGCTGCTTCGGTGCGCTCGCCTTTGTTCAGGATTGGATCGACTGGGCTGGTCACAATGTCCCTCCTTAAGGGTTTCCTATCAAATGTGAGTCGATTGATAGTTTACATTGAAAAGCAAATCTTAGCAATAAACTTTTTTTGTTAGGTATTACCTACAACTAAAGGTGGAGTGCTAGAGTTCATGAACATGAAAACCTCCGAGCGTGATGATGATTACGTCACAGCCCTAGCCCTTAAGGCTGGCCGTGGCGATCGCGCCGCTTTGACCGCCTTTATACGCGCCACCCAAACCGACGTATGGCGGCTACTCGCCCACCTCGGAGGTACCGACATCGCCGACGACCTCACCCAAGAGACATACCTACGCGTCATGAGCGCACTCCCCCGCTTCGCGGCCCGCTCCTCCGCACGCACATGGCTACTCTCCCTCGCTCGGCGCGTATGGGTAGACAACATCCGCCACGACATGGCCCGCCCCCGCAAATCCGCCGCTGAGGTGGAGCATTGCGACGGCACCACGTCGAGTCTGTGGGCGGAGTGGGTTGACGTCCGCATGCTTATCGACGCCCTCCCCACGGAGCGTCGAGAAGCCCTCATCCTCACCCAAGTCTTGGGCTTCTCCTACGAAGAGGCCGCTAAAATTGCCGACGTCCGCATTGGCACCATTCGTTCCCGCGTGGCCCGCGCCCGCGCTGATATCGTCGCAGCTGCAGCCACAGAAACCGACACCAACGAGGCAGCGGGCTAACCGCTGTTAGACCAAAAGCTCAGCAATCTGGATGGCGTTGAGTGCAGCGCCCTTGCGTAGGTTGTCACCAGAGACAACAAAGACGAGGCCCTTGTTATCGTCTACGGTCTGATCCTGACGGATACGGCCCACAAGGGAGTTGTCTACACCTGCAGCAGCCAGTGGTGTAGGAACGTCCACAACGTCAACACCAGCAGCCTTTCCGAGCACCTCGCGCGCTTGGTCTGGGGTGATGGCGTTGTTGAACTCAGCGTGCACAACCATGGTGTGACCGGTGAACACAGGCACGCGAACACAAGTACCGGCAACCTTCAGGTCTGGCAGGCCGAGGATCTTGCGGGACTCGTTGCGCAGCTTCTGCTCTTCGTCGGTTTCCTCAGCGCCGTCTTCAACGAGGTTGCCAGCAAATGGCAGGGCATTGAAGGCAATGGGTGCTACGTAAGGGCCCAAATCTTCCGGTGCGAGCAGGGAGCCATCGTGAACGAGCTCTACAGCGCGGTCACCGATCTCAGCAACCTGCTTGATCAGGGTTTCTACACCGGCGAGCCCAGAGCCGGATACCGCTTGGTAGGAGGAGACGTGCAGTTTAGTCACGCCGGCGGCGTCGTGAAGCGCCTTGACCACAGGCATGATTGCCATGGTGGTGCAGTTTGGGTTCGCGATGATGCCCTTGACCACGTCGTTCTTTGCGTCTGGGTTGACCTCAGAAACGATCAGTGGAACCTCGTCGTCTTTGCGCCACGCGGAGGAGTTGTCTACTACGGTTGCGCCCGCTGCGGCGAACAAAGGTGCGTACTGCTTGGAGGTGCCGCCGCCTGCGGAAAACAACGCGATGTCGATACCCGCGAGGCTTTCCTCTGTTTGCAGAGCTAGGTCTTCGACCTCAACCTCTTGCCCCTTGTAGGGCAAGGTAGTTCCGGCGGAACGTGCAGAGGCGAAGAATCGGATGGTGTCCAGTGGGAAGTCACGCTCTTCCAAGATTGAACGCATTACGCGGCCGACTTGGCCGGTGGCCCCGACAACTGCAACAGTGGTCATGGTATCCCCTTCGGATTATCAGTAATAAATATGTGTAGCTTAAATGCAATTAGCGGCCGGTGCCAGCGTAGACAATCGCTTCGGTTTCGCCGCCGAGTTCGAACTTCTCGTGGATGGCACGAGCTGCTACGTCGACATCCGATTCGCGGATCAATACCGAGATGCGGATTTCGGAGGTAGAGATCAACTCGATGTTCACGCCAGCGTCGCGCAGTGCTTCGCAGAATTCTGCGGTGACCCCTGGGTGGGATTTCATACCAGCGCCGACGAGGGAAACCTTGCCGATCTGGTCGTCGTAAAGCACGTTCTGCCAGTCGTTCTTTGTCTGCAGGTTGCGTAGTAGTTCCATGGCGTGGGGGCCGTCGGCACGCGGGCAGGTGAAAGTGATGTCGGTGCGGTTGTCCTCGAGGGAGGAGATGTTTTGCAGCACCGTGTCGATGTTGATTTCGGCGTCGGCAAGCGCGCGGAACACTGTAGATGCGCTGCCTGGGGAATCTGGGATCCCCAGAACCGTGATCTTAGCCTCAGAGTTGTCGGTCGCTACACCAGTTAGTACTGCTTCTTCCACAGGGATATCCTCCATCGAACCGGCGACCAATGTGCCGGGATCATTGCTATAAGACGAACGAACACGCAGCGGCACTCCGAACGCACGGGCGTACTCAACACTGCGCAACACCAAAATCTTGGAACCGCTGGCGGCAAGCTCCAGCATTTCCTCAAAGCACAGCTTTTCCAACTTCTGTGCGTTAGGAACAATGCGGGGGTCGGCTGTGTACACGCCATCCACGTCCGAGTAGATCTCGCACACATCAGCGTTAAGCGCTGCCGCCAACGCCACTGCCGTGGTATCGGAACCGCCACGGCCCAGCGTGGTCACGTCCTTTGACTCACGGTTCACGCCTTGGAATCCGGCGACAAGACAGATCTTGCCCTCGTCCAAGGCTTCACGTACACGCCCTGGGGTGACGTCCACGATGCGCGCGTTTCCGTGGCGCTCCGTAGTGATCACACCAGCTTGTGAACCTGTAAACGACTGCGCTTTCGCCCCGAAGGACTCAATGGCCATGGCCACCAACGCATTCGAGATACGCTCGCCAGCCGTCAACAACATATCCATCTCGCGAGCTGGCGGAACTGGATTCACCTGTGCTGCAAGGTCGAGCAGCTCATCGGTGGTATCCCCCATGGCAGAACACACGACGACCACGTCGTGCCCCTGCTTCTTAGTGGCCACGATCCGTTCAGCGACACGTCGGATTCGTTCCGCGCTTTCTAGCGAAGAACCTCCATATTTCTGTACTACAAGTGCCACGGGGCTACGCCCTTCCCGGAACGCCACAACACTGCGTTAACCAGCGTGCGCGTCCCTCGTTCAAGATCATGAAATTACGAATTTCTATCCTACAGTCAATTTCGAACACTGCATATAATTCCGCACGATATTCGCAGTATTCGGGGGTGAATAGTGCAGAGGGAGCGTCGTAAAGCAATGATGCTGCGCAAACCATATAGGCTAAACCCCGATGTACAGCAATTTCCTCGCCATGGCGTTCGCCCTCGCCTCGGCCCTCACCATCGCATGGGGCACCGTGGTCCGGCACCGCATAGCCGAGGAAACCGACGGCTCTCCCCTCCTCGAAGCGGTCACCCGTTTCCGCTGGTGGGTCGGTAGCCTCACTGCTCTGCTCGGCTACGCGCTCCAGGTGGTGGCTCTCGGTTTTGGCACCCTTTTGGTGGTCCAACCAATCCTTGTACTGTCGCTTATGTTCACGCTTCCGCTGTCCGCGCGTTACGACGGCCGCCGCCCCAGACGCGACGAGATGGGCTGGGCGGGCGCGCTCACCGTGGCCGTTGCCATCCTCGTGGTGTTGGGCAAACCCGCAGCTGGTGACCCCCAGCCCCCTATGGACCGCTGGCTTCTCGCCCTAGGAATCGGCACTGTTATCCTGCTGGCGCTGTGGTTCATCTCCGGTCGCCTTACCCTTAACACTCGCGCCCTTGTTCTAGGCGCTATCACTGGCGGCGTGTACGGCTACGTGGCGGTTCTTTCTAAGGCCACAGTGGACATCATGACGCATAGTGGTATCACCACTCTTGTGTTTTCTTGGCAGGGCTATTCCCTGTTATTTGGTGCGATTTTGGGCACTGTGATCCAGCAATACGCATTTAATGCTGGGCCGCTAAAAAATTCCCTGCCGGCGATGACTATTGTGGAGCCGATTGTGGCTTTTGCTTTGGGCTATGCCGTGTTGGGCGAGCAGTTCCAAGTGTATGGCCTGAACTGGGCGTTTATGGCGGCCGCGTTGGTCACCATGGTGGTGTCTACTTTTGCGTTGTCGTGGCGCGGGGTGGGAAGCTAATTTAGATCGCCCAGGGAAACACCACGATCATGTAGGCGGAGATGGCAAGCCCTCCTAGCGACCACAGAATTACCGCAGGCCAGGTGCGGATAAATGGCAGAGCGAGCAGGACCATGGGCAGCAAGAGCCGCGGACGGGAGTGCATGATTCCGCCGCTGAGCAGCACGTTGAGGCCAATAAATAGCGAGAAGAGCCAGGGTGCGAGCGGGAGACGTGGATAAGCAACCACTAGTGCGATGACGGCGATGATAATGCTGGCGGAGCTGAGTACGTAGCCGAGGCGGATGGGTTCGTGGAGACTATGGACGATCCAGTTGATGGTGCTGATTCCGCCGTCGAAACCCGAGCCCCAGCCTTTTTCTTGGATGCCAAAGTATCCTCCGGCGTCGCGAGTGACCCAGGAGGCCCAAGCGAGGTAGCTGGCGGTGGGCAGGGCTGCGATGGCGGCGAGGGGCAGGTGGCGTTTGGAGGCCAGCAGCAAGACGATGGCGAAGGTGGCTACGAGGTCGATTCCGGTGAGGCGTACTAGTCCTGCAAGCGCGACGAGGAGGGTTGCTTGCTGCCAGTGTTGTTGCATCATTGCGATGAGCGCCCAGAGGCTTAGCGCCATGAAGGGGGCCTCGGTATAAACCATGGTGAAGGTGCCGGTCATGGGTGCTAAAAGCACCACAAGCGTTGCGACGATACGTCCGCTCGGCGTGGTGATTCCCATAAGTTCTGCGAGTCGCATTACTGCCAGCGCGAGAGCAACTGTAGCAATGGTGACGATGACCAGCCCTGATGCTTCTAGTGGCAGGTGGGTGATCGCGCTGAGCATGCGCATGGTGATGGGGAGCCCTGGGAAGAATGCGACGCTGGTTTCGGGGTTGGCGAGGTAGCCGTCGCGGGCGATGGTGAGGTATTGGTCGGCGTCCCATTTCAGCGCTGCGGTGGTGATGGCGTTGGGGATTCCGGCGGTTGCTCCTGCTATGGCAAAAGCCCCGAGCCGCAACGCGGTGGTTGCGGCTACGAGGGCTAGTGCTGTGAGTACCTTGTTCATACTTGTCACTAATGTAGCAAGGCTGACCGCGAGGTTGTTTCTCTCCTACATTCCGAGGTGGGTGCGCAGTGCGGTGGCGATGGTGTCGAGGCGTTGGGTTGCTTCGGCGCGTGGGATGGTGTCACCGGTGACGGGCATGACCACTTCGAGGTAGCACTTGAGTTTTGGCTCGGTGCCGGATGGGCGGCAGATAATGCGGTCGTTGCGGTCGGTGATAAACATCATGCCGTCGGTTGCGCCCCATGGCAGGGTTGGGTCGTTGAGGTCGGTGACCTCGGTGACGGTGGCTCCTGCGAGTTCCGTTGGCGGTTGTGCGCGTAGGGCGCTCATGGCACGGGCGATGATGGAGAGGTCGTCGACGCGGAAGGTGAGCGGAGCGGTCTGGTAGAGGCCGTGCTCGCGGGCCAGGTCGTCGAGGGCATCATCGAGGGTGCGGCCTTCGGCTTTGAGGGCACTGACGAGGCTCGCTACGACCACGGAGGCGGAAACGCCGTCTTTGTCGGCGACTGCTTCTGGGTCGCAGCAGAATCCGATGGCTTCCTCGTAGCCGAATACGAGTTCAGGGGTGCGTGCGATCCATTTGAATCCGGTGAGTGTGGTGGCGTGGGTACGCCCTGCGGCTTCGGCGATCTTGGAGAGCAGGCGGCCGGAGACGATGGAGTTGGCCATGGAGCCTGGCTTTGCGACGCTCGCACGGTATGCACCTAGCACCGCACCTGTCTCGTCGCCGCTGAGCTGGCGCCATCCGCCTTCGGCGTTAGCGTCTAGGGTGGCGACGGCACAGCGATCCGCGTCAGGATCGTAGGCGATGATGACGTCTGCACCGATGGCATTGGCGTGTGCTTTCGCCAGGTCGAGGGCACCTTTTTCTTCTGGGTTCGGGAAGGACACCGTGGGGAAATCTGGGTCTGGCTCGGCTTGTTCTGGGACGAGCGAGACGTTGAATCCGGCAGCGGTGAGCACCTTTTCGCCCAGGTCTGCGCCGACACCGTGCATGGCAGTCAGGGCGATGAGGACGTCGCTCTTTTTGTCTGCGAGGGTCAGTGCGCGGGTGAGATAGTCCTCGCGTGGGTCAACATGTTCGATGTTGTCGGTGGTGCGTGGGATCTCGTCTGCGTACGGTGCTGCTGCAATTGCCTCGGAGATTTCTTTGTCCGCTGGGCTGATCAGCTGCACGCCTTCGGCTGCTCCTTGGGCGATGCGTCCACCGAGGTAAACCTTGTAGCCGTTGTCGGCTGGCGGGTTATGTGAGGCGGTGACCATGATGCCGGCATCGGCACCAAACTTCTTCACACTAAAGGCGGTCAGTGGGGTGGGGTTTTTGGCTGGTAGCAGCAGGGCGCGTCCGCCGGCTGCGGAGACGACCTCCGCTGCAGCTTGGTGGAACTCTAGGGATCCGTGGCGGGCGTCGCAGCCAATCACGATCGTAGGGGTGGCATCTGCTCCAAGCTGGGTTTTTACCCAGTTGACTAGGCCGTAAGTGGTGCGCAGGATGACTGCCAAGCTGAGCTGTGATTCACCTGCGCCCACTCGTGCTCGTAGGCCGGCGGTGCCAAAAGTCAGCGGTCCGTTGAATGCCTGCTGGAGAGATTCTTCATCGTGAGTTTTAAGCCAACCCTCGATGGTTTCTTTGGTGCGAGGGTCGGGATCGTGGTCCGCCCACTCGCGGGCTGTGAGCTCTAGCTCTGCGTAGCTCATGATTGTTCTACTCTCCTAGTTCTTCAAGAATGGCTGCGGAGGCAGACAGACCCAAGCGGGTAGCGCCTGCTTCGATCATGGCAAGGGCATCCTTGGCGGTGCGGATGCCGCCGGAGGCTTTAATTCCGAGGCGGCCGCCCACGGTTGCGTGCATGATTTCCACTGCGTGAACGCTTGCGCCACCTGCTGGGTGGAAGCCGGTGGAGGTCTTGACAAAGTCTGCGTCAGCGTTTTCGGAGGCCTTGCATGCTGCGACGATTTCGTCGTCAGTCAGTGCTGCGGTTTCGAGGATGACCTTGAGGATTCCTGGTGCTGGGACGGCGTCGCGAACAGCCTTGATCTCAGCCTCGAGCTCGTCGAACTTGCCTTCCTTGGCGAGGGCGATGTTGATCACCATGTCGACTTCTTCTGCACCATCGGCAACAGTGCGGGCAGCTTCAGCAGCCTTGATCTCTGGCTTGACGGCGCCGGACGGGAAGCCCACGACAGTTGCTACGTGGAGGTTTTCTGGAACCTCAACTGGGAGTGCGGATGGGGATACGCATACCGAGTAGGTGCCGAGGCGGGCGGCGTCGGCGATGAGTGCCTTGAAGTCGTCGGTGGTTGCCTCTGGCTTGAGCAGGGTGTGGTCGATCATCTGGGCTACGTCGTTGCGGGTAGTCATTTTGTTGAGGCTCCTTGAGAAGTGGGTGGATGTTTTAGTGGTTTGCTACGGAATCGATGCCTGCGGCCTTTTCGCGGCTAAATAGCGCGCGGTCAGCGATGAAGTACATCACGGCTCCGACGACAGCGATCGCGGCAAGAATCCAGATCACGGCGTTGGTTCCGATGTTGAGGTTCATCAGCTTGAAGGTGTAGGCGATACCGAGTGGGACACCAATGTTGATGGTCAGGTTGTAGAAGCCAATGGCCACACCGGATTTCTCCGGCAGGATGTTGGCGAGCGCAGTGTTCACCAGTGGTGCGTAGAGCAGCGCAAATCCGGATGCGAACAGGATGATCGAGGCGATTGCCACGGCAACGTGAACCTGGATGGCGAGCGCGCCGACCACGAGGGCGACGATGATCATGCCCAGTGCGGTGAAGATCGTGCGTCGCGACGTCATCAGCTTGCCGATCTTTCCGGAGAAAATGCCGATCAGGACTGCGCAGATATAGCCTGGGATCATCAGATATGATGCCTGAGCTTGGTCTAGTCCGTGGAACTCTTTAGCTGCGAATGGCAGCAGCACGATGTATCCGAGCTGGGTGGAGTAAATGATCAGCACGAGCAGGATTGCCCATACGTAGCGACCATTTTTGAAGAACTCTGGGTTGACCACTGGATTCTTGGCGTTGCGTACGTACAAGACGAAAATCACGATGCTGACCAGCATGAATGCCAACCAGAACAGCTTGAAGGCCTGCATGTACTGGATAACCGAGGTAGCAAAGATAGCGATCAGGAATAGACCAACAACATCGAGGTGCGACGAGGAGGCTTCTTCTTCTGGGACGGTCTTGAGGATAAATGGCACTGCCACGATCAGGATCAGTGGGACCAAGAACATCACGCGCCAGCCAATGTAGGTGGAGATAGCACCAGAGGTCAGTGCGCCTACCAGCAAGCCGGACTGGAATGCGGCAGTAGAAAAGCCGAGGTAGGTCTTTTGGTCTTCCGCTGCGAGGTGCTTGGTCACGTAGATCACGTACAGCGTTTCCGCTGCAGCGAGGCCACCGGTCTGAATGAGGCGACCTGCAAGAACAAGTGGCCACGAGCCGGAGAACACGAATCCGATGACGGATCCCACGACCACTAGGCTAATACCGATGAGCATGAGTTTGCGGATCGAGATGGCGTCGGCGAGTGCAGCATAAACAACCGCACCAATGCCGATGATCACACCTGCAAGTGATGCCTGCAGCGAGGCTGTGTTGGGGTCGATGCCCAAGCCCTCTGCCATCGGGCCGGTCATGGTCTTAAAACCATTGTCCACAATCAAACAGAAAACGAAGCTGAACAGCAGTACCGGCACTGCCGCTTTCGGATTAGTGGGCTTCAATGTTGCATTGTGTGTTGTCATGCGCGCGCCAATGGTAGTGCGAGTTCCATCATGTCAGTGAAGGCACTTTCGCGCTCTTCAGCCGTGGTGCGTGCGCCGGTGAACAGGTTGTCCGACACGGTAAATACGCCCAGAGCATTTGCACCAGCGTATGCGGCAATGGAGTACAGTGCTGCCGATTCCATCTCTACACCGAGCACACCCATGCGAGCCCAACGCTCATTCACGGTGCTATCAGTGTTGTAGAAAACATCGGAGGACAAAATGTTGCCGACGTGAACCTTCTTACCCTTGTGGTCAGCCTCATCCATGAACGCCTTCAGCAGGGTCCACGATGCAGTTGGGGCGTAGGTGCCAGGCAGGTTGTACTGCTCAAGGAAGTTGGAGTCGGTGGATGCAGATGCTGCAACGATAATCTCGTAGAGGTCAATATCTTTCTGCATAGCGCCGATGGAGCCTACGCGAATAACGTTGCGAGCATCAAAGAAGTTAATGAGCTCATAGGAGTAGATGCCGATGGAAGGCATACCCATGCCGGAGCCCATCACAGAAACTGGGGTTCCTTGGTAGGTACCGGTGAAGCCAAGCATGTTGCGCACCGAGTTGAACTGCACAACGTCTTCTAGGTAGGTGTCTGCGATAAACTTTGCACGCAGTGGGTCGCCAGGCAGCAAAACAGTTTCTGCGATGTCGACGCCTTTGGGATTGATGTGTGGGGTTGATTTTTCAGCCATGACGTGCATCTCCTCGCTCGTGAATTATCTGATACTTCGAGGTTAAGCCCGAGTAGTTACAAATGTCAACGCCCACTTTTACATTTGTTCTATGGTCTATGCCATAGCCCACTGGGCGATTACTAAATTTAGGCATGCGGAATCCACGCGCGAGCCCCCGCGCACACATCCCTCATCCCCTATGCCGCTTTTTTGATTTTCTTTTCTCTGCGTTGCCTAAACGTTTGCCCCGCTAGCACCCCTTCCGGTGTGGTGACCACCGTACGATCACCGATCTGCCACGACACCACACCACCGGCACCAATCTCACAATCGACCCGACGAGACGTTTTCACATTGTGATGATGCCGACATAAACACTGAGCATTGACAGCACCGGTAACTCCACCGAGATCATATTCTTCAACATGGTCAATATCGCACCACTGCGCCGGCACCCCACAACCAGGGAAACGACACACCCCATCACGGCCTTGAATAAACCTGCGCATTGCTTCTGTAAACCGGTAACCGGTCGACACAGCCACATCAGCGTCACCGAGCACACGAACAACAGGATGCTCAGGCACCTGAGGCAGGGCCGTTCCCTGTGGGGTGCAGGTAATCCCCGTGCCGGTGTCGTAGAGGTTGATCACCACACTGGTTTTGTCTTCTAGGAGAAGTTGTAGGGCTGTAGAGTCGTCGCAACTATGGGTCTTTTTGATGCTGCGTAGGGTGGTGTCGAGTAGCTCTGCGACACCGGCGTGGATAAGGGCGTCGATGCCTGCGAGCCCGTGTCCGGCGTCATAGATGTAGACGTATTGTTCTGGTTTTCGAGTGTTGTCGAGGTGGTAGCCGAGGTGGGTGATGGTTTTGCGTAGGAATCGGGTAATAGCTCTGGCGGTGGGGATGGTTTGTGCTGGTTGGGTGGGTGTGAGCCAGCGTGTCAGGTGGGTGTCGATGGTGTCAAAGTAGGTGGTAGGTAGTGCGGAGATGATTCTGGTGATGCTGATTAGTCGGGTGTCGTCGAGGTGCCAGAGTTGTTGGTAGAGGGTGTGGAGTTGTGGGAGTTGGGTGAGGTAGTAGATGGCGTCGAGGTGGTCGCAGACGTAGCGTTGGGTTTTGCCGATACGGGTGGCGATGTCTGCGGTGTAGGTGTCAACGTCGTCGTTGTCATTGGGTTGTAGGCTGTGCCAGCGGTAGTAGTCGAATTGGATGCGTAGTCGTTCAGCACGGCAGAGTGGGTCGTTCATGTCGCAGTGACTGTAGAACGGTTGTGTGGTCTCCCTGTGAGAGTGTCCGATTGTTTGTGTGCGGGGGGCTTGGTTTACAAGTAGTCCGCGAATCGGTCGGGGTAAGCCACGGCTAGTTGGTTGATGGCTTGTTTCCACCCGGTGGCTTTCGCTCCTTCAATATAGCCGTTGCATTCGATGGCGCGCTTGGCTTTCTTCGCTCGCTGGGCAGCGCGCTTGTCCTCGATGTTGCAGATCATCAGCCACAGTGTCTTTAGTGCGGCGGTATCGTTCGGGAACTGGCCGCGGTTGCGGGTGGCTTTCCGCAGCTCAGCATTCAGCGATTCGATCGAATTCGTGGTGTAGAGTACCCGCCGTGCCGCAGGCGGGAACTGCAAAAATGGCACAAACCGGTCCCAGGCGTCGCGCCAGACTTTGACCGATTGCGGGTATTTACGGCCCAGTTCACTGGCCTCGAATGCGTCCAGGGCGGCGCGGGCGGTGTCCTCGGTCGGTGCGGTGTAGACCTCCCGTAGCGCACTTGATACGGGTTTGCGGTCTTGGTAGGACACCCACCTGTTGGCCGCCCGGATCAGGTGCACGATACAGGTCTGCACCATGGAATTCGGCCAGGTTGCCTCCACGGCTTCCGGCAGGCCTTTGAGCCCGTCGCAGCAGACGATGAACACGTCTTGGACCCCACGGTTGGCAAGGTCAGCGCACACGGATGCCCAAAAACTGGCGCCTTCATTGTCTGCGATCCACAATCCCAGGATGTGCTTGATGCCGTCCATGTCGACGCCTACCGCCATGTAGCAAGACTTGTTGACCACGCGGTGGCCATCGCGGATCTTCACTCGCAGCGCGTCGAGGAAGATCACTGGGTAGAACTCGTCGAGCTGGCGGTTTTGCCAGATCATGACCTCTTCTAACACCGCGTCGGTAATGGTGCTGATCGTATCTGGGCTCATATCCACCCCGAGGGTGGTGGCGAGGTGGTGGCAAATATCGCGCACGGTCATCCCACCGGCGTACAGGGAGATGATCATGTCATCAAGCTCCGTCAGACGGCGGGTGCCTTTAGGCAGCATCCGCGGCGTAAACGTGCCAGCTCGATCCCGGGGCATAGTCACATCAAAGGTGCCGTAGCCAGAGTTGACGGTTTTGGTGTACGACCCGTTGCGGTGATTGCCACCATCCGGGGTGCCCAGCTGGGCTTTCGCCGTACGATCAGAGTGCGCGTATCCTAGATGCGCGTCCATTTCAGCCTGCAGACCAGCGTTGATCGATGCCTGCAAAAGACCTTTGACCAGGTCGCTGGCATCATCGGTGGAAGTCGACAACTCGCCGATCAGTTCGGCGATTTCCGGATTTTCCATCAGCTTAGCGCTGATCTCGTTGACCCTGTTCGGGTCATGACCTTTCCTCGGTGACACGGTAGTCATTATCAGTGAAACTCCTTCTGGATCAGAGCCTCACACACAAAACACCTGACACCCTCTCCCCTGTGATGTTCATGATGTTTAGCCCCCTGGTTGTTCATGTTGTTTGCGAGTGTATCGCAAGGCCTTGACATCCGAAAGAACATTCGAACAAAAAGGGGTAACGATAGGGGCTAGCGCGCGTTATAGCACTATGGTTACACTCAAAATCAGCCAATCAAACACAGGGGGAAATAAAAATGGCACTAGTATTCGACAGCGTTAACAGCACCGCATCTCCACTACGCCATCTCTACCACGCGTTGCGCCGTAGCATGATCAATCACCACATGGGTCGCCACACCGGTACGCAAGGCAGTTTCAATCGCCGACGCCTTCTCCAAACCGCCCGCTACCAGCACCCGTACAGGCCGCTTCTTCAAATCTGCCAGCGATATTCCCACCGTTCGAGCATCAATATCAGGGTCCGCAACCTCACCTTGAGCATCATAAAAGCGCGAGCACACATCACCTACCGCATACTCCATCAAACGAGCCTGCTCACTAGGCGACAAATACCCCAAGTTAAGCAGCAAACTTTCCGGCTTTACCGCCCCGACCGTAAACACAGCAACGTCACAATGCGCCCCCAGGTTCAACATGGACGCAATATGTCGATCCTTCACTATCAGCTCTTTAGCTTCTTTGCTGTCAAGAATGACAGGCAACGGCAACATCATCATTTCCGCATTCAGAGCCCGCGAGAAGCGCGTCAGCGTCACCATGTCGTTAGTGTTGCGCACAGTATGCGAGTGCCCGCCTTTAAGTTGCACCACCTTCACATCCACCAAGGGCAAGGTGCGCAGATGTTCAGAAACGGCCAGCATCGTGTCACCCCACGACACGCCCACCGTCATACCGTCTTTTACAACTTTTTCCAGCAGCGCTGCACCGGCATTACCCAGCTCGCCAGTCAGCCTCCGCCCCATTGCAGGGGATTGTACGACGCGGACATCAACAAGTCCATAGCGAGCACAAAGCTTTTCGACGTACCCACCTGCAGCCTCGCGAGGGTCATTCAGGGAGATGGTGACAAATCCTTTATCACGAGCATGCGATAGCAGCTTGGATACTGTAGGACGAGAAATCCCCAGCTCTTTAGCTACCTGTGCCTGCCCCAAACCTGTTACGTAATAAAGTTTGGAGGCATCAAGCGCTAGGCAATCGCGGGCGTCAATCATATGTACATTTTTACCCCACTACACCCCCAACTACGACACATCCCACAACATGTTCCACATAGTGGGATACCTAGCGCATGGGGCGGGATTCATGTATGCTACTTCACATGAATCGTGCGAACCTTCTCCTTCTTCGCCGCGGCGGGTCACAGGCTTAACGTCCCTTACACACAGCCGACTCCCCGTCGCGGAGTTCTGGTGTAGCCGGCTGTAACAAGAACCCACTTAAAGGAAACTACCAATGACTTCCCCAGATACTTTCATCTCCGCCCCTGCAGCCGTTATCACCCCACGTGGTGATAAAGCACCAGGTCAGGCCCCATGGAACACTCAGCGCAATTCCTCCATGGCAGTAAACCGATACCAGCCGTTTCACGTCGAAGTAGAAAACATCGATCTCCCCGACCGCACTTGGCCGCAAAAACGCATCACTAAGGCGCCACAGTGGTGCGCAGTAGACCTTCGCGATGGCAACCAAGCACTCATCGACCCAATGAGCCCTGAGCGTAAGCGTCGCATGTTTAACCTGCTGGTCAACATGGGTTACAAGGAAATCGAAGTCGGCTTCCCATCCGCCTCGCAAACCGACTTCGACTTTGTTCGCGAAATCATTGAGAACAATATGATTCCGGACGATGTCACCATCCAGGTCCTCGTACAAGCACGCGAACACCTGATCCGTCGCACATTCGTAGCATGCGAGGGCGCGAAAAACGTGATCGTGCACTTCTACAACTCAACATCGATCCTGCAGCGCGACGTAGTATTCCGCAAAGACAAAGCAGCAATTAAAAAGTTGGCTACCGATGCTGCCGAGCTGATCAAATTGATCGCAGTGGACTACCCCGATACCAATTGGCGCTGGGAGTACTCCCCCGAGTCCTACACCGGAACCGAACTGGCATACGCCAAGGAAGTCGTCGATGCCGTCGTCGAGGTCATGGACCCAACCCCAGAAAACCCCATCATCATCAACCTGCCTTCAACAGTTGAGATGATCACCCCAAACGTTTATGCCGATGGCATTGAATGGATGCACCGCAACCTCAACCGACGCGACAGCATCATCTTGTCTCTGCACCCCCACAACGATCGCGGCACCGGTGTCGCAGCAGCAGAACTGGGCTACCTCGCTGGTGCGGACCGAATCGAGGGCTGCCTGTTCGGTAATGGCGAACGCACCGGTAACGTCTGCTTGGTCACCCTTGGTCTGAACATGTTCACCCAAGGCGTGGATCCACAAATTGATTTCTCGGACATTGATCAAATCCGTCGCACCGTTGAATACTGCAACCAGCTGCGCGTCCCAGAACGCCATCCCTATGGCGGCGACCTGGTATTCACAGCGTTCTCTGGCTCCCACCAAGATGCCGTTAACAAGGGCCTAGATGCCATGGCATCCCGAGTACGCCCCGGCGCGACCCACACCGAAGTCTCCTGGGACGAGCTGCGTGGAGAAACTTGGGAGGTTCCATACCTGCCGATCGATCCGAAGGATGTGGGCCGCAACTACGAGGCAGTGATCCGTGTTAACTCGCAGTCCGGCAAGGGCGGCGTTGCTTACATCATGAAGACCGATCACGGTTTGGCGCTGCCTCGTCCTATGCAGGTCGAGTTTTCTTCGATCGTGCAGGAGGTCACCGATGCCGAGGGTGGCGAGGTCAATTCTAAGAACATGTGGGACATTTTCGCCCGCGAATACTTGGATAGCACCAGCCCTGTGGAGCAAGTCTCTATGAGCGTTGATGCTGCGGAAACTGAAAACGATGAGGCTCGCATTCACGCCCGCCTGATCGTTAATGGTTCTGAGACGGCTATCGAAGGCCACGGTAACGGCCCAATCGCCGCATATGCCAACGCGCTGGAGTCCTTGGGCATTGATGTTGAGGTGCAGGAATATGAGCAGCATGCCCGTACCGCAGGTGACGATGCTGAAGCCGCAGCCTACATTTTGGCAGAGATTAACGGCAAGAAATTCTGGGGCGTGGGCATCGCTGGTTCCATCACCTACGCTTCCCTGAAGGCAATTACTTCTGCGGTCAACCGTGCGCTGAGTTAAATAACTACTTACACTTGGCAGACATGAAAGCAGGCATGAACGAGACAATTCGCACCCAGCTTAACCACCGCACTATCCGTGAGTTCACCACCGAGCAAGTATCGGAGGAGATCATGGAGCAGCTATTTGCGGTGGCGGGGCGGACTGCCACCTCGTTGGGAATGCAAAGTACCAGCATTATCCGTGTAACTGACCCCCAGTTACGGGCACGCTTAGCCGAAATCGGCGCCCAGGAATATGTTGGCCGCGCCCCTATCTACCTGCTGTTTATTGTCGATTGCCACCGCAACGCAGGTATCCTCCAAGAGATAGGCGCGGACCCTGCCGGTGCTGCGACAGTCCGCAACTTTGTCCAAGGGTTCACCGATGCCTGCCTCACGGCACAAAACGTGTGCATCGCTGCGGAATCGATGGGCTTGGGTGTAAACTTCCTCGGCAACGTCCACAACGATGCTGCGGCTGTGATCGAACTGCTGCAACTACCTGAGCTCACTTTCCCAGTTGTGGGCATGACACTGGGCTGGCCTAATCAAGAGCCGCAGCTTAAACCACGTATGGCTACCCCATTGCGCACAATGGAAAATGGTTACCATGCGCCCGACTCGTGGCTGGAAGCGCTTAGTGGTTACGACCAAGAGATAACCACCTACTACGATCTTCGGGATGCCAACCGGCGCGTAGATAGTTTCACCCGTCAGGTGCTTGCGAAAAATCCTACTGCAGGAGCCGACTCCGATAAACGCAATCACACCTTCGCGATCGCCCGCGACCAAGGGTTTAACCTCTAGGATTTGAATGTTTCTCTGCCCACAAGACCGCCAGCTAGACTGTTCCCCATGACTAATAAGGACCAAGAAGAGCGCGCCACCGAGCAGGCAGCAGCTCGAAAAGCAGAGATCGAAAAGGCTCCTTATGTGGCGTTATCGGTGCAGGCTTCCGGTATTCACCCATCGACGAGCCGCCTCGTCACCATTGATGCCGTTACTTTCACAGAGCAGGGCGAGGAAGTCGACCACTTCTTCGCAGTGCTCAATCCAGAATCAAACCCTGGCCCCTTCCACCTGCACGGCCTTTCGCCTGATCAGGTTAAAGAGGGCAAGCGTTATTCGCAGATCCTTAAAGCCCTTGACAGGCTAATCGATGGCCGCACCCTGCTGGTACACAACGCAGAGCTGGTGTGGGGGTTCATCGTTTCTGAGTCGAAACGTGCAATGAGCAATGCTGCCCGCGCTAACCGCAGTCGCAGTCGGCAACGCAATCGGCGCAGGCAGCGGGTGGGGCATATCCCCAAGCCGGTCACGATTGTGGATACGCTCGCTACTGCACGCCGCCTAGGATTAAAGTTTGCAGACATCCGCATTAGGAACGTCGCAACGCAACTGGGCCTAGAAGTCCCTGATGCTCGTGCGAGTGTGGCGCGCGCGCAGGCGGACAGCACACAGCTCACGCGGGAAGACACGCTGTTGGTGGCGCAGATGTTCTTTGTGGAACACGCCCAGGGAGTGGTGGCGTCGACAAGCCCGGAGGACCTGCGCGCGGACCGCTTTGGTCTGCAACGATCCAACGTCCGCGTGGATGCCATGGAGTTGCCGCGCGTGTGGGAAAACCCTGGCATCTACACCAAGGAGCGCGGGCTGGTGCAGGGCATGGAGGTTGTGGTGGCACCTGAGATCACCATGGATCCCGACCGGATCATTCAAGCGATCGTGCGCACAGAGTTGGCCTACAATGAGAAAATTACCCGCGCCTCCAGTTTGATTGTGTGCAATAAACGTGAAAATCTTACTGGCAAGGCAATGCACGGCGATCGCAAAGGGATTCCGCTGATGACGGACGAAGAATTTCTGCGTGCGGTTGAACACGTCAAGCCGGGCAAGCCAGCAGAGGCCTAAGTGGACTAGACTTAGTCGCCATGAGTTTTAATTTGCGCACTCGCCTTGCAATCGGCGCGGCCACTGTTGCCACTACGGCTTCGCGGGCGACCGGCCGTGGCTCCGGCGGCATGATTGGTGGTCTGATTGCAGAAAAAATCGACCCGAACATCATGCAGTCGTTGGCTAAAACGCGTCCGACCGCGCTCGTAACAGGAACGAATGGCAAGTCCACCACCACGCGCATGCTGGCCAGCGCCGTCCGCGCCCAGCACACCGTGGCCACCAACGAAGGTGGCGACAACATGGACGCCGGCATTATCTCCGCTCTGATGGCGGGGCAATCGGCAAGCCACGTGGTTCTTGAGGTCGATGAGCTGCACGTTCCGTCGGCAGCCGACCGCCTCCACCCGCAGTGCCTGATCCTGCTCAACCTCACCCGCGACCAGCTTGACCGCGTCGGCGAGATCAACAAGATCGAACGTGCCCTGCGCGACTGCGTGACCGCACACCCCGACATGATCGTGATCGCCAACTGCGACGACGTGCTAGTCACCTCCGTGGCTTACGACGCCCCCAACATAGTCTGGGTATCAGCTGGTGCCGGGTGGACCGGCGACTCCGTGTCCTGCCCACGCACCGGCAGCCACATCGTCCGCCAAGACGACCACTGGTACGCAACCAAACCACTCCCGAACGGCGAAACTTTCCAACGCCCCACCCCCGCGTGGACCATCACCCCTGACGGTATTCTCGCCCCAGGGCATGCCGAACCCGTCCCGCTGTCCCTAGCACTACCGGGCAACGCCAACCGTGGCAACGCCACCCAAGCCATCGCTGCGGCCGTGACCTGCTTCAATGTGCCGCTGGATGATGCTGTGCGTGCCGTCGAAACGGTAGACGATGTAGCGGGCCGCTACTCCACCATCACCCTTGGCGAGCACCAAATTCACCTGCTGTTGGCCAAGAACCCAGCCGGCTGGCAAGAAGCGCTCTCCATGGTGGATCGCACCGCCGAGGGCCTTGTGATCGCCGTGAACGGCCAAGTCGCTGATGGCGAGGACCTCTCCTGGCTCTGGGATGTCAAGTTCGAGGAGCTCGAAGAGCTTTCCGTTAAGGCTGCCGGCGAGCGCGGTACAGACCTCTCCGCGCGTCTGACTTACGCCTCCGTGGACCACGAGCTCGTGCGCGACCCCCTCGCCGCTATCAAGGCCTGCCCGGCGGGGCGCGTCGAAGTCCTAGCCAACTACACCGCATTCCGCGATCTCAAGCGCGCCATCACCGCCGCAACCAAGGAGGCTTAACATGAGCGAATTAACCATCGGTTTAATCCTGCCGGACGTGTTGGGCACCTACGGTGACGACGGCAACGCGCTCGTCCTGCGCCAGCGCGCCCGCCTGCGTGGTATCTCCGCGGAGATTCACACGGTTCGCCTAGGCGAAGCCGTTCCTGAGGGCCTAGACCTGTACTGCCTCGGCGGCGGCGAAGACACCGCCCAGATCTTGGCAGCAGAACACCTCAACAACGACCAGGGTCTGCGCCGTGCCGCTGATCTCGGCCGCCCAATTTTGGGCATTTGCGCAGGTTTGCAGGTGTTGGGGCGTTCCTTCCGCGCCTCCGGAAAGATCGTCGAGGGCGTAGGGCTTATCGACGCCACCACTGCGTCTCTAGCCAAGCGCACCATCGGGGAACTTCAGTCCACCCCCACCGCAGCAGGTTTTACCGCGGAACTCACCGAACCGCTGACTGGTTTTGAAAACCACATGGGTGCCACCATCTTAGGCCCTGATGCCCAGCCGCTGGGCGCTGTGACTCGAGGCGTGGGCAACACTGATCTGCACGGCATTACTACCGCCTCAGTGTCTGATGAGCAGGTGTCTTATGAAGGCGCTGTGCAGGGCAACGTGGTGTGCACCTACATGCATGGCCCAGCGCTGGCCCGCAACCCGCAGCTTGCGGACCTGCTACTGGCCAAAGCGATGGGCGTTGCTCTTACTGATCTTGCCCCCTTGGATCTGCCGGTCGTCGAACAGCTGCGCAAGGAGCGCCTAGCGTAGGTTTTCCTACAGCGTCAGTCTGCCGCTCAGGGCGCGCGACAGTGTGAGTTCATCAACGAACTCGAGGTCGCCGCCGAGTGGTATGCCGGAGGCAAGGCGTGATACCACAAGATCTGGGAAGTCGCGCAGCAGCCGAGCCAAATAGGAGGCCGTGGCTTCGCCTTCGGTGTTCGGATCGGTGGCAAGGATAACCTCGCGCACTTCTGGGGAGGCTTCGTAAAGCGGTGCCTCGGGGGTGGAGTCGGCGAGCTCACGGTCTGGCAACACGCCGCCGATACGCTGCAACAATTGCGAAATGTTGAGTTCACGGGGGCCAATGTTGGCAAGGGGGTCAAGTGAGCCGCCGAGCACATGATAGCGACCTGTGTACTCGCCGGTTCGTTCAATAACCTGAATGTCTTTGGGTTCTTCCACCACACAAATGGTGCTGCGGTCGCGTGAAGAGTCCGCACAAATGCGGCAGACCTCTTCGCGAGAGATATTGCAGCAAATGCGACAGAAAGTAACACCGTCACGAATAGCACCCAGCGCATCTTGCAGACGCGCAATGTCTGCTGGTTCCACATGGAGCAGATGGAAAGCAATGCGCTGAGCCGACTTCGGCCCCACACCAGGGAGCCGAGAAAACTCGTCGATCAGGTCTTGGAGAGGTCCTTCGAACAACTCTTAGAACATCCCACCAAGGCCGTCGAAGCCCTGAGACAGTGGGCCCATCTTCTGCTCTGCAAGGGTGCCGAGCTTCTCATGAGCCTCTGCGAATGCACCAACGAGCAGGTCCTGGAGGGTTTCTACGTCGTCAGCGTCAACAACCTTAGGGTCGATGGTGACGGAAGAAACCATGCCGTTGCCCTGCATGTCAATGCTCACAAGACCATTGCCAGCGGTGCCGGTCACGGTGGTAGCAAGGATCTCACGCTGAGCTTCCTGCAACTTAGTCTGCATCTGCTGTGCCTGTGCAAGGATCTGGGACATATCCGGCTGAGTCATTCAACTGCCTTTCGCATTGTTTTTAGTATCCGCCACACCTGCTGTGCGACGGCGGTCATTCGAATAGTGTACCTAAAGCTGTCGAGCACCTAGCTCCTCGGAGAGAATGTCCACGGCAACGGTCATGGCATCGCGATGGTCACGATTACCCACGCCCTGTGCTGCTTCCCTAACCATCTCCTCTTCCTCATCATGGTCCACTACATAGTTAGACGTAGTCTGAGAGGCTTGAGGTTCCGGCATCCCCTCATCTGCGGGGTAGCCGTAGGGATCCGGCGGCACATCCGGCTCTTCCGGCTCGGGCGGCAGCGGCACCCCATCGGAGAACGACGGTCGCTTGGCGCGCTCCTCCATCTTGCGCATGCCACGTTCAGCGGCCTGCTGCCAGCGGGGTTTCGGAGCTTCTTGCACAGGTTGCGGCGCAGCTGGAGGTTGTGGTGCCGTCACCTTGGCAGGACTAAAGCGCTCTACCGGCGGTGGCGGCGGAGGCGTAGCTGGTTGTCCACCACCGAGCGGCGCAGGTGCACCCCAGACATTATCGCTGGCATGGGCAGGTTCCGGTTTTGAGTCAGGCTTGGGCTCGGGTTTAGGCTCCGGCTTGGGTTCCGGTTTTGGGTCGGGGTTCCACACCTTTTTGTTTTCTGGTTCGCTAAAACCAGCAGCTTTGGGGTCCGTACCTACTACGCACTCAATGGTCACATCGAGGTCAGTTTCCTGCTTAATCGCGGTGACGATGGAGCCTGCATGCTGTGGGTCGTTGATCCGATGCGCCAGTGCACCAGTGTTGTGGCCGATCACAAGGGTGGAGCCGTCGCGCAAACCCAGCAAGGTTGCCTGGCTGAGCAAAATACCAGCCACAGAATTGGCCTTGAAGATCACATCGCTGATCGTTGCCCACTTCTCTTGAATGGTGGCAAACCCATCGCGCGGCTTCGGCTCGGGCGCAGGAACAGGAGCAGGAGCGGCAACCTCGGCGGTCTTGCGTGCAGCTGCTTCCCTGGCCAAGCGGACGGAACGGCGCTCGTATTTAGCGGGGATCTCAGTGGGCGCTGGCCCCGGCGCAGCGGCAGCAGGTGTAGTGGCAGTTGCTGCGGGTGGCGCGCTGGGCAGGAGCATTTTTGCGCAGAGGATTTCGAGGAGCAGGCGTGGCGAGGTTGCTCCTTTAAGTCCGCGGAGGCCGTCGTTGACCAGTGCCGCTAGTCGGGCAGCTTCGCCTGCCGGTAGGTGTGCGGCTTGGTCGCGGAGGATGTCGCCGCGGTCGGTGGGGGCGTCGACAAGCCCAAGGGTGAGGGCGTCGGGGACCGATTGGAGGACCATGAGGTCGCGGAAGCGGTCGAGAATGTCGGTGGCGAAGCGGCGGGGGTCGAGGCCGGATTCGATGGCATCGTCGACGACTTGGAACAGGGCGGCGTTGTCGTTGCCGGCGAGGGCGTCGATGGTGGTGTCGATGAGGGTGTCATCGGTGGCGCCGAGCAGCATGCGGGCAAGGTTGTAGTCGAGGCCGTCGGGGCCGGCACCGGCGATGAGCTGGTCGAGGATGGAGAGGGTGTCGCGCGGGGAGCCGCCGCCGGCGCGGATCACGAGCGGATAGACGGAGTCTTCCACGGCCACGTGCTCGCTAGCCACGGTGCGTTCCAGCAGGCCACGCATGGATTGTGGGGTCAGCAGACGGAAGGGATAGTGGTGGGTACGCGAGCGGATTGTGGGAAGGATTTTCTCCGGCTCGGTGGTAGCGAAAATAAAGATGAGGTGCGCCGGTGGCTCTTCGACGATTTTAAGTAGGGCGTTGGCGCCGTCGCGAGTAATCATGTGCGCCTCGTCGATAATAAAGATGCGATAGCGCGATTCGGCGGGGGCGTACATGGCGCGGTCGCGGAGCTCACGCATGTCATCTACGCTGCGGTTACTTGCCGCGTCGAGCTCGGTAACGTCGAGGTTGCCAGGCGCGTTGGGGGCAAGCGAAATACAAGAGTTGCATTTGCCACAAGGAGTAGAGGTGGGGCCTTCGACGCAGTTCAGGGAGCGCGCCATAATGCGTGCCGACGACGTCTTTCCGCAGCCACGTGGACCCGAGAAAAGGTAGGCGTGGTTGATTCGGTCACTGTCCAATGCCACCGATAGTGGTTGAGTTACCTGCTCTTGCCCCACGACCTCTGCGAACGACGCTGGTCGATACTTCCGATATAAAGCCACGTGCCCTAGCCTACCGACTCCAATCCAGTAGATCGATTCCCGCTCGCGCAATCTCCGACTGGAGTTCCGGAATGCCATAGGTGACCGCGTAATCGAATTCTTCTTGGGTGAGCATCACCAGCTGGAGCATCACCGTCAGCCGATCAGACTCATCACATTGGGGCACTTCCCCACCCCACACATAAGGCACCACAAAAAGGCCATGCCGCACTGTGATGTCGGTACCCTCAAAGGGCTCAATCCCCACGGCAGGGACCAACTGGCCAGGCTGTGCGGGCAGCGAGCCGGAGGCGTCGTAAAGCAAGGTGCCAAGCGCACGCAACAACTCCACGAACTTCTCAGCATCCACCCCCGCGTGTGCAACCGTGAATACCTCACTGCGCACGTCGCGGCCACCAGACTCAAGGCCCGTATCTACCCGAGCGAAATCGAGAGTGGTGGCCAGCATGTCCTCGCCGAGATCGACCGTGCCTACTCGAAAACTCTCCGCGGGCGCTGGATGAATCGTGAGCTCACCAGGGAATACGCCATCGAGCCACACGGCCGTCTCGTCAAAATTCATGCACTACACCTCAAGGGCTGCCATGAGAACACAGGTAGCAAAACCATCCATAGCCACCTCAAGCTCTGCCACAGGTGGCAACGACGGCGCCAAGCGGATGTTCTCATTGTTAGGGTCGTTGTGCAGCGGGAAGGAAGAACCAGCACCAGTCAACGCAATACCAGCCTCTTTGGCCAGCTCCACCACTCGCGATGCCGTACCAGGAACCACGTCCACGGAGATGAAGTAACCGCCAGTAGGAGTGGTCCACTTAGCCACACCATACTCGCTGAGCCGCGAGTCGAGGATCTCGATCACACGCTCAAACTTCGGAGCCAACGACGCCGCATGCTTGAGCATGTGAGCCTTAAGACCCGCCACATCACCAAAGAACTGAGCATGCGCCAGCTGGTTGAGCTTGTTCGGTCCGATACCGCGCACATTAGCGTGGCTGGCATACCACTCAATGTTCTCCTTAGAGGAAGCGAAGAAGGACACGCCCGATCCAGCGTGGGTGATCTTGGAGGTGGAGCTCATAAACCAGAAGCGGTTAGGATTGCCCGCAGCCTGCGCAAATTCAATAACATTGTGCACAATTGGGAATTCGTCGCTAAGCGTATGCAACGCATAAGCATTATCCCAAACAATACGGAAATCAGGGGCCGCAGTAGACATCTCCGCAAGCTCACGACACGCCCGCTCAGAGAACGTCACACCCGTGGGGTTACCAAACACCGGCACCGTCCACATGCCCTTCACCTGCGGATCCTTCACCAACTCACGGACCACATCCATATCCGGTCCCTCATCCGTCATCGGAACATTAATCATCTCAAAACCAAAATGCTCCGTGATAGTGAAATGACGATCATAACCAGGCACAGGGCACAACCACTTCACCTTCTCCTCCGCAGACCACGGGCGTGACGAATCATTATTGCCCCACGTGTACGACCAAGAAATCAGATCAAACATGATGTTCAAGCTGGAACCATCCTGTGCCACCACCAGATCAGCAGGCAGACCCAACGCCTCAGCCCACAGCTCACGAATATCCGCAATACCCAGCAGGCCACCATAATTACGGCAATCCACGCCATCTTGTGTGCGGAAATTCTCACCCGGCAGCGACAGTAGATCATTGGACAAATCCAGCTGCTCCGCGGAAGGCTTACCGCGAGTGAGATCCAAGGACAGATTCTTAGCCTTCAACTCCGCATACTTCGCGGTGACTTCCTCACGCACCTGCGCGAGACGAGCGGCATCATAATCCTTCAAAGACATAAGCATCCTTACGGTCCGTGGTCCCGTGGGCACCGCTTAACGACGCCCACCTCATACCCCAACGACTTTAGACAAGGGACCGCTCAATGAGTACCCCCAAACCACCCGGACACCCCCAAAAATATAAAGGGGACTCCGCACACCCGCTAGAGCCCACTGACCCTTGCTGCATTCCTGCCCTGGGGGAGTTCATGGGATACGCGCCATGCGAAGTCCTACCTCTAGCCTAACGGATCCCCCCGCCGCGGAGCAATTCCACCACCACCCACTCCCCATCTTCCTGCGGATTTGCTTGATCCACTGAAGCGTGTGTATTGTTTGCGGAGTAACACGGCATGACCGTGCATACGCTGGAGGATTCGACTAGCGGCCTATGTCACACGCCTGGAACGCGTGCGGGTTTCACGACCCTCGTGGGTTCAAATCCCACATCCTCCGCAAACACCAACCGGTGTTCTCTACCGAGAACGCCGGTTGTTTTTGTTTTCTGGGGTTTGGATGCGCTGCGGTTGCTCGGTTGCTGTGGTTTCCGCGCACATTTTCGCAGATGTTTTCCGCCTCCTCGAACTCACGAATACAAAAACCGCAGGACGCGATTTTCGCGCCGAAATGCCGTCCTTGGGTTTTCGTGTTCTCGAGTTCGAGGAGGCGGATACAAGCAGGCAAGTCCGGACCGATCTCACACCACAGCATTCCCCCGCCCCACATATACTTTAGAAATGACTAATTTTGGTGTGGTGGATAAGTTAGCGCTGGTCACGGGTTCGACACGTGGCCTTGGCCGAGTACTGGCACAGGGCCTGATTGAGGCTGGCGCTAGGGTTGTGGTTCATGGTTCGGATACGCAGCGTGCGGAAGCTGCGGCGGCGGAGTTGGGCGCTTGTGGTTTCATGGCGTGCGATGTTCGTGATGCTGTTGCGACGGAGGCGGCGGTGTCTGAGGTGATTGAGCGCTTTGGTGCCCCTGATATTTTGGTGAATAATGCGGGGATTCAGCGTCGGAATCCGATTGAGGTTTTTGAGGATCAGGATTGGAATGACATTGTTGGCGTGAATTTGTCTGGAGTGTTTCATGTGACGCGGCCGGTGGCGTCGGCAATGAAGCCTGCTGGCCGGGGAAAGATTGTGATGGTGGGGTCAGTGCAGTCGCGGTTGGGGCGTGCGACGATTGCTCCGTATTGTGCAACTAAGGGTGGTGTGGCGATGTTTGCGCAGGGGCTGGCTGCGGAGTTGTCGCCGTTTAATGTGCAGGTGAATACGTTGTCGCCTGGGTATTTTGATACGGATATGAATGCTGCGTTGGTGGCGGATGAGGAGTTTTCGGGGTGGGTGTGTAAGCGCACTCCGGCGGGCCGGTGGGGTGATCCTCGTGAGTTGGTGGGCCCGTTGTTGTTCTTGGCGAGTGAGGCGTCGTCGTTTGTGACGGGGCAGAATTTGGCTGTCGACGGCGGAATGACGGCGGTGGTGTAGGCATGCGAGCTGCTGTGATTTCGGGTAAGGGTTTGTTGGCTACTGCGGATCTTCCGACTCCTGTTGTGGGTCCGGATGAGGTGTTGATTCGGGTGGCTTATGTGGGTATTTGTGGCTCTGATCTGTATTATTACCAGGATGGTGCGGTGGGTGCTTTTGAGGTGCGTGAGCCGTTGGTGCCGGGCCATGAGATGTCGGGGACGTTGGAGGATGGTACTGCGGTGACGGTGCATCCGGCGACGTTTGGGCAGTGTTGTGCGGGTTTGGAGGAGCATCCGCATTTGTGGCCTGGTGGCGCGTACTTGGGTAGTGCGTCGACGTGGCCGCATACTCAGGGTGCTATGCAGGAGTTTTTGTTGGTACGCAAGGATCAGGTTCGGGTGTTGCCGGATGGGGTGCCTTTGCGTCGTGCCGCGCTGGCGGAGCCGTTAAGTGTTGGATTGCACGCAATTAATATTGCGGGCGGTGTGGCTGGCAAGGATGTTTTGGTGTCGGGTGCTGGTCCGATTGGTCAGTTGGCTGCGTTGGCTGCGCTTCGTGAGGGGGCTGCGTCGGTGACGTTGTCGGATGTGGTGGATGGCCCACTGGAGCGTGCGCATGCGGGTTTGACGCGTGTAAATACGCGTGCGGTTCGTTTGGATGATGAGTCGTTTGATGTGGTGTTGGAGTGCGCAGGTGTTGCGGTGGCGACGAGTGATGCGCTTCGTGTGGTGCGTCGTCGTGGCGTTGTGGTGCAGGTGGGGATGTTGCCGAATGTGGAGGTGGGGGTGAATGTGGCTCCGTTGGTGGCTAAGGAGGTTCAGTTGCGGGGTACGTTCCGGTTCCGTGATGAGGTGGATCGTGCGGTGGAGATGTTGCGTGATCCGCTTTTTGATACGGTGATCACTCACGAGTTTGCTGTGGATGATGTGGTTGAGGCGTTTGATACCGCTGCTGATTCTCAGGTGTCTGGAAAGGTGATCGTTGCGCTGTGAACACGACTGTAAAGGTTGTTGTGATGGGTGTATCTGGGTCGGGTAAAACAACGGTGGGCACGTTGTTGGCTGAGCGGTTGGGGGTAGAGTATCGCGATGGTGATGATCTTCATTCGCAGGCCAATATTGAGAAGATGGCGAGTGGTATTCCGCTTAACGACGACGACCGCTGGCCGTGGTTGGCGCAGGTGGGCGAATGGTTGGCGGCTCAGCCGGCTGGGGGTGTGATTGGTTGTAGTGCGTTGAAGCGAAGCTACCGTGATGTGTTACGTCGGGAATGCCCTCAGATGGTGTTTGTGCACGTGCATGGTTCCCGCGAGGTGCTGTTGGAGCGTTTGAATCATCGCGAGGGACATTTTATGCCGGCGTCATTGTTGGATTCGCAGTTTGCTACGTTGCAGCCTTTGGAAAATGACGAAGTCGGCCACGTTTTTGATGTGGCCGACTCCCCTGCTCAGATTGCTGATGCCGCAGCTAGGTGGCTCAGCGAGCGTAGTTAGAATGCAAAGCTGACTCCGTAGAAGACGAGGACAAAGGCAAAGCCCACGGCTCCGACGAACGCCTGGTTGAGTGTCCAGGTGCGCAGGGTCGTGGCAACGTCCATACCCATGAGGCGGCCGACGAGCCAGAAGCCAGAGTCGTTGACGTGACCTGCGAAAACGGAGCCGGCTGCGGAGGCCAGCACCATGAGTGCGATTTGGAATTCGCTGTAGCCGCCGGCAGCGACGGCGGGTGCCATCAGTGCTGCGGCGGTGGTTAGTGCCACGGTGGCCGAGCCTTGGGCGAGGCGCAGGATGGCGGCGACGAGCCAGCAGCCGAGGATGACGGGGACGCCGAGGTCGGACATGGAGTCGGCAAGGGCGTCGCCGATGCCGGAGGTGCGCAGTACACCACCGAACATGCCGCCGGCACCGGTGATCAATACGACGGAGCAGATGGGGCCAAGGGCGCCGTCGAGAAGCTTTTCTAGGTCAGCTTTGGGCTGACCGCGGCGAATACCGAGGAAGTACAGCGCCACGAGGTGGAGATCAGCAAAGCAATGGGGGTGTTGCCCACGAATTGTAGAGCGCGCACGAGGCTCGAGCTCTTGTCTACCCAGCCTGCGGAGGTGGCAAGGCCCATGCCGGTGTTGCCGAAGATAAGGAGCATAGGAAGCAGCAAGAGGGAAACGATAAGCCCTGGTGTAGCGGGGTTTTTCACGTCGGCTGCTTGGGGGCCACCGGCTAGGATGTCGGGAACTGGCAGTGGATAGCGGCGGCCGAGAGTTTTACCGAGCCAGAGGCCGGAGATCAGCCAGGTAGGGATCGCGATGATTAGGCCAAGGAGCATGACGAGGCCGATGTCTGCGCTGTAGAATTCTGCGGCTGAGATTGGGCCTGGGTGCGGTGGCAGGTAGATGTGCATGACGGAGAACGCGCCGGCGGCGGGGATGCCGTAGGCCAGGACGGGGCCGTTGAGTCGGCGTGCCACGGCGAAGATGACAGGCAGCATGACGATCAGGCCGGCGTCGAAAAAGATGGGGAAACCCATCAGCAGGGAGGCTACGCCGAGGGCGAAGGGGGCGCGTTGTTCACCGAAGCGGGCGACAAGGGTTTCTGCGAGGCTTTTTGCCCCGCCGGAGGTCTCGACAAGCCGGCCGAGCATTGCTCCGAGGCCGACGAGGAGGGCAACTGAGGCGAGTGTACTCCCGAAGCCTTTGGTCATGGTGGGCACGATGCCCTCCAGTGGGATGCCGGCGGCGAGGCCGGTAGCTGCGGAAACGATGATCAGTGTGAGGAAAGCGTGGAGCTTGAACACAATGACGAGGACCAAAATGAGTGCAATCGCAGCGGCGGCGATCCCCAATAAGGGGCCAGCACTAAGGGTGGGAACCCAATCTTCCATCGGATTTTCTCCTTGGTTACAAAATAAAAGACCCCTCTAATGTATGTGTATGCACGCATATTCCACACTTATATGAGACTTATACCTCCTTATGGAATGCAAAAATCCACGGTTGTTGCGAGAGCCTATCGGGATCGAATTGTTCGAGCATGCCAGGCAGAGTGTGGGCGCTTAGCCCCAAAGACTCAGCCACGCGCGGCAGAACGTCGGGCATCTCGCGCATGGTCACGGCACCATCGCGCTTGGCTAGGCGCTGCCCCGCCGCGTTGAGCACCAGCGGCACATGCACATAGGTCGGAGCCGGCACGCCGAGTAGGTGCGCAAGGTAGGCCTGACGCGGTGCAGAGGTCAGCAGGTCGTTGCCGCGAACCACTTGATCGATACCGTCGGCGGCATCGTCGACCACAACGGCAAGGTTGTACGCCCAGTCAGGCTGTTGGCCGCCGCGGCGCAGGATCATGTCGTCCACGTCGCCCAGCACGTCCCCCGCATAGTAGTCACGGACGTGCCACGTGGGAACGTCGGCACGCAAACGCAGCGCCGGGACCCTCCCCTGCTTGGCCAATGCTTGACGACGCTCCTCCCGCTGCACCTCAGTTAAATTTCGGCACGTGCCGGGGTACTGGCCCGGGATGGTGTGCGGCGCGCGGGAGGCCTCTTGAATGTCCCTACGCGAGCAGTAACACTCATAATATGGAAGGCTGCGTAACGCCTGCTCATAACGGTCAAAGTTGTTGTGCTGATAGGTAGGGGCGGCGTCCCAATCCATGCCCAGCGCATGCAGGTCCTCCAGCTGACGGGCGGCAGATTCCATGGACGAACGCTGCGTGTCCACGTCTTCTACACGGATAAGGAAGCGACGACCAGTGTGGCGGGCAAACAGCCACGCCAACACAGCGGTGCGCACGTTGCCAAAGTGAAGATCCCCGCTTGGACTCGGCGCATAGCGCCCTGCTCCCTGAAAAGTACCCATGCTTATGCGCTAAACCCCGTAGATCATCCCTCCGGAGCGCCCAGCTGCTGCTGGGCCTCCTTTGCTTGCGTAGTAGCGGCCGAGGAATTCATCGCGGTAGGCTTTAAAGTCGCCGTTGTTGATAGCGCTGCGAATGTTGTCTACCAGCTGGATCATAAAGGCCACGTTATGCATTGTGCACAATGTTCCACCGAGGAATTCCTTGGCCTTGAACAGGTGGTGAATGTAGGCGCGGGAGTACTCGGCGATAGGGCCGCCGAACTCCTCGTCTACTTGGCGGAAGTCGCGTTTGAAGCGGGCTGCGGTAAGGTTCACGCGCCCGTCAAGGGTGTACACGCCGCCGCGGCGGCCGAGACGGGTGGGGGCAACGCAGTCGAAGGTGTCGGCACCTGCTTCGATGGCGGTGAAGAGGTCGTCTGGCTCGCTGATTCCTAGCAGGTGGCGTGGTTTGTGCTGCGGGATTTCGTCGCAGACCCAGCCTACGATGGTTCCTAGGTTTTCCTTTTCTAATGCGCCACCGATGCCGAAGCCACCGAAGCCGCGTCGTCCGTTATCTTCTGCCTCTTTGTCGAGGTCAAGCAGGCCACGAATCGCTTGTCGGCGCAGATCCTCATACTGGGCGCCTTGGACAACGCCCCACAGGGATTGCAGTGGTTTTCCTTCGCGTTCGCGGGTGAGGCGGTCGTGTTCGATGAGGCAGCGTCGTGCCCAGCGGTGGGTGCGTTCGACGGAGCTTTCTTGGTACTGGCGGGTATCCACTAGAGTGGTCAGTTCGTCGAAAGCAAAGATGATGTCGGCGCCCAGCCGGTGCTGGATTTGCATGCTGACTTCTGGGGTGAAGCGGTGACGGGAGCCGTCGATAACGCTGCGGAAGTCCACGCCGTCTTCATCGACCTGCGCGTAGCGGTCTTTTTTAGGCGCGCGGATGTCGCCTTCTACAAGCCCCGCGGTGTCCATAGCAAGAACTTTTCTAAAACCAACACCAAGGCTCATCACCTGGAATCCACCAGAGTCGGTGTAGGTGGGGCCATGCCAGTTTTCGAATGAGGACACACCACCGGCCTCGTCGACAATGTCGGGGCCTGGCTGCAGGTAAAGGTGGTAGGCGTTGGAGAGGATCGCCTGGGCGCCGGTGTCACGAATTTGCTGCGGGGTGAGGGTTTTCACCGTTGCCTTGGTGGCCACAGGGATGAACGCTGGCGTGTTGATGTCTCCATGAGGGGTATGGATTACACCAGTTCGGCCGTGGCGGCCCGGCGCGTTGTCCAGCTCGGTGCGAAGCTCAAAAGTCGTGTCAGTCATAGGGTGAAATTCTAGCTTGTTGCACGTGGACAGGCACTTTGGGCGAAACTGCCGATGATCGCCATGACGAACAAGCTGTAGTTGGTGGTTGCGGTTTGAGCCTTGTATTACGCCTCCGCCGGCGTGGTTGCGCTACGCTTCATAGCCACAGAGCTCTTGTGATCTTCTGTATCTTGCTCATCCTATTCTCGGTCCGCAGGTTCTACGGGCGGATTGAGGAACTGTTTGACTTCGACGACGACTATGCGCCGCTACAACAGACCTGGACCTACTACCAACAAGCAAGCAGCCAACAAAACCATGAGCACGCTCATTGACACGTTTGTTGGTATGAAAGACGCTAGGATCGCTGAGATCGCGCAGTTGGGTAGGATCATGAACAAGTGCTGCAAGGACATCTTCGTCTACTTCGACCACTACATTTTGTGGTGCCTGATCCACGCCGTCAACATGCGACACACAATCAGTGCACTCTAAAACCGGAAGAGCCTCTAAACGGGGGTATTTCGAAGGATTTTTCTCAGGGCTTCACACCAAATCGCAAGAAAACCGGTCGTTTGGGCAGATTTGGTGTGAAGTGCCGTCTTTTTCGGGGGTGAGCGGGGGTGGCGCGCCCACCAACGCCCACCAACGCCCACCAATCCCAGCCAATCCTAGCCAAGTCATGGTTGTGGAAAACGTCCTACTCTGCGTAGTGCCGCGCCCGAACCCCCGGCGAACTAATCAATGCACTCTAAAACCGGAAGAGCCACTAAAGCTAACCAGTCTTCCTAGTTCCTTTTTGTGCACCATCGGGGGACCTCAATCCCCAATAGTTCTCCACGTTTCTTGAAGTGTTCCGTTACGTACGGTCACCATGGCGGTGAATGTCTTTAAGGATTCCAAATCGGATTTTGTTGGCTCAGAGACTCATTGGAGGACCATTTGGAGTGATCCAGGTAACCTTCGCCATGTAACTGTTCCGCGCAGTAGTGTTTGACGGTAAGCGCTCGAAGGTGCCATTCTGCGCGCCGTATCCAAGGCGTAAGAAAGGCCGCAGACCTTGCCGCGGTATCGATCAGGTCTTTTATGACGCAAAAACGTTTAGGGGCAGAGTAGAGCCCTTCGTCCACAAGATTGCGATAATGGCGGGCATAGCCCATTAAGAAATGAAAATTTATCGAATGTAGCCATTCAGCCTCTGCGGGTGTTAGAGGGGTCTCCTCAATCATTCCACTTGTGACGAGGAAAAGATCTTGCTGCTCAGGGAGTAAAAATGGGACACGTGACATGGGTTACCTAAAAAGAAAGGTCCCCAAGAGGCGCATACGTTGAGAGGCGTTGGGGTGCTGATGAATCCGATGCTACGGGTTTTAGGAACGACGATCAAGCCGCGGCACCCTTTGAGTATTGGTTGTGTAGTCGAAACCGGCCATACCACAGCGCCTGCGATCTCGGTTAACGCTCCAGCGATGTGCCCTCCACATCGAGACGTGGCAGCACTTTATCCAGCCAATGTGGCATGTACCACGTTTGCCGCCCAAGGAGGAACATTGCTGCCGGAACGAACGCCATGCGGATAAAGAAGGCGTCGAAAAGTACCCCAGCGCCCAAGGCAAAACCGAAGATTTTAATAAACGGGATCGGCTGGCCAATGAAGGCCACAAACACCGCAATCATGATCAACGCAGCAGCTGTGACCACACGGACGCTAGAGGCGAAGCCCTCCACGATCGATTCTTCGATGGCGTTGTAGCGGCTGGTGGCGTCGATACGCCCATGCACGAAACGCTCCCGCATCGCGGATACCAAGAACACCTGATAGTCCATAGCAAGGCCAAAGCACACGCCAATAAGGAAGATCGGCATAAACGCAATGATCGGGCTGGGAGTGTCCACAAGCCCCCACAGGCCCTCTTGCCAAAACAGCACAGTCACGCCGAACGCCGCGCCCACAGAGAGCAAGAAGCCCACGCCGGCGACCACCGGCACCCAAATGCTGCGGAACACGATCATCAGCAACAACACCGCAAGGCCCACCACAATGCCAAGGTACAGTGGCATCACGCCCGCCAGACGGTTGGTCACATCCTGCTGTACAGGGATCAGGCCCGTAATACCGGAACGAATACCGGTCGCGTTGTTCACCTCGCCCTGTTTGATCAGAAGGGCGTCGATAAGCTGCTTGGTCACATCATCTTCTGGCGACGACTCCGGCGTAAGCAACAACTGCGCCGCCAAGCCGTCCTCCGACAATCCCACAATCTGCACATGCTTCACATCCGGAGTAACCGAATACTTCTGAATAATGTACTGATACGCCGCATTCGCCGCCGCCTGCTTACGCTCCCCAGGCGCCGGATTCTGCGCGCGGATCAGCGGCTCCAAGATCTCCGCGTTCTCATCCACCGAATGCGCATCCGCCACCACCAAAAACGGCGAATTGATACCAGGACCAAAACCCTCCGCCATGATCTCAGCCTGTTTGCGCTGCGTAGAACTATAATTCGCCTGCGTATCGGAGGGCAACGACAAGTGCAGTTGCAGCGCGGGCAGCGTCAACGCACCCAGCGTTACGACGCTCACCGCAATCACCACACCCGACGCGCGGTGCACCAACTCCACCCACTTGCGCCCCAACGTGCGAGCTGGCGACGTCCGCCGCTTCCGGCGCAACCGCACCGCAAAGGCCTTATCCCCTAACGCCCCCAATAGCGCCGGCACCATCGTTAGCGCGATCAGCACCGCAATGAACACCGTGAACGCCGCAGCAAGGCCCATGTAGGTGAGGAACGGAATATTAGCCACCGCCAAGGCCACCAGCGCGATGATCACCGTAAGGCCCGCGAACACCACCGCAGATCCCGCAGTGCCCACCGCCATGCCAGCGGCTTGCTCCTTGTCCATGTGCAGCAGCTCGCGACGGTAGCGGAACATGATAAACAGTGAGTAGTCGATACCCACCGCAAGGCCCAACATCACCGCCAGCACTGGGGTGACGTTGTTCAGCGATACCCATGCCGTAGCCAGCGTGATCGATAGCGAACCAATGCCCACGCCGATAACAGCAATGAGCAGTGGAAGACCAGCGGCCACTAGGGAACCAAATGTGAAGATCAAAATGATCGCCGCGATGGCCACACCGATGATCTCTGAAGTTTCTTCAATCACGATCGGATCACCAAAGCCAGCGCCACCAGCCTCAACGGTCAGGCCCTTCTCGCGGCCCAAGTTCATGGCATCGGTGATCGCCTGGCGTTGCTCATCGCTGACGTCCGCAGGCATAGGCACATCAATATCGAAGGTGGTGTACCCGATCGTCTCATCGGGGGTAAGCAGGCTCAAGTTGGCTGCGTCGGCACGCGCGTTTTCCTCCGGCACACCACGCTGCGTCAACAAGTCCACAACACCCTGCTGCAACTTCGGATTCAAATCCACAGGATTACCAAAACGCTGCGTATTAGTCAGGCCCTCAAGATTATCTTGGATCGCCTGCACCACACTATCCACGGCAGCCTTGTTCTCCGGCTCAGCCAGCGTATGCCCCTCCGGCGCCTTAAACACCACATTCACACCCGTACTCTTCAACGGATTGCGCTGCTCAGGGAAGTTTTCCAAATAAATCTCCGTCGCCGTCTTCGCCGGAGTGTTATTGATCGTAAACAGATCATTAAACCCCGCCTGGAACACAGCCGCTGCACCACCCACAGCCGCAAGCACAACAAGCCACGTGACAATCACAAACCACTTGGCCCGAAACGACCACGCGCCAACACGGTACAAAAAAGCGGCCACGACGATGATCTCCTTAAACCACAAGGGAACGAGAAATAGTCTTCCAGTGTAGACCTTGATTAGGATTTAACGCCGTACACCAAATTTCTGTCATCCTATTGACTTATGAGGAGCAGCCCATGGCCGCAAACCAGAGCATGAACACCAAGTGAACCATCGCACTCTTCGGCACAGCAGTAGGCGCCGGCATCCTCTTCCTGCCCATCATCCTCATCGGCCCCATGACCTACCTAGCGCACCGCGCCTTCTCCTGGATGATGCGCCACTCCCCACTCATCGGCGAAGATGTCCTCGTCGTACTCACCGACTTCTTCGGCCGCCGCACAGGCATCATCCTCACAGCCATCTACTGGTTCACCGTTTTCCCCGTCCTCGTCTTCGCCTTCAGCTACGACGCAGCACTCTCCCAATTTTGCCTCAGCATGCAAAAACACTACGGCGAAACAACCGACAAACACACCGAAAAAGTCATCCACAACACCACCATCCTGCTCACCGCCTTCACCATGTTCTTCGTCTGGTCCTCCGCACTCGCCATGGGAACCGACGGCATGAAAGCAGCACACGAACACATCCTCCCCGTCCTCTCCTACTTTGCCAACGTCACCGGCACCATCGAAGGCACCCAATACCTCTTCATCTTCATCACCACCTCCCTCGTCGGCGTATTCAACCCCTCCATCCTCAACATGATCACCTTGGTTGGAGGCATCTTCTTCACCTTTATCACCTACCTCCTCCTCATGATCGTGGTCCACAAAGTAGACGCATTCGCCCAATTCCGAGGCCGGCCCACCAACTACTTCGTATCCATCATGGGACTCATCGTCCTCGGCGCCACGATCTGGGGGATGGTGTAGGCGTTTCGGGGTGTTTCGGCTGGTTTCGAGGCGGAATGAGTAGTTCGTGCCAAATTAAACCGTTTCTAATATCTCCGACCTGCGGAAACGCTGCGGAAGCCAAAAAGTTTTGGCACGAACTACTCACTTGGCCCGTAGCCCAACCCAGTCCGCCCCTAAGCAACAGCAAACCCCAGCTCAATCAAGAACTGGGGATTTGCGCTTGGCGGTAGCGGCGGGATTTGAACCCGCGGTTGGGGGTTACCCAACATTCGCTTTCGAGGCGAACACCTTCGGCCGCTCGGACACGCTACCGCGAACCAGAATAGCGAATAGCGCGTCAGCAAAGCAAACCAGCCTCGCTCACACTTCGGTGCGCAGTCCTTCGAAGAAGTTTGTCATGAGCGCGGCGCATTCGGTTTCGAGGATGCCGCCGCGGACTTGCACGGTGTGGAGGACGGCGGGGTCGCGGACTACGTCGAAGGCGGAGCCGCAGGCGCCGGTTTTGGGTTCGTAGGCTCCAAAGACGATGTGTCCGATTCGGGAGCCGACGAGGGCTCCGGCGCACATGGTGCAGGGTTCGAGGGTGACTGCGAGGGTGCAGTCGGTAAGGCGCCAGCCGTCGCCACGCTGGGTGCAGGCTTGGGTGATGGCCATGATTTCGGCGTGGCCGAGGGGGTTGTGGTCGGTTTCGCGGCGGTTGGTGCCGCGGCCGAGGATGGTGCCGTCGGGGCCGTAGATGATGGCTCCGACGGGGATGTCGGCAGGCGGTGTGGTACGTGCGAGGGTGATGGCTTCGCGCATCATGGCTTCGGCTCGTACCACGCTGTGCTGCGGGGGCAGTGTCATAGGGCTTGTTCGAGTTCGTCGTCGAATCCGAGTTCTTCGGCGATGCGTTGGAGTTGTTCGGAGGCCCACCAGTCGGTTTCGTCGGTGATGATGCTCATGACTTGTTCGCTGAGGCCGAGGTCGGCGAGGATGTCGAAGTCTCCCTCCGCATAGGGAGTGTCTTCGGGGTCGGGTTGGTCGGCGTCGAGTTCGTCGAGGATGTCGGCGGCGAAGTCGTCTTCGGTGGCGGCGGTGGCGTCGGAGATGAGGAGTTTTACGCCTTGGGGTGTGGGGCGGACGAGCACGAAGTAGTCGTCTTCTATGCTGAGCATGGCAAATGCTGCACCTTCGGCCCTGAGTGTTCGTACGGCGTCAATGGAGCGCTTCAGCGAGGAGTAATCGTCGTTGAAGGCGCGTACTTGCCATGTCGCGTTGACGCGGGCTACCGTCACAGCAAAATTAGACTTCATACCGCATAACCGTAGTCGGGTATGTAAGACTTGTCAGGTGACCATCAATGAAGTTTCTCGTCCTGTCTGTGTCCTTGGCCTCGGTTTGATCGGGGGTTCGCTGCTGCGCGCATTGCGGCACAAAGGTGTTCCGGCGTTTGGTTTTAATCGTTCGCCTTCTGCTGCGCGTACTGCGGCGAAGGAGGGCTTTGATGTGTGTTCTGATCTTGTGCAGACTTTGGAGCGTGCTGAGGCGGATAACGCGTTGATTGTGTTGGCTACGCCGATGCCTGCGATTGCGTCGTTGTTGGATGCGTTGCAGGAGCATGCGCCGAGTTGTGGGTTTACGGATGTGGTGAGTGTGAAGGGGGCGGTGTATGACCTTGTAAAGTCCCGTGGTTTGCAGGGACGTTATGTGGGGGGTCATCCGATGGCGGGGACGGCGAATAGTGGTTGGGAGGCATCGTACCCTGAGTTGTTTGTACGTGCCCCGTGGGTAGTCACGTATGACTATGCCTCGGAGGCGGATGCCCAGTGGGTGAGTTTGTGGACTGATGTGGTGAATATGGCGGGCACGGTGGGTGCGGAGGTGATTCCTGCGCGCGTGGAGGCCCATGATGCGGCGGTGGCTCGTATTTCGCATTTGCCGCATGTGTTTGCGGAGGCCTTGGCGATTGTGGGCGATAATGGTGGCGCGCTAGCGCTTTCGTTGGCGGCGGGTAGTTTCCGCGATTCGACGAGAGTGGCGGGTTCTGCCCCATCGCTGGTGCGGGCGATGTGTGAGACGAACTCCCAAGCCTTGCTCGGGGCTCTTGATGAGGCACTCATATTGCTTAACGACGCTCGCGCGCACCTCACGGAGGCACACCCCAACCTTGAGGAGCTTATCGACGCCGGCTATCGCTCCCGTGTGCGCTTCGAAGCACGTTCTGGGGGTAATGCTTCTGAGTCTGTTGGCCCTACCAAGATTTCCAATCGACCCGTTTTTCGTTTCCATCCTGGTACAGATGGTTGGATTGCCCAGCTCAAGCAGGCTGAAGGGTTGGGGGCACGGATCGAGGTGTTTTAGGAGGGGAAGTACCTTAGATGTTGGCATCGGTAGCCGCTGGTTATCAGGGGTATAAAGAGCAATAACAACTCCGGCATCTTGATCAGATTTCCTTGGTGTGTCCCAGATTTTGCCATCTTCCCAGACGGACCAAAACCTAGGACACTTCAAGCAGCAAAGAATATGCAGAAATCTCATTTCCTATTTTTCTTATACTCCTAGAGTTAAAAACTCTATACCTTGTGAGAGCTTCGGTTTTTGCGTCGCGTATTTATCAAAATTGCCAGAATAATCAACGCAGTACCGACCACTACCCACGGAGCAACACCATAACCGCCTGTTTTAGGAAGCGTTCCGTTCTTAACATCTGCGACCGTTAAGAGAATATGCGGTTGTTGATTACTTGGATTGACATAATCCACTAAGCCTGAAGCATCTTCCAATGACGTAATACCGAGGCGATTACCTTCAATGATTCCGATCGTAATCTTAATCGGCTGCGCTAAAAGACTATAGCCACTAGGAGATTGTGTTTCCACAAGGTCAAGTCTGTTTGAGTGGTGTTTCTACCTTTCGATAAAGCATGCAGTGCGATGGTATCAGGGGCCAGCACGTACCCAGTGCTCTAATTGATTCACGCGACCTCCTTGGTGGTGTCAGCGTCGATGACGTTGGCGGTGATCATCGCCTTGGTGTGTGCCAGACTGGTTAGTGACATGTAGCAGTTTTGCTGAATCCAGTCATCATGTTGTTCAGCTAGTATCGCGCCAACAAGGCGCACGACAGCGTCACGATTAGGAAAAATACCTACGACATCTGTGCACCAGCGGATTTCACGGTTAAGTCGTTCAGTAGGGGTTATTCGACCAGACTTTCTTCCACACTGATTTCGGGGCGTTAGTAAACGCCAACAGCTCATCCAAAGCTTCTTCCAGGTAGCTAGCAACGCAGGGGAATTTCTCTTCACAAAATGCTACGACCTCACGGGCTTGGGACCACACCGATTCCGAGTCTGGTTTGGAATATCGTATGAAACATCGCCGATAGGGTCGGCCACTGCGTTTTGGGCACCATGCCAGAGAGGTTCTTGGCGAAGTGCGTTCGGCACCGTTGCCAGGACGCATTCGGTAATATCTCACTAATTGCATGTTGGATACCTAGATGGGCGTCACTGGTGACAAGATAGACTTCATCAAGTCCGCGGGCTTGAAGATCCCTAAAGAACCTGGTCCACGAGGCCACAGACTCAGATGGTGCAATCTGCATGCCCAATAACTCCCGGTAACCTTCGGCATTAACCCCGGTAGCTAGCAGCACAGAGGTTTTAACGACTCGTCCGCTTTCACGGACTTTCATGGTCAACGCATCACACGAGACATATAGGTAGGGGCCGGTATCAAGTGGTCGGGTGCGGAAGTCTTCGACCATCTCGTCAAGGTCTTTTGCCATGTCAGATACCTGCGATTTCGATAAATTATTGATTCCTAAACTGGCGACGAGATCGTTCATCCTGCGGGTGGATACGCCCTTTACATAGCAGGTGGCTATTACGGTTGTTAGTGCTCGTTCGGCTAGGGTTCGTCGTTGCAATAACCAGTCTGGGAAGAAAGATCCGGTACGTCATTTGGGTACAGCGATATCAATGGTGCCGACGCGAGTATCAAGGTCGCGGTGGCGGTAGCCATTGCGGGTATTAGTCCGTTGGGGAGATACCGTGGCGTAGTCAGTGCCGCAAACACTGTCAGCCTGGGCCGAAAGGATCTGGTTGATGAAGTCTGTGAGCATCTGGCGCATCAAGTCTGGGGAGGCCTGAGTGAGCAATTCTTCCAGATACGCGGTCGGGTGAGGGTGTCAGGTGTTTTGTGTGTGAGGCTCTGATCCAGAAGGAGTTTCACTGATAATGACTACCGTATCACCGAGGAAAGGTCATGACCCGAACAGGGTCAACGAGATCAGCGCTAAGCTGATGGAAAATCCGGAAATCGCCGAACTGATCGGCGAGTTGTCGACTTCCACCGATGATGCCAGCGACCTGGTCAAAGGTCTTTTGCAGGCATCGATCAACGCTGGTCTGCAGGCTGAAATGGACGCGCATCTAGGATACGCGCACTCTGATCGTACGGCGAAAGCCCAGCTGGGCACCCCGGATGGTGGCAATCACCGCAACGGGTCGTACACCAAAACCGTCAACTCTGGCTACGGCACCTTTGATGTGACTATGCCCCGGGATCGAGCTGGCACGTTTACGCCGCGGATGCTGCCTAAAGGCACCCGCCGTCTGACGGAGCTTGATGACATGATCATCTCCCTGTACGCCGGTGGGATGACCGTGCGCGATATTTGCCACCACCTCGCCACCACCCTCGGGGTGGATATGAGCCCAGATACGATCAGCACCATTACCGACGCGGTGTTAGAAGAGGTCATGATCTGGCAAAACCGCCAGCTCGACGAGTTCTACCCAGTGATCTTCCTCGACGCGCTGCGAGTGAAGATCCGCGATGGCCACCGCGTGGTCAACAAGTCTTGCTACATGGCGGTAGGCGTCGACATGGACGGCATCAAGCACATCCTGGGATTGTGGATCGCAGACAATGAAGGCGCCAGTTTTTGGGCATCCGTGTGCGCTGACCTTGCCAACCGTGGGGTCCAAGACGTGTTCATCGTCTGCTGCGACGGGCTCAAAGGCCTGCCGGAAGCCGTGGAGGCAACCTGGCCGAATTCCATGGTGCAGACCTGTATCGTGCACCTGATCCGGGCGGCCAACAGGTGGGTGTCCTACCAAGACCGCAAACCCGTATCAAGTGCGCTACGGGAGGTCTACACCGCACCGACCGAGGACACCGCCCGCGCCGCCCTGGACGCATTCGAGGCCAGTGAACTGGGCCGTAAATACCCGCAATCGGTCAAAGTCTGGCGCGACGCCTGGGACCGGTTTGTGCCATTTTTGCAGTTCCCGCCTGCGGCACGGCGGGTACTCTACACCACGAATTCGATCGAATCGCTGAATGCTGAGCTGCGGAAAGCCACCCGCAACCGCGGCCAGTTCCCGAACGATACCGCGGCGCTGAAAACGCTGTGGCTGATGATCTGCAACATCGAGGACAAGCGCGCTGCCCAGCGAGCGAAGAAAGCCAAGCGCGCCATCGAATGCAACGGCTATATTGAAGGAGCGAAAGCCACCGGGTGGAAACAAGCCATCAACCAACTAGCCGTGGCTTACCCCGACCGATTCGCGGACTACTTGTAAACCAAGCCCCCCGCACACAAACAATCGGACACTCTCGGTCGGGTCGATATGATGAGGGTTAGTGGCCATCGCGGGTTTACTTCCTTTCGAGGATAGGTAAGAGTTGATTCGAAAGGTACCCGCGGTGGTCGCCTCATTCATTCATCAGGACCGCACCGGTAGTTACAGATACACCACGCTAGCGGACGCAACCAAACCGCCACGCAGTACTCTCCGCACACACCGGTATTCAAACCACTACTTTGTGGGACAACTTGGTAAAAGTAAAAGAAGGAGATGCCTTCTACGTGGCAGTCTCTGGCCACAAACTCAAATACGAAATAGATCAGATCAAAGTGGTCACCCCAGACCACATCGACGACCTTGGCCGCGAACCCAGCAAAGACTACATCACGCTTATTACCTGCACCCCCTACGGCATCAACACCCACCGCCTACTAGTTCGCGGACACCAAGTGCCCATGGACCCCTCAGAAGAAAAGGTCTTCGAGGAGTCCACAGTGGTATGGCAATGGTGGATGTGTGCCATCGTCGCCGCAGCCGCGCTCGTACTGATCCTGCTCGCCTGGTGGCTACGCAAGAACAGTCGCAAAGCACAGCGCAGCAACTTGACACAGCGCAACAACTAGATACTGTCGAGCCACGCCTGATGCAAGTGGGCCTCACCAGCAGATTCTGGGTGGAACGCATAGGCGTGGATCTTGCCTTGGCGCACGCCCACCACGTGATCGCCCACACGCGCAGTCACCGCAACGCCCGCACCGCAGGAAATAACCTCGGGGGCGCGGATAAAGGCCACATTCGCATCGATTCCTTCCACCTCAACTACAGCGTCAAAAGAATCCACCTGGCGGCCAAAGGCATTACGGCGCACCACAACATCCAAACAACCCAACGTCTGCTGGCCCTTCGCGGGATTTTCCACCGTGCCCAAGTAAATCAACCCAGCACAGGTAGCAAACACTGGCAGACCATTGTTAATAGCCACACGCAGGGGCTCCGCAAGGTCGAAAGCACGCGCCAGCTTATCCATCACAGTGGACTCGCCACCTGGGATAATCAGGCCGTCGAGCCCCAGCAGGTCATTGGGCACGCGCACCCGACGGTGCTCCACACCCAAGGCCTCTAGGATTGCAATGTGTTCTGCAAACCCACCTTGGAGGGTGAGTACTCCGATTACCATCCGCGCTCAGCCAAACGGTGAGGTGCAGGAACATCGGCAACGTTAATGCCGACCATTGCCTCGCCTAGGCCGCGAGACACCTCTGCGATAGCAGAAGGATCGTCATACATGGTGGTGGCCTTCACGATCGCAGCAGCACGCGCAGCAGGGTTACCGGACTTGAAAATGCCCGAGCCCACGAACACACCCTCGGCCCCCATCTGCATCACCAAGGCAGCGTCGGCAGGCGTGGCAACACCACCAGCAACAAAGAGGGTAACAGGCAGCTTGCCGGTTGCGGCAACCTCGCGGACAAGATCATAAGGAGCCTGAATCTCCTTAGCAGCAACATAAAGCTGATCCTCATCCATGCTGCGCAAACGGTTGATCTCACCACGGATGGTGCGCAGGTGCTTCACAGCCTCGGAAACGTCGCCAGTGCCGGCCTCACCCTTAGAGCGGATCATGGCAGCGCCCTCGGTGATGCGTCGTAACGCCTCACCCAAGTTGGTAGCACCGCACACGAAAGGCACATCGAAGTTCCACTTATCAATGTGGTTTACATAATCCGCAGGTGATAGCACCTCGGACTCGTCGATAAAGTCCACACCCAAAGACTCCAAAATCTGGGCCTCCACAAAGTGGCCAATACGAGCCTTAGCCATCACCGGGATAGACACAGCGTTGACAATGCCCTCGATCAAATCAGGATCCGACATACGAGCCACACCACCCTGCGCACGAATATCCGCAGGTACGCGCTCCAACGCCATCACAGCAGAAGCGCCGGCATCCTCAGCGATGCGAGCCTGTTCTGGGGTGACCACGTCCATGATCACACCACCCTTGAGCATGTCGGCCAGGCCGCGCTTCACGCGCGTAGTTGCAGTAAAAGTTTCTTGAGTCATGATGACTATCCAAGCCCACAAAAGTGGACTAATGCTAGATCCAAATTCCGCGTGTTGCAATAGACCACTTTTGTGCACGACAATACCTCTATGCGCCCCGACCTGGTCACCAACCTCCCCATACGACTCAATCGCGCCAGCACCGACCCCATCCCCGCCCAAATCGCCGACCACATCCGCATCCTCGTAGGCCGTGGCCTGCTCAAACCCGGCGACCATGTCCCCAGCACCCGCGCCCTGAGCACCCAACTAGGCATCTCCCGCGGCAGCGCAGTCACCGCCTACGAACAACTTCTCGCCGAAGGCTTCCTCATCGCCGCCCGCGGCTCCGGCACCTGCATCAACCCCGACCTCACCCCCACGCCGGCCCCCGCCCACTCCCCCACACCACCACCAGAACCACCAGCCATCGACCTTACCCCAGGCCTTCCCGACACCGCCACCCTCACCAACTCCTCCTGGCGCGCCGCCTGGCGCACCGCCTGCACCCAACCACCCGCACACACCCCACCCCAAGGGCTACTTCACCTGCGCGAACAAGTAGCAGACCACCTCCGCCGCATGCGCGCCGTAGTAGCCAGCCCCGACCACATCATCATCACCGCCGGCGCCCGCGAAGGCTTCTCACTCATCCTCCAAGCACTCGGCCCCGACCTACGCGTCGGCGTGGAATCGCCAGGCTACCCCAGCTTGCGGCGCGTACCCGCAGCGCTCGGCTCCACCACCGTGGCGCTTCCCACCGACAACCACGGCCTGATCACCCACAACCTCCCCGACCTCAACGCGGCCCTAGTCACCCCCAGCCACCAATACCCCCACGGCGGCTCCCTGCCCGCTTATCGACGCACCCAACTAACCACCTGGGCCACCCGCACCACAGGACTCATCATCGAAGACGACTTCGACTCCGAACTGCGCCACGTAGGCCAACCCCTGCCCGCCCTTTTCGCCCTGGCACCCCACCACACCGCACTACTGGGCACGTTCTCCTCACTCATTTCCCCCCAAGTCTCCTGCGGATACATAGTGGCTCCACCCCACCTAGTACCACGCTTAATTGAATTGCGCACAATATTTGGCAATACCGCGAGCGGCATCACCCAAGAAGCACTCGCCCAATACCTAAGCTCAGGAGCACTACGCCGCCGCACCCAAAACCTCCGACGCATCTACCGCCGCCGCCGCGACACCGTAATCGCCATCCTCGGATCCATCCCCGGAACCACACTCTCCCCTATCGTCGGCGGCCTCCACGCCGTACTCGCCTGCACCCGACCCGAAACAGACATCCTCCAACGCTGCCGCCAACACGGAATCATCGTCGAAGGACTCTCCGACTACTGGAGCCAACACCCCGATTCCGGACCCAGCAACGGCATCGTCATCGGATTCGGCTCCCACGACGACGCAACACTCACCGAAGCCCTGCACCACATCGCATGGGCCGTCAGCTAACGACCGTAATACACCTCTCCAGGAGTGAGCTGACCCAACAATTGCGACACCGTGACCAACGTATAACCTTGTTCCTTCAAACGATCAATAATCCCCGGCAACGCCGCCGCCGTCGACGGATGAATATCATGCATCAACACAATCGACCCCGGTTGCACCTGAGCCATGATGTTATTCGTAGTCACCTGCGCATCCCGATTCTTCCAATCCTCAGAATCCACATTCCACAAAATCAACGAATAACCCAAACGCCTCGTATCCTGATTCCACGCACCATACGGCGGACGCATCATCACCGGCCGCGGCGCACCCGCCTCCACCAGCCGATCACTAGCGCCATCCGCCTCCTGCTGCTGCTCCACCAACGACAACAACGGCAACTGACGATGCGTCACCGTATGACTACCAATCTCCATGCCCGAGGCCACCTGCCGACGCACCACCTCAGGGAACCGCGGAATCGCCGTCGCAATCTCAAAAAACGTCGCCTTCACCCCACGCGAATCCAACGTATCCAAAATCTGCGACGTATAAGGCCCAGGACCATCATCAAACGTCAACGCCACACATTTTAAAACTGAACAATCCACTGGCTCTGCCCCTCTAGATTGCACTTGCGGCAACTGTGGCATCGGGGTCGGAACCGGCGCCGGCGGCAATAACCGCTTACCGTTCTGCGACAACAGACCCTCCGCAGGAATATCAACCTCAACAATCCCCTCCGACGACGCCAACACACTCGCCTGCGGCAACCGCACATGCATCACATCCCCCTCAACCAGAACATCCCCAAACAAATTAGGAATCCTCGCAACCTCAGCTGCCGACACACCAGACGCCACCCGATCACCCAACTGATCAAGAACCGCGCGGGCGGCGTCGATACGCCTATCCTGCGCAATCACATCAGGCCCCTGCCAAACCCGATCCCCCGAACTAAAAAACATACGACTCATCGACGTCGCATTAGCCCCACCAAACTCCTCCAACGTCAACCGCATCGCCACCACATCACCAGCACGCACCTGATCCCCCGAACCATTCAACTCCGAAGGATTCACATCACGCGGCCCATACTCCCCAATAAACTCACGAGCCACACCCTCAGCCCACGAAGCCATCGCCTCCGACAAACCAGCGTGCCCCTCCAACACCGGCCACTGCACATGAATAGGCAACTGCGGACTATTCGTAGACACCATTCCCGACGCAGCATCCACCGTCAGCTCAACATCATGAGAAGGCTGAGCCGCAGCACTCTGAAAGTGTGAAGATTGCGAATCATTTGAGGTACTTGGAGCGCTAATAGTGCAACCCGTAGCAAGCAGGCACACAGCAAGAAAAATGCTGACACGAGGGCGGAAGTGAACACTGTTCATAAGAAAAACTTAGCGTATTCCAAACAATTGGGCGAGGGACATTTCATGCACTAGGGAGGAGTTCATAAAAATTACTATACTTTTATGTCTTCTACCTGTGGAACTCCAATCCAATGAATACCACACAAAGAAACCCCAGCTCAAACTGAACTAGCCCCCAAAAGTTGGACTGGTTTAATTCTAGGTGGTTAGGGGTTCAAGGGCCTGATTCCGGTAGTGCATCGGGGTCAGGCCCTTGAGTCGTTGTTGGATGCGTTCGGTGTTATACCACTGGATGTAGTCTTCGACAGCTTGGGTGAATTCCTCGACGGTTCCAAAAACTTCTCCGTGGTACATCTCGGTTTTTAAGTGTCCGAAGAAGTTCTCCATTACTGCGTTGTCGTAACAATTAGCTTTACGCGACATTGACTGAACACCGCCGTTGTCGTGGATTAGATTACGCCAGGTTGAATGCTGGTACTGGAAGCCTTGATCGGTGTGCATCATCCATCCAGGCTTCGGCGCACAGGCTGCAATCGCCTTTGTTAGGGAATCGGCCGTGAATGCTATCGACGGTGATGTAGCCACGGTGTGAGCGACAATACAGCGGTCGAAGAGATCCATTACCGGTGATAAATACACTTTGCGGCCTGCAACCCTAAATTCGGTAACGTCGCTGACAAAGACGATGTTGGGCTTGTCTGGAGTGAATTTACGGGCAAGCTTATTGTCAGCAATGCGACTGATAGTTCCTGTGTAGGAATTATAGGGCCTGCGCTGACGGATTTTAGCCCGAAGACCCATCTGGTGCATGAGCTTGTAGACGAGTTTGTGGTTGACCACCCAGCCCTTGTTGCGCAAGTCCAGCAACACTCGCCGGTAGCCGTAGCGATGCTTGTTGGCTTCGAAACTTTCTAGGATTGCGTGCTTTACCGCAGCATGTTTATCCGGCTTATCGAGTCGCTTTTGATGGTAGAAGAATGTCGCCCGCGGCATATCTGCCGCCGCGAGGAGATCTGCCAAGCGGTGTTGTGACTTGAGGATGACGATCGCCTGGGCTTTCAGGCGTGTCCCTGGTTCCTCAAGTCCCGCAATTTTTTTAAATAAGCATTTTCAGCCCGCAACCCTGACTTGGCTCAATTTAGTCAGACGGTTGGGGCAGCTTTTCGGTGAGTTCGCGGATGTCAGCGGGCAGGTCGGTTTGTGCATGGAGGGTCTGGCCTGCGATTTCGACGGTAAACGTCCGGTATTTCTTCAGGGTTCGCACTAATCGCTTCAACGATAGGCCCGTGGCTTGTTCCAACACGTGGCCTGTGGCCATCGCGGCCATCACAATGGTTAGGTGTGCGTGGATGGAGTCTTCTTTACGGTGATAAATCGGTCGGGCTTTCAGGTCTGATTTCGCCATTCGGAACGATTTCTCGATCGTGAACAGGCGCCGGTAGGCACCGATGACTTCCTGGGGTTTTAAGTCTGTGCGTGAGGTCTCGTATCCTTTAATCCCGGCCAGGGTTAGGTGCTTGTTGGCTAGGGTGTGGTTGACCTGCTTATTCGGGGCCTTGAGGTTGACGTATCGATTCCGCTTGACGGGTATCTTTCCGTCAACAGCACGCTGGGCTTTATCTAGTTGTTCGCCGATGCCGCGCCTTGTGCGCCGAGCCCTATCGTAGGAATACTGGTAATAGGTCACTGCCTGCGGTTTGCCGCTGGTGCGGCGTTTGTCGCTGTGGTGACGGTGGGTCCAGATGTGTCCGTCGTCGTAGTCGGTGTAGCTGCGCCCTTCCGCTGCATCTAGCCAGGCTTTAATTGGTTCTGGGATTTCGCGTTCTTTCGTGCCCAGAATGTAGTCCAACCCGGCATCGATAATCGCGGTCTTGTTGGCGGCTGAAAACATGCCAGCATCAGCAACAATCGTGATGTCGTCAAGGTGGTAGGCGTCTTTAAGACGCAGGATCATTGGCAACATGGTGTGCGTTTCCGCACGATTGCCTTCAAACGCGCCGATCGCCAAGGGCAAGCCGGTGGAGTCGGTGAGCATCCCGACAGTGATCTGGGGTTCGAGTCGGCGTTCTTTACTAAACCCGGGTTTGCGTAGCTCGTCGGGCACGTCAGTTTCAAAATACAAGGTTGTCACATCGTAGAGAACCATCACACCAGGACCAATGGCCGCGTGTGTGGCTAGCGCGTGGGTTATCTGGTCGCGGAAGTCTTTGTCGGCATACCGCGGAAGGTAGCGCTTTATAGTCGCGTATGAAGCCGAGGCCACGCCGACTTCTGCCAGAGTTTCAATGGAATCAAACTTGGAACCCGGCGAGATAATACGGGCTTGGACCAGGTTGAAAAACACCTCGTCCTTGCCGCTTGCCGTATCCAGGCCAAGGAGTTGGAAGGCCCCGCGAATCGCGTCTAGGAGAAGACCTGCGCGTTCACCGGATACCGTGACGGGATTATCAACCGTGCCTGTTCCAGACACAGCAACCGCAGAAGGCAACACTTTGAGGTCAAGTGAAATTTGCTCGCCATCGACAAGCCGCTGAGCCTTGACCATCAGCGCTGCGAGATCGTGGTCGGTATGGGCGGAGCCGACGTGTTCGATTTCAGGTTTGCGGTTGCGGTACCGCCAGATGATTTGAACAGCGGTCGCACCCGACGCCGTCGGGACCCGGCGGATACTCGGTGACATATTCAACAGCCTACCGGCACCCCCACCGCTACCCGCTTAGTCAGACAAAACCCGCACTCTGATACCCAACCCCACAGGCAGAAACGTCAATATGAACTACAACACACCAAAATGAGCCAAGTCAGGTTCTAGGATTGCGTGCTTTACCGCAGCATGTTTATCCGGCTTATCGAGTCGCTTTTGATGGTAGAAGAATCTCGCCCGCGGCATATCTGCCGCCGCGAGGAGATCTGCCAAGCGGTGTTGTGACTTGAGGATGACGATCGCCTGGGCTTTCAGGCGTGTCCCTGGTTCCTCAAGTCCCGCAATTTTTTTAAATAAGCATTTTCAGCCCGCAACCGTTCGTTTTCGCGACGCAGCTTATCTTCTTCAGTAAGCACCTTCGGCTTAGCTGAACCTTTAGGCCTGCCCTTCGGTTTCAGCTTTAACGCGTCATCACCACCTTTGCGCCATTTTCGCGACCAATATCCGACCACTTGATCCGACGACAGACCAAACTCACGGGCCAGATCCATCTTCGACTCGCCAGCTAGATGGCGTTGGACAACTTCCTTTTTGATTTCGAAAGAGTACTGCTGCTTTGAAGGCTTTTCCACAAGACATAGCTTGCCATGGAGCAAGAACCGACGAAACAAAGCACGGACTGGGTAAACACCAACACCAACATGATGAGCTGCAGCCCAATAACTATAACCCTGCTCGAAAAGAGCCACCAATTCTTCCCGCTGTCCCGCCGACAACGAACTACGTGCACGCATACAACTGCTCCCCACTAGTAGGTAACTGATTTCTCAGTCCAACTAATGGGGAGCAGTTCACTATGAGCTGGGGTTTTGTTGGTGCGCCCGGAGGGATTCGAACCCCCAACCTTCTGATCCGTAGTCAGATGCTTTTCACTTCTTACCATTATGTTTATTGCTCGTGTTCGGCCTACGTTCGGGTAACACGAACCAACATCTAGGGAGTGCCTACGTTTCTCTCCATATTCTCTATGCTTGACCGCCCCGTCAGCCGAAGCCAACGGGGCATTACTTAACCTTCGAGCAAGTGCTTAATCTCTCTGAAATCAGGGGCTGCAGGAGGCGGAGGCGGTGAACCGCGATCAGCCCAACGGATCCATAATCCATTGTTGTGATCAGCCCGAGACGCAAACGATGCGCCAGCGTCTCTGCTTTGATTCGCTTATCATGCTCCGCTTCGAACTGGGCTTGTACCTTATCAATCCGCGCCTCCATCAAATCAATACGGCTACCTTTAGCAGCCTGAACGTCTGCTCGCTGCTTCGTGTACGCCACAATGGCAGAACCGATCGCGGTAACGAGACCTCCAAGAGCAGCCACCAACGCTGCAAGCGTACTCATGCTTGCCTCCGATCGTCGCCAATCGGAATGTCACCGCGCTTGCCACGCCATACAGCCCACATAATGGAGCCAGTCAACGACAGAATCAGCACACCGACAAGCCACAGCACCGTCTGCTGATACTCAACAGCAGCAGCGAGAAGACTGAACGCCCATGAGACATTCAGCCCCGTGGCAACAGCCAGGGCGACAACATCAATATGCCACCGATCAGTAAAGGCTGCAGCACCACAGATAATTCCAACAACAATATGAACCCACGCCCACGCCTCAATTGGCATGATCGATTCTGCAGGTCGCTGCCACTGCAAAGGATCACCTAACACGTCAGGAAGGTAGTAAACCCCCACCGCAACCTGCACCACAGCCAACAACAGCAACGCCGTGGAATCGGTCATCAAAAAAGCCCGTGCACGCAACGCAACGGGCTGAACACGAAGAGGTAGATGATCAATAGGCATAGGGCATCACCCCGCCGACTCAGCAAGACTATTGCGAACTTTATCAAGATCAAATACTGGCGACGGAGGTGCCGCATTGTCGATCCGCGTCACCATAGAAGGTGTAATAGCTCCCTTTGTTCCAGCGTGGATAATAAGCTGTGCGACACCGATAACCACAGCGACGGCGACGTTCACCCAGGGGTTAGCATCCCCGAGCAAAGCGACGATCAGGTTAGCGAAATGCAAGACAAGGCCGGCGCCAGAAGTCAAAGAATCCTTACGGCGCAGCCACCACGACTGCGACTCCAATGCACGAGTAACAGCAGCCTGAATATCAGTATTAGCCATGATTATTTCCCCTCTCGATCAGCGGTGATAGCGTCAGCAAGGATTTGATCAGGATCAAGACCCTGCTTTTTGGCAATAGCCTTAGCCAGCACAAGAATCTGCCAGCAGGTGGCATCCACAATGCTGATCAACGTGGACTGCGCGAACCACTTCGATGGGTTAATCAACGATTTGATCATGGGATCCTCTTCTTCTTTCTTCATCCCCCCACCCATAAAAGGCGGGTTATCTATATATCTCTGAACATTCCTGCGGAAATCATTCATATCGATTCCGCCTGGATCCCACTTACCCTGAGCCGCACCGGAGTATTCCTTATGGCCTAGGAGCGTTTGTGGGGTTGCTGGCTTCCCGAGATACCACAAAATAGCAGCACAACACCGGTAATAAGCATCAAGCTGCACCTGTGGCCACGGGCTTGTACCAGACGACGCCGCCTCAATACCGATAGCCACTTGGTTTGCGTTGTCTGTAGGCCACCCTTGATAGGATCCGCGGCCTGCGTGCCAAGCGATTCCTGCGCCGACAATCACTGCCGTGCCGTCGCGGTTCAGGTGAATTTGTGAGCACAAGCCCAGCTCTGGGTGATTGGCGATATAACCAGGAATGTCTTTATCCGTGCCTGTGTGGTGCGCGAACACTCCTTGGATCACACCAAAGTCACCGTGGCCACGGTCTTTCCACCCGTCCCATTCTTGAACTTTCACCCCGAATGCTCTCAGCACCTCGGGCAGGAATAACGGGTCCCCCCGGTGCTTCGGGTTTGGCTTCATTTTCCTTCTCCTTATCTATTGACAAAGCCCTCACCGGATTGGTGGGGCATAAAAAATGCACCCTATGCGGGTGCGGGGATAACTCAATGTCGATCCTCAGCCACAGAAAAACGACGTTTCCGGGTTCGGGTCTTACGCCCGTCCAAGGTATTTCCAGTACACCGGGTTTTGGGGTGACCTTAGTCGGGTTGAAGCATGGGCCCTCACGGATCGGTAAACCCCACCGTTATACTCGACTACATCACCGGGGTTATAGTACTTTCCGAGCTCCCATTCTGTGATCTCGGGCCAGACCTTCGTATCGCCGTAGTACACCTCTTTTACCGGAGTGCTCCCGTAGAAAATTTCTCTGGGGGTCTCACCCCCGACTTTCATACCACCCATCACCAATCACCGAACCACGTAGATAGTATTGTGATCTGGACGCTTCGGCATACTCGAAACCACCTGGATCTTCGGGGCAGCGTTCACCGCGTCCTGTAGCTTCTGTACCTCGGACTTGGTGGCCATGCCGGCAATCTCGTCTTTTCCAGCCTTTTTACCAATCTCAGTCTCAATCGTGGAATACTTCTCTTCCAGCTGACTAACCTTAGTTAGATCGTCTTCAAGCCCTGTAATCTCACCCTTGTTGTGGGTGTGCGAGGAACTTGCCTTACCGGCCAAAGCCTCAGCCAACCCACGAACCCCATCAATACCCAAATTCGTGATTTTCTGGGCAAGCGTCGCCACCTCCGCTTGTGACGCTTTCTCGGAAAGCTGATTGATCAGCGCGGCCGCAACACTCTTCTGAGACGCAAGCTCGTCCGCAACCTCTTTCAGCGTGTCATAGGCTTGTGGTGCACCGTCAAGAATTTTTTTCACCACAGCATCGACCGCCGACGTTGCTACGGATTCTGCTGTTTTCGCCGCGGCCTGCGCTTTCAAAGAATGCTGCCCCGCCGTCGCAGCATCCCGCCTGACCGCTTCAGCATCACTCCTGACCTGCGACACGATCTGCTGTGTGGCTTGGGTGATCTTTTCTTGCACCACAGCAAAAGAAGTCTCAGCATGCTCTTTCAACCACTCGTATTGTGGCTGCCACCTATCAAGCTGCTGGACGCGTTCCTCCCACTGAGCAAGCCGAGCCTTGACCTGCTGCCACGCCGACGATACCGAGGCCTCAGCAGCCTTCGCAGCAGCCGACGAGGCCTCCACAGCCTCCGCAGCAGCCTCAACCTTCTCACGATCAGCAGCCACAGACTTCACCGCCTCACCCGTGGATTTCACACCACGAGCCACCTGATCAGCCAACTCCGCTAGCCTGTCATGCACATCAGGGGTGAAATCTTTCGCATCCTCCACCGCCTGCCGAATCGTGGCAGTACCCTCATGGATCAGTAGAGGGATCGATTCACGGGCCATAAAATCCGTGCCAATCAACACCAGCACAGCAGCACCCGGCGCGATAGTCGCCGTGAACTCACCATGCTCATCGACAGTGATGCGCACCGGCTCATCCACAATCAACTCACCATCCCCCGGGCGGGTGGCAGCAGGGCGCAGCCACACCTCCTTAATCCTTGAGGGCTGATTGGTGATCGTGGATAATTTTCCTTGAACAGCAGGCATTATTGTCGTAGTCCTCTCTTTCTTCGTTCTTCTTTCAAAATCGCTGCGAAATCGACGATCGGGTGTACTGTGACCGACACTTGTTGGAAAGCTTCAAAGCTTCCTACGCGGGGGGTTACCGTTTCGCCGGCGTTAATCTCCACCGTGAATGAGGATGAATACCCGGACAAGGCCGTGACGCGTGCTACTCCTAGCACCGACGCGCCCACGACAGTATTGGAGGGCCTGAGGTAGAACTGGATTCTATTCCGCGAGGGGTATGAGACCTGTACAGGGCCAGCCTGCACCGGAGTCCACGAATCCGCAGTCACCATACCCGGCCTACTCAGCTCGACGAACCTTTTCATCGCCGCTTGCTGTGATTCCAATTCTTTCAAGCCTACGTCTTGGAGCCGGTTCCATTCAGTGTTCTTGCGGATCAGCTCAGATTGAACCTGATCCAGCTGGTCTTTTTGCCGCCGCCACTTCGCCAAAGCATCATCAGCAGTCTCCTGCGCTGTTACCGCTTTGCCATCTGCCTTAGCGGCAGCCTTACCAGCCGATACAGCCTGCTGAGACACCACGCCGATCGATTTAGTCATCTGGCGTTTTTCTTGGGCTATTTGCTGCAAGAGCTGGTCATTGTGGCTTCTTAGCGCTTCGGCGTCTTCGATCATTGCGCCGCCAACGTGCCATCGCCACCCCACTGAAGTGGTGTCATCAGAGATCATTTCCCACCGTGTGATTGGAAGCGGCAGGATCCGACCCCAGATCAGCACGTCGACGATGTCTCCGCGCTTGATGTCGATACCTGGTCTGTATCTTCCAGTTCCGGAATCAGTGATGTCTCGTTCGAAGAAGATGTCACCTTCGGTGCGAAGTTGTGCGGCTTCTATTTGTGTTTCGAGATCCGAGGTTTGAGCAGTCAGGTCTACTGTGGCATCAGCTCTGACGAATGCTACGTCGAACCGCCCCGCCGCAGGCTCATCTGGGCGGTAGATGTACCCGTTTTGTAGCCGCTTTTCGACGTCGGCTTGTTCTCTGCCCTCTGGCAGACGTACATCAAATTGTCCGTAAACATACGTTGCTTGTCGACGCCCGACGGTCATTGTTCCACCGTCAGCTACGAGCAAAGGCTTACCCATAAGTCACCGCCTTTTCACGTTGTTCCACCTTGATAACGATCGTGGGGCTTTTCAGGTTTAGCCCGCTAATAGGAGCATCTGTTGGCCACCACATCTCTGCGGAGATACTGACTCCGGCCGCAGCGGCCAGCGGTGCCAGTTCCTCCCACATCGAACGATCGGTTGGACGTATCAGAATATTCTTTGATTTTCGCCCACTTGGATTGGGATCTACCTGCACGGGCGGATCCGCTAGAAGATCCTCCCGTCCGATGGCACGCCACGTAGCGGCTAATGAATCTGAAATGATCTTCCTGATCAGTGGCTCTGCTGCCCCCTGCTCAGTTGCACCATCTGCAACCGTGACCATCTTGATGTCTTGCAGATCCCGAGGCTTGTCAAATTGGACACCAACATTTTCAGGACCAGCCCAATCCCTCGTGAATCGCGTCCACTTCCCTGTCCATGTCGTCGGCCCTGACATCGCAGGAAAACGCGCCAGAGTTTTTAGCATGTCCGTTCCATGAACTGCCAGCACTGATGGTGCACCCGCGCCGCCTTCAGCCACAGCAAAATCCACACGAAAGACCCGTCTAGAGCCCGCTCGTTCGATCGCAATAAATCGCGTCGCCTCACTCAATGGAACAAGACGCCCCACATCATCTGTTTTTCCGAGGCCATCAGCAATGAGCTGATGAATGACCGGGTGCACGATCCCACTTGCAGACTGGACTCGCAATTTCACCATGCCAGACGCAGGGTCGTTGGTAGCCTCCGGCATTCGCATTTCCATGACAGGCGGTAGATCCATCATTGGGGTGGCGTTTTCATCCAGCAGCCCCAGCCATTGACCTTGATCTGCGATCACCTGATCACGATGCTTCTTGTGGTTTTCCCAATTGAACTCCAATTAGATCACCTTCCATGGGTCTGTCAGTGCGATTCTCCACATAGCGGACGCTCCTGTGGGAAGAACAAATTTTCGTGCGCAGCACGGCGGCACCAGCTCCGGAGTCACTGCGATCTTTGCCGGCCAAACTTCATAGTCTGGAAGCCCGTCATCTTTAATCACGACGCAGGATTCCTCAGAATCCAAGATGAGCGTTCTCCAGTCAGACACTGGTGGCAGATCAAACACTGCACCTGATGGCAAGGTGACCGCCCCACCTTTCCCCTTCCACCTAATGCGGATGGGGATCGAAACTTCACCATCATTGGTGACAAGCACGGTGTCTTCTCCATACGCCCAATCTGTCCACCACACCCCCTCATCTGAGATGAGGCTGATCTCTACTGAATCGACCACAGTTTCATCGAGCAGATCAGATTTGGGAGCAGGTATCGGTGCTGCCGCTTTGACCTGGGTGTAGATAGTTCCGTGAAGACTCGTATCCACAGACAGTGTGCCGAACAGGGTTTGTGAGAAGGCGGCGCAGACCCTGCGATAAACGCCATCAACGGTTTCACCATTTTCACCTGCTAGTGCAAGCGTTATTGTGCCGTCCATCGGCTGGATCTGCGTCGATTCTGTGATTTGCCCTGACTGTCCGATTGCCTGCAGGGTCTTTGCTTGGACCTTAGATTTCATTCCTGAAAGGCCTGCATATCTCAGGCCAGCAGTCCACTCAGATTCCGACAAATCGAACTGGATTCCCCAAGGGGACATATACGAGATTCTGGTAATCCCACTCATAGGAGGTGTTTCCTTTCTATCCAATCTTGGAGTCAACAAAACGATTCGCATCAATCTGAGTCAAAGCTGCGATGCGCCGCTCATATTCATCTCTGACCTCACGCAGCATTGCCTCTGTCTGCCCTCGGGTGAATGCATCTCCCGGCGGCAACGTGAATTCCACTGGGCTGGTATTAATCCCAGCTTTTTTCGCAGCTGCCCGCTGGGCCTCCACAAGCATCGCAAGCTGCCTGTTCGTCTCGTCTTGCTGTGCGATTTGGCGCTGGGCCAAAGCCAGCATTGCTTCACGACGCTGCGCTGCAACTTCTGCAGCCTTAGCGAGAGCTTCCGCCTCCCGCTTCGTTGACGCCTCCGCAAGCTGCTTCTGCAATTTCGCATAATCCAGCTGTGCTTTTAGTGCATCCAGTTTGGAGGCGTACTCTGTTTGAGTAGAGAGCTTTTTCGCCTCTAGCTGGAGCTTTTGCGCCTCAATAGCAGTGGATAAAGCAGATTGCTTGTCTGCTTGACGCCGCTGCATCGCTGCGATCTTCGATTCCACTCCATAGGCCATCGAACCGATCGTTGCCCCCATCCACTGGTCGGCCAGCTTCGCGCCACCGACTGCAGCATCAGGCCCCAGGCGACCAGCTAAAGCACCACCACCAATCGACAGTGCAGCACCACCGAGGGCCCCGGCGACGATTCCGGCTTTTGCACCAGGGCTCATGCCCTTCCATGCTTCCGCCATCTCGCGCTTGTTGTTGTGAATATCAAAGCCACCTCGAACAACCTCACCAAGGCCACCGAGCGCCATACCAGCACCAGCGACCGCACCGAGTGGCCCACCAGCCGCGAAGCCAGCAAGACCTCCAAGAATGCCACCAATGATCTTTCCAAGACCACCAACGACCTTGCCCACACCGCCGAATCCTGCAGCAGCACCTCGAGCCTGATTCGACGTCAACCCATAAAGCTCGCGTGCCTGCTCAGTGAGAGCAGCAGTATTAAGCCTGAGCATTTCCGCCGCAGCATTTTGTGCCAATGTCGCCTCAGCCACCTGCAGCTGAGCTGCTGCCTGTGCATGTGTAGCCTCCAGCTCATCAATCGCTGCCTGCGCTTTAGCCACCTCGACTTGCCACTGGGCCGCCTTGACAGCAGAGGAATTCTCAATCACAGACGATGCGACTTCCTCAATCGAGAAGATGCCCGTGCGTCGGAATCTGTCCATCGCACCACTCATCGCCTCGATCGACGTTGCCCCTAGCTTCGCCTGCTGACGACGCGCCTTGTCCAGCTCCGCTTCAGCCTGCGCGACAGAGACTGCTCCCATAGCGCGGGTTCGCTGCAGATCCCACTCTTTTACTTGGAGATCTTGTACCGACTTAATCAGCTGCAGGCGGTTCATTGTCTGCTGCATCTGCAGCTTTGAGACTTCTTGGCGGGTCTTCTCGACCATCTCCGCGAGGTCTCCCATCACAGAAAAGTACTTCTGGATGTGACCAATACCAGCCTGTAGCGCCTCACTGACACCTGTGACCATGTCTGCTGCCGCTTTAAATCGTGCCGCGACCACAGTCCGTTCAGCTGCCTCTAGGCGCTTTGCAGCATTCGTCGATTTATCACGCAGATCATTGAGATCCTTCTCGGCCTCCTCAATCTTTTCTGCCGCTTTCTTCGCTTTATCTGGCGCATCTTCACGAGCCTTTGCTAGATCACGCTCGGCTTTCTCGATCTTGCTAGGATCACCACTTTCACGTGCCTTTGCTAAGGCTGCTTCTTTGTCCGCGATCTTGTCCAGAGCATCACGCTCTGCACGTGAAAGATCTTTACGGGCCTCGGCGACAGCTTCTTCCGCTTTACGCAGATCGACCGTCGATGACGCAATCTGCTTGCGTGTTTCAGCAAGCCCTTTTTCCGCATCAATGACCAACTCGGATTGATCGAAAAACCCTCCACCGCCACCACCTGATGCAGCACGGCTCAGCACCGGAATCAGCTTCTGCAACCCATCAGCTAGGTGTGCAAAGTCATCCCACTGTTTAGCGGTCAAGACAGGCTCTGGACGCCCCGACAGGTTCAGACCAAGACCACCGTGCGGGATATAGCCGCCTTGATCATACAGCCCCACATAACGTTCTGCCATACTGTGCAGCTCACTAGCACTACCCCAGTTCGCATCACCACGGGTATTAACGCCCACATCACTCGATAGGTCATCTATCTTCGCGACACTTGACCCATCGCCCGGGAAGTGCCTCCACTGATCGAAACCGCGACCGTCGAGAGGCCCAGCTTTACCACCAATGGTGAAACCTCCACCGGTGTTGCCACCGGATTCCACGAACGTTCCGTCCTGCAGCACCATAGCAGTGTGCCCGTTGGCGCCTCCGCCTTTATCCCACCAGCCAATCGTGATGTCGCCTAGACCACCGCGCCCGGGCAGTGCGCCTTTTGCATCGAGCCATGGCCCCTCGCTGACTGTTGACGTTCTCGTATCGAAGAAGGGCAACCCAACAGCAACGTTCGTTGTTCCTGAGACTGCGCCAGAGCAGTCAGTTGCAGCCGGACTCCACCCGCCCATGAGATACGGTGTACCGTGCATAAACGCAATACTGCGCTTGATCTCAGCAGCAGCTTTGACCAAACCGCCTGTAGCGAACATTGGGAAAGTTCCCGCATTAATCTGTGCTAATACATCGTGGTATTTCTCAGATGATCGGCGATTAATTACCCATTCACCCGCATCAACACGAGCAACCGGCATCCCATCAGAACCAACCCCAAGAATCCCATCCACACGATCCGTACCAGGACCTGTAACCGGAAGACGCCCACCGGTAGCATATCCTGCGATACCACCATCGGCGTTTCCTGTGATCTTGTCCCATGTTTTCCGCATCAGGAGGCTGATCACCTTGGTCTTTGGGATACCGTCGAGCAGCCCCTTCGACTCTGTCACCGCCGTCTTGAGCTGATCATTATTCGCGGAGATCTTCGCCTCAGTCTTCTTCTGCGCAACCTCATTCAGGTTGTTGAGAGCTGTTTTTTATCCTCAATCAGCTGATCAAGAACCAACTTAGCTTGCGGATCAGCCACCTCCTCAGACAGGGCCCGCAACTCAGCAAGAGAGGTTTCCTTGCCCTGCAGCAACTCCTCGATATCGAACCGAGCTTTAGCAGAGATCTCAGTCCCGTCGAGTTCCGTCGTCAATCGCTCATAGTCAGCGATCCCAAGACGAAACTTCTCGTCTTCAACGTCGATCGTGACACCAGCTTGCAGCTGGTCAACTTTCGCCGTTGACGTCATCACAGTGTCAAGTTTGCTCAGTGCTTCTTCGGTCTGAGCCGTGACCTTAATCTGGCCTGTTTCCTTGTTGATGACCTCAACTTGGAACCCAAGAGCTTTCAAATCATCTGTAGTTTTCTCCACGTCAGCAACCTGGAATTCCTTCGGCTGCCCGAGAGACTCCGCTAGCTCCTTGGACTGTACCCAGACTTCAGCCAACGACTTCTTCGCTTCATCATCTTTGATACTGACCAGCGTCTCGATCACAGGAGGCATCAGCCCCATCGACGACGCAAGATCACGCACCTGCTCAGAAGACAAACCAAAATGCTCACCAAGCTTAGTCAAAGCGCCTTGGGTCTGCTCCCACGCAGACGCCATGTCACCTCCACTGGCGGCGACATTTCCGAGCTCGTCACGAAAGCCAATCAGCTCCTGACGCAGCTCACGGGAATTCTTCTTATAAAGATCAAGCTTCCCGTCTGCACCAAACAGGCTGTCGCCGAAACCGTCGCCTTTATCTGCGACACCTTCGGCAGCGTCACCGATCTGGTCGATATGCTCCGCAAGCTTTGCAGCAGCATCATCCTTCGACTGGGCTTGGCCAAACATCTGGTCAAGCAACGAATTCAGCGCTTTAGCTTTGTCTGCTGCAGACGAGGAAGCATCACCGATCTTTGCGACGGCCTCAGAAACTTCCGTTGCTCCAGGGGCAAGATTCTTAGTCTCTTCACCGATCCGCTGCCATGCCTCACGCTGCTGCGTGAGCTGAGCGACTGCCGCTTTCCCGCCTTCGGTGGTCTGATCAAAACGAGCCGTAAGAGCATCGAATTTTTCTTTGCTGCCTGTGACAGCCGATGTCATTTCGGCGGTTGAGGCACCGACCTTTTGGAACGCATCAGCAATTTTTTCCGCGCGCTCCGCTACAGCAGTGTTCATAGCGGTGTCCATTGCTGCGTTGATCAGATCGAAGTCTTTGGTTCCCTCCCAGAGCACACTGAGAGCTCCACTGAACTTCCCAGGCTTCGTCTCCGCGAGCTGCTGCTGCTTCTCAAGAAATCCATCGAGAGCAGTAGACATCGCATTGATCGCACCGGCTGTGTCTCCTGCAGCTAACGCAGCTGCCATGTCACGGTGAGCTTGCGCACTCGCACGGGTAGCTTCTTCTAGAAGCTTCTGCTGCTCCGCGGCTTTACGTGACTCATTGGCCACCTCACCGACGATATAAGTGGCTGCACCAAGACCGACCATCCATGGCCCGCCAAAAGCGCTGATAACGCCCTTCGCAGACGCCTTCAGCCCACTGATAGCGCGAGCTTCAGCAACAGCCATGGCTTGGCCCATGCGACCGATCTCAACACCATTAGCCTTCGCCAGCGCAGCCTGAACACGCATCTCATCGCTGAACCCAGAAAACCCAGTCTTCACCGCTGTGGCTTTATCGCTAAGCGCCCCGAGCAACCCGACGTGCTTAGCAATAGACAAGCCTGCCAAGGCAAGGCCCACGTGCTGGACTTCGGCTGGCAATGAAGCAAATGCAGACCCGAGGCTACCTGCGGCCTGCGTGACAGAGCCCAAAGCGTTAACAGAGGTCGTCGCTACGCCAGAGATAACCGGCGCTATATCTGTGATCCCCTCAGCAAGTTTTCCGAGGCCTTCAGCCAATGGCCCCTCAACAGAGGTATAGATACCAAGGGCTGTCTCTTCCCAAGCATTGCCGACCTTTTCAATAGCCCCTGGCAATCCTTGAGTCTGCGCCGCTGCAAGTTCTGCCGCTTGCCCGGCGCGGGTGACCGCGGCGCGGGTGCGGTTGAAGCCTTCTGCGCCTTGTTGGGCTGCGATGCCTGCTAGGCGCATTGCGTCGGAGCCGAAGAGAGTTGCTGTTGCCGCTTGGTATTGTTCGTCGGTCATGCGGGCTGCCGCGTTGTTGAGCTGGTCAAAGAGGTCCGGCATGCCGACGAATTTGCCCTTGGCGTCGTGGATTGTTAGACCGAGTTCTTTGATCGCAGCCTGCGCAGGCTTCCCCTGATCTGTCAGCGCAAGCAACGCTGACTTCATGAGCGTTCCGGCGTCACTGCCTTGGATACCTGCATTGGCGAACATGGCCAGCGTGGTTGCAGTGTCTTCCATCGAGACGCCAAACTGATGCGCGACCGTACCTGCCTGTTGCAGACCATGCGCAATACCGGTGATCTCAGCAGACGACGCGTTCGCAGCACCAGATAAAACATCCGCAGCGGTTGCTGCATGATCCGCTGTCAGCCCAAAAGCCTGAATCGCCTGAGATTGAATAGTGGCAGCCTGGGAAGCCTCAATCTGTGCAGCAGCTGCTAGCTGGAGCGTGCCCTTAGCTGCGTCCATCGACTCTTGGAGCGTGAACCCGCCTTTGGCAAGCTCGGTCATCGCAGCCGCGGCATCACCAGCAGACGTGGCAGGCAGATCCATGTCGTTGCCAAGCTCACGCGCTTTGGCAGCGGCAGCCTCCATTGCCGCACCAGAAGCTTGGGTGACCGCCTGCAAAGAATTCATCTCCGTGCGGTAGGTGTTACCCACCTCGATGATCTCCTTACCGAACCCTGCGATGCCAGCACCTGCAAATGCAAGCCCCAGTGCACCGCCAAGTTTGCCGGCAACGCCGAGCGCAGGGCGCAGCCCCGCCTCCATCTTTGGGCCAAAGCCCTTTACATCTGGTTCAACCAGAATATCGATTTTGCCGCCAGCCATAGCACGCTCCTCTCAGCTATCTACCTATGCCCTCCCGAAACTGACGAATACTGATGCGCTTCTTCGCCGGCTTTTTCTCTACCTCAGCTACCTGAGCTAAAAGCTCCTTCGCCCGGCGCGCTGCTGCGTGCTGTGGGCGTTGGGCGATGGGATAGATGATTGGCTTGGGTGGGGGTTTGGCCCCTGATCTTTTTCGTTGTTCGTGGGCTTTTTTGACTTCTGGGTCTTCTGGGTCTGTTGTCCACGATTGGTATTCGGCGTTGAGCCAGTAGTCTTCGCGGTCGATGAGGGATGCAATGTTTTCATCGGTGTATCCCCACTCGTAGTCGTCGAGCTTGAGGACCAGAACCATAAGATCGACCCAGAAGATTTCCCTGCGCTGCTGCCGCCAATTAAGGCCGTAGAAACGCTGAAAGCCCGCTAGGCAGCGGGCGTGTTCTTGAGGGTCTTCCAGGGAAGTTAGGAGTCTTTCGACCCCGTCAAAAAATTTCCATCTTCGCCACGGATACCTGCAAGCTGGGTCAGTGTGATCTGCACCTTGTTGAATTCTGGAAATGAAAGCTGCATCAAATCATCCACGAAATCAGCCTTCGCTTTCTCCTCCGATGTGGAAATAAGCTCAATGAGCTCGCGGGTGACCTCTTTTAGCGGCTGCTCTGCGACCTCTGGGCCGTAGAGGCGGATGATCTTGTGGACTTCATCTGCGGTGAAGTTCCGGCGGATGGTGAGATCGTTGCCTCGGAGTGTGATTTCTTGTGGTTCTCCTGCGTCAACGGAGCAGGCTTTTTCAAAAATATCGATTTTTTCAGACATGGGTTTTCCCTTCTCGGTGGTGGAATAAAAAGGGCGGATCCTTTTCTTCAAAAAGAAGAGGCGATCCGCTTTCCTCAATACCGGCGCTGATTATGCGACGGTGACCTCTTGCGAGCTGGAGCCGGTGAGGTTGGTGCCGTCTGCGGTCAGTACACCGGTCACGCCCTTCACAGTGAAGGGGCCTCCTGCGCGGCCTGTGACAGAGGCTTTCTCCCCGCCCTTGACCTGGCGCAGGATCAGTTGTACGGCAGTGCCGTTGGAATTCTGCGCAATATCAGCGGATTTCTGGCCATCGATGGAAAGCGTGAAGGTACCCCCGGATGCTCCGGAGGGAAGGGTTACGGTTTTCTCACCGGCCCCGTCTTCTTCATCCTAACCGCTATCGTCATCGACGGTCATTCCTTCTGGAAGCCCAGGAAGAATTTCAACTGCTGGCACGAGGAATTCCACGGAGAATTCATAGCCATCAAGGCTCTTGCCATCGATAGCAGCGCGAGTCGCAGGGCCAGAAAGGGTGCATCGCTCACACCAAATAGCCATTTGATCTTCACCATCGTCGAGGCGGATCAGCAAGGAGAATTCCTCACCAATGCCCTTTTCGACAGCATAGTGGTCGCCGATCTTTTTAATCTTTCCACCCTGGGCACGCGTGCGAACAGTTGCCTCAGAATTATCGACTGCCCGGAACTTACAACCCTCGGTTAGCGGGTCACGAGCAACCTTGTAGGCAGCCTTGCGGTAATTAAACACCTGCAGCTTATTAACAGCCTGCTCCGAGGTCAGCTCAAAGCCAGCTTCGACACCGCCATATGGCAGAAATCCCTCAAGCGATTCAGCGAAAAGATCGCTAGGCATATCTGCGCCAGCGGGACCTCGGAATGCATCACCGTCAAGCCACACATAGGCTTTCTCCGGATTAGCGTAATTGGACATTTTCTCCTCCTAAATAATCTGTGCCCGGCGGCGCAGATGAATCTGAAACCGCACAGGCGCGTAATACAAAACTTTGTCTGCTCCACGAGTGGTGTCGTAAAGCTGAATTGGGCCGTCAATCCACGTCGCGGACCACGCATGCAAATCATCGATGACGATGTTTTTCGCACGGCCAAGCAACTCCCCTGCCGTCGCGGCAAGGTTCCACGCTGTGACATCAGGATCTCCATCAAGACCAGAAACATCACGACCAGGCACCCACGGGGTCACCTGGATCATGAGCCGGCGCAGCATCGGATCATCACCAACATGGCCCACAGCGGCGACTGTCACATGCGGTTTCACCAGAGGATCCGGTACCTCACGTGTCGTTACCTTCCCGCCGTGTAGAAGCTCGGTGAACACCTCATGCTGAAGTAAAAACTTTCGGATCTCACCCGGCGCGTAGGGCATTGGTGTTCTCATCGCCTACCTTTACCTTTCCTTGGTCGCATTCCTGAGTACTTGCCGTAACCCATCGCCGCATTGGTAAGTGATGCATGAGCAGGTGTTTTACTCGTTCCATACTCCTTGTGGATTGCAGTTTCGTCAGTGTCAACGACCATGATCTGGGTTCCGGATTCTTTGACTTCAATCCCCGTTGCATAAGCACCGGTGCGATAAGGTGCTGCGGCTCGAGCCTCGTCTGCGATTTGGCGGGCGATTTTCCTTCTGCCTAACCTAGATTGCAATCTGACTTGTTGTGGGATCTGGGATTTGAAGATCGTTAGCCGTGCTTTCATCTCTTCCCCTTGGCTCGACGAACGCGGGTGGCAATGTACTCAGGTGCTTTGCCCGGGATCCCACGCTCATGCCCATCAGTGATGCACTGCCAGATTCTTCCGCGATCATCAACGAATTCGTCGGCAGCACATATCTCAATCTCGGTGATCGGGTTATGCGTTGGGCAAAAGAGGATGAGGCGTTCATCCTTCACAGATGTTGGCCCCACTTCTTTTTCGCTTGACCATAGTGGTTCTTGGACTAGCCCACGTCCAGCAATTTCAGTGATGGTAGGGCTACCAGGTTCTCCAGTGATGGTAGGGCTACCAGGTTCTCCAGTGATGGGGTCTTCACGACCTTCTATCACTTTTCGGAGAATGAACTTTGGTTGAAAAAGAACAGTTGCGCTCACCACCGAGTGCTCCCCTCTGAGAAGGTCGGCATAGGAGCCTTTCTGATACTGAAAGCACCGCTCGGCTGCGGAGGCGACAACAGAACTATCTCATCTGTTGTGAGCCACAGAAGGTTTCCAGACCCTAGACCTCCGTCGGCTGACCATTCCATTTGGACATCTGGATAGGCCAGCTTGTCCATGCCCCCGCGAGCGGTTTTGTCGAGGGCCCTGGTGACCATATCTTCGACTACGCCTGCGACCACGCTGATTGAAATTGCCCCATCGCGGGTTCTTTTCTCCAGTGTGGGGAACCGCTGCATGATGATGGCCTCAGCACGACCGACGAGCCTCTCAGCGTAGGATTCGCGAGAACCGTCTAGGTCAGACCAGATTTCCGCAATCGGTATTTTTAGGAAGATCGCCATGTGCTACCTCCTAATGTTCTGTATGGGCCTCAATTGCTTCGCGAAGACCTGCAACATCAAGCCCTTCAGTATCGATACCGAGCGTTTGGGCGTAAGCAATCAACTCAGCTTTCTTTGCTTTTGCACTCGGTGTTCCTGACGCACTGGCTTCGGAGGCTTGCTTCTTTGCTAGCTCTTCAACCTCGATGATGTACCCATGGCGCTTGTAATACGCGAGTTTGTGGTCTGGGACTTTGCAGACTCCGTCGACGAAATAATCATCGCCAACAGGTCCTGTGTATCCGTGTACTGGTGTTTTTACGATTGCCATGTCATCTCCTAGTTATCAGCTAGCTTGATGTTGCGCATCACGGCAGCAGCCTTGGTCGACTTCAGTGCAACTGCGATAGGACCAAGCTCGACCTCGCCACGCTTGACAGCACCAGCTGTAGAGAAGTCTGGAAGCCATGTCTTGATCATGCGTCCATCTGTGGTGGTGACACCATGGAAACCATCAAGGCCAAAGCGCACTGCATAGAGGCTGGTCTTTCCCAGAGTCACAGGAATAATCGGATCATTGGTACCAGCTTTTGTACCAGGATCAACAATGATCACGTTTCCGATCTGCTCGCGCATAATCTGATGACCATTAGACCCCAGCAGGCCTTCCACTGGTTCTCTCGAGTACATGTTTGCCCGGCGCGCTGCTGCGCGGATCTTCGCCAAGGCACGTTTGTTACCGAAGAGCATGGTTGGTGGACCATCGAGTGCATCCAAAAGTTCGTCGAGATCGTCGAGTACTGACATGGCTGCATCGGTTGCGGTGAACTTAGACCAATCGCGCTCGGTTCCTTCTTCTTCCTTGTTTAATTCGGTAGAAGAGTCTTTGAGAGCCTTATCAAGGCCATCAAAACCGTTTGCGTCCTTTGCTGTGTCTCCGTTGATGACAGCATCGCAGAATTTAGTATTGGTCGCTTTGATCAGCTGTGACATCTGCAACGCGATTTCGTCCGATGCGGCTGGCCCGAGATGTGCGAGCACACGGTCGACCTTAAAGGATCCGCCTAGAGGTTTCAGCTCGACGCTGATTTTCTTGGTGGTGACTTCCTTATCGGTGTACTCCGTTCCGAGTTCACGGAATGCTGCATCACGTTGCGTAGCTAGGCGGCGGTAGCCGTACGAAAGGGTTGCGCCGCCTCCTGCTGGATTCACTGCTGTGTCGAATGCCAGGTTGTCGAGAATCACCGATTCTTTGCGGAATTCATCGATGACGGTTGGTTCATAATCTTCTAGTGTATTGAGCTTTGCTTGCTCTAGGGTGATCGCCATTTCTTCCTCCTTTAGACGTTAAAGTGGGCACGCAAAGCACTTGAGAGTGAGTTTGTTTGCGGCTTTCCAGCTGCGTTCTGGCCCTGTGAAGGATCAAAAGCAGAGCGGTCGAAGCCAATTGTCTTTGCAAGTGCTTTTGCGTCTTCCATGATTTCTTCTGCGGTTTCTCCCCGCAGCCTGTCCGCCATCTCGGCGGGTAATTTCGTTGCGGACAATGCTTGTGAGACGGCCTCACGCCGCTTTGATGCAGCTTCTTCATCGGCGATTTGCTTTTCCAGCTCCGCGATTCTTGCTAATGCCTGGTCTCGGTCTGCGACTGCTTTTTCGTGATCGCTCATTTTTGACCGCTCGATCTCATCGAGCTTTGCTTTGAATTCGTCGCGCTGTTGTTCTGCTTCTTGGCGTTTATCGCGCTCACGAGCAAGATCCTTAAGCACCATCGTCTTTGATCCACGGGCTTCTGGATCTTCGTCTTTACCAGAGTCGCCGTCGGTTTTCCCATCTTGTGGGCTAGTTTTAGGACTGTTCTTGTTCTCATTCTGGTTACTATTTAAGTTCTCTTCCCCTGCGCCAGATCCGCTATGAGCGGTGTCGGAGTCGTTGATGATCGCTCGGACCCATGGGGCTCGTTTCTTGTGCATTGCTTACAATCCTTCCGATTTTGGGTATAGAAAAACCCGCTACCGATTGCGGTAACGGGTGATAGTTGATGTAGTTATGCGGTTTTATGGAGGAATGGAGAGACATCCACATGTGGTTCCATGTCCGCGTATTTCAGCAGTTTATGATATGTTTTCAGCTCTATTGGATCAAGCTCATTGAGATCATCATACATATCATCAGTAAGCCACAACTCCAGAAATTCTTTCTTCAATTCTTTATCGAGATACCCGTATTGAATAAGCTCTTCTATATAGCATGCTTCAATAGCTATCTCGTCTTGGTTACCAGGCTGTAGCCCTACTCCTAGATAGATCTTCCCACCGGTTTTTTCTTTTATTTTCTGGTACGTGTTCATGTCTCTATTCCTCCTTTCCTTTTAACTACCTTGACGATACCATCTTGACGGATCGCCGTAACACCTTGCCCCTCGACTGGAAAAGCAGTATTCACCTTAAAAGTCCTGCTGTCGCTTCCCTTCGTTGGCCCTGTATAAACAGTAACGTCCAAAGAATGCCCGTCAGGACTTATCACTGATTTTTGCAGTGTCCATGAACCATTTTTTGAAATTTCTATTTGATCAGGATCTTCCAGAATTTCACTGATCAATCCGGATTTTTCGTCTCCTAACCATGTTTCTAAAGCTTTTGTTCTTCCTTTCAGTAATGGAAAGAAAGTTTTCTCACTGTTTGGTATGGAGGCTCCATTCTCGACTTGCTCAACAACCCATGAGCGCCTGGAGTGATCGTGAGCACCTTGGATGAAGTTCTTCTTTACTCGTCCATTGACGATGTGTTCAATGGGTACACGTTTATCCGCTGTACGCAAATCCTCGAAATACCGCCTCCGGATCTCATCATCACCACCGCCATTTTTCGACCATCGTGGCGGTTCGCTCGGAGGATCACCACTACCAGTTTTAATCGCCTCACGCTTTAACTCTTTGCCATACCGTGCTTTCAATTTCACACGAGCGCTCTCCGTCGCTTCTTTCACGACTTTGTCCCGTGTAAAAAAGCTAAGCTTCGAATCCAATGTTGGTGAGGCATCCAGCAAGAAACCGTTTTTGTGCAGCAATGAGACCGCAATATCACGGTCGCCACCTGCAATCTTGTAGATTTCTTCCGGCATCAATCGCGGCCGATCAGTCCGCATGTATCTGCCTTGCTTCGACATCTTCGCGTCATATTGCTGACGCAAATACATCGACGCCCAGCCGCGCTTTGCTGTTCCTTCAGAGGTCATAACAGTGCGCTTCCCAAAACGATCTGCAGCAACCTTCATTCCCCGGCGCGCATTGATCACTTGCGACGGGTCTGCCCCGTCTCGGATTGCTTGGGCGCCTGCGATGGTGAAGATTTTGTTTTGGTCTTTTTCGGATAGTTGTGCGAAATATTTATCCACATCAAATATCCACAGCTTGTGCATATCTGATGTCTCTTCGGATATGGGGATTGCGTCGCAGTCGCAGCCTGGGTGTCGTTGGAATCCAAGTCCTGCTCCGCCGCGTTTTCCTGCCAGGATTGCGCAGCGCGCGCAGCACGGTGGGCGGACGATTCTCACCCATGTAGTTCGTGGCCTAGCAATGAGGTTGGTGAGCTTGGCTGTTCTTGATGCGTCTGAGATTGCGGTTTGCGTTGCCATTTGGAGGACTTGTCCGCTGTATTTCCACAGCTTTACTCTTTCGACTTCGGTTGCTCCGTTGTCGATTGCTTCTGTGATGCGCAATCCTTGTGCATAGGCAAGGCCCATAATCGGCTGCCCAGATCCGGTGATCCCTGCAAAGGCTTCTGGTGCAGCATGCCCTAGTGGGATTCCATCGTAGTCTTGGAGTGTTAGCGCCGTATCTACTGAATCAATAGCTACATTGGCTGCTTCGAGCTGTGCCTCTGTGACTCTCTTGGTGAATTCTTCGGCGTAGATCTCGAACCAAGCTGATGGATCCATTGGTCTGTTTTTGTTCCATGCGGCAGCTACCCATTTGACGGTCTCTCCAATGATCTCAGATCTGGTTCCAGCGGCGGCGCGTAGTTCTGGTGGTAAGCGGCTGAACTGGTCGTCGTGCATTTACCACCTCTTCCTGTCACGTTTCTGCGTCACGTTCCAGTTTCTGCAGAAGCGTTCCTGCTTCTTCTTGGCTGAGCCATTCGATTTCGCGGTCGATTCTTGCTTGCGGCCATCCCATCTCATTCATCGCTCCTCGAACGGACAAGGTGGGGCGTCCACCGGTTAGCTTCTGCATTGCATCTGCTTGCTGAGCTTCGGTCGGTGTACCTGGATTGCGCCAGAGAATTTGAATTTTCCCGTCTGCAGACCATTCCCTAGTGCGGATGCGCTCGGCGATTCCAAGCGTCCACGCCCAGCCTGCGCCGGCAACGGAATTGATTCTTTCTACCTGCTTTACAAGGCGTGATTCATCGGCTCTGATCGCGCCTTCAGCGGCCGGATTGGCGGTGTTTTGCCCCATCATTCGGACGGGAAGTCCTGTGATTGTTGATGCCTGTTCGGCCAGCATTTTGATGGTGTCATGGAAGCCTGTCAGGCTTGCACCTGCAAGCTGTTCCACCTTGGCGTCTTTCTTAGAGAGCGCCCAAACAGCCCCTAGATATGTGTCCCACGGGTCAAGTTGTTCACCGTTTTCGTCAACAAAGTCCTCTTCGCTGACACCGAGAGCAATTTTCTGTGGTGTTGCCACTGTTTCCATCGCGAGCTGGAGCTGAAGCATGACTCGCCCAGCCATATCAACGATGGGCTTGAGATCCGAGAGCTGTGTTTCTCCCTCGAATGATCCCGATTGTTGGCGGTTGATCATCATGACGATTGGGACGCGCCCAAGGTTGTGTTCGATCCGTGTCTTTGCTTTCCACATCCCCAGTTTTTTGCTCATGATTACTGTGGAATCCGGCAAATACAGCGTCATATGCTCTGCAATTCCGATGGAATCGCGATAAATCCGCAGCGCTGCTGTCATTGACCTTGTCAGCGGATCCACGATTGCAGCCATATCTTTGGGAGATTCTGCTCTGATTCGAGGGCGCCCGCCATCTGGATCAGCAGCAACGGAGACGAATGCACGACCATAAATCGTTAAATCCTTGTGCACCAGATGGCTTTGCACATCAAGATCATTGGCTTCCCAATCGAGGCGTAATTCCTTGTCTTCGGTGATCTCACCAGATCGGATCAACAGTCTGACGTCTTGCCGCTCTTCAAGTACATCAATGTAGGTCCTGCACCAATTGAGCGGAAAAGCGAAAGGCTGTACATCAGGGGGAACGGAAATGCCCAGGTTGCCGATCTGTTGCATGCCTCGGTAATAGCGCTCATTGATTTTGTCCTGATTCCGCTGCTTTTGAATCTTCATAAACAGCTTCTTTACGAGCTCTTCTTCCGGCTTCGTTAGCTCCATCATCTCCGCCTCCTTCCTAAGACGACTACGCGAGATCTTTCTGATTCCCATTGCTTCGCATGCGCATCCATAGCTGCCTCATGCGCGAGGATGGTGGACATTGCCGCATCTATTTTTTGATGCTCTGAGGGCTTCCCCAGAACATACTGTTGCCCAGGCTTTGCGACTTTCTTTGCATTTGCCATTGCAAGCGCTGTCAGCGGGCATCCATCATGGGTGATCCGCCCATTGGCTAAATCGATTTCAAACCGAGAGATCGCCGCATACATACGCTTGATTGCGTTCGTCGGCCATTCAAAAACGCGTTCTTGTCCAATCTGGAGTGCCCACTCACCAATTTCAGAGCGCCAATCCTGCGGATCCGCATAAAACCGCTGAATCTGATACCTAGCTCTGATCTCATCGACTGCGGCCATGACCTCCGACCGCGGAGTTTTCCCACCCCACTCTGCAGGATTCCAGATAGTAGGCCTACGATCCGGCCCATAGCGCGGCGTGAAAATGAATCCACTACGTGTTTCAGCCCGTAAAGCTGTGAAATCGTTGTTTTCAGAGCCGTCGAAACCAACGCAGATTGATTCACCATCAGGCGGGTTCTCGATCCAATGCAAAGCAGTCCTCCCACAGGTTCGTCGGCAGCCACGTGCCTGATGAATACGTAATCCGGTTCCCGAAAAACCGCTCTGCTTGCTCTGGATCGCGCTCTGAAATCTCATTTGCTTCCGCTAGCACGGAGTCAATATTGACCCATGGAGAGCCCCTATAAACCGCCTCTAAAATCCTGCGGCGATCTTTAGGGCGCTTCCATAGCAACCCTTTAGGCGGCGGAATGTAGAAGCAAAACACATCTTGCGCTGTCGATTCAAACGTCGTTTGCGCTACAGAACGCTCTGAAGAGTCATAAGCGTTTGTGGTTTCGATTGAACGTCCAGCCATACCTGCAAGGCCACGGCGTTGCGCATCAGCTACTTTCTCCATTTTGTTCCGCTTATTCCACAAACCAGTCTCGTCTTGAAGCACGAAACTGACTGGGTTACCGACCCTGGAGTCAGCAGAAGCTGTCACAGCATCAATTCGATCAGCATCATCACCTCCAAGCCCTCCGAGAATGCGAATGAATTCACCTCTGGTAGCGAGAAGATGCTGCAACGGCCCCATCTTGACCATCGACTTCAATGGGCGCATCGTGTTATCGACTTGATCTTCCGAGGTCGCCGTGAGCTGAATCAGTGGCGATGGGTGCGGACGGCCTTTCGGTTCTCCCTTCTGGTAAGGAAACTCGAAACCGCAATCACAGCCCCAGTCAGCACACCGATAAACATCCCCTTCTTCTGCCCACCCATCAAATTCTGCTGGTCCCACAGCCTGCACTAGCGTCATAGAACCAGCCCACGGCCCTTTACCAGTCTTCTGCGGTGCAATCACCTGCATACGACGATATTGAAATGCTTGGTTACCTAGCGGTTCGCCACTCCATTTCAGCCCGGCGCGAATTCTCCCAAATTGCGCGGCGCACCAGAATTGCCAGTCGCTCCATATGAATGGTTGGCCGCGTCGGTAGCCATCTGGGACGAGGCAATGTGCTTGCACCCATGCGTCCCAGAGATCTCCGAGTGTCGGGAAGTCGATTATCCAGTTATCCTGCGTCTCCATTTACTGCGCGGAGCCGACGGATAGGCTGTGGAGACTGTGGCGAGGTGTTTGTCGGCGCCGCGTCTCCTTCCGTCTCGGATGCGGAGATCACCCAGCCATTTTCACGAAGGCCTGCAGGAGAAAGCCCAATCGAGTCTGCAAGGCGTAGGACTTGCGTCATAGTCGATGGTGATGCGTCTGCGGCTTCTGATTTCACTACCCATCTGACGTAGTGGCCGATTGTGAGCCATCTCCATGGCTCATTGATCCAGGCTGCGGCTTGTGGATATTTCCAGATTTTCTTCCACAATGAGCGCTCTCGTGGGGTTCCTTTTGGTAGTGGCCATTCTGGCAGTTTCCCGTTGAATCCGCTTGCTGGCAATGGTCGGAGCTTTTCGTCGATTTTTCGACGGTCCGACCGTCCAGATGCTGGGTCTGGTGCTGGACCAGATCTTGTTCTTGCTCCGCCTCGTGGCATTATTTTCGTCTCCTTCCTCGCCCCCTTTGGGCATATTTTTAACATGTCGGGTTCAAAAAACAGCTGGTCAGGAAACTTTTTGAACCCTTCGCACCTCTGAGAGACCTCACCCACGGCTGGGGTTCAAAGCCGTCGAGGGCCCCTCCCCCAGGGTCTGCCGTACGTGGATGCCATCGCCCACCTCACGTCCGCTGCGTGGCGGGAGTTACACCGCCGACACAGCACCGTCAGATGCTGCTCCGAGCCGCCTCCGAGCGCTAGAGCCTGTGTATGCTGCGCGGTCAAATCATGGGCTTTATGTCCGTAGCACTTATACCCTGGGCACCAGTCTCCATAGATTTCCCGCCATCTAGCAACGGCTTCACGTCTGATCGCTGCTGTTCGCTGTCCGTCGATCTTCGTCGCGACTGTTTTTCGCTCGTGCGTCTCACGATCACGAGCATGCCGAGCACATCTTCCTCGGTATGTCGCTTGCTCTGGGCACCCAGCTTCGCAACAAATTGATCCTGCTCTCGCCATGTCACCTCCTGAGCATGACAAAAGACCCAGTCACATGCTTGTGATCTGGACCCAGAAGATTCGAGCGTTAGCTTACTATATTGGGTGTCCCACACGGTAACTACATTGCATTATTGCAGGTAGTCAGCTTGTCTAGCACCTCTTGTAGGTTCACTATTACGCGGCCGTCTTCCATTGTTTGTGAGGCTATCGTCCCCTCGTGTGCCCACCGATGAATCGTGGTCTTTGATGTTCCGTAGCCGAGCCCTTTGCAGATCGCGGCGATCTCTCTACACGTCCCCTGCTTAGGCGATGTGATTGCCCCATCATCATCAGAAGAAAACATCTCACTTAGCAGCTCCGACTGGCTGATCACCTGCTCCGCAATAACATCAGCTTCATCAAGATCTCCGATATCAATCAAGTGGCACTGAAGCCATGCCGCGACTCTATGCACGGATCTCGAACAAGGCGGGACCACATGCAGCTTCACCGCGCAACCCCACGCCCAATGAGTCAGCAGACGCTCCGTCTCCCACTTCACATCCAGAATTGGAATCCTCAATGGAGGGCGCGACCCTTGCCCAGAACCTCCCCTTCCTTCAGAATAACCGCACTGAGAAGGGAGTAAAAGATCATCAAGCAAAGGGCCTAACTTCTCCAACTCATACAGAGCTTTCCCTAAAGAATGTAACTTCCAACTATCCATGAGCTTTATTCCTTCCACCTCCACGGCGACCCCTACGTCTCCGACGTCGATTAGCTACCGTCCCTGCCTGTCCATTCCCGTCCCGTCCCGTCCCGAGAGATCTAGATCCGTCACCCCACCGATCTGTGATTTGTTCTAGATCCGTGCTAGGTTTTACCGTTTCGTTATCAACGTGGTTATGCGGTGGCGCTTCAACATCAGGCGCTGCTCGATGGGCCCGCGCTGCTGCCTCCAAGGGCGCTGCTGCTTGACCCACCTGCTGCTGCTCCGACGGCGCTGCCGGTGTTGTGTTCTGCTGTCCGATGTCCAGACGTGTTTGGCGTGGCTCAAGATGAATGCCTTCATGCTGAGCCCACTCGGAACGATTAATCCAGTCAATTGTGTGGTCTGTGTAGTACACCTTCTCTCGTGTAGGGATAGGCATGAGTCGGAGTTCTTCGCCGGCTCCACGCTTAGAGTTGCAGCTCTTGCAGGCGACAACCAGCGTATCCACGGTTGATTCCCGATGCTCATTAAGTGAGTCAATCGTCGCTGCGCGCCAGCTTTTCCGATCCCGCCAGTCGACGGTTTTCCCGCACCAGCGGCATTGGTCTCCATCGCGGTAACGCACAGCCGGAATAAGCTCAGGGTTGCGCTTATCAGCAGAGCGCCTGCGATCGATCTCGACTTCATCACGCGAACGGTTGTGCAGCAACTCGTTATCATCAACGATGCGCAAGACTTTGCGACCGTCTTCCTCGTCACGGAACAACATCCCAGCGTCCACAAGGACATCAATCAGTTGTTTCTCACGACCAGGAGCGACCTGTGCCATAAGTCCGTACTCGACGATGTAGTCAGTTAGGTGGGCAGCAGATACGGTTGTGAGCTGAACCAGCGCTCCAAAAGCTTCATTCTTGAGGGCATGGTTAAACTCGCAGGACGTAAGCAAACGCGACATGAGCGGATGTGTGGCGATGTTGTCGCCGACTCTGCTCCATGCCATGGTCTATTTCCTTTGCTAGTCATTGTGTTTAGCGTTGTTTTCTTGAGAAAAAGGGATAGCAAAATGCACAGAGCCCTTCTCCTAGGTGTTTTCGAGCCCCGCTGGGTTCTTTTCCCCGTGGGCCACCCTGCGGTATCAATCGGACATTGCAGTGCTTGCAATGTCGCAAGACATCGATACTCGAGCCGTTTCTGTGCGAGACATCGCAGTATCTCCCTGCTATAACTCCGTCGACTCTGAGTTCTTCTTTTTCAAAATCGGAAAGCATCTTCTCACACTCGGCCAGAAGTGTGCAGGTCATGCACTTTTTTCTAGCTATTTTGTGACGTTCTAACATTGCTACAGTTGATTCTCGCGGGCCTTGGGAATCCCAGTAGTTAGGCTCCGAGGTTTTGCCTTCTGTCTTTCGGCGACAGATCGCTGCGTCAATATGTTTCATGAGATCCCTCCGATTGGTGCTGCATCGACGATATTGGCTTTATCTTTTTCGGTTTCGAGCAGTGCTTCTGGGACGTTGAGTACTGACAAGATCCAGAATGTCGCCTCAGCCACAAGTCGATGCGATTCAGTTCCCTCGTGCATATACGAGCGCATACTCAGCTTGGGCTTGCCTCCTAGGTATCGCGTCGCCCGAGCTAGTTCTGTTATCTGAGCTGGCGATGGCGTCACATCGCAAGGCGATGTTTCAGCAAGCTGTTGTTTGACTCTAATGATTGTGCGGACAGGATCTCCGATTTCTGCAGAATCGTTCCGGTGAATCGTCGTAAGATCAACTCCGCGCCCAGCCCCATTTTCGTCGGTGAAATCGACTTCTTTCCCCCGAATACAGATCCCTGCCATAGGCCGCGAGTCTTCTGACTTCTTCCCGGTCTCAGCAGTCGCGAGAATCAATGCTGGGACTTTTGCCTTATCGATCGTGATGATCTCATCTTCTTCACCACTGACATTCGCAACGAGAAGCTCCACCTTGGCGACCAGCGTTGCCTTGTCATTAACTGCACAGATATACAGATAATCGCGGTCTTGTGAGACTCTCATCTGGATGATGTCATATGGACTCTTCCCAGCAATTGCTTTTGCCGCTTTCAGCCCCCAGTTCAATTGGGTTTTGTCGCACACTAGCTGCGTTTTAGTCATTGTTCTGCTCCTTCTATTAGCGCAAGCTGACCAGGCAGTTCCTGGATAGTGATTTGCCTAGGCGAGATGATCCAGTGATGGATTTGTATTTTTCTTCGGTCTGGCAGGTTCTCCCACCACTCATCTGCGATTGATGCATCATCCATGTCTCCGCTTCTCCTGCAGAATTTTTGCGCGGGGGTTCGCAGGGCATGTCTGGAAATGCGGGCGAAAAAGTGGCTCTCCCATGAGACGTGCTCGGCGCAATTTCGACTCCGCTAAGCGCGTCACTGTCGTTTTTTCTGCCGCGACATTGGCCGCCCACCGTGACCGTATCCGCCATTCGCCTTCTTCCGACGGCTTTGCATCAAAAACGTGCCATCGATTGTCTTTAACAAAGAGCACGGCTGCTCCACAGTGCTTGCACATTCCTTCGTTATTCGTCATGAGAGTCGATCGCCTCCCGAAGCTGATGTGCATATGCATCAACGATTCCGGCGCCTAGGAAATACTCCCCAGCGCGCATTGCTTCTGCCTCAGATATGAGAGCTTGGTGCAGTTCTTCTAAAGCTGTCCGGTTCATCTCCGCACCCCTGTGAAGATTCGAGACGCTGCCTCTTCATCTGACATTGGTGGAATCTGCGCGATCCCATAGAGATCAAGGATTTTCACGCTCTGCACGTCGACATCTTCATTGAGCATGTCTAGGCGCTTCGTCGTGGACTCAATCTTTCGATTTGCATCAGTCAGGTTGAAAAGCAGGAGCATTGAAAAGACAATGTTTATGAGCACTAAAAGAATCATTTTTTCTTCCTCTAATCGTGGGAATGGTAGGCAAGAACTGTGATGAATGCGGCACATGTAAGCCAGATGTTTTGCCACTCGCTGACGGCAAGCGCACGCATGATTTCTTCTTGAAGGTCATCGAGTTCTGCTTCTGTCAATTCTCGCCAGTACTCTTTTGCTGCTTTTGCAATATCTTCACGGCAATGATCGAAGCGGATTTCGACAGCATCTTCGCTGTCTGGGTATGGGTTTTTGTAAGTGCGCATTGTCATGCTGCTGCTCCTTGCTGGATGAAATTGACGAGGTCTGAGTGCTTGATCATGATGCGGTTCTGCTTTGATCCAGGTCGTTTGGAGTGCGGCAGAATCCCCTGTCGACAGAACTTCCGGATTTGCCATGCGGAATATGGAATGATTTCCGCAGCCTGCGATGGAGACAGCCATCGGTCGATCGTGGTAGTGTTTCCCATAGATGCTTCCTTGAGTGTCATTTCCGACCTGGTGCAACAGGTCGGTTTTTATTTGTCTTGATGTCATTGATGTCGAACCGCCCATCGAGGAACCGCTCGACGAAATACCGCTGGCCTTTCCCTGTGACCTTCGGTGTCACCGTGATAGATGTCCTGCCGTTGGATCTAGTCACCACTGTTTCTTTGATCCTGAACAGCCCCAGCTCCATCGCTTTTTGCGTTGGTGTGTGCTTGATATGCGCTGGCCCATTCATCAGGTATTTGTGCTTTCGAAGCCAAGCGAAAAGACGATTCCCACCGACATCGATGCCGTTGCCGCGCAAGATCTTTGCCAGATCTCTGACCAGAATGTCGGTGCTGGCATCAGCGACAGCATCGGCAAACATCACTTTTGGTTTATCAATCGCTGCTTGCGCTTCGAGTGCTTTACGTTGTTCGCGCTCTTGCTTGATCTGTTCCAGGAGTTTGATCGCTGTTGTGGGATCAGCCAGCATCTGCTCCACAGTTGCGGTTGTCGCGTACATTCCGTGGCGACGGATCTCTGGCAGGACCTCGGCTGTGACCCAGCGACGGAATTCTTTTGCTTGAGGAACTCGAGACTGGAAAAGGAGTTCGTATAGTCCTGATTCATTTACGACTCTGAGCTTTTGCACGCCTCCTGGTGTAAGGGTGTCGGCAATGCCGACCCCCTCTGGATCGATACGTGATAGTGCATCCCTAGAGTTTTTGATCTCTAAGATCTCGCAAATATCTTTGCCAACCCATTGAGGCTCTCCGTCCTGATTTTTAAGGACGCGTACTCGCTTTCCACGAAAGTTAAATAGCTGCAGTTCCACCCCTTCCACTCCTTTCAGAATTTCGCTTTATTTCGTTTATTTATGTGCTTGACTTTTCTTAGAAATGTTTCCTAGAAGGAAAGATGAAATTTGATGGGCACCTCCGACAATCCGAATGATGGTTTTAGTCACGAAGACATCGAGTTTTTGCTTCGAGAGAAAGGACTGTCGACTAGCGCTGATTTGGTAAGCCAACTTCGTGATCTGGAGTATGAAATTAAGACTGGTTTGATGAAGCCGGCAGAGGCTTACAGCCAGTGCATCCAGTTCACTCGCCGCACTAGTTCGGTCATTGCTACACAGTTTGCAATTCTTAAAACGCGAATCCGAGCGATTGAATCCCAGCTCAGCAGCGAGTAGCTCACGCTTCAGGATCTCGTACTGTCGCTCATAAAACTCACTGTCGTCTGGTATTGAAATCTCTACGTTCGGTGTGTCCACGGTGATTCTTTCTTCCCCTGCGCACAACACGTCCTCTTTGTGTGTTGTTTGCAATGTTTTTACGCATAAGCCGATTCACCTTGCGGTATCGCAGTAGTCTTCGGATATGGACGAAAAGACTTTCACGCTTAATATCAATGGTTACGAATACGAGATGCCGTACTGGACGTTCCCCTGGATTGTTTACGCGGTGAATACCCTCCAAGAGGGCGGTGTACCGCTTAATCTTCGGACTGCTCGTTTCCCGAGCCTGTGGATCAAGCCTGAATACGATGTCCAATTCGTCTTTCCCGATCCTGCTGACCCCGAGATTCCGGAGCGTCTGACGGAAAAGGAGCGTCATCACGCGATGGATCTCTTCAATGGTGACAGCATGTACGGTTACCGGGTCCTTGACGTCAGCATGGATGACGGTGAGCCCATCTTTTTCGAATGGGACGACCCGAAGTTCAACCAGCGGAGCTCCGCTGATTCGAAGCCTGAATAAACTCTGCATTGGTGCGGAGCCGTCTAGCTCCTGCTTTGCAGCAGATATTTTGCTCTTCCGAATCTCGCACTGTTTCCTGCAAAACTCGACGTTGAGCTGGTCGATTAATCTCCGCATGCCATCGCTATTACTCATGCTGGCGACCCCTTCCTGGCACAGATATGCTGCTGATATGTCTAAAGTTGTTCTTGTTTATGGTGGTCAGCGCTACACGCTGGCGACCTCAGATGTCGCTTCTGTCCACTTCCGTATCACCGAGCGTTTGAATCATTCCGCGCACTACCGCGACCGACTCGACCGGCGCCCATTCGGACAAGAGCAAGGCAGTCTCCAAGATTTCCCCGGCGGTCCGTTGCTGGAGCAGTTCGACCCCTTTGAGGTTTTCGAGCTTGCGGACGGTGGCGAAGTCTGGGTCGCTTGCTACGACGGCGTTGACCTCGCGTTGGAAACGGAGCAACGTACAAAAGACCTCTTCGAGTCTTACCGCGATCAGCGGTAGCCATTCCTCTGGTACGCCCGCTGCGTCATAAACGCTGAACCCGGTTTCTTCTCTTTTCAATTGTGCGATTGCTCGCTCAAGTGCTTGGCGTGCCTTAACTTGGCGTGGACGTTGTTGCTTCGGTGTCACTCCAGTGAGGTCGATTACTTTTCGACGACCATGCAGATCTTCGCCGATCTTTTCCCAAGCCATGAGTAGTTCCTTTCTTATGCTTTTCGACGTCTACTGTTCCCGGCGCGTTTAGGCTGCTGTGGTTTCGGTTTCCCAGGTGACGATTTCGGATAGGCCTAGGCCGAAGGCTTGGGCGATTCCGATTGCGAATGTGAGGGATGGTTCGCGTTCGCCGGTTTTGACGTCGACGAGTGTGCTTCGGCTGGTTCCGATGGTTCGGGCGAAGGCTTCGTCGCTGGTGATTCCGCTCATGTTTCGGAGGCGGTCGATGAGACCGTCACGGATTTTGATCTTTACATTTGCCATGTTCAACGCCTTTCTATCTCGTTCACGAAACACGCTATACCATTCATGATACACATGTCAATATCCTCCGGTTTGTAATGTATTGTTGGCGGAACATTGTTGTGTCATAATTGACGCATGGAGCAACTAACAAGCTGGCTAAGAAGCTTTCGCGGAACTGATTCCGACCGTCAGATTGCAATCAATTCCGGAATCCCAGTAGCCACACTCGCTAGGCAGTTGCGCGATGGCACGGTTACCGTTGAAACGGCAGTGAAGATCGCACGCGCATACCAGGTCAGCGTCGTCCCAGCGCTGCTCGCGCTCGACGTGCTAACCGAGTTCGATCTCAAAGCATTTTCATCGTCGAGCGGAATCATGGACGCTAGTGATGAAGATCTAATCGCTGAGATTCTCCGAAGGATGAAAGCCGGGCAAGCCGACTGGGCGGAGAAACCAATCAGCGAATTGGACACCCGTCGCAAAGCAAAACGCGGCAACAACTCCCCCACACCACCCCCGCATGTCACTGAGCCTGACTACGATGCCATCCTCGACGGCATCAACGCCGGAACAGAGCCAATTGCAGCGCAAAAGGCCACCGACCCACTCGAAGAAAACTACACCTAGGAGCACTTCATGAGCCCTGTGGAAGCAGCCCTCGAAACACTCGCCCACACCATGGGCATCACAGTGATCGAGACGAGCAAGCTGGGAAGCACCCTCAACGCTTGCTTTCACCCACCAACACAAACAATCTTTATCAAAATTGGCCTCGACCCAGTCACCCACCGCTGCGCCATCGCCCACGAACTAGGACATGCCCACTACGGACATGACTGCTCAACTCCCGGCGCGGAGCGGCAGGATGATGAGTGGGCTGCGCGGCAGCTTTTGGATGTTGGTGATGTGGAGGTTGTTGGTTGGGAGTGTGAGGGTTCTGCTGCGGCGATGGCTGCGGAGTTGGGTGTTACGCCTTATCTACTTGTTTTGTGGATGGGGATGTATGAGCGAGGAAGGATTCAGCCGGAGAAGAGGGCGTGTTGAGGTGTTTTGTTTGTGATTGACACCGTTTTACCACTTGACACGTAACGCTATGTAGCGTTATAATGGGTGTATAAGTTAAGAAAGGAGGTGAAGGTATGGAAATCCCCATCTGGCTCATCGCCCTAGCAACCGCCTGGAAACTAGGAATCGAAACCGCGAAGATCATCTCGAACCACAAGATCGAAATGAAGAAACTGGAACTCGAGTCCAAGAAAGAAGCCGAAAGGTAGCCCCTCGGTCGAACTAGAAACAGCCTAGCTCGACCGGGGGCTACCCCCCACCCTACCAACCCAAGGAGCCACAATGTCTACCATCGCAATCCTCGCATTCTTCCTCACATACCTCACCCTCGGGGCAAGCAACCCCATCACCTGGGCGCTACTAGTTGCCACATTCACCGCCCTCACTTTCGACACCCGATCACTCATCGCCAGCCGAAAGGCACACCAATGAACCCCGGCATCATCGACAAAGATACTGGCCGCGAACTATGGACAGGGCCAGAATGCGCCGACTACATCGGTGTCACACCCGCTACATGGCGCAACTACTCAGCCAACGAACGCACCCCCCACTACGTGGCCACCATCCTAGGCAAAACCAGGCTATGGGACGCCGAAGAAATCAAAAACTGGCACAACACCCGCCCAGGATCGCCAATACCTCATAACACTTTTGACTAGCTGACCATCAAAAAGGGCATGACATGACCACTGACAACGTTATTTCTATGGAACAGCACCGCTCCCGAAAAGAAGTGGCTCTTTATTTGCAGGCACTTGGGGAAATTGCAGATACTGGGACAAGGCCTTTTCCAGCACACGCGAGTGACGGCAATGTTTACTGGTGCAAACGGTTTATTAATGATCATGGGCGGGAATCAACGATCAATGAGGTCGTTGCTAGTGAGATTGGCAAACGCATCGGTGCGCGTGTTCGTCAATGGGCAGTAATCCATGTTCCAGATACGTTTGTTGGATACCGTGTTGGAGATGCTACTCGCAGGTATTCTCTAGATGGCACGCCATTGTTCGGTTCCCTTAATCTCGAAGGGGCAGTTCTTGAGACTGATCCGGCTGCTATTCATCATGTTCTCGATGACAGCAATCACAATGAGATTCCTAAGCTCATCGCACTGTGGGCACTGTGCAATGTTCAGGAGGATCTTCAGTTTCTCTACGATACTAATAATGATTACGAGATCTGGTCTATCGATCATGGCTTTTGGTTCGATTCGCTTCCATTTCCTTGGCAGCTAAGCCCCGTAGAACAGATGGCCGGTCGCATTCAGGTTCCACAACTTACAGCACGTATACCAGCAGAGTCATGGGACAAGGCCATCGCAGCAATCGGTAAACTGGACAGTTCTCTTATTGATGAAATCTGCGGAAAACTACCCGATGAGTGGGAGGTCACTCGTGCCGAAATAGCTACACTCGTTAACTACGCTATCGGCAGAATAGACTATGCCCGTGACATACTGAATTCTCATAAACAGGCAGCAGGAAGGAGATGATCATGCGGTTTGATGTTTGGACTATCCGTGTAGTCCCCCGACCTATGAGTGTGACCTCAATTGGTGTCGGCGTAATCGTCTATGATCGGCTCACTGCACGATTCAAAACTCACTTCTGCAATGTGAAATCTGTTTTCAACTCTCACGACAACGTAGGAGCCATCGAGCGTTCGCTTAAGGTACTCATGCAGCACGTGGAAGATCACGCAATTGCACAGCCCTCATTGGAGATCAGTGAATCATTTCACCTGCCGAGCCGTCTTTCCCTGCTCAACCAGCACTGGAATAACCTCATACGAGTCGATCAAGCCCGAGTCATAGACGCTAATAACCTCGACCATGCTACGGAATTAGCGTTCGAGGTATTCATTGGAGTCGAACCTATCCGAGAAACTCGCACCACGGTTTCACAAATCAGGAAAAGGATCCGAACTGCATACACCAATGACCCAGTGCTGTCGGAAATCACGAAAATTGATCCACACGTAGAAACCTCTGCCTATTCGTTTGGTCTCAACGTGGCAGTCCTCAATAACGAAAAAGTTTACGAGCTTAACCAAGCCTTCAATATCACTGATCAGCAATCCTTCGAGCGTGCCGAAGCCTGGGAACTCAAAGTTGCTCGATTAAGGGAAAAAGGAGGCCAACTTCTCTTCAATGACGATGCTGTAAGCATCAACGAGAACGTCGATGTTGTTGCAGTCCTTCGGAATAACCCACACAACAAGCACAAAGAACAGTTCCGTGTACTTACGAGACGCTGGGAGGATCTAGGTATCAAGCTCCTGAAAGAATCAGACATCGAGTCCCATGCTGACTTCTTACACAGGAGAATCGCATAACCTCGTAGAACACCCCAGTTCTATCGAACGTGCACTATTCGGAATTTCCGAAAAACTAGAAAACTCCCTTCCACGGTCATCTTGGCGGAAGGACGTGAAAGGGAGCCAACACAGGTGAACTCTTCCCGCATAGGAGACGAGTCCGCCCTGACAAGGAAGAAGCCTACCTCATGGCATATGTCCGTGATATCTGGATGAAGAAAAACCCAGATCAAACCTCACGTATTAAAAAGGTGCGATCAGCACGATGGGGCGTCGGCAAGCGCTGGCAAGCCGTCTGGATTGAGAACGGGCGCGAAGCAACAAAAACATTCGAGACCGAGAGTGTCCGATTGTTTGTGTGCGGGGGGCTTGGTTTACAAGTAGTCCGCGAATCGGTCGGGGTAAGCCACGGCTAGTTGGTTGATGGCTTGTTTCCACCCGGTGGCTTTCGCTCCTTCAATATAGCCGTTGCATTCGATCTCGCGCTTGGCTTTCTTCGCTCGCTGGGCAGCGCGCTTGTCCTCGATGTTGCAGATCATCAGCCACAGCGTTTTCAGCGCCGCGGTATCGTTCGGGAACTGGCCGCGGTTGCGGGTGGCTTTCCGCAGCTCAGCATTCAGCGATTCGATCGAATTCGTGGTGTAGAGTACCCGCCGTGCCGCAGGCGGGAACTGCAAAAATGGCACAAACCGGTCCCAGGCGTCGCGCCAGACTTTGACCGATTGCGGGTATTTACGGCCCAGTTCACTGGCCTCGAATGCGTCCAGGGCGGCGCGGGCGGTGTCCTCGGTCGGTGCGGTGTAGACCTCCCGTAGCGCACTTGATACGGGTTTGCGGTCTTGGTAGGACACCCACCTGTTGGCCGCCCGGATCAGGTGCACGATACAGGTCTGCACCATGGAATTCGGCCAGGTTGCCTCCACGGCTTCCGGCAGGCCTTTGAGCCCGTCGCAGCAGACGATGAACACGTCTTGGACCCCACGGTTGGCAAGGTCAGCGCACACGGATGCCCAAAAACTGGCGCCTTCATTGTCTGCGATCCACAATCCCAGGATGTGCTTGATGCCGTCCATGTCGACGCCTACCGCCATATAACAGGCCTTGTTGACCACGCGGTGGCCATCGCGGATCTTCACTCGCAGCGCGTCGAGGAAGATCACTGGGTAGAACTCGTCGAGCTGGCGGTTTTGCCAGATCATGACCTCTTCTAACACCGCGTCGGTAATGGTGCTGATCGTATCTGGGCTCATATCCACCCCGAGGGTGGTGGCGAGGTGGTGGCAAATATCGCGCACGGTCATCCCACCGGCGTACAGGGAGATGATCATGTCATCAAGCTCCGTCAGACGGCGGGTGCCTTTAGGCAGCATCCGCGGCGTAAACGTGCCAGCTCGATCCCGGGGCATAGTCACATCAAAGGTGCCGTAGCCAGAGTTGACGGTTTTGGTGTACGACCCGTTGCGGTGATTGCCACCATCCGGGGTGCCCAGCTGGGCTTTCGCCGTACGATCAGAGTGCGCGTATCCTAGATGCGCGTCCATTTCAGCCTGCAGACCAGCGTTGATCGATGCCTGCAAAAGACCTTTGACCAGGTCGCTGGCATCATCGGTGGAAGTCGACAACTCGCCGATCAGTTCGGCGATTTCCGGATTTTCCATCAGCTTAGCGCTGATCTCGTTGACCCTGTTCGGGTCATGACCTTTCCTCGGTGATACGGTAGTCATTATCAGTGAAACTCCTTCTGGATCAGAGCCTCACACACAAAACACCTGACACCCTCTCGAGACCCGCGACGAAGCAGAACTCTGGGCAGCACGCGCCGAAGTCGGACAAGCCGACGGCACCTGGATCACCAAAGACAAAGCAGACGTCACACTCTCCGACCTATGGGAACCCTGGATCGCATCAAAAGGAAACATCTCAGACAAAACCAAACGCGACTACCTCAGCTATTGGAACGTCCACATCCGGCCACAATGGGGACAAACCCCCTGTGCACACATTCAACGCTCAGTCATCAACGCTTGGATCCCCACACTTTCAACAATGAAAGGCGTGCCAGCCAGCCAACCGCCGCGAGCACTCAGCGAATCAGCCATGCGTAAAGTCGGCCTTATCATTCATGGAATCCTCGACCTCGCAGTGGAACTCGGAGTCATCCACCACAACCCCACCAAAACCGGCGACCTGCCAAAACAAAAGAAATCAGAACGCCGCTACCTCAAAATCACAGAAGTCGACGAACTCATCAGACAAGCACCCACCGAACAAGCAAAACTCCTCCTACGCGTCCTCATCATGACCGGTCTAAGACCTGGAGAAGCAAAAGGGCTCAAAGTCAAAGATCTGGACCCAGTACGCGGTCGTCTCATGATCCGCCGTGACGTTGATGACTTAGGCCGTGAAGACTCAACAAAAACACGAAACCACCGCGACGTCCCCATCGGGGGCGAAATCCTCTTGCTGCTCGACCGCAACGCTCAAGGCAAAGATCCTGATGATTGGCTGATCCCTGACGAACGCGGAAAAGTCTGGACTACCGCCCGATGGAGGGTGGTGTGGAAAAACCTGTGCATCTGGACTGGGATTGGTGACCTCGACGCCTACGAGCTGCGCCACACTGCTGCATCCATCGCCATTGCAGCCGGTGCTGATGTGAAAACAGTACAACTTATGCTCGGCCACTCCAGTGCTGCGATGACCCTGGATATCTATGCGCATCTCTGGGAAGAAGGCCTTGATGCCATTCCCGGCGCGATGGAAGCGCATATGGAAAGTGAGAGGAAACGCGCCGAGGAAGCGTCTACAGTTCATGAGGCGTCAGAGGCGGAGCGCAGGCGGGCTCAGTTTAAGGTGATTGGTTAGCTGGCGTCCACTTTACACCGCATTAGGACAATAATTGCAAGGTTTTTCATGGATAAATTTCTTTAGCTTGAGCATTAAAAACACACTTTCGGAACACTTATACGGTTGTGTACACGAGCATATGCCTGTAGTCTCTGGGGCAAGACACTAACCCGAGAAGGATAAAGCTGGGTTCCCGAATGGGAGTAGGGCTTCGGCCTGAGAATCCTTTGCTCCGAGGGTTGGTGTCTAATTATTTTTCTTAGATACAGCAAATTTCAATCGATCCAAGCACTTTTCTGGATCCTTGATTAGTTCATCAGCGATGTGCTTGATCGCTTGCTGCGAGTACGTCCACGACGGATTCACCTCGTTACTTGCTTTGCGATCATGACTAAAACGCGGATCTCCCTTCATCGCGTACGCTTTGATAAACAGCTGAAAGTCATGCGATGTGAATTTGTTTTTCTTCGAATCACGAAACTGGATCTGCACTTTTGCTTTCTTCAGACGTTTGTTCACTTCTTCGATGCAACCATTAGCAGTGAATGGGTAGTAGCTTGAGCTATCTCGAATGTCCTTGACAATCGTTATGCCATCCTCCGCGTCAGCCGAGACGTAGACATTCAGATCCGCATCCCTTGCCTTTTTTACGAGACGGAAATTGGTTTCATAGATCGCAGCCACTCTGCCGGAATTACCGTCTCCAGCAGCGTCAGATGCCTGTTTGCTCAGCGATAGTAGCTTCTTCGCTACATGAGGCTCGTACTTTGCACGAATTACTTCCGGTTCAATAGCTCCCCGCTTCACCGCAAGAGTCAAGTGATTTTCTGGGATTAGGTCACTTACCGACTGTCCGTGGAGCTCAAACAGCTTGTCTGCATAGTTGTTAACAGACATTTGAAGAAACGGTCCGTAAAAAATCTCGTATTCATCGGTAATGAAGTGCGTATTAGCGAATTAACTCGGCCATGTTGATGCGTAACGGGTCTTTGTCATTCGTAAACACTTTCTTGAGGCAGTCAGTCAAGGCGATTGTCTTATCGCCGTCGTCGTAGTAAATTTCGTCAATTCCGTACTTGCGTATGATGTACGACTTAAGTATGAGCTCCCATGCATTACAAAGGAAGATCGAGCAACTTTCAGCGTGATACTTCAAGGTGGGTCGGTTATAAAGCTCCACAGCCAGAGCAAATGCTTCTTTGCTCTTTTTCTAACAAACGGTCAGCTGTGTCGAGTTCACCCATAAGTGATCATCTTACCTACAAGGGACGCAGAAACTGATCTATGGGAATTACCCCGTTCGGTGCCCGTTCGACTCTTGTTCGGTTTCTGTTCGGCCTATGTTCGGTATGCGTTCGGTACGAGCACCAACCACCTGCAACAACAGCCAACAGTCAGACAACCCACACACCATGAAGAAACCCCAGCTCAAACATGCTGTGAGCTGGGGTTTTACTTGTGCGCCCGGAGGGATTCGAACCCCCAACCTTCTGATCCGTAGTCAGATGCTCTATCCGTTGAGCTACGGGCGCAGCTTGTTGTTGCGGTGCAACGTGTTAGAACACTACACTGTCACAACAAGAACTGGCAAATCGGCAGTTCAGCGCCCTAGAGGACGATGTTAAATACTGGGATGGCCAGGAAGTATGTCGCAAGGGTTACGAGCACCACGCCGATCAGGTTGAGCCACACGCCGCCCTTGACCATGTCGCCAATGCGCACGTGGCCGGAGCCGTAAGCGATCGCGTTCGGAGGCGTCGCAACCGGCAGCATGAACGCACAGGTAGCCGACAGTGCCACTGGGATGGTCAGCAACAAGATGTTCTGGTCGCCATTGGCGTTCAGGCCGATCCCCACTGCCACACCGGCCATGATCGGCAAGAACGTCGCAGCCGTCGCAGTATTCGATGTGAACTCCGTGAGCAGCAAAACCAGCGCCGCAATCGCAGCGATCAACAGGATCAGCGACAACGAGTCCAGGCCCTTCGCGATCTCACCAATCCACAAGGACAGGCCAGAATCAGAGAACATCTTAGACAATGCCAAACCGCCGCCGAACAGCAAGAGGACATCCCACGGCAACTCGTTCGCCGTCTTCCAGTCCATCAAACGCACACCAGCCTTACGATCCGCAGGGATCATGAACAACAACATCGAAGCGATCAGACCAATCGCCGCATCCGCAATCTCAACCTTCCACTGGAAAACGTCGATAAGCAATGGAACAAACACCCACGACAACGCCGCACCCGTAAAAATCACCGCTGTAGCAGCCTCACCGAACTTCATCGACCCCATCTTGGCCAACTCCGCCTTAATCATCTCGCGGCCACCAGGAATCGAATCCACCTCAGGCTTAAACACAGACACCAACACCAACCAAGCAATCGCCATATAAACAATCGCCAACGGCACACCAACCAGCATCCACGTACCAAAACCAATGTGGATGTCATGATTCTCCGCCATATACGCCACCATCAACGCATTAGGAGGCGTACCAATAATCGTGCCCAAAGAACCAATCGACGCCGAATACGCAATCGCCAACATCAACGCAGTCGCAAACTTCTTCTGCGCCTTCATGCCACCCACCGACTCAGCAGTCAACTGCAACACCGAAATACCAATCGGAAGCATCACAACAGCCGTCGCAGTATTCGACACCCACATCGACAAAAAGCCCGTAGCCAGCATAAACCCAGCAATCAACTGCTTAGGCTTCGTACCAACCAACAACACCACACTCAACGCCAAACGACGATGCAAATTCCAACGCTGCATACCCAACGCCAAAATAAAACCACCCATAAAAAGGAAAATCGTCGGCGACGCATAAGGCGCAGAAATCTTCGCAAACGGAATCACCTGAAGAACAGGAAACGCCACCAACGGCACCAACGCCGTCGCGGCCAACGGAATAGCCTCCGTCATCCACCACGCACCCATCAACACCGCAATAGCAGCAGTAATACGCAACGCGTTATAGCTATAATTCCCATCCGGATCCACGCCCTGAACCATCTCCACAGACGACTCAGGGAACACCAAATAAATCAAAACGGCAAGAATCAAACCAACAAACAAACCAGTAAACTGCCGGCGATTCTCATTCTTCCCCTGGACCTCTGCATCCTCAGCAAGAGCATGAGACGAAGACTCATGTGTAATCGGTGTACTCACAAAAGAAATCCTTCAATAGAAAATAAGAGGGGCGCGCAAACTCCAAGGTTCGCCTACACGAACAAAATACAACTATCACCCCCGAAACGCGTGGTTTTTGTCTTCGTCTACCCCCTTATGAATGCGATCACTCTCACCAAAAAGGAGATCACTAGGCACTTTGTATGCAAAGATTCGCCCATGGCTACCCCCATAAACGGGAACAATTGGTAACATAAGCCGACTTTTACTCACCCTCCATGTTGGAGTGCGGGGTGGGGCGTGCACCAGCTCGAATCCAAGAACACGAATCCGAGAATACGAAAACCCAAGGTAGGCATTTCGGCGAAAAAATCGCGTCCTGCGGTTTTTGTGTTCTTGAGTTCGAGGAGGCGGGAAAAGGGGCGCCAGCGCACCGCAAGCACAAAGAAACCCCAGCTCAAACATGCTATGAGCTGGGGTTTTACTTGTGCGCCCGGAGGGATTCGAACCCCCAACCTTCTGATCCGTAGTCAGATGCTCTATCCGTTGAGCTACGGGCGCAAGTTTCACCAGGCCCGGTGAAACGCTCCCACCGAAGTGAAAGTGAGCGGAGACGAGAGGATTTGAACCTCCGGACCTGCGCAAACAAGTCAACTCCTTAGCAGGGAGCCCCATTCGGCCGCTCTGGCACGTCTCCAGCGATCCTAAAAAGAATCGTAACTCATCTTATCCAACATCATCGGCTGGCACAAAACACGAGGCAGTGCCCCCTATCCATGCGGCGCAGGGTCTACAATTGCTGGCATGATCCGCAAAGACCTTTCCCAGATCCCGACATACGTTCCTGGCAAACGCAACGACCACGCCCTCAAATTATCCAGTAACGAGGTCACTCATCGTCCGCTGCCATCCGCAGCCCAGGCAATGGCGGAGGCCGCAGCTGGCGCGAATCGCTACCCAGACATGGGTGTTATTGAATTACGCGGTGCACTTTCGGAGCATCTCGGCGTCCCAGCAGAGCAGATCGCTGTGGGCTGTGGTTCCTCGGCGTTGTGCCAGCAGTTAGTGCAGATCGCCTGCACCCCAGGAGATGAGGTGGTGTTCCCGTGGCGCAGCTTCGAGGCATACCCCATATTCGTGCAGGTAGTGGGCGCAACACCGGTGGCAGTGCCGCTGACCAGCGACGGATTTAATGATCTCGATGCGATGGCCGCAGCGATCACCCCCAACACAAAGCTGGTGTTCGTGTGCAATCCGAATAACCCTTCGGGCACAGTGGTGCGTCGAGAAGCGTTTTTGGAATTCATGGCGAAAGTACCAGCGGATGTCGTCGTAGCGCTCGACGAGGCCTACACCGAATACGTCCGCGACGAAGACACCATCTTCGCCACCGAAATCCTCAGCGAATTCCCCAACCTCGTGGGCCTGCGCACCTTCTCCAAAGCATTCGGACTCGCCGGCGTCCGCGTGGGCTACGCCTTCGGACCACACGAGCTTATCGACGCCCTCAACAAAGTCGCCCTCCCCTTCGGGGTCAATGCCGTCGGCCAAGCCGGCGCACTCGCATCACTGCACAACCTCGACGAACTCATGGAACACACCGAAGAAGTAGTAGCCGTACGCGACCGTGTCGCCGACCACATCGGTGCCGCACACTCGCAAGCAAACTTCGTGTGGATCCCCGCCGAATCCCGCAGCGAAACCCCCTTCGAAATCGCCGAAAAACTCGCAGGTCACGACGTCCTCGTGCGCGCCTTCCCCGAAGGAGTTCGCATCACCGTAACTAACGAAGAAGAAAGCGACCGCCTGCTAGCCGCATGGGACGCGAGCTTCGCCTAGGAGAGCGTTTGCGCCGCTGCTGGCGCCGCTGCGAATCCGAGAACTTGAGTTCAAGACTTCGAAAACCCAAGGTCGGCATTTTGGCGGAAAAATCGCGTTCTGCGGTTTTCGTGTTCTTGAGTTCGAGGAGGCGGATTCTAGGCGTCGTTGCACCACTTCTAGTACGGAGGTGTTGTTATGGCGCAGCGTCCGCAGGGCACTTTTGTGTCGTTATCGGAGTCGGATAAGAAGCAGTTGCGGCGGTTAATTGCCGGTGGCTTGAATCTGCGCGCAGCGGTGCAAGAGGTTGGGTGTAATTACCAGCATGCGTATTTCTTTGCCCATTGTGAGCAGTTGATTCCATATAGTCCGCGTGGTCATGATACTCAGGCTCTTGCGGCGGGCATCGAACTGGTGAGTAAGGGTGTGCGTGTGCATACCGCGGCGCGTCAGGTTGGTGTCTTTGATCCAGTGTTGCGCCGTCAGGCGTGCAAGCTAGGTTTGTGTGTGCCGGTCAGTCAGCAGCAGCGGCGGATTAATGCCACCGAGCAACGCGTTATTTTCCTGCGTCTGCGGCTAGCGAGCTTGTCGACTCGTGATGCTGCTGTAGCTTGTGGTATCAGTTTCCGTAAGGCGTGGGATTTTGACAAAGGGGGGTGGTCCCATCAGCACAGACTCGCAGTCAGGTATTTGTCCCTTCTGGTCCGGCTGCCGGTGTGTATAACAAGCTCATGAAACGTTTACACAAGCTGAATATGCGCCCAGCCGAAGCGATGCAACCGTTACCGAAACTAGCTTCTGGTGTCGATCCGTATAAGAAGATTAATAAGCGATATCTCGACCATGACGAGCGCATTCATATTGCTGACTGGCGACGCGAAGGGGTCTCGATCCGCGAGATTGCCCGTCGGCTTGGGCGCTGCCATTCCACGATTAGTAGAAAGCTGCGTCGAAACCATAGTCCACAGGGCCCGTATCATGCTGGAGCTGCACAAATTCGAGCTGTAGCGCGCAGAGCTCGGCCACAAATTGGGAAATTGCTTGCTAACCCTAGACTGCGTGACTGGGTTATCGACAAGCTACGGGCACAATGGTCACCAGAAGAAATCCAAGGCCGAATCCGGCTTGACTTTCCTGATGATGAGGACATGCGTGTGAGTGCCGAAACAATCTATGAAGCTTTCTATCTTGAGCCAAAAGGCCGACTTAAAGACCTAGGACTCTCACTGCCCAGTGGGCGTACTCAACGCCGTACGCGCACTAGCGTGCGCGAGCAGTCACCCCGCAAACGCTTTGTTGATGAGTTCTGTTCCATTGACCAGCGCCTAGCAGAAGCTAATGACCGGGCTGTACCCGGCCACTGGGAAGGGGGGATCTCATTTTGGGCAAAGAAAACAAGTCAGCCGTTATCACACTGGTAGAACGCACAACACGGTTTACCGTTCTAGGTCATCTACCTGGGCGTCATGATGCCCAGTCGGTTCTCGACTCGCTTAAAGACACCGTCCAAAGCCTAGATTAGTCGATGTGGTCTTCGATCACCTGGGACCAAGGAAGCGAAATGGCAGGACATAAAGCTTTCACAATGGCCACGGATATTCCAATCTATCTGGCCCATCCTGGTTCCCCTTGGGAACGCGGCAGCAACGAAAACAATAACGGACGGCTACGCCGCAACCTGCCCAAAAGCTCAGATCTATCAGTCCACAGCAAACAAGACCTTGAGATAATCGCCGATATCCACAACCACAAACCACGAAAAAATACTCGGATGGAAAACCCCAGCCGAAGCCATGGCCGAAACCCTTCGGCAAGCAGGTAGCATTACCTAGAAACCAAAACCAATGGTGCAACGACACCTAGAATCCGCCAGGAGGCGCAAAACAGCAAAACCAGCGCAGCAGAAAACCCCTAGCCACAATGAACTAGCCCCCAAAAGTTGGACTGGTTTAATTCTAGGTGGTTAGGGGTTCAAGGGCCTGATTCCGGTAGTGCATCGGGGTCAGGCCCTTGAGTCGTTGTTGGATGCGTTCGGTGTTATACCACTGGATGTAGTCTTCGACAGCTTGGGTGAATTCCTCGACGGTTCCAAAAACTTCTCCGTGGTACATCTCGGTTTTTAAGTGTCCGAAGAAGTTCTCCATTACTGCGTTGTCGTAACAATTAGCTTTACGCGACATTGACTGAACACCGCCGTTGTCGTGGATTAGATTACGCCAGGTTGAATGCTGGTACTGGAAGCCTTGATCGGTGTGCATCATCCATCCAGGCTTCGGCGCACAGGCTGCAATCGCCTTTGTTAGGGAATCGGCCGTGAATGCTATCGACGGTGATGTAGCCACGGTGTGAGCGACAATACAGCGGTCGAAGAGATCCATTACCGGTGATAAATACACTTTGCGGCCTGCAACCCTAAATTCGGTAACGTCGCTGACAAAGACGATGTTGGGCTTGTCTGGAGTGAATTTACGGGCAAGCTTATTGTCAGCAATGCGACTGATAGTTCCTGTGTAGGAATTATAGGGCCTGCGCTGACGGATTTTAGCCCGAAGACCCATCTGGTGCATGAGCTTGTAGACGAGTTTGTGGTTGACCACCCAGCCCTTGTTGCGCAAGTCCAGCAACACTCGCCGGTAGCCGTAGCGATGCTTGTTGGCTTCGAAACTTTCTAGGATTGCGTGCTTTACCGCAGCATGTTTATCCGGCTTATCGAGTCGCTTTTGATGGTAGAAGAATGTCGCCCGCGGCATATCTGCCGCCGCGAGGAGATCTGCCAAGCGGTGTTGTGACTTGAGGATGACGATCGCCTGGGCTTTCAGGCGTGTCCCTGGTTCCTCAAGTCCCGCAATTTTTTTAAATAAGCATTTTCAGCCCGCAACCGTTCGTTTTCGCGACGCAGCTTATCTTCTTCAGTAAGCACCTTCGGCTTAGCTGAACCTTTAGGCCTGCCCTTCGGTTTCAGCTTTAACGCGTCATCACCACCTTTGCGCCATTTTCGCGACCAATATCCGACCACTTGATCCGACGACAGACCAAACTCACGGGCCAGATCCATCTTCGACTCGCCAGCTAGATGGCGTTGGACAACTTCCTTTTTGATTTCGAAAGAGTACTGCTGCTTTGAAGGCTTTTCCACAAGACATAGCTTGCCATGGAGCAAGAACCGACGAAACAAAGCACGGACTGGGTAAACACCAACACCAACATGATGAGCTGCAGCCCAATAACTATAACCCTGCTCGAAAAGAGCCACCAATTCTTCCCGCTGTCCCGCCGACAACGAACTACGTGCACGCATACAACTGCTCCCCACTAGTAGGTAACTGATTTCTCAGTCCAACTAATGGGGAGCAGTTCAACAAGAGCTAGGGGTTATTGTGCGGAGACGCAGGGATTTGAACCCTGGGATGGTTTCCCATCGCTGGTTTTCAAGACCAGTGCATTCGGCCGCTCTGCCACATCTCCAGTTGTGAGAACCCAAAAAACAAAGTTTCGGATCCAACGCGAAAAATTATACCCGAAGTTGCCGAAATTATTTAAAGTGGGGGCGTATGAGGGCAATTTACGTTCAAGACGACGCCACCTTGGCAGTCCACGATGCACCAACACCCACCCTGCAACCAGGCGAGGTACTCGTTCAGGTCAAAGCCGCCGGGGTCAACCGTGCGGATCTGTTGCAGGCCGCAGGCCACTACCCGCCTCCCCCTGGCGAATCGGAGATCATCGGGCTTGAGTGCGCCGGTGTGATCGCCGACGCAGGCAGCACTAATCGCAGCGTCGGTGACAAGGTCGCTTGTCTGCTGGCGGGCGGCGGGTACGCCGAGTATGTGGCGGTGCCAGAGGGCCAGCTCATGCCGATCCCTGAGGGCTACAGCTTCGCTGAGGCGGCGGCCGTGGTGGAGGTTGCGGCCACGGTGTGGTCGAATATCGGGATGCTCACTGGTTTGGAGCCCGAGCACACGTTTTTGATTCATGGCGGCGCGGGCGGGATCGGCACCTTTGCTATCCAGTTGGCTAAGCATGTGGGTGCCACGGTGGCGGTGACGGCGGGTTCGAAGGAGAAGCTAGAAACGTGCCGTGAGTTGGGTGCGGATATTCTGATTAATTATCGGGAGGAGGATTTCGCAGAGGTCCTGAAGAATAAGTGTGATCGCATTTTGGACATCATGGGTGCGAAGTATCTGGATCAAAACGTGCGGGCACTGGCGATGGATGGCCACCAGGTGACCATCGGAATGCAAGGCGGTGTGAAGGGCGAGCTGAACATTGGGCGGCTGCTGAGCAAGCGCGGTACGATCTCTGCGACGGCGTTGCGCGCCCGCGACCGCGCGGACAAGGCACGCATTGTGGCGTCGACAGTCGAGAACGTGTGGCCACTGCTTGCCGACGGCACCATCCGGCACCACATCCATGCCACACTCCCCCTAGAGCAGGCCCAGCGGGCCCATGAGATGCTCAAAAATGGGGAGGTAACCGGAAAGCTCGTCCTCGAGGTTTAGGCGAAGCTCGCCACCACTCGCATCAGCTGGTCCACGTCGTGAGTGGTGTTAAACGGTGCCAGCGCCAAACTGATGGTGCCGTGGGTGTCCTCGGCACCCATGGCATCCAGTAGCGGCGAGGAGGTAGACAACGCGCCCACGATGCGGTTGCTCAACAAACGGTGATAGATCAGATCAGCGGGCACGCCATCGATGCAGAACGTCACATGGGGGATGCGGTCGGCGTCTGAACCCGCGGCAGCCTCTCCCGTCACACCAAACACGTGCGTCTTAGGCAACGAATCCAAAGAATCCGCCAAGTAAGTGCCCAAGCGGCCCAAATAAAGGCCAGCCGACTCGATGCTATCCACAAGACGGTTACGACGCGTACCACGCACCGACTCATCCAAATCCGCAATGTGATCCACCGCAGCCGACACACCAGCAGCCAGACCCGGCGCAACACTGCTGTTCAGCAGGTCGGCGTCGAGACGCGGGAACATCGCGGCATCGCGGAAAGCCAGCGCAGCAACCTGGGGGCCACCGAAGGCAGAGCAATCGAGAGCCACGATGTCGGCACCCAATGCCTCCATCGTGATGAGACGATGACCGGCCAAGGAGGAGGCGTCGACAAACAGCCATGCGCGAGAAGCCCCATGAACGTACTCAGAGATCTCCCGAACGGGATTAATCGTGCCCACCTGGGGATCCGCGGCGCGAAGGGCCACGAGGCGCGTGGCGCCGTCGACAAGCGAACCGAACTGCCACGCCGGAATCTCCCCCGTACCCAAATCCGGCTGCGCCCACCGCGTCTTTGCGCCCACCGTCATCGCCGGCGAACAACCATGCGCCATCACCACCGACGAACCACGACGCACCAACGGCCACACCGCCGCCGCAAACTGAGAAAACAGCACCTCCAAATTAGGGCCAAGGATCACCGCATCAGCCGAAGTGCCCGTCAAATCCGCAATAGCCACCCGCGCCGAACGCTCATACCCATCAGAAGCAAAAAGCCCAGCATGTCGCTCCCGCGCATGAGAACCAAAAACCGGCTCCACATCCTCCACAATCGGCGAATTACGAAAGCCACGCGCCACAGCAGCAGCCACCCGCTCAGGGGTCTGAGCCTGCTGCTGAGCATTCATATACGTCCACCCACCGGTAATAGAGGTGTACGCACCACGGACGCGCGCCACATCAAACGCCATCACTCAACTCCCTCTACTTTTGATAATTGAACCTAGTTAGTATGCCTGTCAGATTCAATCCCTGCACAAAGCCAGCTAGGCTTAACATTTGTGCAGGAACAAGCTGAACGTCATAACAACGAGACACTCGAAGAGATGGTAGCCCGTATTACCAACACGGACACCACCACTGACGAGCCGTCGCAATCCAAGACACTCGCAGCCGCCTGGGCAGACCTCGTTCGGGGCTTCTCCCAGCGGGAACTCTGGCTCCAACTAGGTTGGCAAGACATCAAGCAGCGCTACCGTCGCTCCGTGCTCGGCCCCTTATGGATCACCATCGCCACCGGTGTGATGGCACTCGCCCTCGGCCTGCTGTACTCCGTGCTCTTCAAGATCCCCGTCGCCCAATTCCTCCCCCACGTCACTGTGGGATTAATCATGTGGAACTTCATCGCGGGATGCATTAAAGAAGGCTCCGAAGTCTTCATCGCCAACGAAGGCCTGATCAAACAGCTGCCCTCCGCGCTCTCCGTCCACGTCTACCGCTTGGTCTGGAAACAAACCCTCTTCCTCATGCACAACATGGTGATCTGGGTCATCCTCATGGCAATCTTCCCACGGCCGCTCGGCTGGGACATCCTCCTCGGAATCCCCGCCCTCGCCCTGCTGATCGCCAACGGCGTATGGGTCACCATGTTCTTCGGCATCGTAGCCACCCGCTACCGCGATTTCTCGCCACTGCTCGAAGCACTCACCCAACTCCTGTTCTACGTCACACCCATCGTGTGGACCACCGAAACGCTCTACTCTCAAGGCGGAGCTGTCTCCGAACGCGCCAAACTGGCCATGGTCAACCCCCTGTACCACTACATGGAAGTCATCCGCGCCCCCTTGATCGGCGCCCCCATCCACCCACTGAACTGGATCGTCGTGGGCTGCTGCACTGTCATCGGGCTTTTCATCGCCATGCTCGCCATGCGCCAATGGCGATTCCGCGTCAGCTACTGGGTTTAAGAAGGAGAAGAACTCACCATGGTATCCATCGACACCTATAACGCCTGCGTTGACTTCCCCATCTTCGACGCCAAATCCCGCTCCATGAAAAAAGCATTCCTCGGGGCAGCCGGCGGCGCAATCGGACGCAACAAAGACAACACCGTTGTCGTCGAAGCGCTTCGCGACGTCAACCTGCACCTGCGCGAAGGCGACCGCATCGGACTCGTCGGCCACAACGGTGCCGGCAAATCCACACTCCTGCGACTTCTCTCCGGAATCTACGAACCCACCCGCGGCTCCGCACACGTCCGCGGTCGCGTCGCCCCCGTGTTCGACCTCGGCGTAGGCATGGACCCCGAAATCTCTGGATACGAAAACATCGTCATCCGCGGGCTCTTCCTCGGCCAAACCCGCAAACAAATGAAACAAAAAATGGACGAGATCGCCGATTTTACCGAACTCGGCGACTACCTCTCCATGCCACTACGCACCTACTCCACCGGCATGCGCATCCGCCTCGCTCTTGGAGTAGTCACCTCCATCGAACCTGAAATCCTGCTTCTCGACGAAGGCATCGGAGCCGTCGACGCCGCCTTCATGGCAAAAGCACGCGAACGCCTATCCGACCTCGTCAAACGCTCCGGCATCCTCGTATTCGCCTCCCACTCCAACGACTTCCTCGTACAACTATGCGACTCCGCACTCTGGGTCGACCACGGCACCATCCGCCAAGCCGGACCAGTAGCCGACATCGTAGAAGCCTACGAAGGAAAAGAAGCAGCCGAGCACGTACGCAGACTGCAAGCCAGAATGTAGTACTTGCTGGCGCTAGAAAGCAGAAAAAGATCCGGTGATCTGGACACAATCTCTTAGTGAGATATCCCAGTCCACCGGACCGATTTTTTAGCGACCTCGCGGTGCAACCTAGCGGGTCGAAGAGAAAGCCTCCGCGATGGTATCCGCGTTGTACTTCAGGGCACCGATGTAGGTATCAGCAGGGGCGTCGGCACCAAGGGAGTCACTATAGAGCTCCTTATCCACAACCTTGACCTTGCCACCCTTCTTAGCCACGTTCTCCTCTAGGGACTTCACAGCCTGTGGGTTAGCAGAAGCGTCCTGGAAGATCACTGGGACGTGGTGTTCCACGATGAAGGTAGCCAAATCCTCAAGCTCGCTTGCAGAACGCTCAGCGTCAGAGGTGACAAAGTCGGTGGCTTTTACCTCTAGGCCGAACTGCTTGCCAAAGTAACGGAAAGCGTCGTGACCCGAAACGAGGGTGCGCTGATCCTGCGGAATCGTGTCAATCTTGGCCTGAACATAAGCGTTGGCCTCGTCGATCTGCTTGTTGTACTTCTCACCATTGGCCTTGTAGGTGTCAGCGTTAGCAGAATCAGCAGCAGAGAGCTTCTTAACGATCTGATCAACAACGAGCTTCCAGTTGTCGGTGGAGTTCCATACGTGAGGATCCCACTGCGACTCATGGTGGTGGCCGTGGGTGTCCTCGTGCTCATGGTCGTGCTCGTCTTCTTCAACCCATGGCAACAGCTGGGACTCAGGGAGCTGCTCGGCTACGGCGATTTGTTTATCGCCAAGCCCGCGAAGCTGGTCAATCATGTTGGCTTCCATGCCAAGGCCCGACCAGATAACAGCATCGGCGTTTTGCATTGCCTCAAGGTCAGCGGTGGATGGCTGGTAGGTGTGCGGATCGCCACCAGGGCCCACCATGACGGTGAGGTCTGCATCAGGGGCGATGTTCTTTACTGCGTCGCCGATGTAGCTGGTGGTAGCAAAGATTTTAAGAGTATCGCTCTTGGCGGCGCTCGAAGTTCCGGAAGCGCTGGTGCCGGAGTCGGTGGTGGAGCAGCCGGCTGCTGCCACAAGACCTGTGGCAGCCACAGCTGCGATTGCGGTACGGATTAGTCGATGTGCCATAACCGCCACTATAGGCAACGATTGTCATGTGCACTAGGAAGCGCGCACTTAGATACCCGCCATAGTTAGCAGAACTGCAGTTATTAATGCTGCAGCCGGCGACGCGCACGAATAATAACCCACACCGCGAGGAAGATGAGGCCGTCGACAAACGCCATCGTCGGCGAGGTCGCCGCGTCGAGACGATACGCCACCCAGAACCCCGCCTGGGAACTCACCGCAGCAACAACCAACGTGACCAACAGCATGGCACCTTCCGAAGAAGCGATCATCAATGCGGTAGCAGCCGGCACGATCATCAGTGCAACAGCCAACACCGCGCCAGCAGCGTCGAAGACCACCACGATGGTCAGCGACACCATCGTCATCACCAGGTAGTTAATCAAGCGTGTGCGAATACCCACCGTGCGCGCAAAAACGGGGTCGAACGTCGAAATCGCCAGCGGCCGCTTAGCCACCAACAACAGGGCTAACGTGAACAAACCCACCGCACCAATCGTCCACGCACTCTTCGGACCAAAATCAATGGTTCCCACCACCAGATGCTGCATGGCAGAAATGTTGAGATCGCCCACGAGCACCGTGTGTTCAGAAATCGACGAGCGATTAAACTTCGTGGAAATCAGAATCACACCGATAGCGAAAAACGCGGGGAAAATCAGGCCCGTAGCGCTATCCTCAGTCACCCGCTTGCGGCCACGCACCCACTCCGTAAGCGCCATGACCAGCACACCACTCAACGTCGCACCGATCAGCAAAATCGGCGAATTCGGGTTAGTAGTCCACAACGCGCCCACCGCAATGCCCGGCAAAACGGCGTGGGAGAGGGCGTCGGAAAGCATTGCTTGTCGACGCAACACCAACACCACCCCAGGAATCGCAGCGGTAAGCGCCACAACCAGCGCCAACAACGAAACAGACATCGCAAACGTCATGCCGACACCCCACTCCTACGCGGCGAAAGCACCATCGACACCAGCACAATCGCAGCCAACACCAGCACAATCACCGGGCCCGTGGGTACCTTACCCACCGAAATCGAAATATACGTGCCCAACACCGCCGACGCCCCACCAATCAGCGCCGAAGCAACCACCATCTGCAGCGCCGTACGCGACCACTGACGCGCGGCAGCCGGCGGGAACACAGCAAACGCAATCATCAAGATCAGGCCCACCGCCTTCACACCAATCACCATGCCCAGCGTGATAATCACAAACAGCACACCATTAATCCACCGCGGCATCCCCGACATCCGCGCCAACACCGGATCAAACACCAACAACGTAAACGGTCGCCACAAGGCCACAATCACAGCCAAAATCACCACCGACACCACAGCCAGCGTGCGCACATCCAAATTAGTCAGCGTGGCAGCATTACCGAACATCAACTCATCAATGCCTCCCTTACCCTTATAACGCCCCCGCTGAATGATCTGCAGCAAAATCAGGCCGCCACCCAAAAACAGCGACAACATCACAGCCATCGTGGCATCAATACCAATGCGCGTCGTCGCAGCAACCTTGTCCGCCAACAACGCCGACGCCAACCCCGTAATCAACGCCCCCACCGTAATCACCGGCATCGAACGCGCATCAATCCCCCACTGCGCCAGCAACTGCGAACCCGCCAACACTGGAACCGTAGAAAACAACAAAAACGAACCCATCACACCAGGAGTCGCAGAATGCCCAATCACATCACTCATCATCGACTGCCTGCGCAAATACAAAAACGTTCCCATGGCACCCGAACACAAACCAATCAACATGGTTCCCAGCACCACACGACGGAAAGAAAACTCCGACAAAAACTCAATCAGGCTCATAGCAGCCCCAAACCAAATGCCTTGTTCACCGTCTCACGAGTAAACACCTCAGACACCGGACCAGAAGCCAATATCTCACGATTAATAATCGTCACGTGATCGCACAACTCCGCCACCGTAGACAAATCATGGTGCACAATCACCACCGACTTACCCGCATCCCGTAGCTCATGCAGCACACCACGAATCACCTTCTCGCTGGCAGCATCCACACCAGCAAACGGCTCATCCAACAAATAAATATCCGGCTGCTGGGCAAGAATACGCGCCACAAACACACGACGACGCTGCCCACCCGACAACTCAGAAATATGACGCTTAGCCAAATCAGCGATACCAACACGCGCGAGGGAAGCGTCGACAAGCTCCTTATGCTCCCCCGACAACCGCTTAAACCACCCCAACCGTGGAAACAGCCCCATCTGCACCACCTGGCGAACCGTAATCGGATAATCCCAATCCACATCCGCGCTCTGCGGCATATAGCCCACCCTGTTACGACACGCAGCCAAACTCTCGCCGAAAAACTCCACCTCACCATCACGATCAATCAAATCAATCGCAGCCTTAATCAACGAAGACTTACCCGCACCATTAGGGCCAATAAACCCCATCACCGTGCCAGCAGGAACCACAACACTAGCGCGTTCCACCGCAACAGTAGAACCATAACGCGCAGACACATTGCGCATCACCAAAGCAGTTGGCAGCGCGTGCAAAGGGACAGACATAACGCCTCTTAAAAAATAGTCAGATGTGCGGCAAGAACCGCGCTACACCGAAAACATGCACACGGGACCTCATTCCATGCACATTAACGTGTTGTAGCGCGGTCGAGAAAATTAGCTAATTACTTAGTCAAAGCCTCGCGGATAGCATCAGCGTTGTACTTCAAAACACCAAGGTAGGTGTCGGTTGGCGCAGATTCACCCAAGGAATCCGCGTACAGCTCCTTATCGGAAATCTCCACATTCCACCCCTTAGCCTTCACAGTCTCCTTCAAAGAGTTAATAGCCTGCGGATTAGCCAAATTGTCCTGGAAAATCGTAGGGATCTTCTTCTCAGCAATGAACTTGCCCAACTCAGCAAGCTCAGCTGGCGACATCTCCGACTCGGACGTCACAAAGTCCGTAGCGTGAATCTCCACACCAAACTGCTTGCCAAAGTAGCTAAACGCATCATGACCAGTGATCAAAATACGCTTCTGCTCCGGAATCTGATCGATCTGCTTCTTCACATACGCAGCAGTCTCGTCGATCTCCTTCTTATACTTCTCAGCATTGTCCTTATAGGTAGCAGCGTTGTCCTTATCTACCTCAGACAGCTTCTTCACAATCGCATCCACCACGTACTTCCAGTTCTCCGTGGAATTCCACACGTGGGGGTCATACAACTTCTCGCCATTATCGCTCGGCTCTGGCCAATCCAAACGCTTATCCTCTGGGATCGCCTCCGCAACTGCCGCCTGACGATCCCCCTGCGCCTTGAGCTGATCCAGCATCTTGGCCTCCATGTGCAGACCAGACCACAACACCACATCAGAGGATTCAATCTTAGAAATGTCCTGCGTAGTGGGCTGATAGGTGTGCGGATCGCCGCCAGGACCCACCATGATGGTTACGTCGGCATCAGGGGCGATGTTCCTCACGGCGTCGCCAATGTAGCCAGTGGTAGCAAATACTGTCAGCGCGCTATCGGAGGCGCTGGTAGTGGTGGAAGTGTTAGCGGAGTCCGTCGAACATGCAACGAGGCTGCCAGAAAGTGCCAATGCGGCCACGGAAGCGGCAACAGTGCGAATGAAGCCGCGTCGTGACATGCGAAAAGTTTCCTTAGTCATGAAAATGAATCTTATTGCGATAAGAAGCAAATTAGCTAGGGCTAAGCTAAAACAACGCACAAACGGGGTAAGCCCGCCCTATCCTCACTCAACCTGATCTCACTGTTTGTGCCGTTGTAGGGCAAACCTCACAATGTGCCACAATAAGAACCATGCCGCTTTCCACTTCAGATAACATCGCCGCAGTCATCGTGACCCACAAGCGCGTCGAACTCCTCCGCGCCTCCCTCGAGGTGGTGGCCGCGCAAACACACCCAGTGAAGTGGATCATCGTGGTCGACAACGGCTGCGAAGACGCAGTACGCAACCTCCTCCACAGCGTCGCCGGCGACCGAGGCATCTATCTGCCATCACACACCAACCTCGGGGGCGCCGGCGGATTCGCCTACGGATTCCTCACCGCCCTCGCCCTCGGAGCCGACGCCATCTGGTGCGCCGACGACGACGGTCGCCCCGAAGCCTCCCAAGTACTCGCCACGCTTATCGACGCAGCCGTCACCCACCAACTCGACGAAGTTTCCCCAGTCGTCTGCAACATGGACGACCCCAACCGACTCGCCTTCCCCCTACGACGCGGACTCGAATGGCGACGCTACCGCAGCGAACTCATCGACCCCAACAACCCCAGCGACACCCTCCTACCTGGCATCGCCTCCCTCTTCAACGGCGCCCTCATCTCCGCCGCCGCCATGGAACGCATCGGCGTCCCCGACCTGCGACTATTCATCCGCGGCGACGAAGTCGAATACCACCGCCGCCTCGTACGCTCCGGGCTCAACTTTGGCACCTGCCTCACCGCCGCATACCTCCACCCCGACGGCTCTGACGAATTCAAACCCATCCTCGGCGGACGCATGCACACCCAATACCCCTCCAGCGACGCCAAACGCTACTTCACCTACCGCAACCGCGGCTACCTCATGAACCAACCCGGCATGCGACGCCTCCTCCCACAGGAATACGTCCGCTTCGCCTGGTTCTTCCTTATCCAACGACGCGACCCCCGCGGATTCCTCGAATGGTTCAAACTCCACCAACTCGGGCGCTCCGAGAAATTCGAACGCCCCTAGTTCTGGGGCGCCGGGCGCTGATGTGAGTAGTTCGTGCCAAATTAAATTGTTTTTTATATCTCCGACCTGCAGAAATGATACGGAGGCGAAAAAGTTTTGGCACAAACTACTCACGGTGACGTATCAACAGTAGTTAGAGCCACGCCAATCCAGGCATCCACTTCCACGCTCCGCGATGCCAACATCTCGCCTCATCAACATCACGAAGCTGCTTCGGCGCACACCGCACCGCCTGAACAACCTGATCAACAATCACATCCACAGAATCCCGCACACAGACCGCCGAATACCGCAGAACCAAATAACCACGCAGGGTGGCGTCGTTAGCCTTCCAGCGATCTAAACGAAAAGTCTCACGATTTTCGGCATTGTGATACGCATAGCCATCCACCTCAATAAGCACCGCGCTGCCACAAATACGAATATCCAAACGATAATCCCCCACTCGCACATTGCTCTCACACTCCACACCAGCAGATCGCAACGCACGCACCAGATCACGCTCAGGCGGACTATCAGCACCAATAACCGAAGCCTGCACAATCTCCCGAACCCGCACAGGAACCGCACCCTGCGCATGGCGCTCCAACCGCGCACGCCCCTCACGCCCAGCATAAGCAATCTCCGCCAGCCGAATCGCCTGCCTCCTACCAAGCCACCGCATCGCATAAACCGGCAGCTCAATGAGCATATCTGCCACACGCACATACTTGCTCACAGAGCTGCGATGTATCACCACATACTCAGTAGATTGCACCCTGCGATTAGCAACAACATGCAACGGCAGCGTGAGTGGCTGCCGAGCCAAGAACTCTAATTCTGTGGCACCAGTCAGTACAAAACCCCGCCGGCATAGGGCTGCCGCCAGCTCATCTACGTTGACGTCCCCCTGCCAGTACAGTCCGTGAGTCACACGGATAATTTCCCCGCTCTCTAGCTTTCGGGTGAGAGTAGCGTGCGGTATTTTCTGTGTTATTTCCCCCATACTCCGTGGGAGAGTAGCCGAGTGAGTAGTTCGTGCCAAATTAAATTATTTTTTATATCTCCGACCTGCGGAAACGCTGCGGAGGCGAAAAAATTTTGGCACAAACTACTCACTGAGGCCCAGCAAGACAGCGCGGACTACTTGAAAATGAACCAGCGCTGCACAAAGAAGTTGATCACCGTGGCAACACCTTGAGAGATCACAAAGGCGATCACCAAAGCCACACGGTCCCCCAGACCAGAAGAGGTGAACATGCCAAAGAGCAAAGCGTGGCCGCCCACATTCACAAAGTAGGTGATCGTGTACAGCACAGCCACCTGGATGAAACGCTTGGTGGAGGCCTCCGCTTGGAAAGTCCAACGGCGGTTAATCAAATAGGCGGTCAGCGTGCCAAAGATGAAGCCAATCGTGCGGCCACCTGCGGCGGAGAAGCCGAAGAGGATCTGGCAGATGTAGGTGAGGCCCAAGTCCACGACTGCGGAGATACCGCCGGAGACGATGAACTTAATACCTTGGGATGTCACGCTTTGTGGTGCGGCCGAATTGGTTGTAGTCACGGGCGGGAATCTTACCGTGTAGGCAGCAAATGCAACGGAAGCGACCGCGCCGAAGATCCCAGCGCGTCTTTGAGGTAGGCGCGGCTGCGGCGCTGTTGTTCAATGTCGAGCCAGGTGTGTATCCATGCTGCGACCGCGCTGGCAGCAGACCATGCGGTTTCTGCTTGGGGTTCGCCGTGGTAGGCGGCACGGAAGTCATCGGGGTTGATTGTGGGAAGGGCGTTAAAGCGCGGGGCGACGAGCTTGGGGTTGTCTTGCTTTGCCGAGGCGATCACCGATTTGATCTCGCTTAGGCCTTCTTCTACCACTGCACGGACGTCTTCGAGAGAGATCACAGAAATCTCTGCGGGTACTAGCGCTGCGGCTTCGGGTGTGAGCGGTAGCGCCCATGTGTTGGTAAGCAGGGAGCCGAGGCTATCAACCCCGTGGCTTTCCGCCGGTCCGAGCACCCACGCACCGGACATGAGGCTTGCGGGATAGTCGGGTGAGGTGTGCACGTGCCACATGACGACGGTGGGATCGTCAGCTGGGCCTGACACCACATCGATAACACTGATCATGACTTTGATACTTCCGCATAGGTCAGTGCCGCAGCAAGAACACCGAGCACAGTGTGTGGGGCGCGCACGCCACGACGACGCAGCCAGGCGGTGACCACGGCGGTGAGTTTGGCGTCGATACGCTGCATGAACAAGAGAGTTACAACGGCGAGGAACAGCCCCCAGGTGGCTGCGGGTCCGAACTGGGTGCCGTCGATAAGCTCGCGGGTAACAACGTCAAGGTCGTTCGTGGGGTCCTCGTCTTGCTTGTTCACATACGCCACCACACCAACACCAGCCCCCGCAATAAGGGTGTTGAGCAGCCAACGAACAGCCTTGTTGGCAACATAATCCGGCAACGCGGTAATCAGGCCGACAGACAACGCGACGGAAAGACGGCAAATACGTGCTTGGTTCGTCATAGGACACACACTAGCGAACCCCTATGACATACACCCCCATTCACAGTAAAGTGGCAGCATGTTCGGTTTTTTGCGCAAGTCCCAACCCGCACCACAGCCCAAAGAGGCCACAAGCGACACCATCGCAACGCAACACACCTCAGCACCATTAAGTAATGACATGATGCTGCTCATGGCAGAAGAAATCCCCATGCTCGACAGCAACTCGCGAGTACGCGTTTACGAAATCCTCGAGCAGTACGACGGCCCCACCATCTGCTCCCAAGAGGAACTACCACGCGAAATCCGCGAAATGATGGATTTATAACGTAGCGTTCCCTCACAAAATGTTTGTTCCCACATTAGAACGTGAGAAAAACCACCTGCTCGGACACGCCCAGTCATAGTCACATGTCACGTGAAGCGGGTACCGTTGTAAAACGATGACGACCGACAAGGGCACGTCCAGCACCGCAGCTTCGAACGGTGCCTCCGGAGCCCTCTACACAGAAGCCAAGAAACTCACAGGTTGGGGCCGTACCGCACCAACCACCGCCGAGGTTCTGTCCACCCCAGATCTCGACGTAATCGTTGATGCAGTCCGCCAGGTCGCCGAGCAGAATGATTCCAAGCCAGCGCACCTCAAGCGCGGCGTGATCGCTCGTGGCATGGGCCGCTCCTACGGTGACCCCGCCCAGAACTCCGGTGGCCTCGTCGTAGATATGCAATCCCTGAACAAGATCCATTCCATCGACCCAGAATCGGCAATTGTCGACGTCGACGGCGGCGTGACCTTGGACCAGCTCATGAAAGCCGCACTGCCTTATGGCCTGTGGGTTCCCGTTCTACCAGGCACCCGCCAAGTAACCATCGGCGGTGCGATCGGCCCTGACATCCACGGCAAGAACCACCACTCCGCAGGTTCCTTCGGCGACCACGTTGCCTCCATGGAACTACTCGTTGCCGACGGCCGTATCCTGCACCTTGAGCCAGAAGGCTCCGCAGACGACCCCACCGGCGAACTGTTCTGGGCAACCGTCGGCGGCATGGGCCTGACCGGCATTATCGTGCGCGCACGCATCCGCATGACCAAAACGGAAACCGCGTACTTCATTGCCGACGGCGACCTGACCGCCAACCTCGACGAAACCATCGAGTTCCACTCCGATGGCTCCGAGCACAACTACACCTACTCGTCTGCATGGTTCGACGCCATCTCCCCTGAGCCAAAGCTCGGCCGTGCCGCCATCTCCCGCGGTTCGCTGGCTACCTTGGCACAGCTGGAGGAGATCGCACCGAAACTGGCTAAAGATCCACTGAAGTTCAATGCTCCGCAGCTGGTCACTGTGCCGGATATCTTCCCAAGCTTCACCATGAACAAGCTCTCCATGATCGCCATCGGCGAGCTATGGTGGCTCAAGTCCGGAACCTACAAGGACAAGGTGCAAAACCTCACGCAGTTCTACCAGCCACTGGACCTCATCGGCGAGTGGAACCGCGGCTATGGTTCCAAGGGCTTCCTGCAGTACCAGTTCGTGGTGCCACGCGAGGCTGTCGAACCATTCAAGGACATCGTTAAGGACATTCAAAAGTCCGGCCACTACTCTGCACTGAACGTTTTCAAGCTGTTCGGTGAGGGCAACAAGGCACCATTGTCGTACCCAATGCCTGGTTGGAACGTCTGCGTTGACTTCCCCATCAAGCCTGGTCTGGGCGCTTTCTTGGATGATCTGGATAAGCGTGTGATGGAATTCGGTGGCCGCCTGTACTTGGCTAAGGAGTCCCGTACGTCTGCGGAGAACTTCCACAAGATGTACCCAGGTATGGAAGGCTGGTTGAAGACCCGCAACGCTATCGACCCCACGGGTGTCTTTGCGTCCGATATGTCCCGCCGCCTCGAGCTGCACTAAAAGAAAGGACTATTTCCTCATGCTGAATGCAGTAGGCCAAGCACAAAATATTCTTCTGTTGGGCGGCACGTCCGAGATCGGCCTTTCCATCGTCGCCGAGTTTTTGACCAAAGGCCCAGCTCATGTCACGTTGGCAGCGCGTCAGGACTCTCCGCGTATCGACGCCGCCGTCGCTCAGATGAAAGCTGCGGGCGCTTCGGAGGTCGACGTGATCGACTTTGACGCTACCGACTTTGACAAGCACGCCGAGGTTATCGACCTCGCATGGGCTCAAGGCGATGTGGACCTCGCCATAGTGGCCTTTGGCACCTTGGGCGATCAAGAGCAGCTCTGGCAGGACCAGAAGGCTGCCGTTGCCTCAGCTCAGACCAACTACACCGCACCGGTGTCCGTCGGTGTGCTCTTGGGCGAAAAGTTCAAGGAACAAGGTCACGGCACCATCGTGGCGCTGTCGTCCGTCGCAGGCCAGCGTGTACGTCGTTCGAACTTTGTCTATGGCGCTTCCAAGGCTGGCATGGACGGCTTCTACGTCAACCTCGGTGAGGCCCTGCGCCCATCCGGCGCCAACGTTGTGGTTGTGCGCCCAGGTCAGGTACGCACCAAGATGTCTGCCGATGCGGGCGAGGCACCACTGACTGTTAACAAAGAGGATGTAGCTAAGGCTACGTTCGACGCTGTGCTCAACCGCAAGAGCGCCATCTTTGTTCACCCACTGTTCGAGTACGTCTCCTTGGCGTTCAAGTTCATCCCGCAGGCAATCTTCCGCAAGCTGCCCTTCTAGTTTGTAGGTTGTCTCACATCGCTTTGTGGCGCCCCTTGTGACCGGAAAAGTACTCCGATCTGGTCATAAGGGACACCATTTTTCGCATTTACAGGTCGGCGCTGCTTGCCATGTCAAGACCATGTGCCAAACTGTTATCTATGACTGAATCTGCCCCGAGTAAACCTGCCTCCCCTTCAGGGGATTCTTCGCAGGTACGTACGCGAAGAAATACCACCCAGGGAGAGGCTTCAGACTCAGAGCTCACATCCGTGGTGATGTATGCCCCGGATCAGCTCTCTGCAAAAGCTACCTTGGTTGCCATCGCGGCCACGATCCTAGGTAGCTCCATCTGTACTTTGGGCTTGTGGTACCTCCTCAAGGTGGTCAAACTGCCACCGTTTGGCGGTTCGCAGGTAACCAAGGCGGGCGCCACCGCAGGTATCTTCCTCACCCTGCTGGCAACTTGCATTTTTGTGCTGTGGTGGATGACAGATGACAAGAGGGGCACCACGCGACCGCGCTGGCGTACGTGGATCACCTATGCGGTTACTCATATGGCACCGGCTGGTTTGGTCATGGCTACCATTGGTGTGCCACTTTCACCTAGCCGCCTGTATTTGGAAGGCATTACGGTTGACCAGGGATTTCGTACCCAGTTCCTCACCCGTCTGACGGCTACGCAGGGCCTACCGGATATGAACTATGCCGATCTTCCGGCATATTATCCAGGTGCGTGGTTCTGGCTGGGTGCTCGGTTTGCGCAGATTATTGGGTTCCCAGGTTGGGCGATCTATCAACCGTGGGCATTGCTGACCATTGCGGTGACTGGCTGTGTGTTGGTGCCCGTGTGGCAGCGACTGGTAGGCAGCTTGCCGGTAGCTACCGCTATTGCCCTAGTCACTACCGCTATTGCCCTGACACTATGCGCTTTTGAGCCTTATGCTTGCGTGATCGCCATGGGTATTCCTGCGGCGCTGGTGATGGGGCGTCGTGCGTTGGCAGGCCAGAAGCTGGCCACCGTAGGTGTAGTGGTGTATTTGGGAGCTTCTGCATCAACGTACACCTTGTACACTGCGGTAATTGCGCTGAGCTTGGTCACGGTTGCGGGCCTGTTCTTCGCGTTTGTGATTCGTTCGTGGAAGCCGATTCGTCAGATCATCATCATCGGTGTGTCGTCGATGGCTATCGCCTCGATCGTGTGGGGGCCATACTTGTGGCTGCGGTTTACCGGCCATTACGAGGGCGCTGCGACGGCCTCTCACTTCCTCCCACCGGAAGGCACCGTTGTGCCGCTGCCAATGTTTGCCACCAGTTTTGTTGGTGTGCTGTGCCTTATCGGCTTGATCTATCTCATCATGCGTGTGATGGATCCCGATGTGTGCGCTATGGGCGTGGGCTTGGCCGTGATGTACCTGTGGGTTATCGCCTCGATGTCTGTTGCGTTGAGTGGAACCACACTGCTGGGATTCCGTCTGGATTCGGTCATCACCATCATTCTGGGCACCGCAGGTGTGCTCGGTCTTGCTGAGTTGCGCCTCGTGGCGGTGCACCGCTTCTACCCTGTGCAGTTTTCTACAAGCTTGTCCACGCGTATCAACGTGATCTGCGTGGTGGTCTTGGCGTTGGCAGGTATTCAGTATGCGCAGGCAATTCCAGATCGTAACGCGCACGCCATTGAGCTCGCGTACACCAACACCGATGGTGACGGTCACCGTGCTGACTTCTTGCCACCGGATGCAACGCAGTACTACGCAGAAGTGGATCATGTGATCCAAGAAAAGACCGGTAAGCCGGCGGCAAATGCCGTGGTGCTCACCGACGAATTCAACTTCCTCACCTACTACCCATACCTCGGTTTCCAAGCGTTTACCTCGCACTATGCTAATCCGCTGGGCGAGTTTGAAAAGCGCAATGCAGTTATCGAGAATTGGGCGTCGCAAAGCTGGGATTCCTTGAAGGATCCCCAAGACTTTGATCGTGCGGTATCGAACGTTCCATGGCGTAGCCCCGATGCATTCGTGCTGCGCGCCGATTCCACAGGCGTCTCGGATTCAAAGGACGGCTGGAACTTCAACCTTGCTATCGACATCTTCCCAAGCAACCCCAACGTATGGTTCAAGGGTGTTCGCTTTAACCCCGAGGTATTCCAAGGAGAAAACAGCCCATGGACTGTCACACAAGTAGGACCATTCGTGGTGGTGACGCATGACTAAACCTATGAACACTAACCTCACCGGCATAAAGTGGGCGGCGATCCTTTCCGGTGTGATCGGCTTCGTCCTGTTCATCATCACCCCACTCATGCCCGTCAACCAGGTGCAGTCGAGTGTGTCGTGGCCACAAAACGGCTCACTCAACAGCGTGAGCGCTCCACTGATGAGCTACACGCCCATCTCTTTCGATGCGAAGATCCCACTGGGAAGCGTCGATAAGCTGCGCAAAGACCAAGACCTCATCCTAGGCACACTGCCCGCCACCAGCGAAGATGCCAGTGCCCGCGGACTCTTCGTGCGCGCAAACGACGACGGCCTGCAAATCACCTCCCACGGCGAACTCGTGCTCGACCTGAGCAAACGCGAACTCGCCCAACTGCCTGCCGACGCCACCATCGCCATCTCCGCCACCGAGGACGAAACAACCGCCGGCATCGAAGGCGACGACTCCACCACCGAAACCGTGGAACGCGACGTCCGCCCCATCATCATGGGCATCTACACCGAGCTGGAAAGCAACGCCGCAGCTGACCTCCTCAACGCTGGACTTAACGCCCACGTAGAGATCAACTCACGCTTTACCTCCTCGCCAACGCTGGCCAAGTATGCCTCCATGTGGCTCGGCGGCCTCATGCTGCTGATCTCCCTGATCTCCCTCGGCATGCTGGATCGTCGCGACGGCGCCACCGACATCCGCTTCCTCAATAAGGGCTTCTTCCGCCCACGGCCCCTCGACGCCATCGTGGGCGCCATCCTGCTGGTCTGGTACTTCATCGGCGCTAACACCTCCGACGACGGCTTCATCCTCACCATGGCCAGGGCCTCCTCGGCCTCCGACTACATGGCCAACTACTACCGCTGGTTCGGTGTGCCAGAATCCCCCTTCGGCGCCCCCTACTACGACCTTCTCGGCCTCATGTCCAAGGTGTCCACCGCCTCCATCTGGATGCGCTTGCCATCACTGATCTCCGCCATCGTGATCTGGCTCGTCCTCTCACGCGAGGTACTACCACGCCTTGGCGAAAAAATCGCACAGCGCCGCGTCGCACAATGGACCACAGCATTTGTGTTCCTCTCCTTCTGGCTGGCCTACAATAACGGCCTGCGCCCAGAACCTATCATTGCCGCTGGCACACTACTAACCTGGTTGTCGTTCGAGGTAGCAATCACCACCCAACGCCTCCTACCAGCAGCAATCGGCACGATGCTGGCAGCATTTACCCTCGCCTGCGGCCCCACCGGCCTCATGGCAGTCACCGCAGTCCTCGCCGGACTGTCCTACCTCATCCGCATCGTCTACCGACGCCTGCCCTACCTGAACACGGGGGCGTCGAAACGCTCCATCGCGGTGAGCGTAATGGCCATGGTCGCACCATTCATGGCCGCCGGCACCGCCGTGTTTATCGCCGTCTTCGGTGACCAAACACTGCGCAACGTGCTGGAATCCATCCACGTGCGCGGCGACAAAGGCCCAGCCCTGAGCTGGTACAACGAACTCGTGCGCTACCAAGTGCTCATGATGCAAACAGTCGACGGCTCCTTCGCCCGCCGCGTCGGAGTCTTCTTCACCTTCGTCGCCGCAGCACTCGTCGGTGCCACCATCTTGCGCCAAGGCAAAGTACCAGGCACAAACAAAGGGCCCGTCATGCGCCTCATGCTCGTCATGGTGGGCACACTATTCTTCATGATGTTCACCCCCACCAAGTGGACGCACCACTTCGGTGTGTGGGCCGGCATCGCCGCAGCACTCGCAGGTGTAGGTGCCGTAGCGCTTTCACACATCGCACTACGCTCCCCACGCGCCCGCATTCTGCTCACCGGCGGCATCCTCTTCGTGTTTGCCTTCGCCCTCGCAGGACCCAACGGCTGGTGGTACACCTCGAGCTACTCCATCCCATGGTGGGACAAGACCATCCAATTCCACGGGATCGAAGCATCGACGGTGATGCTGCTGCTCTCGCTGGTCGTCATGGCCGCGGGTGTACTCGTATCCTTCCGCAAGGACGTCGCCGAGGAGCAGGCAGAAGCCCGCGGCGAAGACCCCGCGATGGTCAACCGCCCCTTCCGCAAGCAGTACTTCGAAGGCCTGGCAGCCGCACCCATCGCCATCCTGAGTATCTTCGCGGTCGCATTCTCCCTAGCCTCATTGACCAAGGGATTCATCGACCAATACCCGAACTACTCCGTCGGCTTAGGCAACCTCCGCGCGCTCAAGGGCAACACTTGCAACCTCGCCAACGATGTCCTCGTCGAAACCAACACCAACGAGTCCTTCCTCACGCCGCTCACCGGCACCCTAGGCGACTCCCTTACTAACGACGACGTCCGCGGCTTCGATCCGAACCGCATCTCACCGTGGGCATTTACCCCAGAAAACCGGCCGGAAGCACTCGGCGCAGCCAACAGCACCGACGACGGTTCTGGCACTGCCGCAGCTGACTCCGACGCATCCAACACCGCAGCGGGTGCTGACTCTGATGGCTCTGCAGCGAAAGCTGACGCAACCTCCGACAACCAAGAAGAAGCTGCGAAGAAGAAAGAAACCCACCGCGTCGACCAAGGCGTGAACGGTTCTCACTCCCGACTCCCCTTCAACTTGGATTACCGCACCGTACCGGTGTTGGGCTCGTGGACCGATGGCAAACAAGAAATCGCTGAGGCAACCTCCAGCTGGTTCAAGCTGCCAGAAACCACCGACAACACCCCACTGGTTGTTGTCTCCGCCGCAGGATCCATCAAGCACAAAGATGTCAACGGCATTGTGGAAAACGGCCAAAAGATCGTGCTGGAATACGGCCGCAGCAACGCTGGTGGCTCCTCCGGCAAGGCAGAAAAACTCGGCGAGCTCGACCTGCTCGACAGCGGTATCGACTCCACTTGGCGCAACCTGCGACTCCCACTGAGCGACATCCCCGATGACGCCGACGTGGTCCGCATCCACGCCAAGGACACCAGCCTCGACCCCGACGAGTGGATCGCCTTTACCCCGCCACGCGTGCCCACCATGGACACCTTGGCCAACCAATTCCCTGCTTCTACCCCAGGCCTGCTGGATTGGGCAGTACCGCTGCAGTTCCCTTGCCAGCGCACCTTCAACCACTATGCGGGTGTGGCAGAAATCCCTGAGTATCGTATTTCTGCAGATGCCAAGGGCAAGCAAAGCGGCATGAACTTCCAGGACTTCGCTGGTGGTGGCGTGACCGGCATTGCTGAGACAATCAACTCCAGCTACGAGTTGCCGAGCTACTCCAAGAACGACTGGGTTCGCGACTGGGGATCCATCAAGGTGTACAAGCTGCGCACTAATTCCAAGGGCGAAGCTCCTGATGTAGCCACCGTGGACACCGAAACGATCACTCGATCTGGACTGTGGTACCCAGGCCGGATGAACATTGATACGAAGGTGACTAAGAACTAGCTAGCCTTTGCATCACAAGTGAGTAGTTCGTGCCAAAACTTTTTCAACCCCGCAGCGTTTCCGCAGGTCGGAGATATAAGAAAAGCTTTAATTTGGCACGAACTACTCACTTTTCTTATCCCCAACCCTTTTTTGGCAGCCAACCCCTTAGCCCTTTACAGGTAATCCACAGCTTGCCGACGCATGCTAATGAGCATCTGTATCATAGGGCGTTTCTTTTTGTTCCGTGATACGCGCTCGAGGCAAAACGAGATTCTTCAAAGAGGTGTGCCGATGCGAAAGCTAACCATGGTCGGGATTACTGCAGCCGTGGTGGGCGCCAGCGTGATCGCTGGGATATCGGGGATGACGTCGCGCAATTCGGACCACATCACTGCGGCTAGTTTGATCTCTGCATCCTCTGAGGTGCGCAGGGCACCCGCAGATGGAACCATCTCAGAACCTGGCACTTACAGGGTGGGTAATCAGGCGATTCGTGTGACAACAACCGAGCCGGTCATACTGGTTTTGTGTGGCCCAGAGGTTGCGTCTATTTCCGCGTCAGGCCCGTTGGGATTGTCGTTGGACGAGGATGTTCGTTTGGGTTCGTTGCAGACTACGGGGGATGTGACGTTGGTAGGCCGTGGCGATTTGTATATTGCTGAGACGTTGAGCGCTGCTCATGTGGCTACGCAAAAAGGGCAGCTAGTCACGCATGGTGTTCCGCGCTAGCTACCCCCTGTTTTTCGGGTTTTATAGGTACTGTTTGATCCAGTCTTTGGCGATCATGGAGCTGGGTAGTTGCTCGTTGACGGAGCGGGCGTTGAGTTCCCGGAGTTGCTCGGTTGTCAGTGTGGCATTGACCTTGTTGAGCACGGTTGCGGCACCGAGGGGGACATCGTCGTGTGCGATGGTGACCACGTGGGAGGCTAGGAATTGGCCTTTGGGGTCTTCGAGGGTGGTCAGGTGGTTCGTGCTTATCGACGGGTCCGCACTGTAGATGATGGCCAATTGGATGGAGTTGTCGCGTAGTGCTTTGACGGTTAGCGGTCCGCCAGAATCCTCGATGGGAGTAAAGCCGACGGACACCCCATAGGTTTTTTCTAGCCCTTTGGGGCCATTGGGGCGGTCTTGGGCCTCGGAGTTGGCGCCGAGCGTGAGGGGTTGTTTTTTAGTGGCTTCGGCAAGGTCAGCGATGGACTTTACGTGGTGTTTTTTGGCAAATTCCTCGGTCACCACATAGGAGTCTTGGTCGGTGGCTGCGGATTGGTCAAGGGCTACGAGGTGCTCGGGTAGGGAATCTTTGAGTTGCTCATAGACCTCGGTCTTTTCGCGTGCTTCGGTGTCTGGTTTCCAGTGTTGGAGAAGTGGGCCAGTGTATTCGGGGAAGACGTCGATACGCCCCGATTCGATCTCATCGACATAGACCTCGCGTTGCCCGATACGAAACTGGCGGTCCACGGTGTACCCCTTGGCTTCGAGCGCTTGGGAGTAGATTTCCGCGATGATTTCGTTGGAGTAGTAGTCCTGCGACCCCACCACAATGGTGTCGGAGTTGCGGTGGCTGCCGCCTTCGATCGATTCGATGGAACCGCAGGAGGAAAGCGCAAGGGCTCCCGCGGTGACGGTGGCGGCGATAATCGTGGTGATATTAAGACGCATGAGGCTGACTTTCTTCAGAGGTGGTGGCGAGCTTGCGACGCTGGAACTCAGCGATGGTCGTGATGGGGCTCTTCATACGCACTACCCCAAGATCGTTTTTGGCTTGTCGGTGGCACCGCAACCAGAGCCAGATCATCAGTGGGTAGAGAATGAACGCCACGATGATAACGTTGGCGATTTGCTTGACGTAGCTATCAAACTGCAGGTTCCAGGTGAAGTGGAGGCAGAAGGCAACACCGAGGGCGAAGAGTCCCACGAGGAAGCGCTGGAGGGTGTCCCAACCGTAGCGGAATACCGCTAGGCCGATTCCGTAGCCGGCAATGGCGGTAAAGGCGACGTGCAGCCCTGGGCCTGCGATGCTGCGGATCCCCCACGAATATAGCGCTCCGGTGATGTCGGTGTTGGGGTCGCTCATCGCCCCGAGCACACCATAGCTGATGTTTTCAAAGACTTCGAAACCCAATCCGATCATGGCTCCGGTAACAAAACCGTGCCACGGGCGAGTCAGTCTGGAGAAGGTAAACAAGATAAGTAGCACACCGAGAGACTTCGCGATCTCTTCAGGGTAGGCACCCGCAAATGATGCAGAGACGGCTTCCCACCCTAACTTGTCGGTGAAATCCGTAAACGGTGCCGCAGACAGCATGACAATGCAGAAGGAGGCACCGGCACCCCAGCCGATGCACGCGAAGTACCACTTCCAACCGGCGGTGGGCCACATGGGTGAGAAGAAAAATAGTGCGGTGCCTACGGCGAAGTAGACGAGGCCGAAAAGGACACCAAGGAATGCCGCGATGGGGGAAGCAAAGAAATTAGCGAAGGTAAAAAACGCTATGACCGGTATGGATATGCCGATAAGTGTCCATAGCACCCATGAGATGGATGCGGGTTGAGCTCGTTGGGTACTCATGCGTGTGCATCCCCCTTGTGGGCTTTATTGAAGCCTTTGGTGAGTTCTTCGAGGGGCATGGGTTCGTGTTCACCGCCGGCGATGCGGGCTTCTTCTGCGCGAAGGTTGTTAAATACTAGTTCAGCATAGCGATCGAACTCGGGGCCGTCGACAAGCACAAAAAGCGTGCCGGTATGTTCAACGTCGTGACCTGGCTGTTCTAGGCTCAACCCCACTTGATTAGGGATCTCAGGGCTGCTGATTATACGCACGCCACCCTTGTGCAAGATGGGGACATCGTCGCCTAGGTCAATCATGGAATTGAGTCGCATCATGCGGCGTAACGTCGTGTCTTGGTCTTTACTGCCCCACACCACCATGGAGGTCAGTGTTGCGCCGTCGCAATCCCAGGTGGGGGTCAGTAAATCCGACATGGATTCTTCGCATTGCAGGCGAGATGAGTCGTTTTTAAACATGGGCATTTCCCATTTTTCCTGTTCGGAGCCTAGGGAAACATTCACAGTCTTAGCGTCCACATCTGGAGTGACCATGTTGAGAAGCGCTGGCAGCACAAGAGCAGTGATCACTCCTAGTGCGAGCAGGCTCCATGTCTTGGCCGTCACCGCCGGCCGGAATTGATAATGCGACATGAAATACAACCTACTAGGTCATCGTGACATGCGGTTACCCCAATGTTGGATAACCTCACTAGAGTGGTGCGTATGAATGATAATCAGCAGCGTTTTGCCCTGTCAGACCTCTACCGTTTTGTTAATGGCCCGTGGTTGGATTCTCATGTGATTCCAGATGATCGTGGCGTGGATGGCATTTTCCATGGCCTGCGGGATCGCGCGGAAGAAGATGTGCACACGATCGTGATGGATTCTGCTGATTCGCTGGCCGGAAAGTTGTATACCTCGTTCATGGATACCGAGGGTATCGAGTCGGCGGGTATTGCGGCCCTCGATAAGGATCTCGCACTGATCGATGTTGCTACGGTGCCGGAGTTTGTTCAGGCCTTGGGTGCGTTGGATCGCGTGGGCGTGGGCGGACCTGTGGGGTTCTGGGTTGCGAAGGATTCTGCTGGTGACGAGTCCGTGGCGTATATCATGCAGTCCGGTATCACGTTGCCGGATGAGGCCTATTACCGCGAGGAGGCCCATGCGCAGACGCGTGAGGCTTATCAAAAGCACGTGGAAAAGATGTTGGGTTTCCTTGCACCGGAGCAACTGGGCACCACGCCTATCGACGCTGCCACGCGGATCCTGGCACTAGAGACTGATATTGCTGCAGCCCATTGGGATGTGGTGCAGCGTCGCGATGCCGTAAAGACCTTCAATCCCACTGAGATGGCTGAGCTTCCGCCGCAGGTGGCAGCCCTGTTGCGTGCTGCTGGTCTGCCAGAGCACCGTGTTATTTCCATGATGCCTTCCTACTTTGAGGCCCTAGAGCTCTTGTTAACGCCTCAGCGTCTCGACGACTGGAAACTGCTGACCACGTGGCGCATCCTGCATTCTCGTGCCGGTGTTCTCACCCCTGAGATTTCTCGCGCCGACTTCGAGTTCTTTGGCACTACGCTTTCGGGTGCTACGCAGCAGCGTGATCGTTGGAAGCGTGCACTGGGGTTGGCGGAGTCTTTCGTGGGTGAAGAAATCGGTGCTTTGTATGTGGAACGCCACTTCCCCGCGTCGTCCAAAAAGGACATGCTCTCGCTGGTCAGCTACCTTATCGAGGCCTACCGTGAGCGCATTAGCGGGCTGTCGTGGATGACGCCTGAAACCCGCGAGCGCGCGTTGGACAAGCTGGACAAGTTCAACGCGAAGATCGGCTACCCAGATTCTTGGCGCAGCTATGCTGGCCTAGAGTTCAGCGCCAAGGGCATAGACCTCCTTGATAACGTTCGCGCTGGTTCTGCTTTTGCCCACGACTATGAGCTGAACAAGATTGGCCGCTTGGCGGATCGCAACGAGTGGGTCACCACCCCGCAAACCGTCAATGCGTTTTATAACCCCGTGGTCAATGACATCACCTTCCCTGCGGCTATTCTGCGGGCGCCGTTCTACTCGCCTGATGCCGATGCCGCCGAAAACTTTGGTGCTATCGGCGCGGTGATTGGTCACGAAATCGGTCACGGCTTTGACGACCAAGGTTCGCAATACGACGGCCACGGCAATCTGGAATCTTGGTGGACCGATGAGGACCGTGCTGCTTTCAGCGCGTTGACGGACCGTCTGGTTGAGCAGTTCGAGGGCTTGGTTCCGAGCGTGCTCGCGGACAACAACCCCAGCGGCGCGGGTGTAAATGGCCGGTTTACCTTGGGCGAAAACATTGGTGACCTCGGCGGATTGGGGATAGCAGTCATCGCTTATCGACGCTACCTCGCCGACCACGGACTCGACTTCGATTCCACCCCGTTGGCCGCTTTCCATGCAGAAGATGCCGAACCAGAATTGGAAAGGACCCAGTTCACTGGCCTACAGCGCTTGTTCCTCGCGTGGGCACGCGTGTGGCGCACGGCGATTCGTCCAGAGCTAGCAGCACAGTACCTCGCCATTGATCCGCACTCCCCTGCCGAGTTCCGTTGCAATGTGATCGCCGGAAACATCGCCGAGTTCTACCAAGCCTTCGACGTGGCAGAGGACTCCCCCATGTGGATCGCCCCAGAAAAGCGAGTCACTATCTGGTAGTTCTTAGTTAAATATCGTGCCAGCTCAGCTCCGCTGCGATGAGAACGGTTTCAGGGGACATCACCACAGAGCCGTTCAATCGCATGGGCGAGATGTTATGCCCTAGGCGCGGAGAGTTCTCTGGCACGAGCAGATGCGGAACTCGCAGGACAAAGCCGCGCAGGGAGCCGTCGATACGCACGTAGCCCACCGCGCGCTGCCTTGTGGCCTCAAGAATGCGCACCTCCCCGAGGGTGAGGTTCTTCTCGCGGTTACCGCTGCCGCGCACGTCGAGGACCGACACTTTGCCGTCGGAACGCTGCGCGCCGTTGTCGGCCTCCAAGATCACCCGAATGTACTCGTGCACCGCTACCGGATCGCCCATGGCATTGCTCACGTAGCGGGTGCCTAGCACCGAGTGGTCCATGGTGGTCAATGTGTGTTCCGCATCAAATTCGGCGCTGCGGTACGTCACCGGCATTTGTACAAGTCGGCGGTCGAGGTCAAAGCCAATCAGCGACTCGATACCTACCTGACCGTCGGGGTCCACAAACCGGTAGGAACCAATGTGCTCAAAATAGCCCAACCATTGTTCAGCAACTTCGCGCTTGGTGGGCTTGAGAACTGCGTTTTCGATAATAGAGATACCGCTCATGATCCGCACTAACCCTTTCGCGCTACGGACACATCCTTGTGACCATTATGTTTTTATTGTTTCTACACCTTTTGTTGAGGACGTGGCGCGGTAATGCCCTGCAGCGGGGGTGATCCCCAACACGAGTAGGATGAAAAAACATGACGGATACATCGAATATCAGCCCAGAAGAGCGCCGTGAGCGTGAAGAATTCCTCATCGGCGGCCACGATCGCATCCTTACCCCCGAGCAGCAACTAGAGCAGCTCTCCACCTATATCGCCGCCCACTATGAGGCACCTGCGAAAAACCCACCATGGTCGGATAACCCCAGCGACAAAGACGCCATCGATACTTTCGACGCCCGCCTGCCCGACCGGATCACCCATGCATGCATGCTCATGCTTGGCTCCGCTCTCGACCACACCATGCCAGGTGTTGCCTTTATCGACGGCGTGACCACCCAAGATGTTCCCGAACTAGGAGCGCAGATCATCCGCCCCGCCAACCCCAGTGGCGCTTGGGCTATTTCTTTGCACCCAGGCGGCTGGTGGAAGGGCTCGGGCGTGGCGCTCGATAATGCGTGGCGCCCCGAGGTTGCTGCCGTAGCCAACCTCTCCGGTGTCACCTTCTTGGACCTAGATTATCCGCTGGTTCCGGAACACACCTTGGAACAGGTCATTGCAACGGTCACCACGGCTGCGCAGTGGGTGCGGGATAATCAGCAGCCCACCGCGCTTTTTGCGTGGGGATACTCCTCCGGTGGAGCGTTGACCACCTTGACGTATTCGCTTTGGGATGCTCAGGCTTTAACTTTCCCGCATCTTGATCTCACGGGGCTGCCATCTAAGATTGTTGGGGGTATTAGTTTCCCTGATGCGGCACAATTCCCGCCCACTGTGATGCAGGTGGCTACTGAAGATACCATCGCGGGCCACTACCCGTGGGCTGAGGAGCCGGAGCAGGTCAGGGTGCTGGAATACATCTCTGAGCATCGGGTTTCTACCCCAGAGGTGGCTCGTCAGCGGGTGCGCGACGTGGCGGAATTCTTTGCACATCAGGCGGCACAGCACGACGTTTAAACGTAGCTGTTATGGCTGGTAGTAGCACTGGGATAGATCCACACGTTTCCCATTGTGCGCGATATTTTCACGGTCCCAGTGTTCGATGGCGCGGTCGGCGACCGCTAGGGTGCCGTCGGCACGCACGACCCGCCACCATGCGGTCAGCGCCCCGTATCGACGCATAATGCTGCCGACATGGCGGGCACCACATCCTACGCGGCGCGCTATGTCACCATAGGTGGTCACTGTGCCGCTGGGGATGGCGTCAACGTCTGCCAGAACCCGCTCAGTGAGGTCACTGAGCGGGACGTGCTGCGAGCAAGCAGTGCCCATGACGGCTAGAGGCCGAATTGGCTGAGGTCGATACCTTCTAGTGGATCGGACTCGTTGCCTTCTTCTACAGGTTCAGGTGCTTCGCATAGGGTGACGGTGGCGCCGGTGGAGTCTGCGATGATCGCCATGCGACCGAATTCGGTGTCCCATGGTTCGCGGATAACGCTGCCGCCGTATTCCACGGTCGCTGCGACGGCGGCGTCTACCTCTGCAACGCCGAGGTAGCTTTGCCAGAAGCTTGGTGCTTGGGGCGGGAATTGGCCTTCGGCGTTGAAGATTCCTGCGATAGCTCCGCCATCTACTTGGGCGGTGGTGTATTCGAAGGAGCCGCCGGTGTCCATGGTGGCTGTTGCCCAGCCGAAAAGCGCTGGGTAGAACTCTACTGCCTTGGTGTAGTTCGTGGTGGCGGTGAGCTCATGCCACACTGGTGTGCTGGGTTCGCCGGCGGCGATGAAGGCATCTTCACCGGCGGGTTGGATCAGGCCGAAGAGGCCGCCGGCATTGTCGACGACCAGTGCCATCTGTCCGAGTCGGACTTCCATGGGGTCGGCGAGTACCCGACCGCCTAGTTTTTCTACTTCTGCACAGTCAGCGGCGATGTTGTCGGTCATGAAGTAGGTGACCCAAGTATCGGGCTGCTGATGGTTTTCTGGCCGTTTGATAAAACCTGCTACTGGTAGGCCTTGTACGCGGGCGAGGTGGTAGTCGGCACCAAATTCTTCAATTTCCCAGCCCAGTACGTGGGAGTAGAAGTATGTGGATTTACGCAGGTCGCTGGTAGTCAGGTCAATCCAGTAGGGCATGCCTGGCTCGGCTTGAAATGCGGGCATTACATGTTCCTCCAGACTTCTGGATCGAAGTCATCGTTGGCGGTCTTTTCATCAAAGTAGTCATCGTCGTCTGCTGCGCCTGCGACTACGCGGGCGCAGGCGGTGCCGATGCAGACAACGTCGCCGTCGCGAAGCGTTTTGCCACGGCGGGTATCCACGGCACCGTTGACGGTGACGCGGCCTTCGGCGATAACTTCTTTTGCGGCACCGCCGGTTTCTACGAGGTTGGCGAGCTTAATAAACTGACCGAGTTTGATTTCTTGATCACGAATCGTGACATCCTGCGCTTGCATGCCCATCAGTCTAACCGGTGTGGCCGCTTTAGGACTGCGCAAACCGCACAGCGGTACCCGTTACGCTCACCATCATCATTCCGTTGTCGCTGCCGAGGGTTTCATAATCCACATCCACACCGACGATAGCATCGGCCCCCACGTCGGCTGCACGGCGAACCATCTCTGCGATGGCTTGTTCGCGAGCGTTTCCTACCTCTGCCTCGTAGGTTTGGCTGCGTCCGCCGACAAGGTTGCGGAAACCTGCAGCGATGTCTTTGAACACGTTGATACCCACGATTGTTTCACCAGCCACAACGCGCACGTATTCTGCGATGGTGCGGCCTTCAACAGTAGGTGTCGTGGTAACAATCATGAGTATCTCCTTGTCGTAGCAATTGTTGGCTTACGCAGCTTATTAGCTGGCAAGTTTGCGGATTTGTTTGTTGACCAAGTCGGTGATTGCTCGGTCAGGAATATCACCGGTTCCCACTGCGGTGATGGTGTGTCCGTGCGCTTGCGCGATGACCACTGTGGTGCGTTCCCCAGCGCGTGCACCGCTCATATCAGCGTCGTCGAGGGTTAAGCCTTGGAGGTTTTGGTCAACGGCTACGACGGTGTCTGCGCCTTCTATTGGGAGTTCTTTTGGTGCGATGGCGTAGAAGTCCTCGTGTGTGAGGCCTTCGGGGGCGTCTTCGGCACCGACGATTCGCACTGAGAGCGCGTCGGCTGTGGTTGGTGTGGCCGTGGCCGTTGCAGGGCTAGAAGGTCCTGCAGAGCCGTCGGTGGTGTCGGTTGCGGTGTCGGATCCGCAGGCTGCCAGCATGGCGGCACTGAGCGTTCCTACTGCGAACACGAGTGGGAGTTTGGTCCAGCGTGTGTGTCCTTGACGGTGTGGTGCACGCATTGCGTGTGTTCTCCTCTTGAATAGACAACGTTGGACGGGGGCACGCTGCGGGTGCAGTACATCCTCTCTTGTGCCACAGACTAGCACACATTAAAAAGTTCAAAGTGGCTTAACTCACAATTCCAGCGACTCCTTCAATGGCCATAATCACGCCAATGACGAGGAAAATTACGCCCGCACCAAGATCAATCCATGCACTATTGCGCATTAAAGCGCTGGCTACCACCCTCACGGCACACGCAAGGCCGATAAACCACACTAGACCGCTAACGATAAGAAACACTGCTATCACAATAGTCCACATGGTCCCCATATTGGGGTTGACAAACTGTGCGAATATCGAGGAGAAAAACACCACAGCTTTGGGATTAGACAGATTTGTTGCCAGCCCTGCCCGCAGTGCCGACCAGCGAGTCACCCGAGTTTCTTCATTGTCCACCGACGCAGCCAGCGCAGTTAACACTGTTTCTGCGGCGGGGCCATGGCGTGCAGCAGACAAGCCACGCCACCCAGACCGCACGGAAGACATACCCATCCACGCGATATAAAGCCCACCAACTAATTGAATGAGGTGCACGATCTCTGGCCTAGCAGCAAACACAGCCACAATCCCCAACAGGGATCCCACAATCCATATCGTGCTACCCGTCATCACACCTAGCGCGCACCACATGCCTAAGTGCCGGTTCTTAGTACCCATGCGCACAATCTGCAGCACGTCTGGGCCAGGCAGCGTAATTGCTGCAGCCCACACGGCAGCTAGTGCACCAAACGCCGAAAGAGTCATAACGGTAGAGCTAGATCACCTGATCCTGTGGGGTGATCACAAGCCGGTCAATGTTGACGTGTGCAGGCAACGAGGCCACCCACCGGATCGTTTCCGCAATATCGCCCGCGGTGAGATTCACCTTGCCCTCATAGACAGCATTGGCTGCCTGCCGGTCACCTTTAAACCGCACCAGCGAAAAATCAGTATGCACCCGACCTGGGTTGATTTCTGCCACACGGATACCTCGTTCTTGGAACTCAATGCGCATGACCTTATCCATGGCCGATACCCCGAACTTCGCAGCGTTATAGCCAGCGCCACCGGCATAGGGCGCGATACCGGCGATCGAACTGATGTTGATAATCAGACCATTACTGCTGCTCAACACATCAAGCAGAGCCCTCGTTACCCGCAAGGTGCCTAACACGTTGGTGTTATACATCCACTGCCAATCCTCAAGGTTTGCTTGGGCAATGGGATCAAGCCCTAATGCGCCTCCCGCGTTATTCACCAGCAGGTCACATCGCGGAATCTGCGCCGCAAACGCAGCCACGGACTCATCGCTTGTCACATCAAGTTCAATCGCCGTACCGGCAATATCAGCAGCCAGAACATCCAACAGGTGTTTGCGCCGTGCCGCTACGATCACATGCCAACCATCGGCCGCAAGAGCACGCGCGGCAGCCTCACCAATACCCGAGGAGGCACCGGTAACAACCGCAATCTTTTTCTCATTAACCACATGTTGATTCGACATGGCACTAGCTTTCCACGAGAAGTGGCGACGCGCCACGGGGGCGATCATCTACCATCCCCACCGCCTGCATGGTGGCATAGCACGTGGTAGGCCCAACAAATTGGAAACCACAACGCTTCAACTCTTTAGCCATCGCCCGAGACTCCACCGTCTGCGAAGGGATATCCGCCACCGTAAGAGGAGGCGTATGCTGCGCCGGCGCAAACGACCACAACACCTCATCCAAGCCACCATGCTCACGCAGATCAATCACAGCACGAGCGTTATTGACCACCGCCATGATTTTGCGCCGATTGCGAATCAGGCGGGCGTCGACAAGCAAAGCCTGCACATCCGCCTCCGTCATACACGCCACCCGATCCGCATCAAACCCCCAGAAAACCTCCCGAAAAGCAGCGCGCTTCTGCAGCACCGTCCGCCAACTCAGCCCCGACTGGAACCCCTCTAGTGCTAATCGCTCAAACAACCCCGACTCCGAATGAACCGGTGCGCCCCACTCATAGTCGTAATAATGACGCAACAGCGCATCCCCCACCGCCCACGCAGGGCGTACCCGACCATCATCACAAGAAATAAGATCCATACCGTTCATAACAGCGAGGCTAAAACATCCCTCCAACACGCGGGGGTAAAACAGGGGGAACCTATAGCTTTACCTGCCGAAATGTCAGATTTATCCGCCCCTGAGACACCCCACATCGCGTCGGTGCCGTGTCCTCGTGCAGCCGCACCACCGAATGAAACATGTCTCGCGACGGTCCACCAAACACCACCGCATCCCCGCTCCCCAACACCACATCCTGCCACGGACGCTGCCGATTCACACCATTGCCCGCCCGAAACACCGCCGAATCTCCAATAGACAACGACACCACCGGTGCACGGGAATCCTCAAACGCATCTTGGTGCATCCCCATCCCAGCACCCGGCGGATAATAATTCACCAAAGCCGCATCAATGCGATAAGAATCCACCCACGCGGCAAGGGAGTCGTCAACACCCGCAGCAGCCCGCAAAACCTCATGCGCCAGCGCCGAAAACTCCACAGGAATAGGCGGGACAGCCACCCCACCCCACTGAGAAACATACTGGTAGGTGCGGTATTCCCAGTGCAACCCCAAGGACATCAAATAGGCACTCATCGTGCCAGACGCCCACTGCTGCCGGTGCATCGCAAGCGGAGTACCTGCCACCGAGCGCGCAATCTCACGGCACTGCTGCACCACGGCGAACTGCTGGTCCAACCCCATCCAACGTGGCAGGTGAACAAGACCAGGGCGCAGAGCCCGTGGCAGCTCACCACTACCCCAACCGCTATCACTGAAAAGATCTGGCATACCCACTAACCTAGCCATCATGAGCTTAGACCCGCATACCCCAGCCACGATGGCCGACCAGCGCGCCCAACGATGGCATATCCCGGTATCTCCGGAGATCACGCAGGCTATGGCTCGCACCGCCGAGTTGGTTTTCGATTACAACGCCACTCACCCAGCGCATACCGAGGAGCTTAGTCGCCTCCGCCGGTTGATCCTCAGCCCCGCCAGTAAGGACTGCACGATCAGACAGCCTCTGACCATTGAATATGGTGTTAACACGACCATTGGCAAAGACACTTTTATCAATTACGGCGTGACCATCCTCGACACCGCAGAGGTCACCATTGGCAACTAGGTTCTTATCGGGCCGAACTGCCAGCTCATCACGGTCACCCACCCCGTTGACAACGCCGATATGCGCACCGCCGGCTGGGAAATTGCCCACCCGATTGTCGTCGGCAAGCAGGCATGGCTAGGGGCTGGCGTGATCGTTTTACCTGGGGTCACCATCGGCGAGCGTGCTGTTATCGGCGCTGGCAGTGTGGTCACCCACGATATTCCCGACGACACCATCGCCTACGGCAACCCCGCCCGAGTTATACGCACCGCCAATCCTCACACCACTTATGAGCTTTAATCTTTCCGTTATCGGCGCCGGCCTGCCCGTCGCACAGTCCACCACGACGCTTATCGACGCCCTGCGCACCCATCGCATGGCGGTGGTACAAGCCCCACCTGGCACAGGTAAAACCACCCTTGTACCACCCATTGCACACAATGTAACTGGCGGCAAGGTGATCGTGGTGGCCCCGCGCAGGGTGGCTGTTCGTGCTGCCGCCCATCATCTTGAACAGCTCGACCGGAGCAGTTGCGATCAGCCCAGTACACATCGTGTGGGTTATACCATTCGCGGCGAGCGTTCTCGGGGTGACCTCGTGGAGTTTGTCACCCCAGGCGTGCTGTTGCGCAGGCTGATTTCTAACCCGGAGCTCGACGGAGTCTCTGCCGTGGTGGTCGATGAGGTCCATGAGCGCCAACTCGACACCGACCTTGTCCTTGGCATGCTTGTTGAGCTACGAGAGCTTCGCGACGACCTCACGGTGATCGCAATGTCCGCAACCGTCGATGCCCCGCGCTTTGCTGAACTACTGAGCCCAGAACACCCAGCACCTATCGTGGAAACCCACGCGGAGATTCACCCCTTGGAGCTGCATTATCAGCCTGCTGCCGAGCGCATAGCACTGAGCCGCTCATACATGGATCATGTGTGCACAGTTACCCAGCGTGCGGTGGCACACTCCACGGATTCCGCCTTGGTGTTCCTCCCCACCATTGCTGCCGTGACCACTGCGGTTTCCACTTTAGAGCAGCGCACATCCGTGCCGGTTTATCCTCTGCATGGCCAGTTGACTAGTTCGGAGCAAGACGCTGCGCTGCGCGCTGGTCGGCAGCGGATCGTGGTGGCAACGTCGATAGCCGAAAGCTCTTTGACCGTGCCAGGTGTGCGCATTGTTGTCGACGCCGGCCTAAGCCGTGTTCCCAAACGCGATCGCGCCCGTGGCCTCACCGGACTGGTCACCACCAGCACCAGCCAGGCACAAGCAGACCAGCGTGCAGGACGCGCTGGGCGTGAAGGCCCAGGCACCGTGTACCGCCTGTACTCGGCGGCGGAGTTTCAGCACTTCCCCGACCACGTCACCCCAGAAATCCGCTCCGCCGATCTCACCCAGGCGGCACTGTTTTTGGCCGCGTGGGGTTGTACTGATCCCGCACAGTTTCCGCTGCTTAGCGCGCCCCCGAAGCAATCATGGGAGCAGGCCGTGGATACATTGCGCGACATCGGCGCACTTAACGCCGCAGGCCAGATCACTGAACTTGGTCGCACACTGGCCACATTGCCCACGGACCCTCGGCTGGGTGCGTCGTTGCTGCATTGTGGCGGCGGGGCTGCACCGACGATTGCGGCGCTAAGTCTTGATGCCCGTGGCGATATTCCTCGTGCAATCGCGGCGATGTCTCATCAGCAGCGTTTTACCCGCGAGGTGGCACGGTTAGCGAGGTTCGTGCCCGATTCTGAGTGCACACCAGGGGAAGCGATCGCGCGGGCGTGGCCCAAAAATGTGGCGCGACGCGATGGCGACAGCTATCTTATGGCAGGAGGTACCCGTGCTGAGCTGGGGGTTTCTAGTCTTTTTGGCCATGAGTGGCTTGCGGTGGCGCAGGCGTCTCTCACGCATCGTGGCAGTGTTATTCGTTCGGCTGCCCCTATCAGCGAGGCCACTGCTGTGGACATCATCGGCGTTGCGGAGCGCACCGAGGCTACGCTTGTCGACGGCTCCCTGCGGGGCACGCGCATCCGCCACGCCGGCGCAATAACATTGAGCACAACCAATGTGAAAGTTGAGGGTGAGCTCGCGGAACAAGCACTCGCCGAGGGGATCCGCACCCATGGCCTTGAGCTGTTTACGTTCTCCGATAAGGCCACCGAGCTGCGCGATCGCCTCCGACATCTTCACGAGTATTACGGTGAACCGTGGCCGGATGTTGATGCAGCCGATCCCACTTTTTGGCTTGGCCCTGAGATCTCAGCATTGGCCGCCGGAACCCCAGCGGCCCGAATTGACCTCTACCCCGCACTCCAGCGCTTGCTTCCGTGGCCGGAGGCCACCCGCCTCGATGAACTGGCACCTGCAGTACTCGAATTGCCTAATGGTCGCCGTGCCCGTATCTCCTATGCTGGCGACCGGCCGGTGCTGAGCACTCGGCTTCAAGACTGCTTTGGTATCCTGGAGTCTCCTATCGTATGTGGCCGCCCGCTTCAGTTTCATTTGTTGTCGCCTGCTGGCCGCCCGCTTGCGGTGACCGACACGTTGGATAGTTTCTGGGCGGGTCCCTACCAGCAGGTTCGTTCTGATATGCGCGGACGCTACCCCAAGCATCCGTGGCCGGAGGATCCGTTGGCTATCCGTTGAACCACTGTTGCTTTGTCAGGTAGATACTCATCACGACGACGAGGGTGAGCAGGGCTGCGCGTAGGAGTCGGGTCCCGCCGCCGAGGACGGTGCGTGCGCCTAGTTGTGCGCCAGCAACGTTGGCGATGGCGAGGATGATGCCGAGTTTCCAGAGGATGTGGCCTGCGGCGATGAAGACGCAGAGGGCACCGATGTTGGTTGCGGTGTTGATTACTTTTGCTAGGGCTGCGGATCGGATGAAATCTTGGGAGAGCAAGGCGGTAAACGCCATGATGAGGAACATGCCGGTGCCGGGGCCGAAGATGCCGTCGTAAAGCGCGATGGCAGCAACAGCGAGGAGAGCGAGGGCACGTCCCCAAGGTTTGTGGGTGCTGTTGTCTTGTCCGAAATCGGGTCTGAGCGCCACAAAGAGGCCGGCGATAAGCATCAATATGATAACAATTGGTCGCATAACATCTTTGCTTATCGACGCCGCCATCAGCGCACCCAATCCCGAACACACGGCCGCAACGGGGATCATACGTAGCGCGAGGGACGTATCTACGCCCACTTTGCGCACGAGAGTTACCGCCGCGGAGGACGTTCCGGTAACTGCCGCAAATTTGTTTGTGGCCAGCGCATTTGCAGGCAATAGCCCAGGGGCTACGGCCATGATGAGGGGGATGAGGATCAGCCCACCGCCACCAATGACGGCATCTACCCAACCGGCGGCGGCCGCCCCAAAGGTGAGTATCGCCCAGCCGCTTAGCCCTAGATCCATAGAGATGTTGTCCCTTGCGAGTTGTTGTTTTGTCGTCAGCATTGTTCGTGGTTACACACTACGCTTGGAGGTAACCAAGCTTGTGGAGGTGAGCACCGTGAGATTGACTACCGTTTTTCAAGGCACTGTAACTACTACCGCGATTGCTGCCGCGGTGACCCTGGGGGTAGGTGGTTGCTCGTCGGCGGGATCGGTTCAGCAAGCAGCCCCAGAGGTCGTCCAACTTGGCGGCTATGTGGTGGAGCTCAGCAACGGTGTTGATCTTGCCTGCGAGTTCAACATGAAACAGGCCCAGTGTTCACCGCTGCAATTTGTTACCACGTGGAAGAACACCGAAGGTGCCCACGAGCAAGCCACCACGGTACGAGTCCAGGCGGAGCCGTTTGCGGTGTCGGCAACGGGTAAGCAGCCACCGGTGCGCGATCAGGGCTTTGCCCACCTAAGCAGGGAACACCGCTATGTGGTCGGCGATCCGCAGTCGGGGTGGACGATCGATACCTCGGCACCGGATTCGCTGAAGATCAGCAGGCCAGATGGCAAGGGTGTGGTGATAACACGAGATTCCTATGAGGCTGTGAATTAACAAAGTGGCATGGAATAGCAGTGTTGCCGCGCGGTGGCTGCTGGTGGTTCCATCCTCGGCTGCAACCGGATATGTGTTCAGCATGTTGCATGTTCCTGCGGCATGGATTCTCGGCGCGATTTTTGTATCGGCCACGATGGCGATTGTGAGCAGCACGGAGCTACCGATCCACAAGGAGGTGTTTAACCTCGGCCGTGGCTTCATTGGAATTCTCGCGGGTTTGCCGTTAGCTACTGCGAACCCGGCGCTGCTGGCACGCTACGTGCTGCCTGGCCTCATGGTCACGTTTATCACGTTGGCAATTGGCATTGTGGGTGGCATGCTGTTGGCGCGGGCGCAGCCGTTGATTTCTCAGGAGACGGGCATTTTGTCGATGTTGGCTGGTGGGGCGTCGGTCATGCCGGTGTTGGCGCAGGATCTGGGCGCGGATTTTCGCTATGTGGCATTGTCGCAGTATTTGCGTCTAGTGGCGGTGTCGATGTCGTTGCCGCTCGTGGCTCATATGATTGCGCCGACGGGTTTGGACCATGTGGTTACCCCGCGTGGCGACCAGCCGTGGTGGGCGCTTGCGCTTGTGTGTGTGATTGCGGCGGTGGGCCATCGTCTTGCGGCGGTGTTGCGGATTCCGGTGCCGTCGATTCTGGGGCCGTTGCTTCTTATTGTTGCTGCTAGTGCGGTGTTGCCGCATGTGGATTTCACCCCGCCAATGGTGGTGCGCATTTTTGCGTTTTTGTGCATTGGTTGGATGTGCGGCGGTGGGTTATCGGTGGCTGCGTTGAAGTTTTTTGCACGCCAAGTACCTGCCACGATGATTTTTATCGTGGTGTTGTTGGGTGGTTGTGCGCTTACGGCGTGGCCGTTGGCTGCGACCATGGGCGTGGATTATTTTGACGCGTATTTGGCTACCAGCCCTGGTGGCTTGGAGACGGTCCTAGCCCTTGCCAGCGAGGGCGGTGCTGGCCCGATTGTGGTGGCCGTGCAGATTATCCGCTTGTTGTGTGTGTTGTTGCTGGCAGGGTGGCTGCCGCAGCTTATTAGATTGCTGCGGAGGGGTTGATCTTTTCTAGGACGCGGGTGACTGCGGCGAGGTCGGCGTCGTCGAAGCCCAGCATGTCGTTGAGCTCGTCGTTCATTTTTTGGGCTTTGGTTTTCAGCCGGCGGCCGCGGGTGGTCAGGCACACGACTACTTTGCGATAGTCGCTTTGTTCGTGTTCGCGGGTAACAAAACCATTGGCCTCCATGCGCCGCAGTAGTGGCGAGAGGGTACCGCTGTCGAGGTCGAGGGGGTCTGACAGTTCACTGACGGTCTGGCGATCTTTTTCCCACAACAGCAGCAGGACCAAGTACTGGGAGTACGTGATGCCCCACTGGTCGAAGTAGACGCGGTACATTCGCTGCATGAGGCGCGATCCGGTGTACAGCTGGAAACAGATCTGCTGGTCCAGTTTCAGTTGGTCAGACATACACCACATTATATTGCGCGCAACAGGTGGAGTGGAAATCGTGGGTTAGCGAAGTACCTCACGCCGCAGGATCGACATAGGGATAGATCCCAACGCTAGGGCACGGCTGTGAAATTCCGGCAGGCTCATCCCTTGAGCAACGGCACTATCGCGCAGGTCCTCCCAGAGGCGCTGTCCGAGGGCATAGGATGGCGCTTGGCCCGGCCAGCCAAGGTAGCGGTCGAGTTCGAAGGCGAGGTTCTTCTCGTCCATAGCCACGTTGGCTCGTAGGAAGTCCCAAGCATAGGCGGCATCCCATACGCCGCCGTCGGGGGTGGTTTTGCGCAGGTGCACGCCGATGTCGAGGACGACGCGGGCGGCGCGGAGGCGTTGTGCGTCGAGCATGCCCATCATGGTGCCGGGGTCGTCGTGGTATCCCAGTTCGGCCATGAGTTGTTCGGCGTAGAGGGCCCAGCCTTCGCCGTGTCCGGAGTTCCAGCAGGCTACGCGTCGCCATAGGTTGAGGTTGTCGCGTTCGCAGGTGGCTTGTCCGCATTGCAGGTGGTGTCCTGGTACCGCTTCGTGGAATACGGTGGTAAGTTCTTGCCACGTGTGGAATTCTTCTTGACCTGCGGGAACAGACCACCACATGCGCCCTGGGCGGGTGAAGTCGTCTGATGGCGGGGTGTAGAAGATTCCGCCGGTGCCCGCGGGGTCGATTTTGGCTTCGATGGTGTGTACTAGTTCGGGGATGGCGAAGTGGGTGCCGTTGAGATCGGCGATTACGCGGTCGGCTTGGCTTTGCATCCATTGTTGCAGCGCGTCCACGCCGTGGATGGTGTAGCGCTCTTCGGTATCGAGGCGTTTCATGGCGTCGGCGACGCTGGTGCTAGCACCGTAGAGTTCGGCGGCGATGGCTTCTTGCTTATCGACGATCTCCCGCAGGCGCTCTTGACCCCACAGGTAGGCGTCGTCAAGGTCTACTACATCACCAACAAACAGGTGGCTTAGGCGTTGGTAGCGCTCCCTACCAACGGCATCCTCGGCAGGCGCTTTGGGCAGCAGTTCGGTGCGCAGCCACTGGGCCATCTCCCCGCAGGCTGCCTGCGCGTGCTCCACAGCGGCACCCGATGCGCCTAACTGTGTCAGCATTGATTGAGGCTGGGTAAGCTCCGTGAGTTGTTCGATCACGCACTGCACTTGGCGGGCAGCCGACACCGTGCCCGCTGCGGCTGCTACCTGCAGGGATTCCTTATATCCGGCCAGTGCGCGCGGGAGGTGAGTCAGACGCGCGGCAATGGCATCGCGCTGCTCGTCGGTATCCTGCGGCATGAGCAAGAAGGTGTCACGAATGGTTTGTACTGGTGACTCAATATTGTTGAGCTTTGCTAGGTTGTCGCCAGCCGCATCAATGTCTAATTCCGCCCCGAGGCGATCCCGCAGCACAGCAGCCGTGACACGGTCAACTGAGTCGAGGGTGTCTTCTGCGGGAATGGCGTTCAGAAGTTTGCGATGCTGCTCCGCAACTTTTCCCAATACGCTGGGGAAAAGTCTTGGAGTTGATCGTCATAGCCGCTAATCCCCCACGCGGTCGCCTCAGTGGGAGAAATAGCAGCAAGATCATACACATACGCCTCACAGGAGGCGTCGAGAACAGAAGGAATCCGTGGGCTATTCATGCCTCGACAGTCTAGTCGGACAGCCACTTCAGCCCAGGGTTCACCCACGAGCTGAAGCCTTGGAAAAGCTCCTCAGAATCTTTCGCCATCACCAGCGCATCAATATAACGCTCTGGAATAAAGCCTTCTTCTCCCATTGTGCGCAATGCAGCAATAAAAGGATCCCAGAACTCCTCAATATTCATCAACGCCACCGGCCCCGCATACGGCCCTAGCTGCTGACGCACCAACACCTGGAACATTTCTTCCATGGTGCCCATGCCACCTGGCAGAACTACAAAGGCGTCGGCAAGCTCTTCCATGCGCGTCTTACGCTGCGCCATCGTGTCAGTAATGTCGAGCGCACTCAAACCAGGATGCGCCTGCTCTAGATCAACAAGCGCATGCGGCATCACACCATGCACCTTGCCACCCGCGGCGATAGCAGCGTCGGCAGCAATACCCATCAGACCTGGCCTGCCGCCACCATAAACCATGGTGATACCGCGCTGCGCCAACGCAGTACCCAACTCACGCGCTGCCTGCGCATACTCAGGGCGCTCCCCCACAGCAGAACCGCAATACACAGCAACACTACGAATCTTCGGACTCAAGGTCTTCAGCATGATAGCGCCATATTCAACCTCACAGTCCTGAGCAGCGAAATCATGGCGCGCATAAAGGCGACGAGCTGGCGACTGCTTTTCCACATTCACCGCAATACCAGGCCAACCGTTCAAGCGACCATACTCGGTTGCCTGCTCAATCAACCAGCCGCCGATCCCCTTCCCGCGCCACGCTTCATCCAAACGAAGCGTCATCTCAGGCACAGCGGGGTTGAGGTAGGCCAGTCCGTTAATGAACTGCACGCACATGGTACCCACGACGGCACCAGAGGCATCTTCTACCACGATGCCAATATCGCCACGCCCCTCGTTAAAAAAGGTGTACTCCGACAACGGCGCTACAGCGAGATCGTTGGCGGTAAAGTGCTGCTCAAAACGATTCAAGTTACGTAAAACGGAGTCCGTGTGCGCGGGGACATCGGCGTTGGTCATGGCATGGACGGACACTCCGAGGCCCTGCATAAAGTCAGGCAGTTCTGGGGAAAAGCTCATGTGAACACAGTCTAGGGCACTACGAGGACTGTGCAATAACTGCCGTGATGATTGTGAGTGAGTAGTTCGTGCCAAATTGCATCTTTTCTTATATCTCCGACCTGCGGAAATGCAAAACAAGCAAAAAAGTTTTGGCACGAACTACTCACTTCACCTCATTAGCACCGGCGCCGTGCCACATCCCACAGCATGCTGCAGATCAAAAACGCCACGCAGGTAATACCAAACAGGGGTGCCACCACGCCATAGATCACCATGGCAGCAACGCCTACCCAGCCAAGTGCACCATATCCGCGCACACCGTCTACGCTGCGCGCCGGAGCGCTACCAACCCACGCGGTGCCACGGCGCTGGAACCACAGCAGGTAGCCGCGCACCACGAGGATGAGAAGTCCAATAGCCAACAGACCGAGAGCGATTTGGTTAGGTACGCCCAGCAGGGTGCCCATGTGCAGTTCGATCAGCCAGGCGGTGAGCTTTGCGGGCAATGACCACTGCTCAAAGTCCACGCGGTCGGTCACCTGCCCGTTAGAGCCGTCGACAGCCAAGGCATCGTAGGTGAGGCGGTAAGCAACGCGGTCTTCCGAGGCGGTCCAGGCGCGGCCGTCTTCCTTCGGGGGCTTGACGGTAAAGGGGGTTCGCAGTTCGCCGGCGGCGGTGGTTGCTACGCGTTGCGCCTGCTCAGATACGTCCAGAGCCGCCATGTGCGCATGATGTCCGCTGTGCCCACTGTGCTCGGCGTGGGGGTCGGCGGGGGTTTGCTCGGCTGCTGTACCGAGCGCCGTGCTTACCGACGGGTTAGTCCAGTTCAAGGCGGTGCGTACCGAACGAATGTTTTCGCCTGCTACAGACGACCATGTCAATCCGGTGATGGTCAAAAAGATCATGCCGGCGGCCACAAGGGTACCGATCGCGCCGTGCCAGCGCAGATTGCGGGTGCGGCCGCGGCCGTCGATACGCAACATGGCAGCTAGACGGCCGGCCTTACGTTGGCGTTTCCACCACAGGTACACACCACTGACGGCGAGGACACCGAGCCACGATGCGGCGGTTTCGGAGTAGAGTCGGCCAGGTTCGCCGAGCCAAAGATCGCGGTGTCCGAGTGAGAGCCAGTGGCGGATGGGAAGTGCTGCTGAGCCGCCGTATTGCGGCATATCGCCGGTGATGTCGCCGGTGTACTGGTTGACAAAGACTGCCTGCGTGGTGCTCTTGGGCAAGGTGGGGTCGTTGAACATCACGCGTGTGGCTTGGTCGGGGTTGCCTACGCGCACACCAGCGAGTTCAAGGTCGGGGTGGGTGGCGCGGGCGATGTCGACAATGCGCTCTAGTGGTAGCTCATCGCCGCTGGGTGTCACGTTGATGGCTTCGGAGTAGACGGCCTTATCTAGGCTGGGGCCGAAGGCGTAGCCGAGGCCGGTCAGCGATGCGATGAAGATGAGCGGTGCGCAGATAATACCTGCGAAGAAGTGCAGTCGTCGCAGGTGGCGGGGCAAAGCGCGTGTCGACGCCCCCTGCTTCTCGCCGGCGGGTGTGTAAGTTGCAACCATAAACAACTTTCCGTGATGGGTTGTGGCAATGGGACGCAGTAGTTGTCGGCGAGGATTGGCTAAGAGTTCCCCCAATGTTCAATATTTTTATTGTCGATGTTTCAGCATTATAAAGTTCACCCCCGTTACCCCCAATAGGACAGAGGTATATTCACCTTTTCGTCCACGATGTAACCTCACGCCACTTGATAATGCTTATATAAAAAGTGTACTTTCACCTTTTGTTTTTCTTCACTACCGCATACCCCTAGGTGTACCGGTCAGTCTATAGGGGCACGGCGTTTAAAACATATTTGCAGTTCAAAACATCTATTTATCAAACTTTTGAACGCCGTCTAATTTAGACAAGCTGGTCTACAAACCCCTAAAATTTGACACATGCCGAACCGCAGAACACTGAGGAACACGCCATCCTTTACCAAGCCCACCTCTCCGGCTGCCTCATGTTTGCACCTTATCCGCCACCTCCAACCAGTCATACGGGTAACACTGGTCAACGGATCGGGTAAATCCCAACCAACCGTCACCCGCGCAGTCGCCGCACTCATGGAGGCACACCTCATTCGCGAACGCCCCGACCTCTCCATCCCCCAAGGGCCAGGACGCCCCACCATCCCCATTGAACTAGCACCCTCCCCCTGGGTTCACATCGGCGTCGCAGTGGGCACCCGAGCCACCTACATCGGTGCATACAACACCCGAGGCATCGCCCTACGGGAAAAGATGATTGAGATCCAGCCGGCGTCGACAAGCATTGATACCTACATCGACGCCATCACCACGGCCATCACCGAGCTCACCACACTTTCCGAACTGCCACTAGCCAGCATCGGAATCTCCAGCTCCGGCCGAGTATCCCCCACCGGACTCGTCACCGCACCCAACCTCGGATGGAACCGCATCGACATCGTCAGCGCACTCTACAAACGCATCCCCGTCCCCATCGCTGTCACCAGCGTGATCACCGCCATCGCCGGCGCAGAACAACAAGCACAAGACCCCAACCACCCCAGCACCACGCTCATCTTCTACGCCGACGACTCCACCGGTGCTGCCCTACAAACCCCCGAAAGCATCACCACAGTCCCCATCGACACCTCCTCGGAGGACGTCGCACTGCTCAGTGAAGCCGCCGTGCACCTCGTCGCAGAACACGCCCCCAACAGCATCGTGCTCGCAGGATCCGCGTTCTCCAACCCCGATGACACCCGAACCGTAGGCAAAGCACTACGCTCTTCCCCCACCAACCCCAACATAGAAATCCGCGTCTTCCCCACCCACCTAGACAACGCCCGCGCCGCCGCCCGAGCAGTAGCCCTCGATCACCTCATCGAAGACCCACTCGGACTGACAAAACGCATCCTCGCATCCCGCTAACGGAAGCGAACATCCTCCACGCTCAGCGGAGCACCCAACTCCCCATGCTGAGCCGCCACCTCAACATAACGGCCAGCATGGGGAATAAACCCAGCCGACTGCTCATCAGATAACTCACGACGCACTTTCGCCGGCGCCCCAGCAGCCAACGACTTCGCAGGAATCACCTGACCCTCCAGCACCACCGCACCAGCAGCAATCAAACTGCCAGCACCTACCACCGAACGCGACAACAACGCGGCATGCATGCCCACCAAGGTGCCATCGCCCACCGTGGAACCATGCACCAAAGCCATGTGCCCCACCGTGACATCGTCACCCAGCACACAGGCTGCATCACGATCAACATGCAGCACCGAATTATCTTGGATATTCGTACGCGCCCCCACAACAATCGAATTAATATCCGCACGCAGCACACAGCCATAAAACACCGACGCATGCGGACCAATCGTCACATCACCAATCAGAGTGGCATTCGGCGCAATAAAAGCAGTCTCATGAACTCGCGGAACCTTGCCATTAAACGGCAGAATAAGTGGACCAGTCATACCTACAACACTATGCCGAGAAGCCCCAAGTCGGCCCAGTAGGCACGCAACAACAAGTTAAAACAACTATCTCTAGCTGCGAAAACACATGTAAAGCCACCCCACATAACACCCCAAAGTTGTTGACAAGTTGTTTAGAACAAAAACTGCCACCGCACAAAACAACTTGAGACGATAGTTTTTACAAGTTCCAACTCCCCTTAAATCTCTGACCTGCAAAAACTCCATAAAATGGCTCTTCCGGTTTTAGAGTGCATTGATTAGTTCGCCGGGGTTCGGGCGTGGCACTACGCGGAGTAGGACGTTTTTCACAACCATGGCTCGGCTGGGATTGACTCGCAGGTTACCCCCGTTCACCCCCGAAAAAGACGGCACTTCACACCAAATCCAGCCAAACGGCCGGTTTTCTTGTGATTTGGTGTGAAGTGCCGAGAAAAATGCTTCGAAATACCCCCGTTTAGCGGCTCGGTGGAACCGGAGCGCCCTTCGGTGGCAAGACCTTCGGGTATGTACGGGGCAAACCCTGGGCCGGAACCACAGCAGCACCCGCAGCACCCGCTGTAGCAGAGCCGCCACGCCACGGTGTCGGATCCCAGTTACCCTGCACCAGCTTGACCTGCGAGAACCAGCCCAATGTGAAGACTGCAAGACCAACAAGGATCACTAGGACGATGCCGAGCGGACCACCTACGCTAGCGCCGCCGCCTACGAGCATGCCGAACCATCCGAAGTCGGCATCGCCGAAGGTCGTGTTGGTATCACCAAAGCTGCCCAAAACGCCCAGCGGGAATGCTGGCAGGAATGTGATGATTAAACCGTTGGTGAGGCCGCCTAGTGCGGCACCGCGTCGGCCGCCGGTCGCATTGCCGTATACGCCAGCTGTGCCGCCGGTGAAGAAGTGTGGCACGAGTCCTGGCAGGATGAGTGCTACGCCGAAAGCTGGGTTGAGCCAGACGGAGAGTACTGTGAGGCCGATCAGGCCGCCCACGAAGGACATGATAAAGCGGCTCTTCCGGTTTTAGAGTGCACTGATTGTGTGTCGCATGTTGACGGCGTGGATCAGGCACCAAAAGATGTAGTGGTCGAAGTAGACGAGGATGTCCTTGGGGTCTGCTGAGGGTTTGGTTGACAGTTTTCCTTCTGATTTTTAGGCCGCAAGGGATGCGGCTGGTTCCATGATTGTTTCGTATTCGATTGGTGTCAATTTACCCAGTGCTCGTTGCCGTCTTTTCCTGTGATATGTCCGTTCAATCCAGTGAGTGATCGCGGCAGATAGTTCACGGCGCCTGTTCCAAAAGCCACGATCAAGAACGTTCTTTTGTACAAGAGCGAAGAAAGATTCCATCGCAGCGTTATCCCCACACGCTCCAACTCTGCCCATAGATCCCTTCGCGCCGTAAGATTTCAGCGCGGCACGGAATTTTCTAGAACGAAATTGCGAGCCACGATCAGAGTGAATGATTACGCCATGGGGATTGCCTCGTTTCCTCATCGCATCATCGAGCGCCGCCACCACGAGGCGTGATTTCATCCGCCCACCGGTCGCATAGCCCACGATTCTTCGCGAGCACAGGTCTTTGATCGCACACAGATACAGCTTGCCCTCTTTGGTCCAATGCTCCGTAATATCTGTAACCCACGCAACGTTGAGCGCATCAGCGTGGAAGTGACGCTGTAACAGGTCATCATGTACTGGAGCACCCGACTTCTTCCCACGCGACTTACGCCTAGCGATCACCGAGAACACCTGAGCATGAGAACACAAACGCCATACTCGACGCTCAGAAATCTCTATCCCTTGATCATGGAGCTCGTCTGCTATCAGGCGGTAACCAAATTCAGGATCGTCACTGTGAATCTGGCGAATCTTGTCTATAAGTTCTACTTCTTGGGCTTGCCTGTCCGAAACTGGCTTAGCAGCCCATTTATAAAACGCTTGGCGGGAAAACCCCAGTACCCGAGCCGCTACCGTCAAGGTCGCCTTACCTGCCTTGATCAGCTTTTCCACGGTCGGGAAGACCCTTTTGGGCGAATCACCTCTTGAGACAGGTACGCCGCCGCTGCACGTAGCACTTCGTTTTCCATCTCCAACTCGCGAATCCGTTTCAAAGCCTGGCGCATCTCTTTAGCCACTACCGGATCAGCACACGGTTGCATCCCCTGAGCCTGCAACCTCGCATCAGTAATCCATTTTTGCAACGAGGAACGCGAGATCCCCAAATCAGCACACACCTGACGGCGAGCAACCCCAGACTCCACCAACGCCACGGCATCAGCTTTGAACTGCTCTGAATACAACTTCGACATAATCAACATCCTTCCCTGCCCCGCCCCAGCGAAACAAGCTAGACGTCAACCAAACCCTCAGCAGACCCTTGTTCATGAGAGATATCTACCCGCAGTGCAGTAGCCATATGATGCTGGATATCCTTAAATGGTCATTCCGCCGGCATATAAGCTGACAATCATATCGTCAACATCTGTCAGACACCTCAAGCCTTTGGGCACCATCGTAGGAACAAACGTGCCGTTTCTATCTCGTGGAACATCAATGCTTACTGGCCCGTAATTAGAATCTACGGTTTTCGGATACGTCCCATTGCGGTAATTATCTTCTTCCAGTAGTAGCTTTAGCTGCTCTATCACCGGATGCATAACCCAAGTGGGCATCCATTTCCGCGTTCAGCCCGCGGGTAATTGAAGCTTGCAACATACCGCGAACCAAATCATTGGCATCTGTGGTGGAAGTGCCTAACTCGTCAATAAGTTTCGCGATGTCAGGGTTAGCAAGAAGCTTCTTTTCAATCGCATCAATCTTGGCTTTATCAGCCGGATCTCGTCGTGCCACACTAGTCATTCTGGTTCATCTTCTTATGCAGGTTGGGAACCTACACACAAACCATTAGACACTCTCCTCGGCGAACTAATCAATGCACTCTAAAACCGGAAGAGCCCATAAAATTATGGAAATCTTCCACACATTTCCCATCCACAGCCCAACAACTTAAAACAACTACTCCTAGCTGCGAAAACACCAGTAAAACCACCCCACATAGCGCCCAAAAGTTGTTGACAAGTTGTTTAGAACAACAACTGCCACCGGACAAAACAACTTGCTGGGAAAATGTATACTTTTTCCATGGAAGTTTCCCTCACATCCCTCCCCGCTCATGTCATGAATGCACTAGATGCCATCTGGGAAGGATCCATTGCAGATTCTTTGGAATCAGAAACTTTGGGATTCAAAGAAGACCCAGCATGCGCAGGTCGAGGGAAACAGCAGGCAATCCACAAGAGGCTTTGATTGAAAAGCTCATTGATGAGGCAGTATGCCTTGCCAATGGGGATGCCGGCACTGGACATATTGTGGTTGGAATTAAAGATAAAATCGGGGGCCCGGAAGCCTTTACTGGAACCACATTTGACACCGAAAAAATCGCCAAGAAGATCTTCGACGGCGCTCTCCCTATATTCATGCTCCAAAGGGCAGGCTAGTAAACGCGTAGGTTCTCATTGCGAGCCGCTATCTGAGGAACAGCGGCGAGCTATTGCAGCAACCCGAGCACACGCTGACTATTCCAACGGAATCTCCGAGTTCAACGTCGATGATATTGCGGCCGATACCATCCAAGAGGTCCATTGACCAATCGCCTGTTGACGACTCAATCTATTCCACGAAACAGCAGACTCATGTCAGCGATGAGAATGTTGGGACTCGCAGTAGAATCTTCTCGTGGCTTCGATCGGATATGGGCGGCGCTATTAGGCAGCGGTCGTGATATTCCGGATGTTCATACCGAGGACACTTTTGTCGAAGTCATCCTTCATTCAGGCACTCCAGACGAGAGTTTTATCAAAGCACTGCATGAGCTCAGTCTCAGTTTCAACCCCTGACATGCTCCATAGCGTCAACACCCTCATAGTGCTGTGGCACCTCTGGACTTCTCCTGTCATATCGCTCAAACAAGCTCGTGTGAAGACTCAGACATCCTTAAAGGAAGCTACTGAACTGATGCTTGCCCTTGAAAGCAACGGTCTTCTCACCCAAATTCACAACACGGATGAATGGTTCCTCAGCGAAAAGCTCGACAAACCACCGATTACTACCAGTCGCAGACAATCCCGCAATCGTCAATCCAAACATGGGTTGAAGAAAAACTCAGCTCCGGCTCCCCGATTTCAGCAGCCGAAATTGCAGAGGGCATAGGCATGCCGCGTCCCGAGATCACCGAGATTCTCCGCGATTTACGACGCGCTGGAAAAGCACAAATTGATCCCTCAGGCCCACAACGAGGATCGGGGACCCGATGGATCAAAGCGACATAACGTTTTAGTAGTGATCGTTGACGCGGCGGCTTGCCTCGCGGCCGGGGTGGAGTGGCTGCTCGGCTGGGTAGCCCATGGCAATAACAAGTCCTACGGCGCGGTCATCACGCCCGCCAAGTCCGACAGCTTCGAGGACCTGGGACTCATCCCAGCCAGTAGTTGGCGAGGTAGCAAGACCCTCACCTTGGGCTGCAATGAGGGCAAAACCTGCAACGAGCATGGCATCTTTCAGCGCGGTTTCACGAAGAGCGGCAGCGTCGAGGCGCGCAAAGAAGCCGTTGGCATATGCGGCACGGTCAGCGCCGAGGAGCTCGAGCAGGTCGGTGGGTACATCGGCACGGGCGACGATCACGAGCACTGCGGGAGCGTCGCGAAGCTGCGCCTGTTTGGAAGCTGCAAAAAGAGCATCCTTGACAGCCTGATCGCGCACCACCACAACGTCGGCACGCTGGGCGTTAAAAGCAGTAGGAGCTTCGAGGGCCTGGGTGACAACGCGATCAAGGATATCCTCGGGAATCTGCTGGTCAGTGTAGGTGCGTACGGCACGGCGTTGGGCGATAGCTTCTGCAACAGTCAAAGACATTGCATTGTCCTTTCAAAGTTTGTTGACAAATCACTATTATTGGTATGTCTACACTAACAGTGAAGGCACACACACTGATAATACAAGGAGAAAACCATGGCAGTTGCCCAGCGTCACCTGCCGCTTTCTGCCCGCCTGCCAGCCCGTGGCATCTTCGAGGACGACTGGCGCGATCGGCCGTCGAAAAGCCACCCCTATCCCGTCATTCTGATCCACGGAACCGGAGTCACCAAAGGCGATTGGATGGAGCTCGGGCAAACACTTCGCAACCTGGGTTATGCCGTGTGGGCACCGGATTTCGGGATGCGCTCCACCGCAGCCATAGCGGAATCCGCCGCCCAAGTAGGCGCATATATCGACGCCGTTTTGACCGTCACCAAGTCCAAGAAAGCGATTGTGGTGGGGCATTCGCAAGGCGGGATTCTGGCACGCTATTGGATGCACAACCTCGGCGGCGCAAACAAAGTAAGCCACCTCATTTCACTTGCAGTCCCCCACCACGGCACCTCCCACGGCGGAATGATGAGTCCGCTGGGGCGCACACCGCGTGGTACCGCAGTGATCGATTCCCTTATCACGGGATTTTTTGGAACTAGCGGTTTTGAAATGCTGCACGATAGCAAACTCATTGCACAGCTCAACACAGATGGCGACACCCTGCCACATGTGTATTACAGCTGCATTGCCACCCGTTCCGATACCATTATCCAGCCGGTAGAATCCTGCTTCCTCCACGGAAAACTTGTGCGCAATATTTATGCGCAAGCAGTATCTAAGCACGCGATCATTTTGCACGAGGACATGCCCCACGATCCGCGGGTACGGCGCCTCGTCATTGCAGAGATAGAAAGAGTGGAAAGGCTAACTATTCCCAGCTAAGGATAGGGTTTCAACCCTTGCCCGCTACTGAAAATAGCAGCACAATGAAGCCCAAGCGACACCGAGTCGCACCATAAGACCAAGGCAGGCAACGATGACGCAAAAGAACTTCCTACCATTGCCGGGGACCCTCTCCTCCACGGGCCAAGCCCTAGATCCAGTGGCAGCATCGGGGCTCAACTCCAAGCTGAACTGGCTGCGCGCCGGCATCCTCGGAGCTAACGACGGCATCGTGTCCAGCTCCGCCCTGCTACTTGGCGTGATCGCCACCAATGCCAGTACCTCCACGGTGCTGCTTTCTGGTGTGACAGCCACCATCGCCGGTGCCGTATCCATGGCGCTAGGCGAGTTCGTGTCCGTGTCTGCCCAGCGCGACAACGAGCACAAGGTCATGGAGCAGGAATACAACGAGCTCCTACACACTCCAGGTAAAGAGCGCGCAGAAATCGCTGGGATCCTTGAAAACTACGGCATGAGCACTGCCACTGCATATCGCGCCGCCATTGAGATTGGTCGCAACGATCCCTTCCGTGCCCACCTGCAAATCGAGTACGGCATTGATCCCCATGACCTCACCAGCCCGCTTCATGCAGCGGTATCCTCGGCGGCATCCTTCCTGCTCGGCGCACTGCTACCGCTGCTCACGGTCTTCTTGATCCCAGATCTCTCCCGCGTATCTGGCGCGATTGCCGTAACGGCCGTCACCTTGCTGGCCTTGGCTATTACCGGTTACATCTCAGCGCGTATCGGCGACACCTCGCCTGTGAAGTCGGTACTGCGCCTGACCATCGGTGGCATTCTCGGCTTGGCGCTAACATTCGGTGCCGGTTATGCCTTCGGTGCGGTGGTCTAGCACCCCTTAGCCTCCCCCTCAAAGTGGGGAGGCTTTTGGTATTTTTAGGAGCAATTTTCTCGCCCTTTCATAGCTGTATGATCCATCTGTACCGATTTACTTAACCGATTAACCAGTGGTTTTAACACTCCACACCGGCGGTATAGTGGCCGAGATCCACGGCAGCACCCACCCGCGGGCCTCCCCCGTAGTAGGTACGTCGTGAAACTTAAGTTCGATTGTTATCAAAGCCAAGGGAGTATTTGTGTCTGCTATTCGTGTTGCCATTGCCGGTGTGGGCAACTGTGCGTCGTCGCTGGTACAGGGCGTGGAGTATTACAAGGATGCGTCCCCTGACCAGCAGGTGCCAGGCCTTATGCACGTGCAGTTTGGGGAGTATCACGTAGGCGATATTGAGTTTGTTGCCGCGTTTGATGTGGATCGCGCGAAGGTGGGGCTGGATCTGTCGGAGGCGATTAATGCCTCAGAGAACTGCACGATCCGTATTTGCGATGTGCCGGAGACGGGTGTGACGGTGCAGCGAGGCCCTACTCTTGATGGTTTGGGCAAGTACTATCGCGCAACCGTTGAGGAGTCCCCTGCTCAGGCGGTGGATGTGGTGCAGGTACTCAAGGATGAGCGTGTCGACGTCCTCGTGTCGTATCTTCCGGTTGGCTCGGAGGAGGCGGATAAGTTTTATGCGCAGTGTGCCATCGACGCCAACGTGGCGTTTGTGAATGCGCTGCCGGTGTTTATTGCTTCTGATCCGCAGTGGGCCGCCAAGTTCGAAGAGGCGGGGGTGCCGATTGTGGGCGATGATATTAAATCGCAGGTTGGTGCCACGATCACGCACCGCGTTTTGGCTAAGTTGTTTGAGGATCGTGGTGTGCACTTGGATCGCACGATGCAGCTGAATGTGGGCGGCAACATGGACTTTAAGAACATGTTGGAGCGGGAGCGTTTAGAGTCAAAGAAGATCTCTAAGACGCAGGCTGTGACGTCGAACTTGGATCAGGAGATCGCGGCTCGGGATGTGCATATTGGCCCATCGGATTATGTGGGCTGGTTGGATGACCGCAAGTGGGCGTATGTGCGTTTGGAAGGCACTGCGTTTGGTGATGTGCCGTTGAATCTGGAGTACAAGCTGGAGGTGTGGGATTCGCCGAATTCTGCGGGCATTATTATCGACGCCCTGCGTGCGGCGAAGATCGCCAAGGATCGCGGTATCGGTGGGCCAGTATATCCAGCGGCTGCGTATTTGATGAAGTCCCCGCCGCGTCAGATGCGCGACGATGCTGCCCGTGCGGAGCTGGAGCAGTTTATTTCTGGTTAGCTTCGCTGCGCTTGATGGCGGTGTTGAGCATGCTGAAGAACCAGATGAAACCGCCGGTGAGTAGGATGTGGCCCAAGCCAGCGATACCCGATTGGGCTGGGCCCCACATGCCGCCGCTGGTAGCTACGATGCCGTTGGCTAGCATGGCGAGGGTGGTCCATGCTAGGGCTACGTTGTGGAAGATGAACCACTGCTGGAATTTCTTTTGGCCAGAGAGGTGAAACACCTTATCTAGCACCAATACGATGAGGAAGAAGAAGGTTCCTAGCACGAGGAGGTGGGTGTGCAAGGTGTTGAGTTGGGAGCGGTCCACGGCGTTGAACACCTTGGTCCATTCACGGTAGAAGACCCCAGATAAAAGACCAAGAATAAGGTAGGTTAACGAGGCATAATACAGTTTTCTCATACCCCTTAACCTATCTGATTGCTCAGCGTTTACAAGCGTTATAGGCGTCGAGAGCTCGAAGTCGGGATTCTTTAAGGTCTACGATCGCCTCTTCGGGGTAGTCCGCGCTCATAATGGGCAGCCAGCGGTTGCGGTAGGTGCCGTCGGGGTCGAAACGGCGCGCTTGGGTATCGGGGTTGAAGATGCGGAAGTAGGGGGCGGCGTCGTCACCACTGCCGGCTACCCATTGCCAGTTGAAGGGGTTGGCCGCTGGGTCGGCATCAACGAGGGTGTCCCAGAACCATTGCTCGCCGTGCCGCCAATGGATTCCTAGGTTTTTAACCAGCAGGGATACGGCGACCATGCGCACTCGGTTGTGCATGGTTCCGGTGGCCCATAGTTCGCGCATGTCGGCGTCGACAAGCGCAATGCCGGTGCGGCCATGGCACCAAGCGTTCAGTTCGGCTTCGAAGTCGCCGCCGTCCCAAGGGAAGCGGTCAAATTCGGGGCGGATGTTGGCGGTCGCCATATCGGGGTGTGCGTCGAGGCGGTCGCGGTCTTCTAGGTAGCGCGGGAGGATATCGTCGAGCTCGGCGAGGGCTTCGCGGGCGGCGGGTTCACCTGGGGTCCACGCCTTGCTTATCGACGCAGCCCACCATGCGTCCCAGCCTAAGTCCGCAATCGCAGCCTAGGTTTCCGTATCATCTATGGGCTGTGCGGACTTGGGTGGTGCCGCAAGGGTATCTAAGGGCAGGTCACCGATGGCGTCGCGAAGGTTACGAGAAAAGGGAGTAAACACTTTGTAGCTGCCACCGGTTGTAGTGGTGATCTCCCCTGGTTCTGTCAGCAGATGGCAAGGGAAGTCGTAGACCTCCACACCGTGGGCGCGAGCAGCGGTGGCGAAGGCGCCATCGATACTGCGTGCTGCGGGATCATAGCGACGATTCATCGTCACCGCTGTAGCACCGCAGGAAGTCACTAGCTGTGACAACAGCGTCAGTGGGTCGCCGGAGAGCACATGCAAGCGCACACCACGCTGCGCCAGCTGCTCAGACAATGCCAGCAGGCTGTGGTGCAGCCACCACTTGACTGCCCCACCAAGGGGGCGAACCCCACCTCGTTGACAATGTAGACCGCATGCAAGTCCGCAGGGTTGGCACGAACAAGCTCCCATGCCTTCATAAGAGCTGGATTGTCGTGGACGCGTAAATCGTCACGGAACCACACCACCACTGGGCGAGCCATCATATCCTCCTGTGTTACTTGCGCCAGAAGCTTGTCACATCGCGTTTATCGTCGATGTTAAAGGCGATCACATCGCGCAGCAGACCGAAAGGAATCGGCTGGTCCCACGGCAACCGCGCCATCATCTTCCCGTAAGACAACCCCCGTTGTTTCAACTGCGGCTCCCATTTCACAATGCCCTGCGCATTCAGGGGCAAAAGAAATGTGATTGGTCGCTGGGCTAAACCCAATAATGAACGTACCGTGGTGAGTAAACATGGGTTGCTTCCACGCAAAACGGTAGCCCAGATCAGGGAATTCTTCATACACCCCACGCCAGAATCCGCTCGGCAGTGGCACGGTTAGTGGGATTAGAAATCCCGTCGAGCCAATCAGCGAAGAACTCGATGATCGGCTCGCCTGATCCAGCAATACGAGTAGCCATAGCCCACCACAATACCGTCATTGATAGGAGATAAACCCTGGGCGAGGATAAATATCCATTGTTTGCTCTGGGGTAAACATCGGGGTGTCCTCATCAACAAAGTTCTTCCACGCCATAGTGAACTCCACCTGCAGATCCTGCTGCACCATCTCCCAGGTAGCAAACTTATCGCGCGCCGGACCATGACCGTCAGCGTGCAGAATCCATGCCAACTCAGGGGCGGTGGTATTAAGCTGCTCACGCCACTGGAACTGGTGCACCACAAAGGGCTTTTGCGGCAGGTTGTTATCGCGCACGAGGCCAGCAAGCCACTCAGCCGTGCTATTAATCTCAGCGGCCTCAACACTTCCCACCCGCTCCATGGGCTTTTCACCTGGGTTGATCCGCCACTCGGGGTCAAGAGCAAGCCCCACGTGCGGAAGCTTGAGCAGCTCCTCGAACTGCTTGGCTTGGTCAAAGAAGTTCACGCTGCCTGGCTGCAGATCAAGGACCGCATACCCGCCCGCTTTACCGATCTCGTCTACCCACGGACCCAACTCCTCAATATTGCCCTCGTTGGAGTAGTTGCCGTCTGGGCCGGGATCCGCGCTGGCTACGGTGGCAATAATTTCAAAAGCAGGCACGGTGGTGGTCTGCGGATCGATGCCAGCGTAGTGATCGGTGAGCTCTTTTACCTTGGCCACTGCCTCCGGAGCAGGTTGTTCGCCCATCACACCGAGTGCACCGCCAGAGGGGTGACCATACAAAGCGACGAGGCGATGTTCAGGGAAAATCAAATGCCCGCCACCTGGGACTTCTGGGCCCTGCAGCATATCTACCGCCCGGTGGAAGCGCTCTTGATTGCTAAAGCTCGGCCCTAAGCCCAGCACCTTGGCGTGGGCATCTTTTTGCAAAGTAGCGGATTCACGTGGGTCACCTGAAGAGAGGTATTCCACGGTGGCGCCGGAGGCTTTGGCGGTAGCAACACTTGCTGCCGACGTCGCCTGCGACACCAACACCACTGCCCCACCATCAAGGTGACCGTGTTCCGCAGAAAACTCAGTGATCTGGCGTGCCATGCTGGTATCGGTCGGATGATCCGGTGCCGGTGGTACAGGGGCCACTTGCTGGGCGTCGGCTACCGGATCTCCAATGCGAACCACATCTTTTACCCCAAGCCGTTCGATTTCGGCATTGATGGCCTCGGTATTAGAGGAGTCGTCGACAAGCAACGGGATCCCGCGCTTAATGGCCTCTTGTGCTCCCTCCCAGCGGTGCTGCGCGGTGCCACCTGCCACCACAACTGAATCTACTTTGTCGGCATCAGGGAAAAACGCTTGCGAAACCTCCACCCCAGAAGAATCCGCAACCAGCACTGTTTTATCTAATGACAGCTCACTGCCCGCAACTCTGATGTCTTTTGTCGCAGAATCAGAACCGCAGGCAGAAAGCGTCATACCCGCCGCAATGGCGAGAACAAGGGCAGGCTTAGGAAATCGCATCAAATCCCTCCTAGGGATGTGGTAGTTACAGCGGGGGTTCAGGCACCCCAACCTAGCAACTCCCGCCGGCCTACGAAGTGAAAGACCTAATCCTCCACGGGACAGACCACCGGCACTCCGGCGTCATCAAGAACACGAGCACGCAGCCCGTAGACCTGCTCCAACAGGTCAGAAGTAAGCACCTGCGTCGGTGCACCCTCAGCAATCACATGGCCGCCACTGAGCACCACCAAATGATCGCAATACCGTGCCGCTAGGTTCAGATCATGCAACGCCACCACAGCGAGGCACTCCCGCGAGGTCACCTCAGCACGCAGTAACTTGAGCAACTCCACCTGATGGCGCAGGTCAAGAGCCGACGTGGGCTCGTCGAGAAGCAAAACCTCCGGCTGACGCACCAGCATCTGCGCCACAGCCACCAGCTGACGCTGACCACCCGACAACTCCGAAACGTAGCGATCTGCCAGCGCAGTAATGCCCAAACGCTCCATCACCGCCCCAGAGCTCAACAGCGGATCGTAGCCCTTACGCGCGGACACCAAAATCGACTCGAACGCCGTCAACGACGCACTAGTCAACAAATCCTGCGGCACATAGCCCACCACGTTGCGCAACTCATGATGCGGCACCTCCGCGCCCTTACTCATGATGGTACGTGTGCCACCCGAGGTGGCCTTCAAACCAGCAATTGCCTTAATCAACGTGGATTTACCAGCAGCATTGGGCCCCAACAAGCCCGTCACCGTTCCCAGTGGCACCGGACCAAAGCTCACACCATTCAAAATATGGTGAGCGCGCGGGCCACGACCGTAGGAAACTTGCAAGTCAGAAATACTCAAGCTCATACTAAGACCCCCACATTGCGCGGCGGCGAGTAAATACCAAGATCACAAAGAATGGAACACCCACCAGCGCAGTAATAATGCCGATAGGAAGCGCCACACCGGGGATCAGCGTAATAGACACCGCATGGGCCATAGCCAGCAGGAATGCACCGGCTGCCATCGAAGCTGGTGCGAAGAATCGTTGCTCCTCGCCTACCAAGATGCGAGCCACGTGCGGGCCAACCAGACCGATAAAGCCGATGATGCCGGCAAACGCTACCGCACTGGCCGCCAACAACGACGCCACCACAAGGGTGACCACACGCAGCCTAGTGACGTTAACACCCAAGGCGGCCGCGCGAGCGTCGCCAAGCCGAAGCGCCGTCAAACGCCACGCGTTGAGTACCGTATAAGGAATCGCGATCGCCAACATCACCGCAATGATCGCATTCGCTGTCCACGTTGCACGCTGCAGCGAACCCATCGTCCAAAAGACGATCTGTTGCAACGCCTCAGTCGTGGCACGATACTGCATTAACGACAACAACGCCTGGAACAAAAACACCAGCGCAATACCCAGCAAAATCATCGATTCCGCGCCAGCACCACGCCATACGGCAGCACCAGCCACAATCACCACAGCAACTAACGACGACGCCCACGCCACCGCAGCCAAATTAAACTGCGCATGCGGAATAAGCACCCAGCCCAAAACAATCGACGCCGCGCCACCGAAAGCCGCCGCCGCCGAAATGCCCAGCGTAAACGGCTCCGCCAACGGATTGTCCAAAATGGTCTGCATATGGGCACCAGCAAGCGACAGCGCAGCGCCAATCAACACAGCCATAACCGACGCCGGCAAACGCAAATCCCACAACACTGTTCGTGTTGTGGCATCAACACTATTGGGCTGAATAATGCCCTTCAGCATGGTGGCCGGTGTGAGGTTCACCGGCCCCACCACAGTGGCCACCACGAATGCCGCGATGGCCAACACTGTGAGAATCACAATCGCTAAGAGTTTGCGTCGTGAGCGCTTGTGATACTGCTCGACTACGTTGCTCATTTACTTAGCTTCAACCTTGTCGGTTACAAAGAACACGCCCGAGAACTCAAATGGCATCCACTTCTTGTGGAACTCCTGGAAGTCCTTCACAGCGTCCAGATCCTTGAACTCCTCTGGCTGCAGCCACTGTGCGAACTGCTCAAGAGCGAAGATGTTGTATGGGGAGTCGTAGAACTGGTGGAATACTGCGTGCAGGTCACCCTTCTTAGGAGCTTCTAGGGTGCCAAAACCAGGGGTCTTGAGCAGACCTTCAAGGGTGCGCTCTGCTACCTCATCGGTAGCGGTGTAGCCCAGCTCAACGTGAGGAAGAACCTCAGGCTTCTTGGGGTTTTTCGCCCAAGCACCACCGGTTGCGATGATCTTTTCTGGCTGCTCAGCAATAACTTTCTCAGCAGTCAGGTCGCCGGACTCGGTATCGAGCAAGGTATCACCAATGTTCACGCCACCAGCAGCGTTAACCAAGTCGCCAAGGTTGGAGTTTTTCACCGTAGAGCAGCAGTCTTTCAGACCAGCAGCACGCCACAGCAGGGTGCGTGGCTTGTTTTCCAGCTTCTCCGCACGCGCGATGATGTGGTCACGCTTCTTGGTGTAGAACTCGTTGAATTCCTTTGCCTTGTCCTCCTCGCCAAGAACAGCACCCAAAACCTCCACCGACTTGGTGGTGTTTTCCAGTGGCTTCTGGCGGAAGTCGGTGAACACGTACTTCATTCCAGCCTGATCCATCTTGGCAAGGAAGCCGTTTTGCTCGGCTGCCTTCTTGTGATCGAGGGTCATCACCACAACGTCTGGAGTGAAGGCCAGTAGGTTTTCCACAGACACATTGCCCTTGGCGATATGTCCGATAACTGGGATGTCCTTAATCTCTGGGTGAGCCTCAAAAAGTTTCTTCTCAAAGCTCGGTGCACCTTGGTGCAGATCCTCACCGAGGGCCACAATGTGCTCGCCTGGATTTTCCTTGTCCAAGATGGACGCCGCAAACATGGCCCGGCCTTCACCGAGCAACACACGCTCTGGTTGTTTATCAAATTCAACTGTTCGACCAGCAACATCAGTGATGGTTAGTGCCGCCCCCTGAGTAGTTGACGAAGATCCAGCACTATCGGAAGAGTTTCCACATGCGGTGAGGGTCATACCAGTGACAGCAATAGAAAGCGCTACTACTGTAATTTTTCTGGATAAGCGCACAAGTTTTTCCTTTACCTTGAGAATCAAATGTGAGGCAAGGCTTACTATAGATAAATTAGGTCTGGCAGAGGAAATCTCAATCCATCATCCGGTTGATATATTTTCCGACCAAAAGGCATAAATCCGCAGCTCACCTCACTATGACCACAAACCCTTCACCAATTTTGAGAGGTTTAATCTCATAAAAAATAATAAAGTGCGATACAAACCACAATCACAAGGTGCACTTTGCTAGCCCCACACACATGCAGCTATGTCCCATTGTTTTTGATGTTGACGGCACCTTTTGCTTCAACAGCACCACCATCACCCCTGAGATCACGAGAGAATTAGAGCAGTTGTCTCAAAGACGTGACATTATCTTTGCAGGTTACATCCACTAGTGGTAAGGGTCAGAAATTGTGTCTGGGATCCGGGATTTCTAAGGCCTGACCTGTAGGTTCTCGAAAAAATATATGCTTTCTGGGCATATATCTAGGCTCCAGACGCGAAAACCACGGTGTGGCAGCCAACCTGTGGTAATAGGCGGTGGTGTGGTGACCCAATGCCAAAGAATCGACCACGCTGCCACTGCGGCGGCGATACCAAACGCAATGGAACAACCAGCAAAGGCACTACCCGATGGCGGTGGGGTCTGCTGAGGGTTTGGTTGACGTCTAGCTTGTTTCGCTGGGGCGGGTCAGGGAAGGATGTTGATTATGTCGAAGTTGTATTCAGAGCAGTTCAAAGCTGATGCCGTGGCGTTGGTGGAGTCTGGGGTTGCTCGCCGTCAGGTGTGTGCTGATTTGGGGATCTCGCGTTCCTCGTTGCAAAAATGGATTACTGATGCGAGGTTGCAGGCTCAGGGGATGCAACCGTGTGCTGATCCGGTAGTGGCTAAAGAGATGCGCCAGGCTTTGAAACGGATTCGCGAGTTGGAGATGGAAAACGAAGTGCTACGTGCAGCGGCGGCGTACCTGTCTCAAGAGGTGATTCGCCCAAAAGGGTCTTCCCGACCGTGGAAAAGCTGATCAAGGCAGGTAAGGCGACCTTGACGGTAGCGGCTCGGGTACTGGGGTTTTCCCGCCAAGCGTTTTATAAATGGGCTGCTAAGCCAGTTTCGGACAGGCAAGCCCAAGAAGTAGAACTTATAGACAAGATTCGCCAGATTCACAGTGACGATCCTGAATTTGGTTACCGCCTGATAGCAGACGAGCTCCATGATCAAGGGATAGAGATTTCTGAGCGTCGAGTATGGCGTTTGTGTTCTCATGCTCAGGTGTTCTCGGTGATCGCTAGGCGTAAGTCGCGTGGGAAGAAGTCGGGTGCTCCAGTACATGATGACCTGTTACAGCGTCACTTCCACGCTGATGCGCTCAACGTTGCGTGGGTTACAGATATTACGGAGCATTGGACCAAAGAGGGCAAGCTGTATCTGTGTGCGATCAAAGACCTGTGCTCGCGAAGAATCGTGGGCTATGCGACCGGTGGGCGGATGAAATCACGCCTCGTGGTGGCGGCGCTCGATGATGCGATGAGGAAACGAGGCAATCCCCATGGCGTAATCATTCACTCTGATCGTGGCTCGCAATTTCGTTCTAGAAAATTCCGTGCCGCGCTGAAATCTTACGGCGCGAAGGGATCTATGGGCAGAGTTGGAGCGTGTGGGGATAACGCTGCGATGGAATCTTTCTTCGCTCTTGTACAAAAGAACGTTCTTGATCGTGGCTTTTGGAACAGGCGCCGTGAACTATCTGCCGCGATCACTCACTGGATTGAACGAGGGTGTCAGGTGTTTTGTGTGTGAGGCTCTGATCCAGAAGGAGTTTCACTGATAATGACTACCGTGTCACCGAGGAAAGGTCATGACCCGAACAGGGTCAACGAGATCAGCGCTAAGCTGATGGAAAATCCGGAAATCGCCGAACTGATCGGCGAGTTGTCGACTTCCACCGATGATGCCAGCGACCTGGTCAAAGGTCTTTTGCAGGCATCGATCAACGCTGGTCTGCAGGCTGAAATGGACGCGCATCTAGGATACGCGCACTCTGATCGTACGGCGAAAGCCCAGCTGGGCACCCCGGATGGTGGCAATCACCGCAACGGGTCGTACACCAAAACCGTCAACTCTGGCTACGGCACCTTTGATGTGACTATGCCCCGGGATCGAGCTGGCACGTTTACGCCGCGGATGCTGCCTAAAGGCACCCGCCGTCTGACGGAGCTTGATGACATGATCATCTCCCTGTACGCCGGTGGGATGACCGTGCGCGATATTTGCCACCACCTCGCCACCACCCTCGGGGTGGATATGAGCCCAGATACGATCAGCACCATTACCGACGCGGTGTTAGAAGAGGTCATGATCTGGCAAAACCGCCAGCTCGACGAGTTCTACCCAGTGATCTTCCTCGACGCGCTGCGAGTGAAGATCCGCGATGGCCACCGCGTGGTCAACAAGTCTTGCTACATGGCGGTAGGCGTCGACATGGACGGCATCAAGCACATCCTGGGATTGTGGATCGCAGACAATGAAGGCGCCAGTTTTTGGGCATCCGTGTGCGCTGACCTTGCCAACCGTGGGGTCCAAGACGTGTTCATCGTCTGCTGCGACGGGCTCAAAGGCCTGCCGGAAGCCGTGGAGGCAACCTGGCCGAATTCCATGGTGCAGACCTGTATCGTGCACCTGATCCGGGCGGCCAACAGGTGGGTGTCCTACCAAGACCGCAAACCCGTATCAAGTGCGCTACGGGAGGTCTACACCGCACCGACCGAGGACACCGCCCGCGCCGCCCTGGACGCATTCGAGGCCAGTGAACTGGGCCGTAAATACCCGCAATCGGTCAAAGTCTGGCGCGACGCCTGGGACCGGTTTGTGCCATTTTTGCAGTTCCCGCCTGCGGCACGGCGGGTACTCTACACCACGAATTCGATCGAATCGCTGAATGCTGAGCTGCGGAAAGCCACCCGCAACCGCGGCCAGTTCCCGAACGATACCGCGGCGCTGAAAACGCTGTGGCTGATGATCTGCAACATCGAGGACAAGCGCGCTGCCCAGCGAGCGAAGAAAGCCAAGCGCGCCATCGAATGCAACGGCTATATTGAAGGAGCGAAAGCCACCGGGTGGAAACAAGCCATCAACCAACTAGCCGTGGCTTACCCCGACCGATTCGCGGACTACTTGTAAACCAAGCCCCCCGCACACAAACAATCGGACACTCTCGATTGAACGGACATATCACAGGAAAAGACGGCAACGAGCACTGGGTAAATTGACACCAATCGAATACGAAACAATCATGGAACCAGCCGCATCCCTTGCGGCCTAAAAATCAGAAGGAAAACTGTCAACCAAACCCTCAGCAGACCCGGCGGTGACCATGGATGGGTTTACCGGTTATACCACCGCAGTCGAGGAACAACTACCACAAGCAAACAAAGTCATAGACCCCTTTCCATGTAGTGCATCTAGCAGCCGACAAACTCACCAGTTGCCGACAAAGACTCCAACGCGAGACCACCGGGTGTCGCGGACGCAAAGATGACCCACTGTACAAGCACCGGCGCACCCTGTTGACCAGGACGAACTATCTCACCCAGCAACAAAAACAACACTTAGAAATGTTGTGGGCCACCGATGACGACTACGTGGCCCTAGAAGTAACATGGCTGCTCTACCAAGACATGATCGCAGCGTACGCGCATCCGAAGAAAACGGAAGGCAAAAAGCTCATGGAACGCATCATCCACACCCTGCATAAAGGATTACCGAAAAGTTTAGAAGAGCTCGCCCAACTGGGACGCACCCTGTGGCGAAGACGCAAAGATGTGCTTGCCTACTTCGATATCGGTGCATCCAACGGCCCTGTCGAGGCAATCAACGGCAGACTCGAACACCTACGCGGCATCGCCCTAGGATTTAAAAACCTCAACCACTACATCTTGCGGTGCCTAATCCACTCCGGACAACTACAAGACAAAATCAACGCACTCTAAAACCGGAAAGGCCCATAACTACTCAATAAGGAGAGTACCATTTTGCACATTCGAAAAGTAGGCGTCACCATCGCAGGCACCACCATGCTAGCCGGTAGCCTCGCCACCGTTGGTTCGGCACAGGCCACCACTTTTTCACCAGAACGACACGATCACGCATGGTGTATGCAAGAGTTCGGTAAAGATCAAAGTCACATGTGCGACTACTACAACTGGATTGTAGATACTGCGTACGAGCTCAGGTCAGCTGGCCGGTTCGAGGAAGCAGAAGCATATCATGCTCAAGCTAAGGCAACACTCCAAGCTCTTTTTTCTCAAAGGCAGCTCACTAAATTAAGTAATATTCTGAAATAATATGTCGAAACTACATCCGTTCAGTATACGCCATAAAGCGCCCTTATAGGTCTCCCCAACCCTCCGAGGAGAGAACTATAAGGGCGCCTTTAGCGATTCTCTTTTTGCCTTTTATAAGGGAGCATGAAATGGGAATATTTGCCAAAGTATTCCCATTTTATTTTCTTTTATCATGCCCACCACCGAAGCACAGGCGGCTAGAGTTACTGCATCGCTCTTCAGTTAAGCCCCATCAAGCCATGAATCTCTAGAAACTCTAGCGCCTACCCAAGTAAGCGGAATCTACGCTGCCATGACGAGAGCAGGTGGCCTCCCAGCCATCGGGGCGGACCTGCACAACCATGCGGCGTCCACAGATCTGGCAAAAGCGGGGTGCTTCGAGCCCGGCGCGGGCTGATGGGGAGAGCATGATCTCGATGTCGTCGACAAGCTCTTGGCCGGTGTTGGGGTGAAAGCGGGGTGCTTCGTCAGCGAGGAGGGCTTCGAGGAGCTCTGTGGATTGTGCACGTGTGGCCATTAGACGCTCGCGTTCAGGGCTTTGATAGGCAGGCGGAGTTTGCCAAGCATATCGAGGTCTTGTTCCATGGGGCGGCCGAGGGTGGTCAGGTAGTTGCCCACGATCACGGCATTAATACCGCCGAGTAGGCCTTGTTCGGTTCCAAGGTCGCCGAGGGTGAGTTCGCGGCCGCCGGCGAAGCGCAGGATGGTCTTAGGCAGTGCGAGTCGGAATGCTCCGATTGCGCGCAAAGCATCTGCGGTGTCGAGGACTTCGTAGTCGGCGAATGGGGTACCTGGGCGTGGGTCGAGGAAGTTCATGGGAACTTCGGTGGGGTTGAGTTCTGCAAGGTCGCAGGCGAATTCGGCGCGTTGTTCTAGGGTTTCACCCATGCCGATGATGCCACCGGAGCAGACTTCCATTCCGGCTTCGCCGACCATGCGTAGGGTTTCGCGGCGGGATTCCCAGGAGTGAGTGGTCACTACGTTGGGGAAGTAGGAGCGTGCGGTTTCTAGGTTGTGATTGTAGCGGTGTACGCCGGCAGCTTTGAGGCGGTCGACTTGTTCTTGGGTGAGGATGCCGATGGAGGCTGCAACTTCGATGTCGACTTCCGATTTGATGGCGGCGACGGCTTCTTCGAGCTGGCTCATCAGGCGCTCGTCGGGGCCCTTGACGGCTGCCACAATGCAGAATTCGGTGGCACCGGATTTTTGGGTTTGCTTTGCTGCTTCTACAAGGCCGGCGATGTCGAGCCATGCGGAGCGCACGGGGGATTCGAAGAGTCCGGATTGGGAGCAGAAGTGGCAGTCTTCTGGGCAGCCGCCGGTTTTAAGGGAGATGATTCCTTCTACTTCAACTTCTTCGCCACACCATTTGAGGCGTACTTCGTGGGCGAGTTCGAGCAGCTCTGGGATGCGTGCTTCGTCGAGTTGTAGTACTTGGAGGACTTCTTCTTTGTTCAGGCCTTCGCCGTTGTTGAGCACTTTGGTGCGGGCGAGTTCTAGAATGTCAGTCACGTGATGCTCCCATGTTGTGGCAATTGGTAGATATCCAAAAATCCTAGCGATAATCATTGAACGGTGTTTAATCTTGGATGTCAATCACCCCCATTGTCCTTAAAGTGGTGCACATGATGCTTTACGACGACACCCTCGCCCTGCTCACCCAACTCATCCGCAACGCCTGCGTCAACGACCTCACACCGGACTCCGGCCACGAGGAACGCAATGCGGCCACCTTAGAAGAGTTCTTCGCAGGAAGTCCCGTCAACATCCAACGCTTCGAACCCCACCCAGGGCGCGTCAGTCTCGTTGTCACCGTCGCCGGAAGCGACCCTACCGCCGAACCCCTCACCTTCCTAGGCCACACCGATGTGGTGCCCGTCGATACGCAACATTGGAGCGTCCCGCCTTTCGACGCCACTATCATCGATGGCAAACTCTACGGTCGCGGCAGCGTCGACATGCTTTTTATTACTGCCACCATGGCCGCCGTCACCCGCCACGTTGCCCGCACCGGTGGCAACGCCGGCACCCTCTACTTCGCAGCGCTTGCCGACGAAGAAGCCCGCGGTGGCCTCGGCGCAGCTTGGCTAGCCCAACACCACCCCGACGCGTTGAGCTGGAAGAACTGCATCTCTGAAACCGGTGGATCCCACATCCCAGGCTGCAACGGCTCCGACTCCACCATCATCTACGTCGGTGAAAAAGGTGCTGCCCAGCGTCGCCTCCACGTCTATGGCGACGCTGGCCACGGCTCCGCTCCTTATAACAAAGACAGCGCCATCGCCACGATCAGCGAAGTAGCCCGCCGGATCGCCGCCTTTGAGACCGAGGTGAGCACCGACGACATCTGGCACGGCTTTGTCGACGCCTTCCGCTTCGACCCCACTACTACCGCCGCCCTGCGAGACGGTACCGGCTACGAACACCTCGGCGACCTCGCAGCCTTCGGCCACGCCATCTCCCATCTCACCATCGCCCAAACCGTGCTACGCGCAGGTCAAGCCATCAACGTCCTGCCGAGCCACGCCTGGCTCGACATGGACATCCGTACTCTCCCAGGACACGACGACGCATACGTGGACGACCTTCTTACCCAGGCCCTCGGTGATCTCGCACCCCATGTCACCATCGAACACCTCATCTGCGAACCCGCCACCATCTCTCCCACCGACACCCCGCTCTACCGCACGCTAGCAGAAGTCCTCCACGACTCTTTCCCCGACACCACCGTGATCCCCATGATCGCACCCGGCGGCTCTGACCTGCGCTTTGCACGGCGAATGGGCGGAAACGGCTACGGGTTTGCAGTCCATGCACCCAAACGCACCCTAGGGCATGTTCACGGCCAGCTCCACTCCCATGACGAGTACCTCCACCTCGAAGATCTCCGCCTCACTGTTGCCGGATACCAGCAGCTAGTAGAGAAATTTCTGTAGACTGGCCTGCATGGATATTCTCAACAAAGCTAAAGACCTGATCAACAACAACTCCGACAAGGCCAAGGAGGCCGTGAATAAGGCCGGCGACTTTATCGACTCCAAAACCGAAGGCAAGTACGCCGACAAGGTAGACCAAGTACAAGAAGCCGTAAAGAAGAAGATCGACGAGCAGTAGTCGAATCGAATAAAAATCGGCCCACTTGACCCTCACACCGCGTCAGGGTGAATGGTAACTCCCATGGAAGAACACAATCTTCGCACCGTTGGTGAAGTATCAGGCCTCGTCGGTGTAAGCGTGCGTACTCTTCACCATTGGGATGACATCGGATTAGTCAGTCCCCAATGGCGCAGTTGGGCCGATTACCGCCTCTACAACGAGGAGGATGTTGCCCAGATTTATCAGGTCTTGCTCTATCGCGAAACCGGCATGCCGCTCAAAACTATCCGCGACATGATCGAAGGAAACAGCTCTCCCGCGGACCATCTCCAACGCCAGCTGGAGCTTCTGCAACAGCGGAAACATCGTGTGACTTCCATGATCGAATCTGTACATCAACTTTTGGAGGACACCATGAACCACAACGAACCGCTCTCTGCAGACCACACCGCAAAGGTTCTTGGCCGCGAATGGAGCAAGTGGGAGAAGGAAGCCGAGAAGCGTTGGGGCGACACCGAAGACTGGGGCAATCTCCCAACAGCGCTCAGCGCAGATGAGCAAAGATGACTTTGCTGCTCGGCAGATGGTCATACACAAGCTAGACCAACGCCTTGCCCAAGCTTTCGAATCGGGTATGGCCCCTGATTCCCCAGAGGCTCATGCACTCGCTGAGGAACACCGCGCATGTTTATCGCAATGGTTTCCGATTTCACACAGCAAGCATGTGCTGATTGCTCGGGGCTGCACTGCCGATCCGCGCTTTACCGCGCATTATGACAAGTACGCGAAGGGCTTGGCGGTTTGGTTGGAGAAGACTATTCAGAGCAACGCCCAAAGTCACACCCAATAAAAATCGGCCAAGTGGGTTGGACAGCAACATTGTGCCCAACCCACTTGGCCGATTTCATATGCGGCTTAGCCGAAGGTCAGCGAGTAGAAGCTCACGCCTTGAGATGGCTTCACGGTGACGATTCCGTCGAGAGGCTCGTCTTGTTCCACCACGTTGACGGTGCCGTCGGCCACCTTAAATTCCTTGGTGTGGCCATCGGGGTAGGTCACTTCGAGGGTTCCGGTGCCAGAGACAACTGTTTGCACGGTTGCTGCGTGAATGTTCACGGCCAGTGCAGCGTCTTTAACAGGGTTGATGTGGTCGGAGGCAATCTCCCAGGTTCCGCTGAGGGTGTATTGCCCGACCTTTGGTGCGTTGAATTCGAGGGTGCGTTCACCTGGGCCGTAGTTGCTGTTGGTGAAGTAGCGGGCACGCTCGTAGCCGAGGTAGGTTTCGGGGTTGCGACGCTGAGTGAGTTGCGCGTCATGCTTTTCGACGCCCTTTTCTACTGGCTCCGGCAGCGATACTTGGGGGTTTGCTTCACGCAGGAGTTCGCGCACCAGTTGTTCAGTTTCCTTGTACGCACCCTCACCTTCGTGGATGTGACGCACGTTGCCCTGAGCGTCAATCAGGTAACGAGCTGGCCAGTAGCGATTGTTGTACTTCTTCCAAGTGACAAAGTCGTTGTCTTGGGCCACTGGGTAGTTAATACCTTCGCGCTTGGCAGCATCTTTCACATTGGCGAGTTCGTGCTCGAAGCCATACTCGGGGGCGTGTACACCTACGACTTGCAAACCAGCATCGCGGTAGGCGTCGTAAAGCTTGGTGATGTGCTCGCCCGCACGCTGGCAGTTGATGCACGCGTAGGCCCAAAAGTCCACAAGCGTTACCTGGCCACTGTGCGTAGACACAGGCTTATCCGTGTTAAACCAGCCGGTCAGACCCTCAAACTCCGGTGCCTCACCGCAGTCATGCAGCATCGATGGGTCGGCGTCGCGGCACGCAGCCAAGGAGCCACCACCGGAACTCAAAGCACCACGAACCGTGTCATTTTCACTAATCTGCTTTTGCACACCAGCAGTCCAGTCGGGGATCGCACGCTGCACACGCTCAGGAATGTTCAACGCCATAGCCAACGCCAGCGCCAAAATAACCGCACCAACAAGCTTCATGTGCTTACGGATCGCGTCGATCTTCTCACCCATCTTGTTACCCGCCAGCGCAAACACCAGCAGCGGAAGGCTCGCACCTACGGCAAATGCCACGGTGAGCACAACCGTTGGCCAGCCGATGTCACCCGTTGCGCCGGCGACGGTAATAGCAGCCAGAATAGGACCTGCGCAGGGAACATACACTGCACCTAGGGCCAGGCCGATCATAAAGCCACCCTTGTCGCGGGCCTTTTGCTGCAAGAAAGTTGGACGCGGAATGCGACTAAAAGGTTCCTCGACCAGCTCACCCAGCTTAGGGATCATCATGCTCAAACCGACGATCACCAGCAGTCCGATACCCGTCCAACGCAATACGTCTTTAGGTAGACCCAAAGAACTTAAAATCACAGTGCCCAGCAGCGTAATGGTGGCAAAGCTGAGCGCTAGGCCAGCGACCACATGGGTTGGTCTGCGGCCCACCGACACGGCGAGAACCACCGGCAAAACCGGCAAGATACATGGGGATATACCGGTGACAATGCCACCGATTAATCCAATTGTGGCCAATTCAAACATCTGTTACGTACTCCCTCATCGCAGTGGTGGTTAGGTTTTCAACGTTGCTGTGAGTTGATACGGAGCCACCCACCGCTATAGATTGCTCGCAATGCGAAAAACTTTTTTCGCCCAATCGCAATCCGTTTCCCATCGGGGCTCCGAATACCCCTATGAGACACACAGGGAACACCTCTGGTGTCAGCCTTCAAGTAAGCAAGTAATCGTGAAACATAAGGAGTATTCACTCATGCGTATGACCACCAAAGCAGCCCTGACCATGATGTTCGCAGCCGGCGCATTCGGCCTTGCAGCCTGCGGTGATGACGGTGCCTCGGAGAAGATGACCTCCGAGACAAGCACCCAGATGAGCTCCGAGAAGATGACACCTGAATCCGACAAGATGATGGAGTCCGACAAGATGGACGGAAAGATGGATCATGACAAAATGACCCACGACAAAATGGAGCACGACAAGATGACCCACGAGTCTGACGCAATGCAAAAGTAGATTTTTCGCTGGTCGCTGTATGCGGTGTGACCGCTGTAGAGTTATTGGTCATGGATCTCGATGATTTGCTCGTCGCGGTTGCTTCTGGTGACCAAGCGACTTTCGCGCAGCTTTATGACCAGCTCGCGCCCTATGTTTTAGGCCTGAGCACTCAGGTGATTCATGATCGTGCGCAGGCAGAGGAAGTAACCCAGGAGGTTTTTGTCGAGGTGTGGCGCACTGCGCCGAGTTTCGACGCCTCCCGTGGTTCGGCACGGTCGTGGATTTTGCGGTTAGCTCGGTCGCGGGCTATTGATCGCGTTCGTTCTGATATTGCTTCGAAAAAGCGCGATACCACTGATTTTCTCCATAGCGCCACCACATGGTGTGCCGCTGAGGAGGAGGCGGTGGAGTCTTTGGAGTCGCAGCAGGTTCGTGCGCTTGTCGATTCCATTGGCGAGCCACACCGGACGGCCATTATGTTGTCGTATTTTCAAGGTCTTACTCATAGCGAGATTGCAGAGGCCACGGGTGTTCCGTTAGGAACAGCGAAAACACGGCTACGCGACGGCTTGAAAAAACTACGCCAGATTGTTCACCCCCATTTATCTGCGACGGGAGCAGCACGATGAGTAACAACTTCCCCCAAGATATAGAAGATGCTCTCAACGTTTCCCCTGTTCCGCTGACACCACCATCGGCATTGAAGCTCAGCGTTATGGATGCCATCGCAGCTACCCCACAGGAGCAGCCAGCACAGCCGGAACAGGAGCAGTTGGCTACGGTTACGCCGTTGCAACGCCGCCGCCCAGGGCTGATATTTGCGTCGATGGCTGCGTCGGTAGTGTTGCTTGCTGGTGTGGTGACAGCGGTGTATCAGCCGTGGCAGGCTGCGGACCCACATGCTCAGATGGATAGCATTTTGGCCGCCTCTGATGTACGCCAAGCGGATGCCTCGGCGATGGGTGCCACATTGGATATTGTGGTGTCGCAGTCGATGGATTCTGGTGGTGCCATGGTTGATGGTGCTCCTGCGGTTGGGCACGGTATGGGCGCCCAGGTGTGGGCGGTTAAGACGGATGGTTCGATGGAGTCGGCTGGTGTTATTGGCCCGGAGGAACACACGGATGTGTGGATGCCGTTGCCGGGGGATACCCACAAGGTGATGATTACTGAGGAGCCTATGGCTGGTAGTACTTCTCCGCGAGGAAAGGTACTTGCCGAGGTCGTAGTGTAACGTGGCATCATGATCGAGTTTGAGTCGGTGAGTAAGCGCTATGGCAAGCGTGGTGAGAAAGCCGTGGCCGATTTCAGCCTGTTTATCCCAAAGGGCAAGACGACGGTGTTGGTGGGGTCGTCGGGAAGCGGTAAGACCACGCTGTTGCGCATGATTAATCGCATGGTCGAGCCCACCGAGGGCCGTGTGATTGTGCGCGGTAAGGATGTCGCTGAGACGGATCCGGTGCAGTTACGACGTTCCATCGGCTATGTGATTCAAAGCGCTGGGCTGTTGCCGCACCGCACCGTGATTCAAAACATTGCCTTGGTTCCCACGCTCAACAAGGAGCCCAAGGCTGAAATTGAGCGGCGTGTCAAAAAAGCGCTTGCCGACGTCGACTTGGATGCGTCGTTAGCCAACCGCTACCCTGGCGAGCTCTCCGGCGGCCAGCAACAACGCGTCGGTGTGGCGCGGGCGCTGGCCTCCGACCCCGACATCTTGCTCATGGACGAGCCCTTCGGCGCAGTGGATCCCATCGTGCGACGCTCGTTGCAAAAACAACTCATCAACTTGCAATCCCGCCTGCATAAAACGGTGGTCATGGTCACCCACGACATCGACGAGGCCTTCTGCGTAGGCGACCACATCGTGGTGTTAGAAAAGGGCGGCAAGATTGCCCAACAGGGCTCCCCCGCCCACATTTTCGCCCACCCCGCCAACGACTTCGTCGCATCCTTCTTGGGCTCTGACCAGGAAAATCGCAGCCTGCACACCGAACTTATCGACGGCCACACCGTAGTCGTTGACACCTTCGGCAGGCCGCTTGGAACCCTAGGCGATGGTGCCACATGTGGCTAATGCATGCCTGGCCAGAAGTGCTGGATCTACTGCGAGCGCACGTGCTGCTCAGCGTTCCCGCCATCGTGATCAGCGTGCTGGTGGCAGTTCCTGTGGGACTGTTTGCCGCACGCCATCCGCGGGTGGGCAACACGGTGGTGCAGGTGACGTCGTTAGCCTATACGATCCCAGCGCTTCCCATGCTGGTCATCGTGCCTTTTATCGTGGCTGTGCCGCTGCGCTCGCAGATCAATGTGATCATTGCGCTGTGCGTGTACGGCATTGCTTTGATCGTGCGCACCGCCACCGACGCGTTTCGCTCGGTACCGGAGGAAGTCCGCACCGCCGCGGTGGCCCAAGGTATGAGCCCGAGCCAAATCGCATGGAAGGTAGATATGCCGCTGGCAATCCCCGTACTGATTTCTGGCTTGCGCGTGCTGTGTGTTTCCACCGTCGGGCTTGTCACCATCGGCGCGCTGATTGGTGTATCCAGCTTAGGCAGCCTGTTTACCGACGGTTTTCAACGCAACATCACCGCCGAGGTAGTGGTGGGTATCGTGGCCGTTGTACTCCTCGCCGTGCTTTTCGACGTCGCTTGCCTCATTCTGCAACGCCTTTGCACCCCATGGACTCGCCCAGGAAAGGCACGGTAACCCCACATGACTTGGTTTGGTGATCTCCTCTCCTACCTCACCACTGCCGCGCACTGGTGGGGCTCGCAAGGCTTTCTTGCCCGCCTTCTAGAACACGTTGGAATCAGCCTGGCTGCGGTCGCCATTGCTGCGGTACTCGCCCTTCCGGCCGGTGTTCTGATCGGCCATACTGGCCGCGGTGCGGGGCTTGTTGGTGGTGTCAGCGGTGCTGCCCGCGCGCTGCCAACCTTGGGCTTGCTCACGATCTTTGGGCTGGCTTTTGGCATTGGACTTACGGCACCGATGCTGGCACTGATTATTTTGGCGATCCCATCCCTGATGGCTGGTGCTTATTCCGGCGTGGCCGCCGTAGATCGCGCGACCATCGACGCCGCCTACGCCATGGGTTTTACCCACCGCCAAGTAATCAGTTCCATTGAGCTGCCACTATCTGCAGCCGTGCTGGTGGGTGGCATTCGCACCGCAGTGTTGCAAGTGACCGCTACGGCCACACTTGCTGCATATACCGCAGATGTGGGGTTGGGCCGATTTATTTTCCACGGCCTCAAAACGAGGGATTACATCGAGATGTTGGCGGCTTCCGTGCTGGTGATTGCCCTCGCGTTGCTTTTCGACGCTCTACTCGGGGGCGCTCAAAAACTGATCTCTCAACGCACCCGCACCGCTACGCCTGCTCCTTAAGAAGCAAATCGTAGACGGGGTCTACATTGTTGGTGATCTTGCCGCCACGATCATAAAAGCGCAGCACGCGCTTGTATAAAACCCCACGGGTGACGTCGGAATCGTCATCCAATAATTGCACCATCAGGCTTTTGATTTCATTAGGCGGAATGGAAGGGAAAATCCCGCGGACCAATAGAACGAATCACGCATGAGGGAGTGTCCTTGAGATACATGGTAGACATCATGACGCTATTTCGGTTTAGCGAATCCTCCCACACAACACTTCTGGAAAATTCTGGCGCCTTCATGATGGCGACAAAGCGTTCCCTAATTCACCTCCCCATTTTATGCCCTGCCGCGCGTGCATAGACCTCCAACAATCGCCGACCCAGCACTGGCCCCTCGACATCTACGATACGAACGAGAGCCTCACATACTTCAGCGTCTGTGGAAACATCCAGCGCAGGAGCAACACCATGGAACTCGTCGTACGGTATTGTCTCCACAACAACCACCCCAATCATTAAAGAGCACTTTTCCACAGTAAACATTGAATAAAATAAAAGCCCAATGTATCCTCACCACACACTCCCTCCCCTCAATCTGGTGGTTATTTTCCAATTTTTGAGGTTTCTAGAGTCTAAGTGACGCAATAAAAAACGGATTACGCCATCCATTGTTGGAAGCGCAATCCGTAGAAAAATTAATTATTTTTAGTGATCATCCCAGTGGCCGTCATGCAGTGCGTGACGGTGGCCGTCATGAATGTAGTCAACGTGATCGCCGTGAGGAACTGCTACGTGACCACAGTTTGGGCCATGCTGGTGCTCATGGTCAGCGTGGGTGTGATGCTCGGAGGTTTCACACTCATCCCAGTGGCCGTCATGCTCGCGGTGCAGGTGGCCGTCGTGAACATAGTCAACATGGTCGCCGTGAGGAACTGCCACATGGCCACAGTTCGGGCCGTGCTGGTGGGTGTGGTTCTCGTGAACTACGTGGGTCATGATATTGAAACTCCCTTATCTAGATGTGAAAATTTGTTTTTCAACAAGCTCTAAAAATGAAAATACACCGCTGCGCCAATATTTTCAATACATTTTCATTAATGGAAATCATGTGCTTTAGTAGCGCAACAAGGGTGACGTATCACCATGTCACGGAAAGTGAGTAGTTCGTGCCAAATTTAATTATTTCTTATATATCCCACCTGCGGAAACGCCGCACATCCCAAAAAGATTTGGCACGAACTACTCACCACACCACTACCATTGCCACCATGGCACGCCTAGGCGACAAGATCCTGACAGCAACCGCGACTATCATCACCGCAGGCTATCTATTTTTCGCTACTCAGACCCCCTCCGCCCACAACACGGCACACGCAGCCATCTCCATCCTATTTCTGCCTTTTATCTGGCACTGGCGATCCCGCCCCAAACTCAGCTCCGCAGGATTCGTCACACTCCTTGGCGCTTGGGCGGCAGTCTGGTGTCATGCGCTACCAGAAAACATGGGAGTCACCCCGTGGGCAGTCTTAGCACCCATGGCGGTATACGCACCCGCGCGTTATCTTCCCCAGAGAAATTGGGGTCGCATAATCCTGTTGCTCACCTTGGCAGGTTCATTCGTTTCCCCTGCAATGTGGCGACTGGACTCACATCTTCTACTGCACTACCGCGAAGGCATGGAGTTAGTGCTAGCCATCGGGTTCCACTGGGCATTGCTAGGGTGCATTTACGCTGTTGGTGCGCGCTATTTCCTCGCCGATCAAGCACGTGAGACTGCATACCAAACCGCTCGCGAAGAAGAAAAACTGCTGATCGCACGGGAACTTCATGATGTTCTAGCGCACTCCTTAACCCTGATCAAGGTGCAGGCACAGGCAGGCCTATATGGTGGCGACCAACGCGAAGCACTAGAGGAGATCCGTAACGCAGCCAGCACTTCCCTTGAAGAGGTGCGCGGGATTGTGCAGGCACTTCGCGATCCCGCACAATCAGGTGCAATGCAGCCATTGTGTCAGCTCGCCGATCTAGCGGAGATCATTGCCAGCTTTGAACGTGCCGGGTTGAAGATCTTGGCTCACCTTCCCCAGCATTGTCCACCAGTGCCCACCTTGGTGCAGCTTGCTGGTGTCCGCATTGTGTCGGAGGCGCTTACCAATGTGGTGAAACACCAAGGTGTTGGTAGCACGGTGCAGCTCAGTGTGCAGGTAGACGAGCAGCTGCAGATCACCGTCGATTCCCAGGCAACGGCACCGACTGGAGCGTCGACAAGCCCCGGCTCAGGGCTGCTGGGGCTTAACGAACGCGCAACCGCACTCGGCGGTCGTTTTAGTGCCCAAGGAACCGCATCCGATTTTCATGTTTGTGCCACCATTCCCATGCACCAAGAGGACCATTAATGATTCGCATTGTGCTTGCCGACGACCAACCGCCCATCCTCAAAGCGTTCTCCACAATCATCCACTCCCGCGACACCATGCGCGTAGTGGCCACAGCCGCCAACGGCGCCGAAGCCATCAATGCGTGCATGAGCCACAACGTGGATGTTGTAGTCATGGATATCCGCATGCCCGTCATGGATGGCATCACCGCAGCACGCGACATCCTCGCCCAGCACCCTCGCATCCGTATCGTCATGCTCACCACTTTCGACGACCCCACGCTCGTCAGAGAAGCGCTCACCGCCGGAGTGCACGGATTTCTTCTTAAAGACGCCGACCCCGAAATCTTCCTCACCGCAATCGAGTCGATCCACTCAGGGGAATCCGTTCTAGCCAGCGGAGTAACCAAGCAGGTCATTGACACATTCCGCCACGCCTATGGCAGCAACCTCAGCCCCGAGCAGCGCCAAGGACTCAGCCTGATCACCCGGCGCGAAATGGATGTACTACTGCGCGTTGCACAAGGGCTCACCAATGCGGAGATCAGTGCTGACCTTGGGATTGCAGAAACGACCGTAAAAACGCATATAACAGCACTACTAGCAAAGGTGCATGCCCGTGACCGCGTCGCTTTGGTGTTGTTTGCACATAAAGCTGGGCTTCTCCTACCACGGTAGGATCTGCGCTTGTGGTTGCTGGATAACAATCAACAACCATGAGTACAACTATTCGAGTCAATGAAGTCTCTAAAAGCTTCCACGGCCAGCATGTTTTGAACAATGTTTCCTGTGATATTCGCTCTGGGGAAGTCCACGCCCTGTTGGGGCGCAACGGTGCAGGAAAATCCACGTTGTTTTCCATTTTGCTTGGTTTGATCCCCGCCGATTCCGGTGAGGTGACTATCGACATTTCCCAAGTAGGTGCCTCTATTAATGGGCCAGCCTTCTATGGGCATTTGTCAGCGCGTTCCAATGTGCGGGTGCACAGCACGTTGTTGGGGCTGTCAGATTCCGAGGCTGATCGTGTGCTCGACGTGGTGGGACTTTCCGATGTTGGGTCGAAAAAGGCTCGGACTTTTTCTACCGGCATGAAGGCTCGATTAGCACTAGCGCAGGCGATCCTTGGCGACCCCGACATCCTCATCTTGGATGAGCCACAAAATGGTCTTGACCCGCAAGGTATCCGCGACCTGCGCGCACTACTGCGGGCGTGGGCAGCCAGTGGCAAAACTGTGCTCGTGAGCTCCCACCAGCTAGGAGAAGCCACCCAGCTTGCCGACACCGTCACCATCCTCGCCGAAGGCACCATCCGCTACAGCGGCCCCCTCAATCAACTCGCACCCCAAGGCCAACTCGAGCAGGAATTCTTCCGCCTCACCCAACCAGGCGTGCTAGAAACTGGTGACCACCATGAATAGATACCTCGCCTCCGAGTTCATCGCCTCGCGATCCTCGTCAACAGCGTGGCTCACCCTCACTGCACTCCCCTTACTCTTCTTCACCTATACACTCGCCCGCGTTGTCACTGAAGATCCCGACGCCACCGGAATCCTGATGTGGCAAAGCATGTACGCCACAGGTATTGCAGCACCACTGACAGCAATGTTTGCGGCATCCGCAGAGCTACGCGAACACCATGCCCGCATGGGTGGACGGCATTGGCGCGGCCTAAGCATGCGGTCCCTGCGGCTGGCACGCTTTGTTGCAGTGATCGCCTGCGTGGCGGTGTTCCACGTGCTCAACTTTGGCGGTACCTGGCTGCTTGCGGTTCTCGACGGCCGCACGGGTGCCAACCGGATCCTCCTCCTCGGGGTGCTGAGCTGGACCGGTGCCATAGGAGTGGCCGGACTTGCTATGGCCTGCGCAAGAAACACCAACATCGTGATAACACTGGTGGTGTTCTTGGTTTGGCAGTTGGCTGGGACTACTCGCACTATCGTCGAAGGGCCTGTGTGGTGGGCGTTTCCCTTCGCGTGGCCGGTGCGCCTCGTTTTACCAGTGTTACAGGTACACCAAAACGCTGTCCCCCTCGAACCCGATGCCGCCCTACGCCACGAGTCACCATGGCTAGCACTGCTGTTGTGCTTGGTTCTTGCTGTTGCAGGGGCGATCATCGCGGTGGTCACGCCTCAGTACCGCATCGCTTTTCGACGCACCCATCAACACGTAAGTACTGCAGTCCTGCGGGAGGCGTCGACACGCAGACCCGTTGACCGCCCACGCAACGTGCTCCCCGCGCTCCTACCCGTAGCCCTCACCCCCGCCGTGCACAGCTGTATCATATTGTGCACAATTTTAATGCTGTGTGTTGCCATGATCTACCCACCCAGCTACATCCACAGCCTATTCACATTCGCCATACTCCCCATCGGGGCCGGCATACTACCAGCACTCATCTGGCCTACCACCGCCCCCGCATGGAACATCATGCACATAGAAAACCCACACTGCACACCAACATTCCTCAGCATCCATGCACTATGCGTAAGTGCCATGAGCGCCATCGCAGCACTTGCAGGACTCATCTCCGGCAGCCCCTTAAGCACCGAACTGACACGACTCATACTAGCCATCCCAGTAGGATGCATGCTTACCATGATCGCACTGCTGATAGTAACCAGATTCGGCACGGCAACCACTATCATCTGGGCAGTTATCTGGACAATCATCTCCGCCACGCTCGGCGGCGATGTTCTTGCCAACACCCCGCTATGGCTACTCGCGGCAGCAGCCTGGCCAGAAATCGCACACGGCCCTCGCTGGCTCGTGGCCTTCAGCATCGCAGCAATAGCATGCGCGACACTTTATCCGTTATGCGCCCGCACGCTGCGCACCCATCGCAGCGAGTAGCGCTGGGGTGCCGTGGTGAGGGGTGTTTAGCGTCGAAGTGAGTAGTTCGTGCCAAAACTTTTTGGGCCGCGCAGCATTTCCGCAGGTCGGAGACATAAGAAATGGTTTAATTTGGCACGAACTACTCACGGTGACGCGTCAACACGGATTTAATAACACATCACTTTCCATCAGACGATGCACCGTCCCACTTGTTGTTCTCGATCATAATATCCATTGCTTTCATAGCTTTCATCAGAAAGCGAAGAACAAAAACAGTCACTGGCACCACCACGGCTAATGTCACCACACACCCTACGGGGCATGTACGTACTTCGGGTACACGACTCGCATTTGCGTTGTTCAACGCCACAGAACGATCTATCCAGCCCATCGTCTAGGGCCAGCAGCTAGTACTGCTTTATTTCCCTAGACTGCCCAATATGAAAGAGAAAAAACTATCGTCCTTAGTATTCGGAAACGTTATTCTTGAATCTCAGATTTTGGGGACAACCATCCGAATATACGCTGATGACATGCGGTCTTATTCTTTTCGACCTAGCCCTTATGCCTCCCTCTCCGTCCCCTTAAACGAGTTAAAAGGGCAACTTCAGCCTGACCACGCCGAAGCTCTCGCTAAAAAAGTTTTCGATTCTGTAGCTGAAGAGCTAAACAAAAACTACCCAGGTGGTTGTGAGCGCGCAGAAAAAGAACTAAAAGCCTGGCTCATGCGCACTAACTAGTTCACATTGCACGGAAGATGGACTTCTCTAGAGATGCCAAAGCCATGATGCGATCCTGCAAAAATCTCTCCAGAAATTCGGTAATCATGACCGGAAGTAGTTGGCCCACAGATTGCTTCTCCACGGACAAATCCGTAGCCACCCTCGGTAAGGCTCTTAAAGGTTTCGTCTACAGTCTCATAGAAAAATCCAAAATGTTCTTCTTGGAGTCGGATCTTTGCGCTTAGCGGAAGGAACCCAGTTCCAGTGCATCTGACATGCAAGCCATAAGAAATGATTCCCCCAGCTTCTACCTGAGGAGCAGCGAATGTTCCTGTGCATGCCCCTGCATTCACAGAACGAGTAAACACTCCATCATTCGAAGTCTCATCATCAAACGTAAAAGTAAAGCTTTCTCCGGGCTCGACCACGACACGAGACGTTGCGTCCTCTGGTATCGCGTCCGAAGCAGCAGAAGCCAATGGGCAAGAAAAAACAAGGGCTGAAAAAACAGTTGCAACGGCGGCAAAAAATGATCTGATTTTAGTGCTCATAAAATGAGCATGAAAGTAAACAAAGTAATCTGCAGCACTTTTCAGAAACATAGTTAAAGTCATCACACCCGAAAGGCGGACTTTCCTCTTGCGACCACACACCGCCGAGTGTGCAAACTCCGCGCGACAGACCTATCCATGCACGTCATCGCCGCTAAAATCGGGTAGTCGGTCGGCACAGTTCACCGATGCGTCCACGAACAAAAACCCACACCGTAAGACAGTGTTTGAGAGCAAGGCGATTCCGTCGTCTTGGCACGAGACTTTTCACCCGACAATCGTTGATCCGTTCCGACTTCTGGCAAGGTTCACTAAAAGTGCATACGGGGATGCGGACATTTTTGCTACTTAACCCATCCTCGGCCCCAAAAATCAGAAAAAGAAGAAACCGGAGGCCACGCCCTCTTTCGAGTTTGTGACCTCCGGCCGTTGCAGTTCGTGAACTGCTCTTTGTGCCCAGGGGGGGACTTGAACCCCCACGTCCTTGCGAACACTGGCACCTGAAGCCAGCGCGTCTGCCAATTCCGCCACCTGGGCAGGTGGTGAAGCAAATTTTTTGCGACTGCGCTACTATATCACACCATTAAGTTTTTCATACAAATGTCAACGTCAAGCACTGTTTATATATGAGCCGGCACCCTACTCCGCGACAGTAGGTCAATGCGCACAGCTAGGGACATGAACGTTGGGCACCTATACTTAGTGCCATCGTGTTGTCACTATGTTTAACCGAGAAAAGTTTAAGGAGGCGAAGTTCTTTGTCGATCATGGGCAAGGTAGCCAAGCTCGATAGTGCTATGCAGCGTGGCTTGGATAATAGTTTCGCCTTCGTTTTCGGTGGCAAGCTCGTTCCAGCAGAGATTGAGGAACTGCTTAAGCAAGAGGTGCAGGATAATATCGTGCGCGCTTATGAGGGCGGTGTGGAGTCTCCGAATGTGTTCCGTGTGCGTGTGAGCCGAAAGGATGCGCAGAATTTGGCCCAGCGGTATCCGTCGTTGGCTGATGATTTTGCGGATCGTTTGTCACGTTATACGCGTAATCAGGGCTGGTCTACTGAGGGTCCGGTGGTGGTCACGATCGCCGCGGATTCGGGTCTTCGCACTGGCCAGCTGCATGCGTCGTCAGCTTTTGATCCTGCCCCGCAGGAGTACAGCCACTTTATTGGGGTTGAAGATGATGTGGCGGCTGCAGCGCCTACCAATGATGAAAGCAACTATGAAAGCGAGTCCGGCATGAATTCTTATGATGCTGATCCTCGGACGGAGTACATGACGGCGCAGGCGCCGGATGCTATTTATACGGAGGTTCCGGTTCCGGAGCCGAAGGCAACTCCGACGGTGAGCTTGTTGTTGCAGGATGGTTCGTCGCGAACGTACCTGGTGAAAGAGGGCTCGAATATTATCGGGCGTTCTAATGAGGTCCATTTCCGGCTGCCGGATACGGGTGTGTCGCGTCAGCATGCGGAGATTACGTGGAATGGCCGTGATGCCATTTTGACTGATTTGAAGTCAACGAATGGCACGACGGTGAATGACACTCCTGTGGAGAACTGGTTGTTGGAGGATGGCGACGTGATTACTGTTGGTCATTCTCATATTGAAGTTCGTATCGTAGAGCCGAATTAAGGAGCCCCACCTCGTGGAATCCGTCATTGTTTTTTTGCTGCGCATTGCCTTGTTAGTTCTGTTGTGGCTCTTGATTCTTCTTGCTCTTTATATTCAGCGCAAGGATGCTAAGTCGGCTGCTCAAACGACGGTCGCACCGCAGGCTGTGACGGGACCTGGGGTGTCGTCGGCGTCGGGTCCGTTGAAGAAGGCGTCTCGTCGTGGTAGTGCACCGCAGCAGATTGTTGTGGTTGAGGGCCCGTTGACGGGTTCGTCTATGCAGTTGGATTCTTTGACGGAGATCACGTTGGGCCGTTCGAAGGATTGCGATTTTGTGGTGGGCGATGATTATGCGTCGGCTCGTCACGCTCGTTTGATTAAGCGTGGTAGCGAGTGGTTTGCGGAGGATTTGGATTCCCGCAATGGCACCTATGTGGGCGGTTATCGCATTGATCAGCCCGAGAAGGTTTCTGCTGGTAGTGACATTAAGATTGGTCGTACAACGGTGAGGTTGGTTGCTTGATGCTCAGGTTGAATTATGCAGCGGCTTCCGATCGGGGGCTGGTGCGAGGCAATAATGAGGACTCGGCGTATGCGGGTCCTCACCTCATTGCGCTTGCCGACGGCATGGGTGGTCATGCGGCTGGCGAGGTTGCTTCGCAGTTAATGATTAATCATTTGATGCGTCTCGATGCCGACGCCGACGCCAGCGACATGTTGGCGTTGTTGGCATCGGTAGCTGACGATGCCAACCGTGCCATTGCTCAAGGTGTCCGCGATGTTCCGGAAACTGACGGCATGGGCACCACGCTGACGGCGCTGATGTTTAACGGTGCCGATTTGGCGATGTGCCATGTGGGTGATTCCCGTGGCTATCGTCTCCGCGATGGCGCGTTGGAACAGATCACGGTGGATGACACCTATGTGCAGTCCCTCGTGGATAAGGGGCAGCTGGCCCCTGAGGATGTGTCCACGCACCCGCAGCGCTCAATGATTTTGAAGGCTTATGCTGGTCGCCCAGTTGAGCCCACGTTGAAGATGATTGATATTCGCCCTGGCGATCGTTTCTTGTTGTGCTCGGATGGATTGTCTGATCCGGTCACGCATTCGACGATTGAGATGACTCTGCAGCATGGCACGCCCCAAGAGGCTGCTCGCCAGTTGGTTGATTTGGCGCTTCGTTCGGGTGGCCCCGATAACGTCACCGTTGTGGTGGCAGATGTTGTAGAGGCAGATGACTCGGATGAGTCTGCTGCTGCCACATCGTTACCGGTCACACCGCTGACGGTGGGCGCTCTTAATTCGTGTATGCCGGAGGATCCCCGCCCAGATACGGCGGCGGGACGGGCTGCGATGGCGATTGCACAGCGCCAGCCCCAGGTGATCCTTCCGGATTCGGAGCCGGCCAAGGAAGCTACGCCCAGCCCACGACGCCGCATGGTGTCCGTGATTAGTGCGCTGGTGATGTTGGCTGTGCTGATCAGTGCTGGTTGGTGGGGATCTTCGATGGTGAAGAACAACTACTATGTCACCACCGCGGATTCGGATTCTACGCAAGGTGCGCTGGTCATCGAAAACGGTATCGACGTCTCCTTGCTGGGCACGTCCTTGCACAGCACATACCAGTTCGCTTGTTTGAACCCCGAGGGGGATCTCACGTTTGTGGATTCTGCCGACGCAGAAAATTCTTGCCATCGGTTCCGGTTGAGCGATCTGAAGGAGTCGGCACGCGGACAGGTGTCCACGCTTCCCGACGGCAGCTACGACGAAGTGCAGCAGCAGCTGCAACGCTTGGCAGAACAAACCCTGCCAGCATGTATTACTCGTCAGGCTGCACAGCCAAAGGATAAGGATAACAAGAAACCAGCGGCACCGTCGAGTGCAGCTCCTACGACCACGAAGGCGGCGTCGCCAAGCAGTACCGGCTCCCCCGATGATCTCTCCACGCCTGGTGAAACCTGCAGGGAGGTCAAATAAATGACATTCCTGCGACGCATTACCGCACGCCCCGTGGAATTCGGGCTGCTCGTGATGGCAACCCTGCTCATCGCGGTCACCCTGATTAACCTCAACATGGCCCAAGGGCTGTCGGTCACCTCCGAAACACTCTGGGTGATTGGCGGCTTTATCGGGGTCTTTACCATCGCCCACCTCGCACTATGCTTTACCGCCCCGCATGCCGACCAAGTCATGCTGCCGGTAGCCAGCGTGCTCAACGGACTAGGGCTGGTCATGGTGTACCGCATCGACCTCGCACGCGACACCGCCCTTGCTAGCCGACAGGTGATCTGGACTCTTGTGGGTATCCTCCTCATGATCGCCGTCTTGGTGTTTATCCGCGACCACCGGATGTTGTCGCACTACTCCTATGTGCTGGGCTTGCTTGGTCTGATCCTGCTCGCACTACCCATGGTGTGGCCCACAAAGATGAATGCCGACGCCAACATTTGGATCTCCATCGGACCATTCTCCGTTCAGCCAGGTGAGTTTTCCAAGATCTTGCTGCTGATTTTCTTCGCGCAGCTTTTGGTCAACAAACGTGCACTATTTAACGTGGCCGGCTACCGATTCCTCGGACTCGAGTTCCCGCGCCTCCGCGATCTAGGACCTATCCTCGGTGTGTGGGCCTTCGCCATTTTGGTCATGGCCGGCGAGAACGACTTCGGCCCAGCACTGCTGCTGTTTAGCACCGTACTCGGCATGCTGTATCTAGCCACCAACCGCGTATCGTGGCTGATCATTGGTGCAGCACTTGTGGCCGTTGGTGGTACCGCGCTGTACCAGATCTCCAGCAAGATCCAATCGCGCGTAACCAACTTTATTAACCCACTAGATAACTTCAACGGCACGGGCTACCAGCTCTCGCAGTCACTCTTCGGGCTGTCTTCTGGTGGCGTGGCCGGCGCTGGGCTCGGTTTAGGTCACCCAGAGCTGATCCCAGTTGCTGAGTCTGACTTCATCCTCGCCGCCGTTGGCGAGGAACTCGGCTTTATTGGACTTGCTGCCGTGCTGGTTCTCTTTGCCATCTTTATCACCCGCGGTCTGCGCACCGCGCTGCGGGCACGTGATTCCTACGGCAAGCTCATGGCTGCTGGTCTCTCGCTGACCTTGGCCATCCAGGTCTTTGTGGTCACCGCTGGAATCACCGCCCTCATACCGATGACGGGTCTGACCACGCCGTTTATGTCTCAGGGCGGGTCTAGTTTGATGGCTAACTACATTCTTCTCGGACTGATCCTTAGGATCTCCCACTCCACACAAGCCGCCGCCAACGACGTGGTGTCTATGGACGAGCAGGCCGCACGAGGTCAGGAGGCTCACCGATGAACCGATCTATCCGATTCACCAGCGTGTTCGCGCTGCTGCTGATCTTGATTTTGTTGGTCAACTTGACGATCATTCAGGGTTTTAGCCAAGAAAAATACGCGCATAATGCGCTTAATCGTCGCGGCTTTATTGAGTTGAAGTCGCAAGCTCGCGGCCAGATCTCCACTGGGGGTCAGATACTTGCCGAGTCCTATCAGGATGAGGAGGGGTTCTACCAGCGTCGTTACGTGACTAACCCTGCGATCTATGGTCCGATCGAAGGCTACCTGTCTGACATTTATGGGGCTTCAGGCATGGAGTCCAACCTCAACGGTGTGCTCAGTGGCACGGATTCTTCCGTTGCGGTGCGCCGCTGGACAGATGAGCTTTTGGGGCGCAAACACAGCGGAGCCAACGTTGAACTCACCTTGCTGCCACAGGTGCAAGAGGTGGCATACAACCAGATGGCCAATGCTGGCTATGAGGGCGCAGTTGTGGCGATCAAGCCGTCGACAGGCGAAATCCTTGCTATGGCATCGACCCCTAGCTACGACCCCTCGGCGATTGTTAACCCCGATACTGCTGAGCAAACATGGGCAGCGTTGAACGCTGACCCTGGCAACCCGCTGCTCAACCATGCCACCCAAGAAACACTGCCACCAGGTTCTACCTTCAAGGTGATTACCACGGCGGCTGGTCTTAACGCTGGTTACGGCCCGGGCTCGATGCTCACGGGACAAGACCGCATTACGCTTCCCGACGGCATCACCACCTTGGAAAACTATGCGGGACAAACCTGTGCTGGTTCCCAAAATGTCACCTTGGCTACCGCATTCCAGTACTCGTGCAACACCGCATTCGTGCAGATGGGTATTGATGTTGGCCAAGAAAAGTTCGATGAGGCCGCCCATGCTTTCGGCGTGAATGATCGCTACGATCTTGGCGTCGATATGGCCCCTGGCACCATCGGTGACGTGTCGGATCCGTCGGCACGCGGGCAGTCGTCGATCGGCCAGCGCGACGTTGCCATGTCCGTGCTCCACAACGCCGTCGTGGCCGCCACCGTGGCCAATGGTGGCAAGCGCATGGAACCACACCTTGTGAGCCGGATCGTCGGCCAAGACCTCAAGGTGATTAAGGAGACTAAGCCGCACCAAATCAATGAAGCCGTCACCCCCGAGGTAGCCGCCACGTTGACGGACCTAATGCGACTATCGGAACGCCACACGGCTGGCTACACCGGCGCCGACATTGCCTCTAAGACAGGTACCGCCGAGCACGGTGAAGATTCCCGTAACTCCAACCCGCACGCCTGGTACATCGCTTTCGGACCTTCCGCCAAGGCCGACGTTGCCGTGGCCGTGGTGGTGAAAAACGGCGGCGATGCCGGCCAAGCCGCCACCGGTGGTTCCGTGGCCGCGCCTATTGGTCGCGCCGTCATCGCAGCAGCACAAGCAGCCCTAGCAGCACGAGGATAGAGGGGAGACATCATGACACAATCACAGTCACCTGATCCGGCACTGCAGGCGCTCGTCGGTTCCGACTACGCCTTGCAATGGGTGGTGGGCAACGGCGGAATGTCCACGGTTTGGCTCGCCGACGACCTCCGTAACCAGCGCGAAGTGGCCATCAAGGTGTTGCGCCCAGAATTCTCCGACAACGAAGAATTCCTCTCACGCTTCCGCAACGAGGCACTCGCCAGCGAGCACATCGACTCCGACAACGTAGTACGCACTTACGACTACCGCGAAGTCACCGACGACATGGGCCGCACCCTGTGCTTCATCGTGATGGAATACGTCCGCGGTGAATCCCTCGCCGATATGCTGGCACGCAAAGGTCGCCTCGAAGAAGACCTTGCTCTCGATGTTCTCGAGCAGGCAGCCCACGGGCTATCCATCATCCATCGCATGGGCATGGTCCACCGCGACATCAAACCTGGCAACCTTTTGATCACCCAAAACGGCCAGGTAAAAATTACTGACTTCGGTATCGCCAAAGCAGCCGCAGCGGTGCCACTGACGCGAACGGGCATGGTGGTGGGCACCGCCCAGTATGTCTCCCCAGAGCAGGCGCAGGGCCGCGATGTTACCGCAGCTACCGACGTCTACTCCCTAGGCGTTGTGGGATACGAAATGCTGGTGGGTCAGCGCCCCTTCAACGGCGACTCCTCGGTTTCCGTGGCTATCGCCCACATCAACCAAGCCCCACCGGCTATCCCCACTAGTGTGTCCGCCCCGGCGCGCGAGCTGATCGGCATTGCGCTGCGCAAGGATCCAGTACACCGTTATGCCGATGGCAACGAGCTGGCGTTGGCGGTTTCTGCTACCCGTATGGGTCAACGCCCGCCACAGCCTAAATCGGCACCATTGCAGCACATTGCACCGCAGCCGGCTCCCACGGAATCCACCTATGCGTTGGGGGCTACTGCGCAACCTACGACGGTTATTCCGGCTACCGGCCAGGTGCCTGCTGCTCCCGCTGCCGCTGCGTATCCGGCATCGACGGTGATTCCTGCTGGCACGCCACGCCAGGAGCCGGAGAAACAATCTAGTGGTTGGGGGGCCGGCATTGTGGTTGGCGCGTTGGCCGCATTGTTGTTGGGTACTGCCGCGTGGGCTGCAAGTCAGGGCATGTTTGATGATCTTTTTGATAAAACGCCACAAAGCTCGGAGTCCTCGGTTCCGCCACCACCTGTAACGGCTACCGTGACGGAGACTCCAACACCGCAGATCACCACTGTGGTCCCAGAGCCGTTGCCTACGTCGCGCCCGGAGCCAACTCCGAGTGAAACGGAGCGTACTCCTGACGAGTCGGACCCAACGTCGGATCACCAGTTGCCTTCGGTGCGTCCGTCACATAATGGTCGCCCCAGCTCGCATGCGCCACATGCGCCACATGCACCTACGCAGGATGCTGACCAGCCTACCGAATCACCCGCTCCCGATACGCTCGATTCTTTGATCCAGGATCTAAACAAGCTCAACCAAGGAGGTGCCCAGTGACCGATATCGTTCTCGCCGACCGCTATCGCCTTGGCAACGTCATCGGTACGGGTGGCATGTCTGAGGTGTATGAGGCCACCGATGTTCTTCTCGGCCGCAAGGTCGCGGTAAAAATGCTGCGTGCCGACTTGGCACGGGATGTGAACTTCCGCGAGCGCTTCCGCAGGGAGGCCCAAAACTCCGGCAAGCTCAACCACCCTGCGATCGTCGCGGTGTACGACACTGGTGAAACTCCACGGGCTGGGTTGAACACTCCTTACATTGTGATGGAGCTGGTCAACGGCCGCACTCTGCGTGACATTGTTCGCGAGGATGGCCCACTGACACCTAGCCAGGCGGCACATACTTTGATCCCTGTGTGCCATGCGCTGCAGGTCAGCCACGATGCTGGCATTATCCACCGCGACATCAAACCCGCGAACGTGATGATCACAAACACCGGCGCGGTCAAAATCATGGACTTTGGTATCGCACGCGCGCTTGACGACGCCACCAGCGCCATGACGCAGACCTCCGCAGTGATCGGCACCGCCCAGTACCTCTCACCAGAGCAGGCACGCGGAAAGCTTGCCGACGCCCGCTCCGATGTCTACGCCCTAGGCTGTGTGCTTTATGAAACCCTCACTGGTAAACCACCTTTCGAGGGTGAAACCCCCTTCGCTGTTGCCTACCAACACGTACAAGAAGACCCTGTAAAGCCCAGCGAATACATCGCTGATCTCTCGCCTACCGCGGCAATTAACGTCGATGCTGTTGTGCTTACTGCTATGGCTAAGCACCCTGGGGATCGTTACCAGACCGCACAAGAAATGTGTGCGGATCTTGAGCGCCTTGAGCGCAATGCGGTCACCGACGCGGCACGCCACTATGTCACCCCAACCAGCTTTGCTACCCAAGACCCAGCGTCTACCACCGTGGTTCCAGTAACCCAGGTGACGACTGAGTTGGATCACGCCGAGGCTGGTGCTGGCATTGGTGCTGGTGTGGTTCCTGCTGGTGCCCTAGCTGGTTCGGCTGCGGTGGCCGGTGCCGGTGGTGCGCATGCTGCACCACGATCATCCAACCGTGGCCTGCGGATTCTCGCCGCTATTTTGGCAGTGCTCGTTTTGGCTGTGGGTGCCGGATTTGCCATTGACCATTTCGGTGGCGGGCCATTTTCTCAGCGATCCACCGTGACCATCCCTAAGCTGCAAAACTCCACGCAGCAAAATGCTGTGAGCCAACTGGAAAAGCTAGGATTACAGGTCAATGTGATCGAAGAACCCAACCCCGATATTCCTCGCGGCAAGGTTATTCGCACCAACCCCACCGACGGTTCCAACGTGCAGCGCAACTCCACTGTGCGCCTTACCATCTCCTCCGGTAAAGAGATCACTGAGGTTCCCGACCTCAGCGGTAAGAACACCGCCGACGCGGTTAAGATCCTCGAAGCCGCAGGTCTGCTTCTCGACCCCACCGTGCGTGAAGACTCCTCCGACACCGTCCCCAAGGGCGAAATCATCGAAGTCTCCCCCGCAGCCGGATCCCAAGTATCCCGTGGATCCAAGGTATCCATTACTGTCTCCACCGGTGTAGAAACAGTCCGCGTTCCCGTGATCACCGGCATGAAATGGGACCAAGCCGAAGGTAACCTGACCTCCCTAGGTTTCAAACCCGAAGTCGTCCGCGTTGATTCCGTCGAACCAGCCGGAACCGTGGTCGCCGTACCAGACGAAGGCGCCGAAGTACCCAAGGGTTCTAGAGTCACCGTGCAGATCTCCAACGGAGCAATGTTCACCGTCCCAGACATCACCCACAAAACAATTGGCGACGCAGTGCGCATCCTGCACGACGCAGGCTGGAACGGCAACGCCTCCCGGCTCATCCAAGCAGCGAAGGTGCCCACCGTAGCTGTGACCGACCAAAACCTGATCGCCTCACAACTACCAACCCCAGGAACAGCGCTGCGCAAAGATGCACCCATTGAAATCCGCCTCTACGAATTCAACCTTGCGGCACTCGTGCCACCAGCACAGCACTAGCAGTTAACCACTGCTGGTGCTGCCAGTGGTACCAGTGCTGCTCGTGCGGCAGCTGGCGCTAACCTGATAGATTGATAAACTCTTAGAAACTTACAAACCAACAAGGACACCCCACGATGCCAAAGTCAAAGATCAACCACAGCTCCACCACTTACACCGCTGGTTCCACCGCAAACCGCACCCCAGTGAAAATCAACTCCACTGGCACCCCGCTGTGGTACAAAATCATCATGTTCGGCCTCATCCTCGCCGGGCTGCTCTGGCTGATAGTGAACTACCTAGCAGGCCAAGACATCTCCTTCATGACCGAACTCGGCCCATGGAACTACGGCATCGGCTTCGGACTCTTCATCATCGGCCTGCTCATGACCATGGGATGGCGTTAGGTGCTTCTTAGTTCCCGCGATTCTTCCTAACGTTTCGCGCAATAGACCACCCAGTTCGACGTTGATACGAACTGGGTTTCGTGTTGTCTGGGCGCATCATCAGCGTCAGCCCATCAAAATCTGTGGGCTCCCATTCATGCCGATGTGTTCTGTATTCCATGCCTTGCTCGTTATTGCTCGAGTAAATCAACAGTGCACGCCCGTCCTTGCTGAGCTCAGTGGTTCGCTCCCACAACAGATCCCGAATTCGAGCACTGGGGTTACCTACAAAAACACCAGGGGAGATCTCCATGAGCCATTTTGTGAGATCTCCACGAAGACCAGCTGGTACGGCGGAAACAACAAGAACAATCATGGTGGCTCAAAATCTCTCTGTTGACCAGTTCACACCAGCAGCAATGACCTCAAGTTCACTCCACAGCATGAGATCAACATCGGAATAGGCATCTTCTTCTGGGATCTCCATGAGATCTTGAAGATCATGAACCATCCGCTGCATCAATCGGGTGCTCACAACCTTGTCACGAATTCGTGCACGCACATTGAGATCGTCGCCCGAAGGAATAGCTGCTACGGCTTCAAAAGCAGCAGGAATGGAGATTTCTGCCTTATAAAGATCTGCAATGTCATAGACAAAAGCACGGTCAGTACCGGTATGTACGATCCCGAGAGAAGGGATAAAACCAAGACCTACGATCACCGCGTGGGCAATGCCATATAAAGCAGCCGATCCTTCGGTAAGCGCACGATTAATGGGATCACCTGATTCAAAATCTTGAGGATCATAGTTTCTACGTGTCCACACCACACCTGTGCGTTGCGCTTCTGCGGCATAGATTTTCTTCATTCTGGCACCTTCTCTGCCGCGAAGTTGCGCCAGAGATAGCTGCGAGATTTCCTCTCCTGGGAAGCGCATGTCATACATGCGTCGTGCGCACCGAAGGCGAGTGCGCTGATTACTCCATAGTCGAGCGTGAGTTTCTGCAAAACGAGAAGTTTTGGCAGGTGGTCGACCATGTGCGTAATAGCGCACCCCCTTCTCCCCTACCCAGACGACGGAAGCGCCGGCGTCGCCAAGCAATGCCATCGCCGCATACGTCACTTTGGTGCCAGGCCCCAGCAAAACAACTGCTAGTTGAGTTGCTGGGACATGAGCGATTCCGCGCTGATCTTTAATCGTCAGCGCATTCCCATCACGATTGATTACGGCTCTTTCCACATAAAGGAAGGACAATCGACTTTCTATTCGTGGAAGTAGCAAGCGATCTAATGGGCTCTGACTAGGGGTGGCAGACATGGTTTATTGGCCTCTCGCGAGCGTTAATAAACCACAGCCGTAGCCTTTAGCACGACCCACACCACCAATAAGTGTTGCGCGCAATTTATCTGCGTCAACTACCTCCAACTGGCCAGAGAAACGAGCAGTAACGAGATGGACGCGATTTCCTCTTTCATCATTGGGACGAGAGCGATGAAAATCTAGGGTCTTTTTGCCAACCACTTGAGCACTGCTGTTCTCAAGGGTTCCAAAACTAACTCCCATTGATTCGGCTTTACGATGCAGCCATTCCAACTGCTTGGCAGCGGTACTATGCGCAACCACTTTTCCACGCTTTCCACCCTGAACAGGAATGGTATGAGTTGGATTGGCTACCAACTCGAAATTCCATTTCTGGCCCTTGGTGAGCTGAGAAAGCAACCGATCGTAATCAGCGGATTGTGGTGGTCGAACATCCCAGCCAGCTTCTTCCACGATGTAGTCGATAGTAGGTTTTTCTGGACCCACCACATACAAAATATGCTCGTGACCGCGCTCATCAAGTCGCCACAGGATTCGTTCGGTGCTGGTATCGCAGTCCGGTGGGAACCCATGCATAACCGCGGCATGCAGCATATGAGGGTTGGTTAGGTACTTACGCCCCTGTCTGCGTGCTGGGTTAATCAGCACTTTGGTAAAAGTAGCCATGTTACGAAATCACCGCCTCAAAGAAGGGATCATTAGCCGTGCCCTTTTCGTTCATAATGCTCTTCGATCCTGCATAAACAACAGTGCGCCATCCGTATCGACGATGCTCTTGGGCAAATGACAACGGAACGTCTTGCCGAGGAACACCGTGCTCGCCTGGTTTACCATCACGATAAATAGGAAGCTCAACATCCCTAGAACGTTCCTGCTGGTGAGCAGAGGTTGCGTGCCAAGCATCGTGATCCATCAGGGCCTCCACGACGGGCTTATCCACAATGCCCAAATCCAAATTAATTGGAGCAGGGCATGAACGTCGTCCTAAGAACAGTGGATAAGTGGGTTGCCGCAGATGCCCTTGGAGTCCTTCCAAAAGTTCTTTATCTTCAGAGCCGATTGCAGCAACGAATGCTGCGTCGCTAAGAAAATGCCGTGTTACGAGGCTTGCGTTAGCTTTAGGAGCCTTTTGCCATGGCTGCGCTGTCTGATAGTCCCGCAGGAGAGTGCCCGATTGATCCACTCGGACCGCGAAGTCGAGTGCGACGAGGTCTTCAATACTGTCTGTGCGCTGCCGGCCTTGTGCTGCTGCAAGCAACCCAATAACCCCAGATTTACTTGGAGTGTTTCCGGTAGCGCGTGTGTTATAGCGAGACTCATCACCCCATGACTGCAAAGGCCCTTTCAGCAGCAGTAGAAGTGAATAGGACATGAAGTTACTTCGCTTCCTGAGCCGCTAAAGTACGAATGACTGCTTCGCCCAACTCTGTGAGCGTTACTTTTTCTGCTAGTTCTTCGAAGTCTGTTCCCAATTCACCGAGTGCCACCACGAATGAGGCGAGTGGCTTCATTCCATATGCTTCCTCAATGTCACGCTCTTCACGGGCGAGGGCCGTGGCAGCTGCTTGTCGACGACTTCCGTCAACTGCAGCAACTGGCTCTTCGAATGCATTGACCAGAGATACCGAGCGGGTATCGCGAACAGCAACATACATCAGCTCAGGAAGCGTGTTATTAGCAAAAGAGTTCTGCTTACCGGTAGGCATAGACTCTGCGAAAGCTCGGATGAACATACGAACTGCTTCATGGGCCAGTTCTGTATCTTCTAGATTTTTTACCAAACCATCAACATTGACGGTGGCAAAGCGGTACAGGGTCGAGGACATCATCTGGGTAGTGCCAATCATGCCTGCGCCGGTTTCTTCAGCGTCTTCTACGACATCATCGACAGCCGTGAAATAGTCGAATTCTGGCTGTGATTCATGGACACTAATAGCGTGTGCAACCTGCACTGATGCATCAATGTTGTACGCAGGGGCGTCGGCAAGCATGCGACCAAACAGTGCCATATCAACGGAGTGCTTAGTATCTAAGATGCCTTCCGCTTCAGCTTTGGTGAACTTCTCACCATTCTTGTCCACAACAGCCTGAGCAGCACGATCTAGCTGATATGGGCTCAGGAAAAGGAGGTAACCGGTGGTGGGATGCTTTTCTGCATCCTCTGGCAATTCTTCGCCCTTTTTAGGTGCTTTTGGCTCAACGAGTGAAATTTTTGCGGCTTTAAACAGCTGACGCACACCATCGAGAATCTGATCTTCGGTGAGGTCGCTACCTAGTGCGATCGCACGACTGACGATGTTTTCCGGAAGTTTGCGCGACCGCAAGCCCACGGTGCTCTTATCAATCTCGTCTTCAAAGAAACGTCGAACTGCCCGCTTCCATGATTGGGAGGAAACGCGCTGACGTGGAACACCACCAAAAATTGCCGTTTTGGGAGCTCCCATATCGTCACGGTTAATCAGGCTAGGAGGAACGGTTTGAAGTGCGTGAATGTCTACAACGAGAGTCATGATGATGTCTTTCTCTAAGCAGTTTGAGTGGAGTTAGTAGTGGAACTGGAGTTACGGAAATGCCCAATGGCAAAATCCCGTCCCCATCGAAGCTGAATGCCAGCACGTTTCTTTGGATCATTAAGGGCACGCAAATCACGTGCTAAAAGTCCGTAATCAAATCCAATATTGTTAGCCCGTAGGAGTGTCACCAACGATCGAATATGAACCAATCGTGCTTGTTCCTGGGAGGCTAAAAGCATGGCGTCGACACGTGGCTTGATCGAATCCGAGGTTCCCAACGAATGAAGCCGACCACACGCAGAAGCAAAACTCACTTGTGGAATATGCACTGGCGATGTAGCAGACTGCATATGCACACCGAACAGTGTGAGTGCCACAAAAGCTGCTTCTTCAGAGGGCGAAGGATTATCCCCATGTCCAACTAGACGGTCAGAAAAATCCCTCGCCATTGCAAACAACACTTTTTCTAGGCCCAGTGGATTTTTTCTGATATCCACCGTGGCACCGCGACGTAACTCTGCCAAGGTGGCGCGAGCACTGTGATGTCGTGCCGAATTCCGATCACCTAGGTAGGCCTCTTGCAACCTATGACATGTCGCCCCCACTGCAGCGCGAAGGGCATCTTTGTTTTCCGCCATGGCTTACTCTCCTTCCTTTTCTTGTTTTCTTACTGTCAGAGGAAGCACCTCATCGAGTTTCCGCTGCAGCATTCGGTAATAGCCAGCTGCCGATACCACTCGTCCTTTATGGTCATCAGCGTCGCGATACTGAATTCGTCCTGCCAACGCTTTGGGACCAGCACCGCGCAATAAAATCCGCGCATGCTGATCAATGATTGACCGTGCCGTGTGCTGCCAAGCTTTCTCCAGATCCGTCAACGATTCGTTATCTTGAATTGCTTGTTCTGGTGAAATATCACGCAACCGCTCAAGCCAGTCATTAAATCTCGGCTCCAGTTCCGCTAACACACGATCTGTTATCGCAGGTTGGAATGCATATTCCCCACCAGCCGCGTCGAGTAGATTCCCTGAAAACTGCCCTAAAGCCACTGCAGATTGTGTGGTTGCACGAGCAATCTCGCGCACTTTTCCTCGCAGATGTTTCGCTTCCGTCAGGAGCAAAACTACCGGCATACTCATGCGAGAAGCATAGGTAGTTGCTACCGACGATGCCTGCGGACCGTACTCCACAGAAACCAGATCCACATTCAGCACTGCTGGAACATTGGCCTTTTGTACAGCCAATTCTGCCAAGCTAGCAAGGTTTTTCGGCCGCTTAGGAGCCTTTTCTTTAGCACTAAATCCGCCATCAGTTTCTGCAACGACTAAGGCATCTAGCGCTTTCCACATTGTTCGCTCTACGGCATAAGGACGTGGATAGTAAACATCATGGTCTTTTTTCGACTTATTCGCGGAGAAACGATATGGGGTCATCGGATCATCTAGCACATTGGCACCAGCGTCCGGTATCTTGTCCCCGTTACAGACAATTACTCCTACGACTCGATCCCCTTCGGGCATCAACCGGATCCTACGTGACTGCCATGTAGCTAAATCTGCAGGGCCTTGAGGTTGCGAGTTCTCTCCAACCACAGCCCTTTCATCTGGCCCGTACGCAGTACGCTCCCACACGGGGCGGTCTTCGGGGTCATTCAAGGTTTCCAGAGTGGTATTCAACAGTAGAGTGTCGAGAAGATCCTCACCTTTGACCAAGGTGCCGCCCGTCATACCAGTCCAGCCGGTACCAATTGGGTAACCTCTCCCACCTTTGACGCGCGAGTCTCCCACAGCACCCGATTTAATACCGGAGTAGTCAAAAGCTTGTACATAAACTAGCCAGCGCGCAGCTTCTTCGATCGAAACAGAGTCGCGTTCTTTTCCTCCACGCATACTGAAATACTCGTCTTGCGCTTCCGGAATGATCGTCGTTATATGTTTATACTCGCCCGATGCAACATGAAGGCCTGCTACCTGCATAAAGGGAGCTTTTGCATCAAAAAGCTCGAAGCGATCAGCGTAACGATCCAAATAGTCTAGGACGACCTGATCTTTCCCTTTTCGAGCAAGACGACGTCTCATCTTGTTAAACCATTCAAGAAAATCAAAAGGTTCCACGTCCATGTCGATATCCATGGAATGGGCACGCCAGAAAATAGCCAGCAAAAGCCGCATCACAGCATAGTCTTGAGCCGGGGACTCCCCCTGAATATAAGCAACCTGCACCTCCCCCGCGAAAATATCTCGTATTCCAACTGCAATCTGGTTACCTTGAGTATCAAGAGCCAGAATCCAGCGGATCTCCAGTAACGAAGCCACCACCAACTCCTTCCTGATTGTTTTAAAACTCCCAACTTAGGAAGCTCTTTCTCCACAGAATACACTCTTTAGATATTAAAAGTTAGTTTTTTCAAAATCTTTTAGTAGACCCATCATTTACTGATTCCTCTGAATGAAAAACACAGATCCAAAAACCCGTTCTTCAACAAAAATTCATCCACCCTGCTAGTGCAAGGAATCACGGCGGTCCAGTTCTCAAAGTCCCTGTTAAACGGCTCATCCCCGCTGGTGCGGGGAAAACCGCTAGGTATCCGCTGCGATGACTGCAAACTCACGGCTCATCCCCGCTGGTGCGGGGAAAACCAGTGCTGTCGGATGATAAATTTTTCCACCGGCGGCTCATCCCCGCTGGTGCGGGGAAAACGTGCCGAGTTTCTGCAGCGCCATGAGGGTGTGGGGCTCATCCCCGCTGGTGCGGGGAAAACAATGGATCGCGGATGTCGCAACTCAGCACATCGGGCTCATCCCCGCTGGTGCGGGGAAAACAGTCCACCGATCCGGCCCTGTCAGCCAGTCCACGGCTCATCCCCGCTGGTGCGGGGAAAACACGTCATAACCGTAGGCGTACTCGTAGCCGTCGGGCTCATCCCCGCTGGTGCGGGGAAAACAGTCCACCGATCCGGCCCTGTCAGCCAGTCCACGGCTCATCCCCGCTGGTGCGGGGAAAACACGTCATAACCGTAGGCGTACTCGTAGCCGTCGGGCTCATCCCCGCTGGTGCGGGGAAAACTAGCCATACACACCCACCTAAGCGGGGGTGGCGGGCTCATCCCCGCTGGTGCGGGGAAAACAGGGGGTTAGAATTTGCGAATATCACGCGTTGGGGCTCATCCCCGCTGGTGCGGGGAAAACACATCTGCTAGCAGTTGTTGGAAGTCTTGCGTGGGCTCATCCCCGCTGGTGCGGGGAAAACACATCTGCTAGCAGTTGTTGGAAGTCTTGCGTGGGCTCATCCCCGCTGGTGCGGGGAAAACATTAATATTCATTAATTCTGTAACCTAGCTCACGGCTCATCCCCGCTGGTGCGGGGAAAACTTCCGTCCTACTAGACGTATCTGTGTAATAGAGGGCTCATCCCCGCTGGTGCGGGGAAAACCAAATTATCGACAAGGTAAAGATGAGGCAGTTGGGCTCATCCCCGCTGGTGCGGGGAAAACTTCACCCAGCCGCGTATCTCCGCAGACGCTGCCGGCTCATCCCCGCTGGTGCGGGGAAAACGAGATGACGGATGATGCGGCGCGTTGTGACATGGGCTCATCCCCGCTGGTGCGGGGAAAACACGAGGAACTCGCCGGTGACTTCCCAGAACTTAGGCTCATCCCCGCTGGTGCGGGGAAAACTACAGGACAATCTTGAAGCTCGTACCCTGGAACGGCTCATCCCCGCTGGTGCGGGGAAAACACAAGGTGACGTGCAATCCCTTGCCCACGATAGGGCTCATCCCCGCTGGTGCGGGGAAAACTCTCAAGCAAAAAGTCAACAGCGTTGTATTTTGGGCTCATCCCCGCTGGTGCGGGGAAAACCACATAGGATCCCTCACACACCGCCGCGGTCAGGGCTCATCCCCGCTGGTGCGGGGAAAACCTAGCACAACAATGGCTCGCCCTATCCAACGGAGGCTCATCCCCGCTGGTGCGGGGAAAACGGGAAAAGCGTCATCCCCAACCATCGGGCGAACGGCTCATCCCCGCTGGTGCGGGGAAAACACGCTCCCGCTCAGCGGCGACCATCTCACCGGCGGCTCATCCCCGCTGGTGCGGGGAAAACTTTTGGGTATGAAAAGCCCCAACCGAAACAAGGGGCTCATCCCCGCTGGTGCGGGGAAAACGCATTGCACACTACCTTGTACATAAGGCTATACGGCTCATCCCCGCTGGTGCGGGGAAAACCCGAGTCCTTCGTGACGCTCTCGTTCACGATAGGGCTCATCCCCGCTGGTGCGGGGAAAACTAGGTGGGGATAATAAAAACGGGGAATCAGAGCGGCTCATCCCCGCTGGTGCGGGGAAAACAATCCGTATTCGGCGTTACCCACGACGCGCATAGGCTCATCCCCGCTGGTGCGGGGAAAACTCAAGCGCTATTCAATCCCAAAAGCACAGCTAAGGCTCATCCCCGCTGGTGCGGGGAAAACGGGGAGTTTGGGTCTGGAGTCCAGTCCATAATGGGCTCATCCCCGCTGGTGCGGGGAAAACCCTTATCAAGCTGCATGTTTAGAGACAGTTAGAGCTTACTACATATAACTTTGTTTCAGCAATTTTTCTACTTCATCTTTATTTCTACTGTTTTAGGATCAGCTATTCACCCAAATTTGCTTAGTCTTTTCTTCTAGCCATAGGCTGGCATTGTTCCCTGCGATCAGGGATGAGCCTTTTTAATATCTTTACAAGATTTACATAGGCATACTTCCCCGCACCAGCGGGGTTTCCTTTTATGCGTCTTCCTTTGGGCAGACCTCCACCTCTAATCCACGTTCATTGGTATAACGCACTAGGAATCGACCTACACGAGCCTCTCCTCTTTCGTCGAAAAGCAACGCAACTTGGCCTTTAAGCAAACCGGATCGTTGCCATTCTGGTGGTGTTTGTGCTTCGAGCGAATCAATAACGGCATTAAAATCCGAATCTCTACGTGTCATTTGGGCTGGCAGACGCACTGTGTTTCCAGCCAATGCCTCAGCTTCTTTCCAAGTAAGTTCTCTACCGTTCTCGATTTCTTCTTCTCTACCAAACGGATGGTATCCATATTCGGTTTTTAAAAGAGCAACTACTTCAATGGAGAATTCAGCATCCCTAACCTGCGCACTACCTGACTCTTCATTCTTATCGACCGAATTAGAATGTTGCTGCTTAAAAAGATCACGCAGAGTCCGTGCCATATGAGGTTGAGGGAAGCTAAAAGTTTGAGCTTTCCGCACGGATTTTTCGTAGTTTTCTTTCGCTTTTACGCAAGCTAGTTCCCATTGTTCTTTCCAATTTTCTGGAATACAAGGGGTATCTGAATACACGTTTTTTACAAGTTTAGGAACGTCGCTGGGACGATGGAATTCATCAGGAAGATACGCCACGGTGGCGTACAGAATTTTTTCTCCATATATAGCGGCCGCACCACCATCAAATTCTGGTACTTCGCCAGAAATTTCCTCATTATTAATGCCTCTAATAAAAATTTGGGGCTTCCCTAGAATCTCTGGCCTGTCAGAATGCGGACGCTCATGACGATGCAAACGTCCTGCACGTTGAATAATGAGGTCAATAGGCGCAATATCTGTAACTAGTACGTCGGCATCGATATCCAAACTCTGTTCGGCGACTTGAGTAGCCACTACTATTCGACGCCACGGTCGATCCTCCCCACGAGAAGCATGGGGACCAAGAGATTCTCGCAAAGCATCTTCTTTTTCACTTCTTTGAGTTGCTATAAAGGCAGCGTGGTGAAGTTCTACTTCATCAGGAAATATCTCTTTTAAAGAGTCATAAGCTTGTTGCGCTCGACGAATCGTATTACAGATAACGAGTGCTATTCCACCATCTACAAGCAGATCGCTAAACATGCCACCTAGGGCAGGCAAAGAATCGTCGATACGCCTTATTTTTATCGTAGTGTCGGAATTTTCTTGAGGGACTTCTGTGACACTAATTCCCTTTTTTGTTCACAGCAGTAATCAGAGGATATGCGTCACTGTTTAATGCGCTTGCATCGGCTTTTTTACACACCTGCGAGGCATAGGCATTAACAAGTCGAGCACGTTGCTGTGGTGGCAATGTTGCAGACATCAAAATCACGCTCACCCCATATTTAGCTAACCATTGCAAAGTGAGATAAAGATATTGGGACATGTAGGCGTCATAAGCGTGGACTTCGTCGATAATAACGATTTTCCCAGCGAGACCCACGTGACGCAGCATAGAAAATCGCACTTGAAGTGCCATCATAAGCACCTGGTCGACAGTTCCCACTACAAAATCCGAGAGTATTCCGCGGTGCCGACCAGATAGCCATTGAGAAGCCACAACTGATCCATGCTTTTCTAAGTGGTCGTCTTCGCCAATGGACGTAAAACGTAACGATTGGAAGGGAAGCGATAGTTTGTTCTTTGAATGCGCCAAATACAACGAGGCTACTTCACCACGAGACGAAGTACATTGTGCCCAATTCTTTGTTCTTTCAAATAGTCCATTAGCTGTAGACATAGTGGGTGCAGCAAAGAAAATTCCTTGAGCACCGGTTTTTTGACCAAGAATATGAGAAGTAGCAAGCCCCGCTTCCGTTTTCCCTTCACCAGTGGGAGCCTCAATGATGATGAGCGTTGGGTCTTGCACAGCACGTGCCACAGCAACTGCTGCTCGTTGCACGGGTCGCACTTGGTAGGAATCTGGCCACGTAAAAGTATCACGAAACAGAGTTTCCACATTATCTGGAACATCGGTAGGAACCCATGCCGGCGGCAAATTCACATGAGACATGCCCTCCGCAACGCGGTCATGCTGCGAGCTATCACAAACATAAGGGAATGCTTTTTCATCCGAGGCGATCCAGTCTGCCATAATCACCAACCCAGTCATGATTTGCATGGCTGGCGCGCTTGGCGTGGATTGATCCACTAATTCTTCTAGGGTTTCACCAATGTCAGTGATCTCAGCCATGGAGTCTAGGATTTCCGCATGGACCACCAACCATTCAGGCGGATAGTAATCCAAGGTATCTTCGTGGCTTCGGTAGAGCTCTTCGTCTGAAGCAAAGCCGTGGTGAGCATCAGCAATAAAACTCAAACGCGCTGCGCTACTGGGGTCGATATCGTGTTTTTCCAGCCACGCAGCAATGATGAGCGCAGATGCCATTCCGTGCGGAAATTTTTTACCCTCACCCTCGTTAAGCGTCCATTGCAGCGATAAACCAGCTTCACGAACCGGTCCTAGCAGATAGTTACCGTGAGAAGTTTTTTCTACAAGCCGTTGGAAAGAAATAGTCGCTTTTCCCACGTCGTGAGTTCCAGCATAGAAAATATAAAGACGTCCTACTTCTTCAGCAGGTAGTCGCCACGCTGTACTAAGAGTGGATTTCAGTGAGTCCGACGCCCAGTTGTTCCAAAGCCATTCGGCTACGCAGGCGGCGTCGATAAGGTGTTGGGGCAGGCGTAAATACAAGCCTTCGCTTCCCGACTTAGCCCACAACGAATACGACTGCACGCTGCGCGCACGTCGCCACTGGTCAGCTTGATCTACCACGCTCATGTGACCAATTCCTCCGTCTCTATCGATCACTCTTGACCATCAGAATATGCCCATTGCACAAGCTTATCGACGCCTTCCGTCTGACCAACCCCCATACGCGTACAATCGCACCTCATATGAACTCCATTATCTCGACTATTCCTTCCCTACCTGGTGTTGATTCCGAGCAATTGCATGCGCGGGATCTCGGTGGTGGTCGCACGTTGCGGATATTAACGAGCAACCAATGTCCGAACGTGGTTGATTCACTTTTAGAGTTGGGGTGCCATGTTGAAAGTGACTCTGCGAGAATTCTTGGGGTGTGTGTTCCGGCTGATGCTCCTTATGATTCGATTGTGTTGCAGTTAGCTGAGTATTCCCTTAGCCGGTAGCTGTGGTCGACAGGCCCGTTGCCGTGGCCTACGTTGAGGTCACTACCGTGGGCGATTGCCCCGTTGAGCCAATCGGTAGCCCAGTGGAGGGCGGGTTCTGGGGGTTCGATGGCAAGCCGGGTGGCGAGTGCTGAGGAGAGCGAGCAGCCGGTGCCGTGGGTGTTGGTGGTGTGGATGCGGGGGCTGGGTGCGTGGAATTGGGGGCCACTGGCAGTAATCCAGGTGTTGCCAAGGTCGTCGGTTCCGTGTCGGTGCCCACCTTTGAGCAACACTGCACAGTCGTATTGTTCTGCGAGGCTGCGTGCGGCATGTTCGGCCTGTTCAGGGCCGTGGTTGTTTGCCAGGACTGCGAGTTCCGGCAGATTGGGGGTGATCACGGTGGCGTGGCGAAGCAGGGGTTCAAAATAATGACGTTCGCCAAGTACCGATCCGGAGGTGGCTACCATGACGGGGTCGAGAACCACGATGGGTGTGTGGTGTAGCTGGTCAAGCCATGTGGCGATGGCGGTGGCGGCCTCTGCGGATCCGATCATGCCGATTTTGATGGCATGGATGGTGATGTCGTCGGATATGGTGCGGAGTTGTTGGCTGAGGAACTCCGTGGGTGGGGTGTGTATTGCGGTAACTCCGCAGGTGTTTTGCGCGGTCAGGGCGGTTATTGCTGCCATGCCGTAGCCGCCGGCTGCCATGATGGATTTGAGGTCTGCTTGGATTCCGGCCCCGCCGGAGGGGTCGGATCCTGCGATGGTGAGTATGTGTGGGGTCATGGTAGTTCGTTGATTCCGCTGGGGACGTTGTGGAAGGTGAGGTGTGGGTTGAGGTGCGCGAATTGTTCGATAAATGCGGCGCTTCTTATGCCAGAGGCGCAGACGACGACCACATTGTCTGTGGTGATGTTGTCGAGCGCATGTTGGATCGCCGTGGTGTCATTCCACATGGATTGTGGCAGGGTGATGTGCGCGCCGCTGGGGGTGTGTTCTATTTCGTGGGGTTCGCGGACGTCGATAAGTTCGTATTCGTTGGGTAGCGTCCACGTGTAAAGTGTGCGGGCTGCAGGTCGAAGGGGGTCGCGCCCCACAGTGTATGTGCGAAATGTGCTGGTCAACGCATTGTAGGTGGTGACGGCTCCTGGTTGGACGGTTCCGATTCCGGCGAGGATTTTGATGGTTTCAGTGGCCATGAGGTTGGCGATCACGGCGGTGGTAGCGCCGAGTACACCTGCGTCGGCACAGTTGAGGCCTTGGGTGGGGGCTTCGGGGAACAGGTCCCTTAGCCCTACCTCGCGGGTGAATACGCCCATGTGCCCTTCGAATTGCAGTACGCTGCCCCAGACGAGCGGTATGCCTGTTATTTCGGCGAGGTCGCCGCAGAGGAATTTGGTGGCAAAGGTGTCAGAGCCATCGAGGATTACGTCGCAGCCTTCGGCGAGTTCGTGTGCGTTGTGTGCGGTGAGGCGTTCGGTGCGGGCGTCGATACGAATCCCGGGTTGAATTGCACGCAATTTTTCGGTGGCGACGTGGACTTTGGAGCGTCCTACATCCCCAACGCCAAACAGGATCTGGCGTTGAATGTTGGACACATCCACGGTGTCGTTATCCACGAGTCGGATCGACCCCACCCCAGCCGCCGCAAGGGACTGCAAGGCAGGACTGCCCAGTCCCCCAGCACCGATCACCAGCACTCGCCCTTTGTTGAGCTTTTCTTGCTGCTCAATCCCAAAACCAGGTAGCCGCAGTTGGCGGGCTACGCGTTGGCGTTCCAGCTCGTCGAGCATCACAGCACCTCATCCGCCCAGGAGGCGAGCCCCTCAAAGCTTGACGACGCCACCGCATGCTCCCGGCGCGGTATGCGCCCGGCTTCGCGCGCGAGTCGTCCTGCTTCGACGGCGTGTTTCATGGCGGTGGCCATGGTGATGGGGTTGATGCATCGGTTGATGGCGCTGGCGAGGAGTACGCCTGAGCAGCCGAGTTCCATGGCGAGGGTGACGTCGGAGGCGGTTCCGATGCCGGCGTCGAGGAGTATGGGGACTGTGGCGCGTGAGCAGATGAGTTCGATGTTGTGGGGGTTGAGGATGCCGAGTCCGGTTCCGATGGGTGATCCTAGGGGCATGACTGCGGCGGCGCCGGCGTCTTCGAGTCGTTGTGCGACTACGGGGTCGTCGGAAGTGTAGGCGAGGACGGTGAATCCGTCATTGGTGAGGGTTTCGGTGGCGTCGATAAGTTCGAGGACGTCGGGGAGCAAGGTGGTGTCGTCGGCGATGACTTCTACTTTGATCCAGGAGGTGTTGAGTGCTTCGCGGGCGAGTTGTGCGGTGAGGATGGCATCGCGGGCGGTGCGGCAGCCTGCGGTGTTGGGTAGTGGGGTGATGTTGAGGCGTTGCATGAGTTCGAAGACGGATTCGCCGTGTGCTCCGGTGTGGGCGGCGTGTCGACGCATCGCTACGGTGGTGAGTTCGGTTCCGGAGGCGATGAGGGATTTTTCTAGGGTGTCAAAGGAGCTTGCGCCGCCGGTTCCCATGATGAGGTGGGATTGGAAGCTGCGGTCTGCGATGGTGAGCATGTTATCCTCCCTGCACTGCGGTGAGAATGTCGAGGTGGTCGCCTGCGGTGACTGTGGTGGTGTCCCATTGTGAGCGGGGTATCACACGTTGGTTGATGGCTATGGCAATCCCTGGGCGGATTCCGTTGCAATGGTTGCTAATAATGTCGGTGAGCTGGGGTGATTCTATGGTGGTGGGGGTGTCGTTAATGTAGATGTTCATGGGTTGTTCCTCTTTCGTTGCGGTGTCTATCTGGCGCACATGCTGTGAGGTCGATGCCGGGGTCGGTGCCGTCGATGAGGCATGCGGTGACGTGGGCGCCGAGTGCTGAGAGCAAGATGCCGTGGCGGAAGTATCCGGTGGAGATAATGAGTCGGTCTGATGCCCATCCGAGGTATGGGAGGTCGTCGGGTGTGCCGGGGCGTACACCAACGTTGGCTTCTATAAGGGAGCTATCAACGATACCAGGGACTACGCGTACGGCATCGCGGAGCAGGTCGTATATTCCTTCCACACTAGGTAAGTCACGTTCGTCTTCGCGGCTGGTGGCTCCGATGGCAATTTCACCGCCTGCGCGCGGAATGATGTAGATGGGGCGATCGTTGACCCAACCGCGTACAACCATGTTGACTGCCCCTGGTTCTGTTTGTACTCGTAGGATGTCGCCGCGCACGGGGCGTAGTGCTAGGGGGATGGGGCTTAGGTTTTGTGCGCCGAGGCCTGCTGCGAGGACAACAACATCGAATTGTTGATACAGGGGTTCAAGGTCGGTGATTTCCTCTTTTCCTACCTCTACCCCACAGTCATCGAGTGCGTCGAGTAGTGCGGTAAGGAATACTCGTGGTGCAACTTGGTTGTCATTGGGGATGTGTACAGCCGCCGATAGCCGAGGCCCTAATGCTGGTTCGAGGCCGCGGGCCTGTCGGGTGGCGATGGGTCGAACGTCCATTCCGGCCGATTCTTGGGCTGCGCGCAATTGTTTGAGGTGTTCCGCGTCGGCGCGATCGGCTGCCACAACGAGGGTGCCGTCGGTGCGATAACCCGTAGGCAGGTTGGTGTGCTGCGCTACCCGACGCACCATGTCTGGCCACAGCTCCCCAGCGCGCTTCATCAACGGAAACAACGGGTCTTGTTGGAACTGCACTTCGGCTGCGGGGGCAAGCATTCCGCCGGCAAAGCGTGAGGCACCGCTTGCTGGGTTGGCGTCAAATACGTGAACGCTATGCCCGCGGGTACTAAGTTCAAAGGCGGTGCTTAGCCCTACGATTCCACCACCTACAACAGCTATTTTCATTGTGCAAAACCTTTCAATACGAGTTTCACATCGGCTGCTACGTCCTGTGAGTTCATTAATGCGCGCACAATTGCCACACCAGCAACCCCCGTTGCAGCAAGATCAGCCGCATCTTCGGGGCGGACATCCCCAATGGCAACAACCGGCACCAATGATTCAGCAACCAGTGGCGGGTACCCCGCAAGGCCTACAGGTGCCCGCCCAGAATCTTTTGTTGGGGTGGGGCGAAATGGACCGGCACCGATGTAGTCGATCACCTCGGCAACCTGGCGCGATGCACGAACTAGCTCCAGGGTGCCCGTGGTGAGGCCGATGATGGCGTTATCACCCAACAAGGCGCGAACATGGCGCACCGGAAGGTCATCTTGGCCAACATGCACCCCGTGGATGTGCTCGCCGTTATTCATTAACGCAAGGGCAACATCCACGCGGTCGTCGATAAGCACACGGGTGCGAGGATTAACCTCCGCCACCGCGCGGGCTACCTCACGGCCAAGAATGTACAGGGCACGGGCGGCAATGGGTTTGCTGCGCACTTGGATGAGCCCAGCGCCGGCGCGCGCTGCTTGGCGCGCTACGTCGACAATGTGATCCACAGAGCCCGTGCCGGTGACAAAGTAGCACCGCGGATCAAAGTCTCGACCCCACCTAGGCGTGGGCAGCATTGTCACGCACCTCGCTATAAAGCTGCGATCCTTGGGCCACAAACTCCTCAGACTTTGCCGCCATGCCTGCTTCTGCGTCGCCGCCAACCTGCGGGATACCCAAGTCGGCGATCTTATCTGCGAACATGTCACGAATATCTTGGCTAATGCGCATGGAGCAAAACTTCGGACCACACATGGAACAAAAGTGCGCAGTCTTTGCCGGTTCCGCCGGAAGCGTTTCGTCATGGTAAGCAATCGCGGTATCTGGATCAAGAGACAACGCGAACTGATCATGCCAACGAAACTCAAAACGCGCCTTGCTCATCGCATCATCCCACGCACGAGCACCAGGGTGCCCCTTAGCCACATCGGCCGCGTGAGCTGCAAGTTTATAAGTAATCACACCGGTTTTCACATCATCGCGGTTGGGCAGACCCAAGTGCTCCTTCGGGGTCACATAACACAGCATCGCCGTACCACCCATAGCAATATGAGCAGCTCCAATTGCCGAGGTGATGTGGTCATAACCTGGCGCAATATCAGTCACCAATGGGCCAAGAGTGTAGAAAGGCGCATCGTGAGCCCACTTTTGCTCCAGCTCATTGTTTTCCTGCACCATGTTCAGCGGAACGTGACCTGGCCCCTCGATCATGACCTGCACATCGTATTCCCACGCACGACGAGCCAGCTCACCAATGGTTTTCAGCTCCGCAAACTGGGCCGCATCATTCGCATCGGCAACAGAACCAGGGCGCAGACCATCACCCAGCGAGAAAGCGACGTCGTACTGTGCGAAAATCTCACACAGCTCATCAAAATGCTCGTAAAGGAAAGACTCCTTGTGGTGTGCTAGACACCAACCCGCCATGATGGATCCACCACGGGACACAATTCCGGTCACACGTTTGGTGGTCAGCGGAATGTAGGCGAGCAGCACACCGGCGTGAATGGTCATGTAGTCTACACCTTGTTCACACTGCTCAATGACGGTATCGCGGAAAATCTCCCACGTAAGGTCTTCTGCTACACCATTGACCTTTTCCAACACTTGATAGATCGGCACCGTACCGATTGGTACTGGGGAGTTGCGGATAATCCATTCGCGGGTGGTGTGAATATCATCGCCGGTGGACAAATCCATCACGGTATCTGCACCCCAGCGGGTAGCCCACCGCAGCTTGGATACTTCTTCCTCAATACTGGAGGTCACAGCGGAGTTACCGATATTGGCGTTGATCTTGGTCAAAAACTTTCGACCAATAATCATGGGCTCCGATTCTGGGTGGTTAATGTTGTTCGGAATGATCGCACGGCCGCGGGCGATCTCGCTGCGCACAAACTCTGGGTCCATGTGCTCGCGCAGCGCCACGAACTCCATTTCCTTCGTAATAATGCCCTGGCGTGCATAGTGCATCTGAGTCACGCGCTTGCCCTGCTTGGCGCGTCGCGGTGTGGGTTTCACACCTTTCCACTCCAGCGACGCTGCGCCACGACGCTGCGCGGAGCGGCCATCATCAGCCAAATTCCGCTCACGACCAGCATATTCTTCCGTGTCCTCACGATTGTCAATCCACTGTGCACGCAGTGGCTTCAATCCCACCGTGGGATCACACTCAGGGCCACGGGTGCGATAGATCCGAACTGGATCATTGGGGCCGGTAGGAGAATCGTCAAGCTGAATCTCCGTTTCTGGTACCTCAAGGTCACCGGAAACGATCGGCGAATACGAGTGCTTCGGATGGATCTCGGAGTTTTCCCAAGCAGATGGATTGGTTACTGAATTAGCTGAGGCTGCCGACACTAGGCTCGCGCTCCTCTCTTCCTTCGCTGGTGTTAACCAGACAGGTTCAAACGGTGCTTGCACAGCATCAGCGCAATCTCAGCCCGTGCTCGGGCGCCCGCGGGGGACACTCACTAACCTAGAACACGCACCCAACATTGTGCCGCCACACCCCACTCCGATGGGGGTAGCAACACTTTTAAAGCGCGAGGCGACATGCGGTTTTAGTAAAACGCCTAGGGGGTATTACGCCACCACCTAGCCCCTCAATCACGCGGTATCTAGAACGCTCCCCACCACCACGCAAAAACTTAATTTTTCTCAGTTACCGGCATGGCGGATGGGTTTTATCACCCCGTAGCCACTTCTTGCACAAAAGTAGCTATCTATCTGCACAAATGGTCACCTCAAGTCAAACAAGTCCCCGGCGTTGACCCGCACTCTTATGCCTAGCGTGCACGACACAGCGCTCCTCTTTTAGGCCAGAACCACCAGATGTGAGGTTTACTCACAAGTTATCCACCACTTGTGAACATCTATCACCAAAAGTTATCCACAGGCTGTGGAAGAAATTGTGGAATTACACGGATGGAAGTTATCCCCAGGCTTTATCCACACCCTGTGGATAAAGTTGTGCACTTCTTCCCCACCTGCGGATTTGTTCGAAATCTTGTGGGAAAATAGCAGGTCGCGTACTTCGAACACACAGCTATTCGATCATCACCCTGTGAACAACACACATGTAATTATCCACATTGTGGATAACTGCTGTGGAATCTTTTTCACACGATCAGCGCTGTGCTCACAGACCAAAAGTTGTGAAATTTTGGTGGATAATTACAAAAATCTGGGGATAACTCGGAACAGCTGTGCGCTATTCCCCGCCAAAAACTGGGGCGTTGGGCCATCCCAGTAGCCTCATGTCGCCTCTTGTGACAGCCGATAACCACATTGCTCCCCACCAACAGTCAACCCACGAAACTGCAGCTAACTTTTGGGTTTCATGTTATTTATGTGGTTTGTGTGATAAGGATTTTCTCAAAAAATAGGCGCCTCATGCAAACACGAGAGACCCCTAGATAAACCCCTTATCTCACCCCCGCTTACCACCTCGAGTAGTCTGCACAAACACCAAAACAATCCCCAGCACACAACCCGTCAGCAAGCCACCCAAATGTCCCCACAGGGAAACACCATCCATAAGCAAGGAATAGCCCACATTCACTGCGATAAGAATCAACGGTGCTGTGAGATCCCTACGCAACCGGTACGACATCGCCACAAAAATCGCCATAAGCCCATACACAGCACCAGAAGCACCCACCGTAGGCGCAAGCGGATCCATCAGCAGAACAGTTGCCGAGGCCCCAATCCCGCTCACAATATAAGCCAAAGTAAAACGACCACTGCCTAAATAATGCTCAATCTCGCGACCAAAGAAGAACAGCATAAACATGTTCAACGCCAGATGTGTGGGCCCGCTGTGGAGAAACACCGTCCCCACCATGCGCAGCCACCCTAGGCCATGAGAATACGGACCATAAAGAGTCCAGTGATCTGCAATCCACGAATCACTAAGGTTGTGTTCAATCGAGCGGGACTCCACAACAGTAAGCAGATAGATAAGTATCGTCAGCGCGCAAAGAACCGCGGTCGCAGGCGCTTGACCATATGCGCGTTTGAGTGCGTTCATCACTTCAGTATGCACCACCCCCACCTCGTTAAAGAATGCGATCACGTGGCATAAACATGGTGAAGGGTTGATGGTGCACACTGACCAAGGGATCTGAAATGCCCCAGGTTTTGCTCCTAGGCATTTGCCTTGATTTCTATCAATTTCCTATGGCGGGTTCTGCTTCCAAAAATCAGTTTCCACCTCAACAGAGGGTGTCTGAAGCAGGCGTTTGACAATAATGCACCGCCTGACCCCGCAAAATTGGTAATTCATTCCGATCGAGGGTGCCATTATCGGGGCAACAGTTGGATTCAAGCATCACAGGACATCGGTTTTACGCGTTCGATGTCGAAGAAGGGATGTTCACCCGACAATTCAGCGTGCGAGGGATTGTTCGGCAGAATGAAAAATGAGATGTTCTATGGTCATAAGTGGCCCCATTGTGATGAGTTAGAGCGAGCAATTCATGAATATGTTGGCTTCTATAACGAGCATAGAATCAAGCTTGAGTTCGATGGATTAAGCATCAATCAACGCAGGCGTGAACTGCTACTCTGAACATTCCTAAAAAATGTCCGCATCCCCTAATTTCCCTTAAACCCACGCTTAACACCCCAGCGTGCGTGCGAGGACTCGAACCCCGAGAAATGTACCTGTCACGCACCACCTCTGAAAATTACTCCACTAGACAGGCAAGGATGCCTTGCCTTACCATCGACTCCAAGAGACATGAACCACAGAAAGGGGAACACATGTCTACTGCACTCAAGTCCACAACGGCTGTGACTATCGCCGCCACCTACCGAATATGCATCGAGTGATGCAGGTTATTCGCACGCTGGAATGCAAAGGTGAAGCGGCAGTTACAATCAGTATGTCGCCACCCGTTCAGGACGGTAGTGAATGGGTATGCAACTGGAAAATTGACGGCTTAGATGTCCCAGCAGATTCACTTCGTTGTGTCGGCAGTGACCCAATGGAAGCGATGATATTCGCGCTCGCAACCATTGGTTCAACCATAAAAGCGTCCCCAGATGCCAAGCATCTAACATTCCTTCATCACCCAGCTTTGCGAATGCTAGAGCTAGATAACTCAGACCCTAGCCGACTTAAGGTATGCGGAGAATTTCCCACAGCCACCTCATAGAATGTACACGGGGCAATATTTATATATTACCCCGTGTGCATCATCTCAAGTTCGAGCCAAGCAAGGGTGTTAGTCCGTTTGTGTACGGGGACTGATTTACAAGTATGCGGCGAATCTGTCGGGGTAGGCCACGGATAGCTGATTGATTGCCTGCTTCCAGTTGCTGGTCTTGCTGCCTTCGACAAGTCGCTTGGCTTAAGCAGACACCTTGGCTCCTTCTTTAGCGCGGCGGGCAGCACGACGGTCCTCGATGTTACAGATCATCAACCACAGCGTCTTCACAGCCGCGGAATCCGACGGGAACTGAACGCGGTTTCGTGTTGCTTTCCGCAGCTCACTGTTCATCGATTCGACGGAATTCGTAGTGTAGATAACCTTCCTTGCCGCTGGTGGGAACTGCAGGAACGCAATGAACCTGTCCCACCCGTCGCGCTAGACTTTCACTGATTGCGGATACTTCTGGCCAAGATCGCTGGCCTCAAACTCATCGAGTGCACTTCGAGACCTCTTTCCGGTCGCCATAGGCTACCCACCTGTTAGCGGCACGAATCAAATGCACCACGTGAGGTGTGGACCATGGAGTCCAGCCAGATTGCCTGGATTGCTTCGGGAAAGCCTTTCAGTGCGTCATGAACTGCTCCCCATTAGTTGGACTGAGAAATCAGACACCGACTAATAGGGAGTATTTCTATGAACACACGAAGTTCTCTGTCAGAAGAACAACGAGAACAGCTCGTTGGCCTATGTGAGCAAGACTTGGGTTTTACGACTACGGCACGTCGGATTGGGGTCCAGCGCGCCCCAGCTCGTAGCCTTGTACCATCGCTGGCTATGTCTTGTGGAGAAACCAACCAAGAAGCACTACTCCTTCGAGATCAAAAAGGAAGTAGTCGACCGTTTCCTCGCTGGCGAAACACGCATGGACCTAGCGAAAGAATGTAAGCTGTCCTCACCTCAACAGGTCAAAGACTGGGTGACTAAGTGGCGCAAAGGCGGTGATGAGGCGCTTAGGCCCAAACCGAAAGGCTCAGCTCGGCTTGTACTGTTGACCCCAGGAAGACAGACTTCGCCGTGAAAACGAGAAACTTCGGGCGGAAAATGCCTACCTAAAAAAATTGCGGGACTTGAAAAACCAACGGCGAGGCTAAAGACCAAAGCCATCGTCATCCTCAAGTCACAATATCGACTCAACGACCTATTAGAAGCAGCAGGCTTAGCAAGGTCGACGTACTTCTACCACCAGCAACGCCTAGACTGGCCAGGCCTTCACGCCGCGTAACACGCCACTCTCAAAAATTCAGGCCGATTCACGTCAACGAGGCTGGGAGATAAACCACAAGCTCGTCTACAAGCTCATGGACCAGATGGGCTTGAAATCCAAGACCAGACGAGCCACATCACAAAGAACCTCCTGGACTGCAACGTCACGCCAGAACAACCCAACACAGTATGTGTTAGTGATGTCACCGAATTTTTAGGTGGCTGGTATGAAGGCCTATCTTTCATAGATCATGGATCTAAGCGACCGAAGTATTCTGGCACACGAGTTGTCGACATCCCCGTCAACGAAGTTCACGTCTACTTCGTTAAAGAATGCGATCACGTGGCATAAACATGGTGAAGGGTTGATGGTGCACACTGACCAAGGGATCTAGTACCAGCATTCCAGTTGGTGTTAGTTAATTAAGTCTATTGGTGGTGTGCAGTCGATGTCGCGTAAGGGCAACTGCTACGACAACGGTTCAAGGGCCTGACTCCGATGCAGTATCGGGATCAGACCCTTAAGGCCCTAACCACCTAGAATTAAACCAGTCCAACTTTCGTGGGCTAGTTCAGTAAAAAGTGTTAGCAGGGGCGTCGTTAAGCGTTAAAGCGCTCAGCGTAAGCTTTTTATTCGGTGATTTCGACGGACTCGATAACCACTGGCTCAACTGGGCGATCCATACGATCGGTTGCAGTCTGAGCGATGTCAAGAACAACCTTCTGAGAAGCTGCATCGGTGACCTCACCAAAGATGGTGTGGTGGTTGTTCAAGTGTGGGGTTGGTACCACGGTGATAAAGAACTGGGAGCCATTGGTTCCTGGGCCGGCATTCGCCATAGCCAGCAGGAATGGGCGATCGAACTGGAGCTCAGGGTGGAACTCATCAGCGAACATGTAGCCTGGGCCGCCACGACCGGTGCCGGTTGGGTCGCCACCTTGGATCATGAAGCCGTCGATAACGCGGTGGAACACTGCGCCATCGTAGAAAGGGCCCTCGTTGGTGCCGGAAGCGTTTTCGGTCTTGTACTCAGCGGTACCGTTTGCCAAGGTGACAAAGTTTTCGACGGTCTTTGGCGCATGGTTGCCAAACAACTCGATGGAAACGTCACCACGGTTGGTGTGCAGAATCGCAGTAGCGGTCTTCAAAGTCATGCCATTCATCATAAGCATGAAACCCGCAACCTCGCTACGCTTGATGGATAAGTAACCACAACTGGGAAGGACTATAAAGGATGAACCCAACCACCATCCGTGGCGCAGTTGTACTGACAAAGGCGGCATACGACAAGTACGCGGACTACCGCGACCGCAAGGCCAGTGAGGCGTACGACGCTCTCCTGTCCGCAGCAGATACCGCCGAAGATGTCCGCGACAGCGCCGTAGAAAACGTAACCTCGCTAGCAGGCCAAGCACGCAAGCGTCTCGACGCAGCCCTCGCGGACGCACAAAACACCGCCGAGAGCACCAAAAAAGACGTCGCTAAGACCTCCAAGAAAGCACGCAAGCAAGCTCAAAAAGCTGGCCTCACCAAGAAGAAGCGCAGCGCCGGCGCCCAAGTTGTGCGCTGCTCCCTCTACACCGTAGTACTCGCAGCACTCGGCGCCGCAGCCTACTTCCTCTGGGATAGGTTCTCCGGAGCCAGCGTATCCGATGAACCACCACGCGTTGAGGACTTCGGTGCCGATACCGGCAACACCGAAGAATCCCGTCTGGTCTACTCCACACAAACCCCAGAAGAGGGAATCCCTGAGCGCGACGAGGAACTACTCAACTCCCTCGAAGAGCAGCTCAAAGACAGCGAAAAGAACGACGACTAACCCATTAGATTCATAGCCAGCCACGTGTTCACGTGCGGCAGGCTATGTTATCGACGCAACTCGTGGCTCAGGGCCTCTAGCTCGCCACCGCCAGCCATATGCTGAGTGAGTTCCTCAAGAGTCACGTTGCTGCGATCAGCATCCAGAATCTGATTACCCAGATTCAAGATCGTAAAGTGATCGCCCACAAGATACGCATGATGGGGATTGTGCGTAATAAGAACAACACCAATACCCTTTTCACGAGCAGCCGCCACAAAACGCAACACCATACCGGATTGCTTCACACCAAGGGCAGCAGTGGGCTCGTCAAGAATAATCACACGGGCACCGAAATAAACCGCACGGGCAATCGCCACCACCTGACGCTGACCACCAGACAACGACTCCACTTCCACATCCACATCAGGAAGATCAATACCCATAGCAGCCAACTGCTCCTGGGTAATACGCCGCATCTCGTCTTCACGCAGCCGACCTAAAAACCCCGTCAGCTCCTGGCCCAAAAAGAAATTACGCCACACCGACATATGCCCCACCACAGCCAGATTCTGGTGCACAGTAGCAATCCCATGATTCAAAGCATCCCGCGGACCATTGAACACCGCCGGGGTGTCATCGATAAGCATCTCGCCACTCGTGGGCTTATGAATACCCGACAAAATCTTAATCAACGTCGATTTTCCGGCACCATTATCACCCAACACACACAGGACCTCACCTGCGGAAATTGAAAGCGACACCCCGCGCAGCGCATCAAAACTGCCATAGGATTTGGTCACATCCCGCAACGCAATAATCTCAGACATTTAGCGCCTCCCCTTGGTCACACTAGCAAACGACGTATTAGTCAACACCGCAAACAACAACATGGCACCAAGAAAGAACTTAAACCAATCCGGATTCCACCCTGCGTACACAATGCCCTGATTAGTCATACCGAAAATCAAAGCACCAATCGCCGTACCAATAATCGTTCCGCGACCACCCGTCATCGCACAGCCACCAATAACCGCAGCAATGATGTACAAAAACTCATTACCCACGCCCTGGCCAGCCTGAATCGAATCAAAAGCGAAAAGATTGTGCATACCCACAAACCACGCCGCAAAACCAACAAACATGAACAGAATAATTTTTACGCTATCAACCGGAACACCCGAAGCACGAGCAGCATCGGCATCGCCACCCACCGCAAAAATCCAGTTGCCAAACCGAGTTTTAAACAACAACCACGAGCCGATCACGACGAAGAAAATCCACCACAACACCGTGGCACGAATCGACACCGATCCCACATGAATCGTGCCAGCAAACACCACGCGAGCAGAACCAAAACCCTCCATGTCAGAAATAATCGGAGTAGCAACCTGGCCCGTCACCCACTTAGTGATCGCTAAATTCAAACCCTGCAACCCCAAAAAACCTGCCAAAGTAATCAAGAAACTATCAATGCCAGTACGCGTGACCAGAAAACCATTCCACGCACCAATACCCAGCGCAAACACCAACGAAATACCGGCACCCACCCAACTATTCAGGTGGAAATTGTAATTCAACATCGTGGCCGCCAACGCAGTGCTCGTCACCGCCACACCAGAAGACAAATCAAACTCCGCCCCGATCATCAGCATGCCCACCGCTACCGCAACAATGCCAATAGTGGAACTTGCATACAACACCGTGGAAAACGATTCCAACGAGCGAAACGACGGCGCCAACACCATGAACAACACGAAAATAGCGATAGTACCCAGCAAACTCGCCAACTCAGGGCGACGAATCAGCGCAGAAAAACCAGTACGACGACGAAGTCGATCATCAGCAGAAGCAGAACTCATCGTAGACCCGCCTTCGCAGCCTCAGAAATCGCCTCCACATTGGAGCTATCCACAAAACTTGGACCCGTGTACACCGGACGACCACCCCCCATCGTGGAACCATTACGATGCGCCAACCAAATCGAATCCACAGCCAAATAACCCTGCATATACGGCTGCTGATCCACAGCCCACGCAATCGCACCCGAAGAGATGGCGTCGACAAGCTGCGCGTTGGTATCAAACGTAGCCACCTTCGCTACACTGCCCGCGTTCTTCACAGCCTCCGCGCTAGTCATCGCAACCGGAGCCTGCAGGCCCATCACCCAATCAATGCTCTTATCCTGTGACAATTTCGCCTGCACAGTCGACTGCACACTCGTAAGATCCTTGCCATTGACGTACAACGTCTCCACATTGCCGCCCATGCCCTTCTTCACACCAGCACAACGCGCTTCCTGCGAAGAATTGCCCTGCTCATGGATCACGCACAATGCATGACGAGCACCATCTTTAGCCAAACGCTCACCAGCCAACGTGCCAGCAACCTTTTCCTCCTGGCCAAAAAACGCACTGATGTTGTACTTCTGATACGCATCCATACCAGCGTTCAGAGCCACAATCGGGATCTTCTTATCGGCAGCCTTACGCGCCGCCGGACCAATCGCATCCGCATTAGGCAACGTCACCGCAATGCCATCCACACGAGAATCAATCGCATTTTGCACAAGATTCGCCTGATTAGGAGCCTCCGGATCCGAAGAATACCGCAGCTCAATGTTGTTTTTACGAGCCGCATCCTCCGCACCTTTGCGCACCAAATCCCAGAAGGTATCACCCGGCGCGCCATGAGTAATCATCGCAACGGTGTAACGAGGAGTATCCACGCCTCCTGCTTGGCCGTTGGGATTGTCAGAAGCCCTCGGGGCACCGCCAGTAGCGGAACATGCGGTGACAGTAACAAGGGCTGCCGCAGCAGCTGCGGCGGCTTTGAGGGTCTTCTTTATACTTTTCACTCAAGCATGGTGTCGCATCAACGGCTTGAGGTCAAACCGCTGACCTGCATCTTTATCGATTCAGTGGGGTTGAGCTGGGAAGGGTTCCTCCCTATCTGGGGGTGCAATGTAGCGGTGGCTCACCATAGCAAGGAAGAGAAATAGCTCGGTCACGTTGGCCCAGGGGCACCGCTGGCACTGCTATTCCGCCTATCATGAACCCCATAACTCATAGTGATACGAGAGCGTGGGATCCCACCACGATCATGTGGCAGGTATATCCACTGGGATTTGCTGGTGTGCACGGGATTGCTGCTAGGGCCCATTTTCCGTTCGGTATCGCATAGGTACGACACGATTGATCATTATGAGATCGACCCACGGTTGGGCACGGCCGAGGACTGGCAATCGCTGGTCGCCGCATGTGATGAGCGCGGGATTGCAGTGATATTCGATGGTGCGTCCAGCCACGTGGCGGACGTTATGCGGTATTGGTTAGACCAAGGCGCTACGGGGTGGCGTCTCGACGCAGCCTATTCCGTCGACTCGGAATTCTGGCGCGAGGTGCTCCACCAAGTCCGCACCACCCACCCCCACGCCTTCATTTTTGACGAAGTAATCCACGGCGACTACGCCCAGATCATAGCCGATACCAGCATGGATTCCGTGACACAATACGAGCTCTGGAAAGCCATCTGGCCCTCCCTCAAAGACGAAAACTTCTTCGAGTTGGACTGGTGCATCAAGCGCCACAACGTCTCCACCGGACTAGCACTGCCCTCAATCTCACCAAGGAACACCAAAGCTGACCACCGAGGACGTCGAAACGCTCAGGAGCACCGAATCCGGCAACACCAACCATAATTGCACGCCATGCAACACCGACGTCGCGCTTATCGACGTCTCCGAGTGGCAAATGCCAGCACCCGCCGTCATCAGATTCACCTCCCCGGGGCGAACCATCCCACGATTCCACATCCATGCCACCAGTACGCGACACATCATCCGGACCATAATGATCCGCAAAACACCACGCACCAATCAAAGAACGCTTCTTCTGTGGCAACGTGCGCTGCACCGGGATGGCACGCGGACCGCCCAGCGATCCTTCGCGTGCGGTGATGGTCTCTACAGACTGCAGATTGCTGTCAATGTCAACATTCTAGCGGTGGAAAGGTGTCCACGAGCGGTTTGCGACAAATTTTTCAGGGTTTTTAGATCCCGCAGACCGCCTCCTCGAACTCAAGACATCGAAAACCGCAAGAAGGCTGTTGTGACCTGTGCGTGCCGTCCTTGGGTTTTTGTGTTCGCGAGTTCGAAGAGGCGAAAAATGGCACACAAACAAAAAAGAACCCAGCCTCACCGGCTGGGTTCCACGCTGTGGAGCATAGGAGAATCGAACTCCTGACCTTCTGCTTGCAAAGCAGATGCTCTACCAATTGAGCTAATGCCCCTTGTGCAACAACACTATAACAACCCCGACCCCGAAACTCCTAATTCCCGTCCCCGCCACAACGTAGCTTTAGCTTGCTATCGTGGCATAGCCCACACACACTAGCATGACGCCACGATCACTTCTTTGCCATTTCACCCGCTCATCGTCCACTTGGCGGTGGTAGCGGTTCCGGTGGCAGCGCTCCTCGCATTAGCCTTGAGTATTCGCCCAATGCTTTACCCCAAGATCGGCAAGCTCACGGTAGGCGTGGTCACGGTGGCGTCGGCAGCTATTGTTCTTTGCCAAGGTGACCGGCGAAAGCCTCATGGCACCCCTCGGGCTCAGCGAAGCGCAGCCGGGTCCGGTGTCCACACACGCCGCGCTTGCCGACGCCAGCGTCATCGCCTGCGGGATTCTCTTCCTCACAGCAGTCGGATCGCTACGATTCGCCAATACTCTCACACTGCGTATCATCATGGCACTGGCAGCTGCCGCAACGCTCGTCACCATCATCATGGCAGGCCACGAAGGTGCTGCCCTAGTCTGGCAACACCCAACCCCACTAGGTTAAACCCGACCACTAAGGTGATCGAGACGATCAAGGCTCGGACCATCGAGCCCCTCGATCCGCACCTCAACACCGCGTTCTTCATACTTGCGCGAAATGGAATTCAACGTAACCACTGTCGACGCATCCCATAGCTCTGCATCCGACAAATCAACAATTACCAGCTGGGCGCGCTCCGTGTAATCAAAGCTAAACACCAAGTCATTCGACGACGCCCAAAAACAGCTGGCCCATGACGCGATACCGGACCACCTGATCCGATTCCGCAATACGCTCCACGCGAACCAAATGAGCCACCCGGCGCGCAAACATTAACGACGTCATCACCACACCAGCGATCACGCCCACCGCCAAGTTATCTGTGGCAACCGTAGAAACCACCATGACCGCGGTTTCACTCAACGACATGAACTTCAACGTGCGCGGATGAACCGACCGCCAATCAAACGTGCTAATCGCAACCATCATCACAGCCACTAATGCCACCATGGGGATACGTCCCGCCACGGGTGCCAACACCAAAATCAGCACCAGCAACCACACACCTGTAGTTACCGACACTCAGCGGGTACGCGCACCAGCATCCTTCAGCGAGATCATCATCTGGCCGATCATCGCGCAACCACCTATGCCACCGAACAGAGCAGCAACAATATTGGCAACACCCAGGACCCAGCTTTCCCGAGTCTTATCGGAATACGAGTCCGTGAGATCGTCGACAAGCTTGGCCGTCATCAACGACTCCATCAACCCCACCAATGCCAACGCCAACGAATACGGCGCAATAATCCGAAGCGTCGCCACCGTCACCGGCACATCCGGAAGCATCAACGCAGGCAACGACGACGGCAACTCCCCATATCAGACACCGTAGGAACCTCATCCCACCCCGCAGCAACAACCACCACCGTGAGAACCACAATCGCCAACAACGGCGCCGGAACCGGAATCCAACGCAACCGCGGCAACACCATCCCCAGAACAGCCACGACTACCCGACCACATGGCGCAGCTGAGCCCAAAAATCATCAACCCAAGGGATTAACAAAACCGATCATCACCGAACGCGGCACAAACCGCTGCAAGCGAGCAACACCAGCAGCAGTAATCATCGCAGGGCGGCAGACTGTGAGGTCAAGGACAAAAGACATGATCACCGAGGTACACAGTCCCACCGCGGGATCGACGCCAGCGACCACCGAAAATGCGATCGTTTCTGAAATCAGCGCGAACGCGACTGTTAGCCCACCGATGATTTCTCTATGCCACATCACAAATCCACTCCCCAAAAGAACACGCCAAAAATTGTTGGTGCACTACCTATTCCTCCGCGAATATGAGCTCAAGACTACGAAAACCCAAGGACGGCGCTCGCGCGGCATAACAGCCTTCCTGCGGTTTTCGTAGTCTTGAGCTCGAGGAGACGGAAAATGGCACCACAAGGCACAACAGGCACACAGAAAAAAGAACCCAGCCTCACCGACTGGGTTCCACACTGTGGAGCATAGGAGAATCGAACTCCTGACCTTCTGCTTGCAAAGCAGATGCTCTACCAATTGAGCTAATGCCCCATTCGTTCCTGGTGGGCCTAGCAAGAATCGAACTTGCGACCTCATCGTTATCAGCGATGCGCTCTAACCGACTGAGCTATAGGCCCTCGTAGGAACGAAAGGGACTTTACAGCATACGCCACGCAATTCCAAAACGGCATGTCAATACATGTTTACCTCGAGTACTGTTCTGCGTCGATTAGGGAGCCGGAATCAATAGCGGTCACCCATTGGTAGCTGTCTAGGTAGGTGAGGTCATGGGTGATTTCGATAATCGTGGTGTGTGGACGCGCTTCGCGCAGGCGGCTGCGGATGTCGGCTGCCAGAGCTGGGTTGAGGTGAGCGGTGAATTCGTCAAGAATCAGCACGCGACCGTGGCGCAGCAATGCTTGGGCTAAAGAGAGTCGCTGACGTTGCCCACCAGAAAGGTTCGCACCTTGCTCTCCTACCGCGGTATCGAGGGTGAGTTCTCGGTCGAGGCATGCCACAGTTAAGGCGTCGATAAGCTCTGCGTCGGTGGCGTTTGGTTGTGCCAGCCGCAGGTTGTCGGCAACCGTGGTATTCAGCAAGGTGATGTCTTGGGTGACTATAGATACAGTGCTACGGAGTTGCTCCAGCGGACAGGTGCGGATGTCGTGTCCATCGATGCGTATGGCACCGGTTGTGGGATCCCAATAGCGAAGCAGTAATGCTGCGAGGGTAGATTTTCCGGATCCGGTGGCCCCTAGGATGGCACCCCAGCTTCCTGCGGGAACAGTGAGGCATACGTTGCGAAGTGCGGGTGTGGTTTCTGCTGGGTATGTGAAGGTCACGTTGTCCCATTCGACTGTTGCACCGGTGGTGGCGGTTGGCAGCGGTTGGGGGCCGTCGTTAAGTGCGAGCCCTGCGTGGGCGAGTGACCATACCCGGCGCGCTGCGGCTAGAGAGTTGGAGAAATGGTTGCCTAGGTCGGCGACCTCGTTGATCATGTCCCAGCAGCGCAGTACTGCAAACATGCAGGACACGGCTAATGCCATGTTGTCGGTGGCGGGCAGGAGCATGGTGAGCACGCAGATGCGAGCGGCGGCTACAACCCCCAATCGCGTGCCGACGATTCCCCCACGACGCCGAACCGCCGTTTGCAAAGGCTCTTCCCTATCGTGCAATTCGCACTGCCTGCGCTGTTGTGCGTCGTATCCCACTACTTCCGCCACACCGCCGACTGAGTCTGTGACGTGCTGGGTGATGTTGCCGCGGTGTTCGCTGACACGGATCGCAAAGCGATAAGCACTGTTGTCTAAAGACACCACCCCTGCAACACCAAAAATGGCAGCGGCGATCAGGCCATGCACTGGAGAGAGCACGGAAATGGTGATAACTACCCCCAGCGGCACCACAGCAGCAGAGACCACCGGCGCGGTGGTGTGTGCAAAAAACACCTCGATTTGTCCGATGTCGCGAGTCAGCCGTGTCAACATGTCGCCGCTGCCAACCGCCTCTGGCCCAGTACGACGCATGATCGCTGGGGCTTGCGGGTAGACGTCACGGAAAACACGAATACGGATCAGCTCTAATGCTTTGAAGGCAACAAGATGGCCAAGATAGTGCTCCACATAGCGCAATACTGCTTTTAGCAATGCAATGACCACCATGATGACCACCACAGATGAGACACTTCCTACGCCAGCAACCAGGGCATATGCGGGGATCACATACAAAAAGATGCCCAATGCTTGGTTCATGATTCGACACAACGTAGAAGCCCCCAAGGGGCGTAGCACTGGGCGGGTAATGCCCAGTAGCCAGCGGATCAGGTGCCAGGGGGTGGGTTCAGTGCGCATGCTGGTGTTCTTCTTCCTCGATACGACCATTGGTCACGCGGACAATGCGATCCATGTGGGCAAGTGATGTGTCACGGTGAGTCACCATGACCACGGTGTAGTCGCGACCAAGGCTGTTGATCGCATCTAAGATCTTTGCCTCGGAGGTAAGATCAACGTGGGCAGTGGGTTCGTCGAAAAGCACGATGCGTCGCCCTGAGATCAAAGCGCGCGCCAGCGACAAACGCTGGGCCTGACCACCGGAAAGCCCCACACCGAACTCGCCGATGAGGGTGCTAAGACCTGCGGGCATGGTGCGGATTTCGTCGGCAAGCTGGGCGCTACTCAGCGCCTGCCACATCTCCTCTTCAGTCGCCTCGGGGCGGGCTAACCGCAGGTTGTCTGCAATTGTTCCTTGAAAAAGCCACGTGTGCTGAGCAACCACCGCGCAATCCCCTCCTCGCGCTATCGTCCCAGCTTGGGGAGTTTTCATCCCTGCAATCAACGACAAGAGAGTGGATTTGCCAGCACCGGAACGGCCCACGATGGCAACGCGCTGCCCGCGTTGAATCTCCAGTTGTGCATGGGATAGCACCACGGAATCCCCGTGAGAAAAGCTGACATCATGCATGGTGATGCACCCCGGTTGGGCGCTGGGTACGTGCGCGCGCCCAGTTGGCAATGAGGTGATAAATCCGCGGATTCCGCGCTGCGCACCCCAACCGGCCATGCCTACATAGAAAAACGCACCGATATGGTCCATTGGTTCAAGCAGCAAAATACTAAGCGCTAGGACAGTGATCCCCTGCCCTGGAGTTAGCACCCCTTGGCGAACTTGAAAAAGAGCCAGACCTGCGGAAACGGCCACAATTGCGAGGCTAAAGACGGCGTCGATAGCAAAAAGAATCAACTGATTCCCACGCAGCAGCTGCATCACCGCCACACGATTATCCTCCCCGCGCGCAGCCAGGCGCTGAGCCACGCGTGCCGACGCCCCCAACAACTGCAACGTTCCCAACGCACGAAGGGCATCCATGTAATCAGCAGCCAACGTCTTTCGCGCATCCTGCGAACCATGCGACACCCGCACCACCACTTTACGAAACCCACCCACCACAAGCGGAACAATCGGCAACATAGCAGCCACAACCGCCGCCAGCCACCACCGAGACGACCACCCCATCGCCACCAAAACCAACAACGGCGACGTCAACGACGCCACTATTTGCGACATAAACCCCACACGAAAAGCCACCATCTTCTCCGCGGACTCCGTCGCCAACCCCACCACAGCCCCTGTCGGAAACTTCGACGTACGAATCTCACCAGCCTGAAACACACGCTCAACAAGCTGACGACGCACCCGCCGCTCCTCAGCAACCTGCCCGTCGGCAAGCACCCACCCCCGCAGCGCAAACGACATCATAACCACGAACGGTCCCGCAATGATCCACCGCGATACCTTGTCGCCATCAATAATGCGACCAGCACCAATAATGGCCATACACATGCCGATAACCGAGAACCATGTAAGAACAACGCTGAGAATCAGAGCCCAACGAGCCTGCCTGCCAACTTTGGATTGCCTAACTTTCACATGTGTCGATGTTAGCCCATTCGCCATGCACAAAACCCCAAGCCGGACCATAATCACACGACCATGCCCAGCTTGGGGTTTTAAAGTCTTTCCTTATTCTTTCTCCACCAGCCCTAGGCCACGCCTAGGACAGAAGCACAGACATTACTCTGCGGCTGGAAGATCTACCTCAGGTGCGTCCGCTTCCGGAGCATCAGCGTCTGGGGTTCCCGCCTCTGGGGTGTCGGTTTCTGGGTCACCGACCGTGAAGGTTGCTTCGCTCCACGTGACGTTGCCATCGAGGTCAACAGCCTTCACCTTGACGGTGTAGTTGTCACCGTCCTGGGCATCTGGGGATGCGATGACGGTCACCTTGCCGGAGTCTTCGTCAACGCTGACAAACCAGCCTTCTGGGACGTCAAATTGGGAGTATCCAAAGATGGTGTCTTCGGAGACGTCGCCTACCTGCTCAGCTTCTGCGGAGTGTCCTGCTCGCACGATTTGCGACTCATAACGAGGGTTGTCCTGCGAAGTCAGCGCGGACTGCTCTCCCTCTTCTAGCGTCTGCGGTGCCTCTACTGCTGGGGAATTATCTGCGGCCGGTGCTTCCTGAGCAGCATCTACTGCCAAAGCCGGTCCCATCGCAGCACCCACGCTTATTGCTGCCGCTCCTGCGGCAATCGAAAGATTTCGAATTAGTGCGTTCTTGCTACGAGACAAAGAGATTCCCCTCTCAAATAGAAAGATCGGTATCGATTGAATGGAAAACACAGCCTTTTGATCTAAGGCTCTGTGGTTCGTCCGGCCGGACACCACACACCATACGGATAATCATTCTCATTTCAAGAGTGGTGAAAAGATTTGTGAGAGATCAGCAGGCGTGCAGCCGACCCTAAGTGCAAGAATCCGAGAAAAATTTTTTATTCGACCGCTTCATTTTTCGAATTATTTTCATTTGAGACACTTCTACAACACCGCACACCATCGCCCCACGATTACCCGCACACGTCACCACGGCATTGACATGTGACATAGATCAACTATAAAGTCTGTGATCTTACCACTGTGGTCAGACCAATCCAGATTGTTGTCGAGTCGATAGTGGTAGAGCCCCTGCCTGTTCTTAGCCGCCCAAAGGGCAGCTAACTTAAAGACTCCAGGAGTTTCCTCAAGATGGACACTTTTACCGCAAACGTGAGCGCAGTCGGAGGCAGCACCACTGTCTCAGCCATCGTCGCACTTCTGCCCCTCATCACGTTCTTTGTCATGCTTTTGGTCGTTAAAGCAAAAGCATATGTTTCCGGCCTCACAGCCCTCGCCGTTGCCATCATCGTGGCCATCGCAGCGTTCCACATGCCCTGGAATTTCGCCCTACTGTCTGCCACCCAAGGTGCAGCATTCGGCCTGTTCCCCATCGTATGGATCGTGGTACTAGCCCTGTGGTTCTACCAAGTCACAGTCGCTAGCGGACGCTTTCAAGACATGCGCGCCATCTTCGACACCGTCGGCGGTGGCGACCTGCGCATCCAAACAATCTTGATCGCATTCTGTTTCGGAGGACTCCTCGAAGCACTCGCCGGTTTCGGCGCTCCAGTAGCAATCACCGCGACCATGATCATGGCGCTTGGTCTTAAACCGCTCAAGACCGCCACCGTGGTACTGATCGCCAACACCGCACCCGTCGCATTCGGCGCGGTCGCCATCCCAATTACTACCGCCGGCACCCTGACCGGACTCGACTCAGCCCACATCGGTGCCGTCGTCGGCCACCAAGCACCCTTCTTTGCAGCACTCGTGCCGTTTATCATCGTGCTCATTATCGACGGCGTACGCGGCCTGCGCGAAACCTGGCCAGCAGCGCTCACCATCGGCTTGAGCTTCGCTATCTCCCAGTGGTGGAGTGCCACTTACTTCTCCTACGAGCTTACCGACGTCGTCGCATCCCTCGTTGGCCTTATCGCCGCCGTGCTGTTGCTGCAGGTGTGGAAGCCCAAAGGACTCGACGCGGTCCGCGAACGTCTGGGCGTCGAAAAGCACGAAGCTGCAGACCATCTCACCCTGTCACGCACATGGATGGCCGTCTTCCCCTACGTTTTGGTCGTCGCGATCTTCGGTGTTGCCAAACTATGGACGCTCGGCATCGACATCCCCAAAGCACTCGCCACAACCGACGTAAAAATCCCATGGCCAGGCCTGCACGGACACATCCTGAACAGCTCCGGTGAAGCGATCAAATCCACCACCTACAGCTTCCAGTGGCTATCTTCACCAGGCACCCTCCTGCTGATCACCGGCATCATCGTCGCCATCGTCTACTCGATTTTCGACGACAAAGGCCGCTACCAACTCCCACTCGGACGCGCAGCCATGGAACTAGGATCGTGCTTCTACAAGATGCGATTTTCCGCACTGACCATCGTCAGTGTCCTCTCCCTAGCCTACGTTATGAACTTCTCCGGCCAAACACTCGCCATCGGCACCGCAGTCGCAAATCTCGGCGCAGCATTCGCATTCTTCTCCCCAGTACTCGGCTGGGTCGGCACCGCCGTCACAGGCTCCGATACCTCAGCCAACGCGCTCTTCTCCAACCTGCAAAAAACCGCAGCTGAAAACATCGGACTAGACCCCCACCTCATGACCGCAGCCAACACCTCCGGTGGCGTCGTCGGTAAGATGATCTCCCCACAATCACTCGCCATCGCCGCAAGCTCCGTAGGAATGGAAGGCAAAGAATCCCAGATCTTCCGCTCCGTCATCTGGTGGTCCATCGGACTCCTCGTCGTCCTATGCACCATGGTGTTCTTACAATCCAACGTATTGGCATGGATGCTACCAACACCATAACGGCACGACTTCCAAGGCACGTGGATTAGGATTACACCTAACACATCCGCCTTGAACAAGGGAGCCTTTGCACATGTCTCAATCCACCCAACGGGCCTATCAAGAAGTCCTCGATTGGCTGGAAAAAGAGCTGCGCAAAGGCTCCATTGCTATTGGCGACAAACTCCCCGGTGAACGAGCCCTCGCAGAACAATTCGAACTCTCCAGGGCCTCCGTACGCGAAGCCATCCGCATCCTCACCTCCATGGGACTCGTACGCACTGGCACCGGATCCGGCCCGCACTCCGGAGCGATCGTCATCTCCGAACCATCCGCAGGACTCTCCTGGGCCATTCGCATGCACCTCAGCGCCCGATCACTCCCGCTTAAAGACCTCGTCAACACCTGCATTCTCATCGAATCCAACGCAGCCGCCGACGCAGCTACCCCAGAGGTCAGCCCAGACTCCCCCGAACGCAGCCGCGTCCTCAGCGAAGCCCACCGCCTCCTCGACAGTATGGACGACCCCACCTTGCCGTTCCACGACTACCACATCAAAGACGTCAACTTTCACATTCTGATCACATCACTAGCAGGCAACCTCGTCACAGAAACCATCATGGAATCCCTGCGATACTCCGCCATCGCATTCGTCATCGAACGCCTCGCTATGCGCACCGACTGGGCCGAAGTATCAGAAAAACTACAACGCGAACACCGCAATATCCTGCGAGCCATCGAAGAACGCAACCCGGATAAAGCCCGCACCCTCGTTCACGACCACATTGCGGGTTTCTACGAGCTCACTTCACACTAAGCACAAGCACGCTTATCGACGTTTCCCACTGCGGCTCTTCTCCAACCGCGAACTCGAATTCAAGACTACGAAAACCCAAGGACGGCACCCGCGCGGCATAACAGCCTTCCTGCGGTTTTCGTAGTCTCGAATTCGAGGAGGCGAAAAATGGCACACAGAAAAAAGAACCCAGCCTCACCGACTGGGTTCCACACTGTGGAGCATAGGAGAATCGAACTCCTGACCTTCTGCTTGCAAAGCAGATGCTCTACCAATTGAGCTAATGCCCCATTCGTTCCTGGTGGGCCTAGCAAGAATCGAACTTGCGACCTCATCGTTATCAGCGATGCGCTCTAACCGACTGAGCTATAGGCCCATATAGGAACGTGTGCCAACTTTAATCAAGTTCCGGCAATAATACAAAAATAGGCCGTGTGCTGCCACGATGGTGGCGCTTTACACGACCTGTTTTGCTAAAAGATACGCGTTAGTCGAGTTCTTCGCGCAGGGTTACCCCAATGCCACCGAAGAGATCAACGAATGCGTTGTAAGCCAATGCCGCAAGCGGTGCGAGTACCGTGGCGATGATTGCCACGATGGTCCCCAGCAGTGCAGCTAGGCTGATGATCAGTCCGAAGGAGACGATCTGGTCGCCGCCAACGCCGCCGATGACCTGGTTGATTTTGTCCCAGATGCCTACGGCTTGCATACCGAAGTACAAAATAACTACGCAGATCAGCCATGAGATGAGTCCGATCAGCGATAAGGATAGTGCGGTTTTAAACGCGCTAACTGGCGCTACTCGAGTAATGATCACGTCGCGTGTTACCATTAGGCCTCCTCGTCGGCGCTATCTATGCCGAGGTCGACTTCGGTTTGCTTGCCACGTTCGGCGGGGCCGTCGACAGCTCCGGTGGCTACGGCTTCGGCGGCTTCTTCGCCTTCGCCTTCCACATTGCGGTCGATAGCGAGCAGTTCGACGCCGTCTTCGAGGTTGACGAGGCGCACGCCCATGGTGGCGCGTGACGACGGTCGGATCTGGTTAACCACGGTGCGGATAACACCGCCAGCGGAGGTGATAGCCAGGATCTCATCGTCTTCGTCAACAACAACTGCGGCGATGAGCTTACCACGCTTTGGCGTGTACTTGAAGGTAAGCACACCTTGGCCGCCGCGTCCCTGCGGTGAGTATTCATCCAAGGAGGTGCGCTTGCCGTAGCCGCCGGAGGTAGCTACCAGCAAGAATGCATCCGGCTTAACCACTGTCATTGCCAGCAGTTGGTCGTCGCCCTTGAAGCGCATGCCTTTCACGCCTGCGGTAGCACGGCCCATGGGGCGCAGTTGGTCGTCGTTAGCGTTGAAGCGAATCGACTGACCTTCTTCGGAGACGAGCAGCAGGTCGTCGTCATTGTCGCATAGCGCGGCGCCGATGAGCTTGTCACCTTCGTTGAGGTTGATGGCGATAAGTCCGCCGGAGCGGTTGGACTCGTAGTCGGAGAGGCGGGATTTCTTCACACGACCCTGCGCGGTTGCCAGTACAAGGTATGGGGCATCCTCGTAGGACTGGATTTGAATGACCTGGGCGATGCGCTCCTCCGGCTGGAATTCCAGCAGGTTGGCCACGTGCTGGCCGCGTGCGGTGCGCGATGCTTCTGGTAGTTCGTAGGCTTTGAGTCGGTAGACGCGACCAAAGTTGGTGAAGAACAGGATCCAGTCGTGGGTGGAGCTGACGAAGAAGTGGCGGACCACGTCGTCTTGTTTGAGCTCAGCGCCGCGTACGCCCTTGCCGCCGCGTCGCTGGGACTTGTAGGCGTCCACTTTGGTGCGCTTGGCGTAGCCGGTGGAGGTGATGGTGACTACCACGTTCTCGCGGGCGATGAGGTCTTCTTCGGTGACATCGCCAGTTGCGGCGATGATTTGGGTGCGGCGGTCGTCGCCATACTTATCGACGATTTCTGCAAGCTCGTCACGCACGATAGCGCGCTGACGCTCTGGGCGGGCCAGAATATCCTTGTAGTCGGCGATTTCCAGTTCGATCTCGGCGAGTTCGTCGACGATCTTTTGACGCTCGAGGGCAGCTAAGCGACGCAGCTGCATAGCCAGGATGGCGTCTGCTTGGATTTCGTCGACAGTGAGCAGTTCCATCAGGCCGGTGCGGGCGATGTCGACGGTTGGTGAACGACGGATCAGTGCGATGACCTCGTCGAGCATGTCGAGGGCCTTGACCAAACCACGCAAGATGTGGGCGCGCTTTTCCGCTTCGTCGAGGCGGTACTGCGTACGACGAATGATCACTTCGATCTGGTGCGTCACATAGTGGCGCAGCATCTGGTCGAGACGCAGGGTGCGTGGCACACCATCCACGATGGACAGCATGTTCGCACCGAAGTTGGTTTGCAGCTGGGAGTGCTTGTACAGGTTGTTTAGCACCACGCGCGGCACAGCGTCACGCTTGAGGGTGACCACGATGCGCATGCCCACACGGTCGGAGGACTCGTCCTCGATCTTGGAGATGCCAGCGAGTTTGCCGTCGCGAACCTGCTCCGCAATGTTGGAGATCATGTTGTCCGGGTTGACCTGATAGGGCAGCTCGGTGATCACGATGATCTGACGGTTGCCTTCTTCCTCGATGGAGGTGACACCGCGCATGCGGATGGAGCCGCGGCCGGTGGTGTAGGCGTCGTTAATGCCTTGGGAGCCGACGATCTGGCCCGCTGTGGGGAAATCGGGGCCCTTGACGTACTTCATGCAGGCTTCCAGCGCCGATGCCTCGTCTGCCTCGGGGTTGTCTAGCAACCAGAAGATGGCGTCGCCAAGTTCACGCAGGTTATGCGGCGGGATGTTGGTGGCCATACCGACGGCGATACCGTTGGAGCCGTTCATCAGCAGGTTAGGAACGCGCGATGGCAATACGTCTGGTTCTTGGGTCTTGCCGTCGTAGTTCGGGGAGAAGTCCACGGTGTTCTCGCGAATGTCGCGAACCATCTCCATAGCCAATGGGGTCAGGCGACACTCGGTGTAACGCATAGCTGCGGGGCCGTCGTTACCGCGGGAGCCGAAGTTACCCTGGCCGTCGACCATGGGGTAACGCATGTTCCAGTCCTGGGCGAGGCGCACCAAGGTGTCGTAAATAGCGGAGTCGCCGTGGGGGTGGAACTGACCCATGGTGTCTGAGACTGGGCGCGCAGACTTTACGTAGCTACGGTCGGGGCGGTAGCCGGAGTCGTACATCGCGTAGAGGATGCGGCGGTGCACTGGCTTGAGTCCGTCACGGACCTCAGGTAAAGCACGGCCGACGATGACCGACATCGCATAATCGATGTAGCTGGTCTCCATCTCCTCGTTGAGGTCGATCGGGTGGACGCGGTCGTAGCCGTCACCACCGAGAAGATCGTCGCTCATATGTCACCTTTTCTATAAGATTCATCGAGTATGTAGGCAATAACCCCTTTATTCTAGCTTCTAACGCCACAGCCAAGCATTTTTGGTATCAGATTGATACCATTTTCGCATGGCTATGACACTTCGCCTCACAGTAGAACACGACCGCGCGCTCACTCTCCTCGCCCAAGCCCAAGGCTGCAGCAAACAAGAGGCAGCCACCAGAGCAATCATCGCCGCAGCAGCCCACATTCTTGCCGACGAAGAAGTGCGCACCCTCGCCCGCCAGCATCTCCCCCACTACGCGGCCACCGAACATCGGCTAGGCAGGTAGCCCCATGCGCGGACTTACTCCCGAACAAACATTCATGCTTGCCGACGCCTTCTGTGCGGGCGCTTCAGGCGATCTCAACGTGCGCGATTATGCAGCCCTTAACGCAATTGCCGCCGTAACCACCGCACATGTCCACGCGGTAGCAGTCTTCCCTACCGCCCATCACATGGTGAAATACGTGCGCAGCTTGGTTATTCAGCTTTCACCTTTGGATGACCGCAACACGGATTTTGCCGATTTTTTAGTGGCCATCCTTCGCGACCTCAACGGCCTTTGAGTCAAAATCCCACGGCTTTGTTGTATGCCACCGCGCCACTCCTGTAACATTTGTGACTGTTGTGATTGCAGTACATTACTGTGGCGGAAGAATGACAACGCATGCGACCCCCGTCGCTGGATTTCCAACACGCACCCCGTTGGTGTGGAGATCCAGCAATGGAGGTCGCTTTTATGTTTCCAACTAGCACCAACCGCATAACAGGCTAGAATGCCGAATAGCACTCCACAATTTATGTTTTTAAACGAAAGGACTAGCGGATGAGTACACTCGCGCAACTTTTAGACACCAAGTGCACCGCCCTAGCAGCTGAGCTCGCAGGCTTCATTGATCGTTCAGTTTCGCAGTCCAGCGGCATTTCCGGCGTAGCACTCAAAGGTGCCGTGGCGGCCGCCAAGAAAGTCCGCCCCGACATCGTCACCAAGGGTGCCGAGCGCCTCTTGCCCGAGGTCGTCGAGGTATTGGATCCCTACTGGGCTTCTTTCGAAGCCTCCGACAGCACCCACTTTGGCGAGTTCTTGGAGCAGCACAAGTCCGAGGTCAGCGACAAGATCCTCGAAGTTGCAGATCGCAACGCTGAGAAAGTCGACATGCCAGCACTGAAGAAAGCATACGGTTCCTTGCGCGGTAAGGCAGCAAGTTTTATCGAGCCCAACCTGCCAGGTTTGGGACAAATCATGCAGAACTACATGAAGTAACTCCCCCACGACGAAGGCCCGCCGCAGAGTGTTTCTGTGGCGGGCCTTCGTCATGCTAGATGTCCAAGAAACGGACGTCCTTAGCGCGGCGGGTGATAAAGCTACGGCGTGCAGCTACATCGTCCCCCATGAGGATGGAGAAGATCTCGTCGGCACGCTGTGCGTCGGTAATGTCCACGCGACGCAAGACGCGGTACTTCGGATCAAGTGTAGTTTCCCACAGCTCAGAGGCGTTCATCTCGCCAAGACCCTTGTAACGCTGGATGCCGTCGTCTTTGTTGATCTTGCGGTTTTGCGCCAAGCCCTCAGCAAGCAAGGTGTCGCGTTCCGCATCGGAATAGGCAAATCCTGGCTCACCCTTGCCCCACTTGAGTTTGTAGAGCGGTGGCTGCGCGAGGTAGACGTGGCCTTCTTCGATCAGCTGTGGCATGAAGCGGAACAGCAAGGTGAGCAGCAAGGTTGCGATATGAGAGCCATCGACGTCGGCATCGGCCATCAGCACGATCTTGTGGTAACGCAGCTTCTTGATGTCAAACTCATCATGAATGCCGGTACCCAAAGCGGTGATGATCGCCTGGACCTCGGCGTTCTTAAGCACCTTGTCCAAACGTGCCTTCTCGACGTTCAGGATCTTGCCGCGCAGCGGAAGAATTGCCTGGTAGAGAGAATCACGGCCAGCTTTAGCGGAACCACCTGCGGAGTCACCCTCCACGATGTAAAGTTCGGACTTTTCTGGGTCCTTGGAGCGGCAGTCAGCGAGCTTACCGGGCAGGCCTCCGAGGTCAGTAGCCGACTTACGACGCACCAAATCGCGCGCCTTACGAGCCGCCACGCGCGCATGGGCCGAGGACACAGCTTTATTGATGATCGTCTTAGCTTCTGCAGGGTTAGCATCCAGCCAACCAGCAATATGCTCATTGACCATACGCTGAACAAAGCCCTTGACCTCAGTGTTACCAAGTTTGGTCTTGGTCTGGCCCTCAAACTGCGGATCACTAACGCGCACGGAGATCACGGCGGAAAGGCCCTCACGGCAGTCGTCACCCGTAAAGTTTGCTTCCTTTTCCTTGAGCAGCTTGTGCTCACGGGCGTAGCGATTCATCAACGACGTCAGCGCGGCACGGAAGCCCTCTTCGTGGGTGCCACCTTCAAACGTGTTAATGGTGTTAGCGAAGGTGTGCACGCTCTGCGAGTAACTGTTGTTCCACTGCATTGCCACCTCAACCTCGTGATCGTCTCCCTTGGCATCGAAGGAGATGATGGTGGGGTGGATAACCTGCTTGGACTTGTTCAGGTGTGCAACGTAGTCCTTCAAACCATCTGGGTAGAAGAAAACTTTCTTCTTCTCGCGCTTCTTTGGCGCAGCAGGTGCGTCGATGTTGCCGTCGGCATCGACATCGATTTGGTCCAAAGAAACGTTCTCAGCGGTGTCGCCTTCTTCGGCGATCGCTTCGAGTTCAAGCTCCTCGTCAGTAACGCGCTTGTCTACCAACGTAATAGTCAGGCCCTTATTCAAGAAGGCCATTTCTTGGAGGCGTCGGCTGATCATCTCAAACTTGAAGGTGGTCGTTTCAAAGATCTCCGCATCCGGCCAGAAGCGGATGGTGGTACCGGTACCACGAGCGTTACCGCCCTCGACCAGTGGATCAGGGATGGCCATGGAGAAGTTCTGTAGCCAGTGCTTGCCATCACGCTTGATGTCGGCCTCCACGCGGGTAGACAGGGCGTTCACGACGGAGATACCCACACCGTGTAGACCACCGGAAACCGCATAGGAATCGGAGTCGAACTTGCCGCCTGCGTGCAGCTGGGTCATAACGACCTGGACGGTAGGCGCACCAGATGGGTGCATTTCAACGGGGATACCACGGCCGTTGTCCACGACCTCCACGCCGCCGTCGGCAAGCAGGGTCACCTCGACGTGGGTAGCGTAACCGGCCATTGCCTCGTCGACGGAGTTATCCACGACCTCCCACACCAGGTGGTGCAGGCCGCGTTCACCGGTAGAACCGATGTACATACCGGGACGCTTGCGGACGGCCTCCAGACCCTCGAGGATCGTAATGGATGAGGCGCCATATTCATGTTCAGCGGTTGCCACGGAAGCGTGCACTCCTTGCTATGCGAGATTTGAGCCTAGACTCTCCCATATTACACTGCCTACCTCCCCACTAGGTAGCCCTCGCGCACGCCCCACGGGGCTACACAGCACCTGTTATCCATATGTGTCGCGTGGTCCCCTGCCTTTAACGTGCAAAGGACCATGCCGCCAACTCGGTGCCTTGGGGCCAAAAATCTTCAGTTCGACGATGATATCTGGGCCGATTTGCTCACTAATAGACCGCAAAATAATGCGCTGCATCATGCGCAAATTCGTCGCCCACGCAGTAGAATCACATGTGATAAACAAAGCTTTATCTTTGAACATTTCCACTTTGGTATGCGCAGCAATTTGCACCCCCACCAAATCATCCCAGTGCGAATTTACCCATCCACCTGCGATTTCTTTGTGCCAACCACGCTTTTTAATCTCATCGCTGAGGATACTTCCAGCCCGCTGCACCGAGTAGCTACGCCGTCGCTGACGGCCATCAGGGCCAGTTGCCATGCCCCGTTGTTTCGGCACCGCAGGGGTAGCGTCGTTATCCGCAAGGCTTTTCGACGCCTTCGGCAACGGCCTGTTCAGGTTCGGAACAGTGCCGGTGCGTTTTTTCGCTTCCTGTCGCATGTGTGCAAAAGCAGCAGAAACCGCATCATTATCCGTCATGTGTTACCCCCGGTGGCGGCGTCGAGAAGCGAAATACGTCCCTCAGGAGTGTCCGCAACGCTGACAAAGTGACGATGCACCGCCGATTCTGTAAGGGTAGCAGGCAGATCGTCGCCCACCGCGGCAGTTATGAGCACCTGCTCAGCCTCGGCGGTCACACTCACCAACTTCTCACGACGCTGCGTATCCAACTCCGCAAACACATCATCAAGAATGAGCACAGGATCGGTGCCATCATTACGCAGCAAATGAAACTCAGCTAGGCGCAACGCCAAACACATCGACCACGTTTCCCCATGGCTCGCAAACCCCTTCGCAGGATAATCGCCCAAAACAACATCAAGATCATCACGGTGTGGCCCCACCAGCGAAACCCCACGATCAATTTCTTTATCCCGACGTTTCCCCAGCTCAGCAAGCATAGCGGCCTCGAATTCTTCGGGGCTCGGCAACTCATCCGCATCCACAAACGGCACCGTCGACACATAGCGAATATGCGCAGGACGCGACTCCGGAGCAATACGCGCATAGGCATCATGCACCAGCGGATCCAACTCCCGAACCACACTATGATGTGCATGAACGAGATGTCCACCAAGACGCGCCAACTGGGAATCCCACACATCCAAGGTAGAAAGCGCACCATCATCTGCACCATAGCCACGACGCAAAGCAACACCTGCGGTTTTGAGCAACGAGTTACGCTGCCGCAGCACCTTGTCATAGTCCGCTTTCACACCGCCAAGGCGGGGTTTGCGTGTAACAATCACATGGTCAAGATAGCGTCGGCGCTCTGCTGGGTCGCCACGAACAAGGCTCAAATCTTCAGGAGAAAACAGGACCGTTTTAACAACACCAAGCAGCTCGCGGGGGTTTTTTAGCCGAGTTCGATTGATCTGCGCTTGGTTAGCGCCCTTGGCTTTGATCAGCAGATGCGCGGTGAGCTCGCGGCCGTGATTAACTGCAGTCACCGACACACGAGCCGATTCTTTTCCTTGACGGACCAGCGCAGAATCATGAAACACACGGTGCGACCCCAGATGAGCCACGTAGGCGATGGCCTCAACGATGTTCGTTTTGCCAAAACCATTACGGCCAACAAAAAGCGTCACCCCAGGTTCCAAAGTGACAGTGCACTCTGGCCACGAGCGGAAATCTCGAAGCGAAAGCTCACGAATGTACACGGTGGGGCGACGTCCTTTGTGCTAGTCAGAGGGTTTTTATCCTGGCAGTCGAACTGGCATGAGCAGGTAGGTGAATTCGGTATCTGGCGTAGGGTATGCTCCATCAGCGCTTGCTTCCGGCAGCGTCTCGGGCTCCGGAATCATAATTGCGGGGCGTGATGGCTCCGTGAAACCGAAGACTACACGGCTAGTGCGGATCACGCTCAAGCCATCACGCAGATATGCCGAGTTGAACGCGATCAAAAAATCTTGGTCGCCGGTGAAAGCACAAGGCACGGATTCCTCGGCGTGACCTGCATCCGAACCACCAGCGGAGAGAATAACCTCGTCGCGAGTGAACTGCATCCGGATCTGAGCGTTGCGCTCAGCAACTAGGGCTACGCGGCGGATGGCATCGGAAAGCGCAGAGATTTCCACGCTGGCCAGTGCGTTATGAACCTTGGGCAGTAGCGGGCTGACATTTGGGAAGTCCGCGTCGAGCATGCGTGTGGTGGTCTGGCGGTTATCGATGTGAATACCAAACAGGCCCTCAGCACCGATGCTTTCGCCAGTGCCCACGGCGATCTCGACGGGTTCAGTGGAACCGGAATCGAGGCTGCGAGCATTATCCGAAAGGTTCTTCGCAGGGATCAACAGCTTTGCCTTGGCTTCTGGATTAGCCGGTGACCAGTTGAAACGTCGTAACGCAAGACGGAAACGGTCCGTTGCGGTCAAGGTAACGTTCTCGCCGTCGATCTCCATGTGGATACCCGTGAGCATTGGAAGCGTCTCATCGCGACCAGCGGCCGCAGCAACCTGCAGCACCGCATCCGTGAACAAATTCGGGTCGATGGCACCGGTTACCGCTGGCAACTGTGGCAACGGTGGGTACTCGTCGAGAGGAATCAGGGGAAGCTCGAAGCGGGAAGAACCGCATACGACCTGCACCTGTGTACCTTCGACGAAAACCTCAATGGTCTTGTTCGGCAGGGTGCTGATGATGTCCGACATCAGCTTGCCAGCTACGGCGATACGACCTGGCTGGCGAATATCCGCGTTGATATGGACTTTTGTGGAAACTTCGTAATCAAAACCAGCGAACTCGAGTCCCTCGTCATCGGCGGTGATGACAACCGCGCGCAAGACCGGCTGCGTGGGTTTAGTGGGCAAATTACGTGCAACCCAGCTCACCGCACCGGAAAGGTCGTCTTTTTCGACCCGGAATGAGACAGCGTGTGCGTCCATGCTTAAGGGCTCCTCGATGTGATCGATCACGTAGGCACTGCCATGAGGGGGAACCTACGGATCGGAAGACTACTTGAAATTACAAAACTAACCGTACCTGTGAACGCCAAGAACGAAAACTCGTATTCGCCGGATTTTTGTAATTACAAAATCGCTCGCGAGCCTGAGCAATTCGTGTAATTCCCCAGCCCCTATTTCTCCCTAGGTTTATTTGGACTAAATAGTTGGTAACTTCAGTAAGTCCTGTGGAATCTGTGGAAGACAGGGTATCGCTCGTGGTTGCGGCCGTTTTCCGAGTTGTGAGTCCGGTTGTGGAATCTCTGTGGATAACTATAGGGGGTTGTGGATAACTTTTCCAAGCCGTATTCCTTCCACAATCCTTCCCCAGTTCAGGGCTAATTTTTACACACCTTAGATGGGGTTATGCACAGGGATCTTTGGGTACAAAAGTTCCAGAAAAGTGATAGAGATCACCGAATTACAGTTCCGTAATTACACACCTGTGGATAGTTTTGTGGGATATTTTCCCACCACCGCGTGTTGCTCATAAAAAGAAGCTGTAGGTGTTGTATTCCCACAGGGATCACCTACAGCTTCTTAACGTTCTGAGCTGCGAAAATAACCTAATTAGGCGCGATCAGAGCTCTTAATCTGCTGCGTCAATTGCTGAATCTCATCGTAAGTATCACGCTTTTCCGTGATCTCTTTACCGATCTTGCGGTACGCGTACATCACCGTCGTATGGTCCTTGCCACCAAAATGCTCACCGATCTTAGGCAACGACAAATCCGTCAACTCACGGCACAGATACATCGCAAGCTGTCGCGGATGAGCCACCGAACGCGACTTACCGCTGCCTTTGAGCGTATCGACGTCAATGTGGAAGTACTCAGCAGTCACCGACATAATCATGCCTGCCGTAATTTCGATATCTGCCTGCTCAGGCATCATATCGCGCAGTGCTTCCTGAGCCGTGGCCATATTGATGGGGGCCTCGTTGAGCGACGCATAGGCCGAAACTCGGATGAACGCACCTTCGAGCTCACGAATCGACGCGTTGAAACGGCTCGCAATAAGCTCCAATACGTCGCGATCTGCAGTAATGCCTTCCGCCGACGCCTTATTCAGCAAAATAGCAATACGAGTTTCCAAATCTGGTGGGTAAATATCCGCGATCAGGCCAGATTGGAAGCGCGTGCGCAGACGATCTTCCAAAGTAGTGAGCTGTTTTGGCGGGCGATCTGAAGACAAAACGATTTGTTTATCGGCCTGCTGCAAAGCATTGAACGTGTGGAAGAACTCTTCCTGGGTGCCCTCTTTACCCTGCAAGAATTGGATATCGTCGACCATCAAAATATCGAGGTCACGGTAGCGACGCTTAAATGATTCCTGGCGGTCATCACGCACCGAATTGATGTAATCGTTGGTGAACTCTTCGGAAGAAACGTACTTGACCTTGAGTTTTGGATCGAGCTCTTGTGCGTAGTTACCAATCGCGTGCATGAGGTGGGTTTTACCCAAACCGGAATCGCCCCAGATAAACAGTGGGTTGTATGCGCGAGCTGGCTTTTCCGCGACAGCCCATGCCGCCGACCATGGAAGTTTATTGGAATCTGAGACAACATAGGTGTCAAAGGTGTAGCGAGGATTAAGCGAACCATTACGATCTGGGTCGTGAGCTGGCTTTTCTCTCGCGCGCCGTTGCCCCATAACCGGTTCTTCGGAACGCTGTGGAACCTGCTGCTGCTCAGCATAACGACGCCGATCCGGCATGCGTTGGGCTGGTTGTTGCTGTGCCGACTGCGGAGATTGCGATGGTTGTGGGGCTTGCACGTAGTGAGTGGCCCAACCAGAGGGGTATTCGTCGGAATATTTGGTGTTATATTCCGGCTGTTCCGGTGCGTAGTGCGGTGGATACCCTTGGGATACCGGCGAGTAGTGGGGGCGCTCGGGCACGTGGTGCTGAACAACGTGCTGTTCTGGCACGTCATGCGGCAAATCCTGGATGACGTCCAACGTGGGGTCGACAGTGACTGCCACAGTAAAAGGGCGTCCCATACGACGGGAGAGCACGGAGGTAATTGCTTGCCCCAAATGGGTTTCAATCGTCTCCTTGGCACGGGAGTGTGGAACCCGCAAAACGGCGATGCCTTCGACAAAAGCCGCAGGTCGGACGAGTTTGAGATAAGCGCGTTGCTCAGCAGTGATTCGTGGAATCTCGCTTTCGGGTTCGCGAGATAGCTGAATGAGTTCATTGGTGATCTCATTCCACGTCTCGTTCCACAC